>JAEUQA010000027.1 GCA_016789845.1 Chromatiales bacterium
TCCGCGAGAATCGAGTCCGCGAGTCTCGAGCGGAAACCGGGGCCGCACCGGTCGGCGCTCCTACTGCTCCTGTTCTCGGCCAGTGCCCATTCCGGCGTGCTGCCCGAGGAGCGCGTCGACACGCTGTACCACTACTACGACGGCGGCGGCGTGCAGATCGACGGCCCGTCGGTCCTCGTGCGGAAGTCCGTGGGCGAGAAGGTTTCGGTCTCGGGCAGCTACTACGTGGACACGATCAGCAGCGCCTCCATCGACGTCGTCACGACGGGCGCGAGCCCGAATGGCTACAGCGAGGAGCGCACCCAGTACGGCTTCGGGGTGGACTACCTCCGGGGTGACACCACGCTGAGCCTCGGGTACAGCACCAGCGACGAGAACGACTACCAGGCCGAGACGCTGAACTTCGGCATCAGCCAGGATGTGTTCGGCGGCCTGACCACCATCTCGCTGGGCTATGGCAGCGGGTCGGACCAGGTCGGGAAGATCGGCGCGCCGGAGTTCTCCGAGGACATCGACCGCCACGCCTACCGCCTCGGTGTCACCCAGGTCATCACCCGCAACCTGATCCTGGGCTTGTCCTACGAGGTCGTGGCCGACGAGGGCTACCTGAACAACCCGTACCGCTCGGTGCGCTACGTGGATCCGGGCGATCCCACGAACTGGCTGACCCAGCCCGAGGTCTATCCGCAAACCCGCGCGAGCAACGCGGTGGCGATCCGGGGCAAGTACCACCTGCCGTACCGGGCGGCCGTGTCGGGCGAGTACCGCTTCTTCACCGACGACTGGGGCATCGACGCGCACACGGTGGAGCTCGGCTACGTGCAGCCGTTCCGGTCCAAGTGGCTCGTCGACCTGAAGTACCGCTTTTATACGCAGTCCGCCGCGGACTTCTACAGCGACCTCTTTCCCTACGCCGACGCCCAGAACTTCCTGGCACGGGACAAGGAGCTCAGCACCTTCCAGAGCCACGGCCCCCACGTGGGCGTGACCTACACCTTCCTGGACCGCCAGGGCGACCGGCCGCTGAAGAGCACGGTGAACGTCTTCCTGGATCACTACTTCTACAGCTACGACGATTTCCGCGACCTGCGTACCGACGTCGACCCCGGCACGGAGCCGCTCTACGACTACGACGCCAACGTGCTCCAGTTCTTCTTCTCCCTCTGGTTCTGACGCGGCGGCCGGCGGTACCATCCGCCGCAACCTATTCCTCACGGCTAGCCATGCGCTGCATTCCGCTCTGCGTCTTCCTGCTGGTCCTGGTCACCGCCCCCGCCCGGGCGGAGTGGTACAGCGAAGCCCGGGAGAAGATGGGCACGAAGGTGGAGATCCAGCTGTGGGCCGGCAGCGAGGCGGCCGCCCGGCCGCTGCTCGCCGCGGGCATGGCGGAGTTCGACCGCATCGAGTCCTGGATGAGCACCTACCGGGAAGACTCGGAGATCTCCCGGGTCAACCGCCTTGCCGCGCGGGAGCCGGTGAAGGCCTCCGCCGAGCTGTTTGGCGTTGTCGCGAAGTCCCTGGAACTGTCAGCGCTGTCGGACGGCGCCTTCGACATCACCTTCGACAGCGTGGGGAAGCTTTATGACTTCCGCTCGGGCGTCCGTCCCGACGCCGATGCGATCCAGCAGCGGCTTCCCGACATCAATTACCGCCACGTGCTGCTAGATCCCGCCGCCCTGACCATCCGCTTCACGAAGGAAGGCACGCGAATCAACCTTGGCGGCATCGGCAAGGGCTACTCCTGCGAGCGCGTGATCGAACTCCTGCGCAAGGCCGGCGTGACCAATGCGCTGGTCAATGCCGGCGGCGACACGCGCCTGCTCGGCGATCGCCGCGGCAAGCCCTGGGTAGTCGGCATCCGGGACCCGGACGACGGCCAGCACTGGGTGACCCGGCTTGCCCTGGAAGACGAAGCCATCTCGACGTCAGGGGACTACGAGCGCTACTTCGATGAGGACGGCGTGCGGTACCACCACATCCTGGACCCGAAGAGCGGCAAGTCGGCCAGCGGCCTGCGCAGCGTCACGGTCATCGGTCCCGACGCGACCATGACGGATGGCCTTTCCACCAGCGTCTTCGTCCTGGGCCCCGAGCGCGGGCTGGCCCTCATCGAGACGACGCCGGGCTACGCCGCGGTCATCATCGATGCGGAACACCAGGTCCGCTTCTCCAAAGCCCTGCGGTCCCGCTAGCCTCAGAGGCACCGGGTTTGGCATCTGGACATTTCCGCGCCAGTGCAGCAAATCTCGTCGAAATCGCCGGTTTTGGCCCGGGCAATGTCGACGGGAGTCCCAGCACAATCCTGCCAGGACGAGGGACTGGCGATGTCGCGGCGTCGGCGCGTGCACATCCCGGGCGGGCATCACCACGTTACGCTGCGGGGGAATCACCGGCAGGCGATCTTTCACGATCCTGCTGACCGGTCCGTGCTGGACGCCATCGTCCGGGGCGCCTGCGAGCGCACCGGGGTTCAGGTACTTGCCTACTGCTGGATGACCAACCATATCCACCTGGTCGCCCAGGTGGACAGGCAGCCCCTGGGCGATCTCATGCAGATCATCGGCTCGAGGTACGCCCGCTACCTGCAGCGCCGCGGCGGGACCACGGGTCATCTGTTCGAGCGACGCTACCACGCTGTAACCGTTACCCGGCAGGACCACCTGCTCCACGTGGTGCGGTATGTCCACCTCAATCCGGTTCGCGCGGGACTTGTAGTCACGCCCGGTGATTATCTCTGGTCCAGTCATCGCTGCTATCTGGGTCAGACCGAGTTGCCATGGGTATACCCGGCGACCGTTCTCCGAGCTTTGGCACCGGCATGGCCTGAAGCACGCCATGCGTTCGCCAGGTTCTGCGGTGAAGCGCTGTCGGACCCGAATTGCATGGCCACCGCCCGCAACCTCCTGTCCGCACCCCCGGTCCGTGACTCGCAGGTGGCCGAGCGGCCGCTGCGATCTGGCCGGAGCCTGGATGAGATCATCGTCGCCGTGTGCTGCCGCGCTGGCGTTGCCGAGCAACATCTGGCGGCTCCGGGCAAGAGTCACATGCTCTCGGCGTTGCGTACCGAGATTGCCATCCTGGCTACCGATGAGGGGGTGGCCTCGCTCACCGACGTCGCCCGCCGCTTCAATCGAGATCTGTCTTCGATAGCCCGGGCTGCGACCCGAAGGCGCCGGACGCAGGGCAGCAGAAATGCCCAGATGCCAAACCCGGTGCCTCTGAAGGTTTGACATAAGCGCCGGGCAATTTTGCTCACGGGCCGGAGGACGTGAGCGAGGTCGCAGGATTCGCGGCCGGAAATTGTCAACATTCCCGTGCCGACAAGGGCAAACCCGCTGAAAGGCGGGGACGCAAAGCCACCGGTCTGCCGGCGGACGCAAGTCCGCCAATGACAGCGGGGCTGCCGGAGTGAAGCGCGGTCTTCCGACCGCGCGTTCGCGCGTCCCCGTACCCGTGCGTTGCCCCTGTCCGCCTGGACGCGGAACACGGGAAGAATCGGGATGCGCACGCAGCTTCTGGCCATGCTCCTCACGGCCGCCCTCACGGCGGGCCTGGTGCCGGCGCTGGCCGGCGCCTCGGGCAACCTCGTGCCGGGCCAGCCGGCCCCCGACTTTGCCCTGAAGAGCGTGGCCGGCAAGAACCAGCGCCTGTCCGAGTGGCAGGGCGACGTGGTGGTGCTCACCTTCTGGGCGGACTGGTGCGGCCGCTGCAGCGACCAGCTGCAGGAGCTTGCCAGGCTCCAGGAGCACTACGGTGAGCGCGGGGTCCGCGTCGTCGCGGTGAACATCGACCGGGACGGCCACGCGGCCCGCGAGGCCGCGGCCCGCTCCCGGGTGCTCGTCCTGCACGACAGCGACCAGTCGGTCGCCCGCCAGTACCAGCTTTCCAGCCTGCCGCTGACCGTGCTCGTGGATGCCCACGGCACCGTGCGGCACGTGCATGAGAAATACCGGGGCGGCGATGCCGCCCTGTACGACGAGGAGCTCGCCGCTCTTCTCCAGGAATGAAGGACCGACCCATGACACCGAACCTCTTCAAGCTGCACCTCATGTCCGGCGCCCTGCTGCTCGGCGCCGTTCTCGGCCTCCAGCCCGTCCACGCGGACAGCGTGGACAGCGAAGTCCAGGTCCTCAAGGACGAGGTCCTGGACCTGAACCGGGAACTGTTCCTGCTGGAGGAGGAGCTGCTCTTCCCGGCCAACACCCAGGTGGCGGTCTTCGTCTCCATGGACGTGGGCGACTTCTTCGACCTGGACTCCGTCCAGCTGCGGATCGACGACAAGCCGGTCAGCAACTACCTCTACACGGAACGGGAGGTCGCGGCGCTCCTCCGCGGCGGCGTGCACCGGATCTACCTGGGCAACCTGAAGACCGGCGAGCACGAGCTGACGGCCGTGTTCACCGGCCAGGGCCCCCACGCCCGCGACTACCGGCGGGGCGCCACGCTGAAGGTGGAGAAGGGCATCGGCGCCAAGTTCGTCGAGCTGCGCATCTCCGACCGGGAGAGCAAGCAGCAGCCCGAGTTCCTGGTGAAGGAGTGGGAGTGATCCGTGGCGCCAGCGCCCGCTAGCCAGGGCCGTTCCCTGCGCGCCGGCCGGGTTCCACTGGCCGCGGGGCTGGCCGCCATGCTCGTGGCGGGCGCGCCGCTGCCTGTCCGCGCTGCCGACCTCGCGGCGCCGACGGCAATCCGGGACCTCTACTACGGCGAGACCCTGTTCCAGTTCTACCAGGACGAGCACTTCGACGCGCTCACGCACCTGCTGGCGGCCCGGGCCGCCGGCCGCGTCAGCAACCACGAGGCCGAATCCGAGCTGCTCCTGGGGGGCCTCTACCTGCACTACGGCCAGCACGTGCGCGCCGAGGAGATCTTCAACCGGCTGCTGACGCGGGATGTGACCCCGTCCGTGCGGGACCGGGCCTGGTTCTACCTGGGCAAGGTCCGCTACCAGCGCGGCCTGCACGAGGACGCCCTGGCGGCCTTCGCCCGCATCTCCGGGGCACTTCCCGACAGCCTGGCGGCGGAGCTCCCCATGCTTCAGGCCCAGTCGCTGATGGCGCTGGAACGCTTTGATTCAGCAGCAGAACTGCTGGATCAATGGCAGGGCCCGGACGCCTGGGCGCCCTATGCCCGCTACAACCTGGGCGTGGCCTTCGTCCGCCTGAACCGGCTCGCCGACGGCGCGCGCCAGCTGGACCGGGTGGGCCGGAGCTCGCCGTCCTCGGCGGAACTCAGGGACCTCCGCGACAAGGCCAACCTGGCGCTGGGCTACGCCTACCTGCAGCAGTCCCTGGATGGCCAGGCGCGGCCCGTGCTCGAGCGCGTCCGCCTGCAGGGTCCCTTCGCGAACAAGGCGCTGCTCGGCGTGGGCTGGGCCGACGCCGCCACGAACAACTTCCGGGGCGCCCTCACGCCCTGGCTCGAGCTCAGGGACCGGGACCTCCTCGACAGCGCCGTGCAGGAATCACTGCTCGCCATTCCCTATGCCTACGCGGCGCTGGACGCCCACGGTTCGGCGGCCGAGGGCTACCAGTCCGCGCTGGTGTCCTTCGATGCCGAGATCGCGAACCTGGACGGGGCCATCAGCCGGGCGGAGAGCCCGGACGGGAGCCTCATCAATGCGCTGCTGGCGTCGGACGATCCCGGCGTGGGCCGCTGGTACTGGGAGCTCAACGAGCTGCCGGATTCCAACGAGGGCCGCTACCTCTATCACCTGATCGCCGACCACCGCTTCCAGGAGGGACTGCGCAACGTGCGCGACCTGGCCGCGCTCTCGACGCACCTGGAGGAGTGGCGGGACAAGCTCACGGCCTTCGAGGACATGGTGGACACCCGGCGGCAGGCCTTTGCCCAGCGCGAGCCGCGTCTCCGTGACGGACTCGACCGGGTGGACCTGCCCGCGCTCCAGGCCCGGCGGGATGCGGTCGCCGCGCGCCTCACGGCCATCGAGGCGAACCGTGACGTGGCCGGCCTGGCCACGGACGAGGAGCGGGACCGGTGGCAGCGCCTCGCCGCGCTCGGCGCCGATCCGGCCCTCGCGGCCGCCGATGCCGACGCGCTGCGCGACCGGCACCGCCTGCTCACGGGGGTCATGGCCTGGGACCTGGACCGGGCCTACAAGTACCGGCTCTGGCAGCAGCGCCGCAACCTCCGGGAACTGGACGAACTGCTGGCGCGTGCGACGCGGGGCCAGGACGGCGCCAGCCTGGCCCGCAGCGACACGCCCGCCGGGCTCGACGCCTTCGCCAGCCGCATCGCCGCCGTCGCGCCGCGCATTGAGCGCATGCAGAACCTCATTGCCCAGGCCCGCGGCCAGCAGGAGCAGCGCCTGCAGGCCCTGGCGATCGACACCCTGAAGGACCAGCGGGAACGCCTCGCCGCCTACCGGGTCCAGGCCCAGTTCGCCCTGGCCACCATCTACGACCGGGCCGCGACGGCCGCCCGGGTCGCGCCCGGGCGGAAGCAGCCCGAGGGAGCCGGCGAATGATGCCCGCCGCCGCGCTGGTGGTCGGCATCGCGCTCGCGGGCGGCCTGTGGCCGCCCGGCGGCGGCGACGGGGCCGCCAGGGAGCGGGCCGCGTCCCGGGACACCATCCGCAGCCTCAAGTCCCGGGACCTGCAGGTGAAGGCGGAGCCGCCGGCGGTGGACAGCGCGGCCCAGGCCATGGACCAGTACCGCCGGTTCCTGGCGTTGCAGACCGGGCCCACGGACATGCGCGCCGAGGCGCTGCGCCGGCTCGCCGACCTGAACCTGGACGCCGGCGTGAACGCGGAGAGCGAGGGCGAGGCGGCCGGCGCGGGTGCCGCGTATTTCGCCGAGGCCATCACGCTGTACACCGAGCTCCTCGAGCTGCGCCGCGCGAGCGGCGCCAGCAGCGCCGGCGACGACGCCGAGGTGCTCTACCAGCTGTCCCGGGCGCTGGAGGGCGCGGGCAGGGGCGACGACGCGCTGAAAACGCTCGACACGCTGGTCGCGAACCACCCGGCCGCGAAACACCAGGATGAAGCCGAGTTCCGCCGGGGCGAAACCTATTTCGTCCGGCAGAACTATCCGGCGGCGGAGCAGGCCTACGCCGCCGTGCTGGCCGGCGGTGACAGCTCGCCCTTCTACGAGCAGTCCCTCTACAAGCACGGCTGGGCGCTGTTCAAGCAGGGCCGGAACGAGGAGGGGCTGCGCTCCTTCCTCCAGCTCCTGGACCGGAAGCTCGGTCCCGGCGGCGCGCGGCCCGCTGTCCTCGTCGACGGCATGAGCCGTCCGGAACGGGAGCTGCTCGACGACACGCTGCGGGTCACGAGCATCACCTACTCCTACCTGGACGGCGCCGCGTCGATTCCCGTGTCGCTGGCGGGCCGGCCCGAGCCGGCCTGGACCTACCTGCTCTACACCGCCCTCGGTGACCTGTACCTGGACAAGGAGCGGTTCCGGGACGCGGCCGAAACCTACCAGGCCTTCGTCGCCCACGACCCGGTGAATGACGAGGCGCCCCGCCTGCAGCAGGCCGCCATCGAGGCCTACACGAAGGGCAAGTTCCCCAGCCTGGTCCTGGAGGCCAAGCGCGAGTACGTGGAGACCTACGGGCTCGACGCCCCGTTCTGGGCCACGCGCCAGCAGGCCGGCTACGCGAACGTGGTGGCGTCCCTCAAGACGCACCTGACCGACCTGGCCGCCTTCGATCACTCCGAGGCGCAGAAGAGCGGCCTGCCGGCCGACTACGAGCGGGCCGCGGGCTGGTACCGGCGCTTCCTCGCGTACTTCCCGGCCGACCCGGAGTCCGCGGAGCGCAGCTTCCTCCTGGGCGAACTGCTCTTCGAGTCGCGGAACTTCGCCGAGGCCCGCGATGCCTACGTGCGCTCCGCCTACGACTACGGCGACCACGAGCACGCCGCCGAGGCGGGCTACGCGGCGCTGCTCGCGTCCCGCGAGCACGAGAAGCAGCTGACGGCGGACGCGCTCGCCGCGTGGCACGAGCAGCACATCGGGTACGCGCTGCAGTTCGCGGCGACCTACCCGGCGCACCCCCGGGCCGGCGCCGTCCTGGCCAACGTGGCGGAAGAGCTGTTCGCGGCCGGCCAGCTGGAGCGTGCCATCCAGGTGGCCGGGCTCGTCGTCACGCTGCAGCCGCCGGCCACGCCGGACCTGGAGCGGGTCGCCTGGACCGTGCTGGCCCACTCCCAGTTCGACCTGGGCCGCTTCGCCGACGCCGAGGGCTCCTACCAGCGGCTGCGCGCCTACAACCTGCCGCCGGAGCAGCGGAAGGACGTGGAGGGGCGCGTGGCCGCGTCCATCTACCGGCAGGCCGAGTCGGCCCAGGCCAGCGGCGACATCGACGCCGCCGTGGCCAACTTCCTGCGCATCGCGGACGCGACGCCCGACGCGGACATCCGGCCGACGGCGCTGTTCGACGCCGCCACGCTGCTGCTGACCAGCCAGCGCTGGGGGCAGTCGGCGGAGCTCCTGCAGCGTTTCCGCCGGGAGTTCCCGGCGCACCGGTTCAATGCCGACGTCACCACGAAGCTCGCCGTGGCGCTGAAGGAGGACGGCCGGCCGGCCGAGGCCGCCGGCGAGTATGAGCGCATCGCCGCCACGGACGGGACGGCGGACGTCCAGCGGGCCGCCCTCTGGCAGGCCGCCGAGCTCTATGCGACCGCCGGCCAGCCGGCCAACGAGGCCCGGCTCTATGAAGCCATCGTGGCGCGCTTCCCGAACCCGCCCGCCGAGGCGCTGGAGGCCCGCTACCGGCTGGCGTCGCTGGCCGCCGCTGGCGCGGACTGGAACACGCGCAGGCGCTGGCTCGAGGCCATCGTCGCGGCCGATGCCGCCGCCGGCGCCGCGCGCACCGACCGCAGCCGCTTCCTCGCCGCCAGCGCGGCCATCGAGCTGGCCCGGCCGAAGCGCGACGCCTTCATGGCCACGGTCCTCACCGCGCCGCTGGACAGGAGCCTCAGGCTCAAGAAGACGCGCATGGAGGAGGCGCTGCGCGCCTACGGCGCGGCGGCTGACTACGGCGTCGCCCAGGTGACGACGGCGGCCACCTTCGAGACCGCGGAGCTCTACTACCAGCTCTCCCGGGACCTGCTGGCATCGGAGCGGCCGGCGGACCTGACAGCCGACGAGCAGGAGGAGTACAGCCTGCTGCTCGAGGAGCAGGCCTTTCCGTTCGAGGAGAAGGCGATCGACCTGTTCCGCGTGAACGCGGAGCGCGTGGCCGATGGCGTGTATGACGAGTGGGTGCGGGCCAGCTTCGCGCGTCTCGGCGTGATGACGCCGGCGCGCTATGCCCGGAGCGAAAGGAGCGAGGATGTTGCGGCCTGGCTGGACTGAAATGAAACGTGGCGTGGTGCTGCTGGCGGTCGCGCTGGGCGCGCTGTCCGGCTGCGCAACGGTGGGCAATGCCCCCGCTGCGGGAGCGGCGTCAGCCGCGACTCCGGGCGCCCCAACTCCCGAACTCCAGGCCACCTACGACAGGCTCCTCACCCGCCTCGGGTCCGGCGACGCCACCGCGCTTCCCGACCTGGAGAAATTCAGCGCCGCCAATCCCGGGCTGGCCGGCCCGCTCCTGACCCTGGGCCTGGCCCGGGCCAGGGCGGGGGATGAGCCGGCCGCGGAACGCTACTACCAGCGTGCCACGCAGGTCTGCAGCCGCTGCGGCCCGGCCTGGAACGAGCTGGGCGTGCTGGGCCGCCGCCAGGGCCGCTTCGCCGAGGCCGAGCAGGCTTACCTGCGGGCCATCGATCTCCAGCCGGACTACGCGCCGGCCTACTACAACCTGGCCGTCCTCTACGAGCTCTACGTTCCGCGGCCCGAGCTCGCGCTGCAGAACTACGAGCACTACCTGCAGCTGGGCGGCGCCGAAGGCGTGAGCCCGGACGTGGAGAAGTGGGTCGCGGACCTGCGCCGCCGCGTCGGCGGCACGGCGAAGGCGGCCCGGGCGGAGGGCACCTCGTGATGCTGCTCCCCCAGGCCCTGGTGCCATGCTTCAGGGTGCTCCAGTCGTCCGCGCTGGCACGGGCCCGTCTGGCCCTGCTCGGCCTCGCCCTTTCCTGTGGCGTTCGCGCGCAGGAGCCGGTGAACCCGGAACAACCGCCGGCGGAGAAACGCGCCGCCGTGACGGCGGTGGACCCGCGCCGTGCGCCGCCCGGCCCCCTCAACCTGGACGCCACGGCGATCCGCGGCAACCAGGAGCTGCCCAAGGTGCTCTACATCGTGCCCTGGAAGGATCCGGCGATGGCCGAGCTGGCGGGCCGGCCCGTCAACAGCCTGGTCGAGGAGGTCCTGGCCCCCGTAGACCGTGAAGTGTTTCGCCGACAAACGCGGTATTTCGGTCAATTGTATGGGGTGGGGTCAGCGGAGTAACCGGTCGCGCCACGCGACCACGGGATTGGGCAAGGAGGCATTGGAACCATGAACAGCTATACGTCGATAGTGGGCTTTTTCCAGGACGGGGGATTCTTCATGTATCCCATCGCCCTGGTCCTCGCCGCGGGACTGGCCGTGGC
This sequence comes from Chromatiales bacterium, assembly GCA_016789845.1. Lineage (GTDB taxonomy): Bacteria > Pseudomonadota > Gammaproteobacteria > Steroidobacterales > SHZI01. The sequence continues at coordinate 10,494 of JAEUQA010000027.1, forward strand.
GATCGAGCGGTACGTGTACCTCTCGAAGACCTCGGTCAGCAACCAGATGCTCTGGAAGAAGATCACGCCCTTCATCCAGTCCGGCAAGTTCGCCGAGGCGGCGAGCGTCACGTCGAAGTCCGGCGCGGCCATCGGGTCGATCCTGACCTACGGCCTGGACCGGACCAGGACGTCCACCCGGCGGGACGACATCGAGAAGGCGATGGAAGAGAGCCTGATGGAAGTGATGCCCCGGCTCGAGAGCCGCACCCATTACCTGGCGACCTTCGCCAACATCGCGACGCTCCTCGGCCTGCTGGGCACGATCATCGGCCTGATCCAGGCCTTCACGGCGGTGGCCGAGGCCAACCCGGCCGAGAAGGCGGACCTGTTGTCGGCCAGCATCTCCGTGGCCATGAACACCACGGCGTTCGGGCTGATGGCGGCCATTCCGCTGCTCCTGGTGCACACGGTCCTGCAGAGCAAGACCACGCGGATCATCGACAGCCTGGAGATGGTCTCGGTCAAGTTCCTGAACGCGGTCGACGAGCGCCGCCGCCAGCAGGCTCCGGCCTGAGCCAGGTCCTGGACCTGGCGACCGGACACGGGCTGACGGGCACTGCAGGAGCGGCTGATGCGTAGCAACTGGCGGAAGCGACGGCGGGTCGAGACCCCGGATCTCGAGATCACCGCCTTCATGAACCTGATGGTGGTGCTGGTGCCGTTCCTGCTGATCACGGCGGTCTTCTCGCGGCTGGCGATCATCGAGCTCAACCTGCCCGCGGCGTCGTCCGCGGCGGTGGAGGAGCCGGTCTTCCAGCTGGAGGTCACGGTCAGGGACGACGGCCTCGAGGTGGGCGAGCGGACCAACGGCCTGCTCACCCGGCTGCCCCGGACGGACGGCCAGTACGACTTCAGGGGCCTGGCCAGCTACCTGCAGCGGGTCAAGGCGAGCTACCCCGACATGACCAACGCCACGGTGCTGCTCGAGCCCGACGTGCCCTACGACACCCTGGTGCAGGTCATGGACGCGCTCCGCTTCTTCGAGGCGAAGCAGGGCAGCCAGGTGGTCCAGGCCGAGCTGTTCCCCGACATCTCCATCGGGGATGCGCCGCTCGCCGGCGCTGTCGCGCGCAAGGGAGGCTGAACCGTGCAGATGTCGAAGCGGGCGCTCCGCATGGAGCGCCACCACAAGCGGATGAAGAGGGGCTCTGCCCTGAACATGGTGTCCATGATGGACATCTTCACCATCCTCGTGTTCTTCCTCCTGGTGAGTTCCGCGGAGACCGAGGTGCTGCCGAATCCCAGGGAGATCCAGCTGCCGGAGTCCGCGGCCATCCAGAAGGCCCGGGAGTCGGTGGTGGTCATGGTCACTGACGACCAGATCCTCGTGCAGGGCCGGCCGGTCGCCAGCGTGGCCGCGGTGATGGCGGGCAAGGACCTCGTCATCCCGGAGCTGCAGGAAGCGCTGCGCCAGCAGACGGACCGCGTGCTGATCCAGCAGGCGAGGGCCGACATCGCCGCCCGGGAAGTCACGATCCTGGGCGACCGGGAGCTGCCCTATCACCTGCTGAAGCGCGTGATGGCGAGCTGCACGGCCGCCGAGTTCGGCCAGATCTCGCTGGCGGTCGTGCAGAGGGATGGCGCCTCCGTGCCGCCAAAGGTGGCAGCCCTGTGATCGCCGCGATCCCGGTGAAGCCCGCGATGCCGGTGGCGGCCTACCGCAGCTACCAGCTGGCCTGGGACGCCTCGCTGGACGAGGAGGAGCGCTTTCGTGCCATTGCGAAGCGCGTCGGCCTCGGCGCGCTCCTGGCCTGCCTGCTGATCTCGCTGCTGCCCGTGCCTGAGCGCGATCCCACGCTGACGCATGCCGTGCCCCCGCGCCTCGCGCGCCTCGTCCTGGAGAAGCCGGCGCCGGTTCCGCCGCCGGCCCCCGTGGTCCAGCCGGAAAAGCCCGAGCCTGTGGCCGAGACGAAGCCGGTGGCCCCCACGGAGAAGCCCATTGAGAGCAAGACGAAGCCGGCGCCTGACCCCAGGGCTGCCGTGCGTGAGCGTGCCGGCAAGGCCGGCCTGCTGCCCTTCGCCGACCAGCTCGCCGACCTGCGGGACAACCAGGCGCTCACCAGCATCACCTCCGGCGGCACCTCCTACACGGGTGCGGTCGGGGACTCGCCCCAGGTCGAGCGGGCCCTGATCACGTCCAGGGCCGGCGTCGGTAGCGGTGGCATCAACACGGCCGGGCTCAGCCGCAACACGGGTGGCTCGGGCCTCGGCGGCCGGTCCACCACCCAGGTCGCCAGCGGGGTCGCCGCGCTGGGCGGCGGCAGCGCCAGCGCCGGTGGCGGCGCGGAAGACGGCAACGGCAGCGGCCAGCGCGCGTCGCGCAGCCGCGAAGAGATCGAGATGGTCTTCGACCAGAACAAGGGCGCGATCTACGCGCTCTACAACCGCGCCCTGCGCAGCAACCCGTCGCTGCAGGGCAAGCTCGTGCTGAAGCTCACGATCGAGCCGTCAGGGCAGGTGTCGGCGGTGGAGGTGGTCTCCAGCGAGCTGGGTGACGACGAGCTGGAGAAGAAGCTGGTCCAGCGCATCCGCATGTTCACCTTCCTGTCGAAGGACGTGCCGCCCGTCACGACGACGAAGCCCATCGACTTCTTCCCGGCGTAGGGAGAAGAGGCACCGGGTTTGACATCTGGTCATTTGCCTCGCGAGGCAGCCCGCGGCCGGATGGCCGCTTGCTGCCTCGCACTGCAAA
>JAEUQA010000043.1 GCA_016789845.1 Chromatiales bacterium
GCCGCGAAGCGGCGCAAATGCCAAGATGCCAAACCCGGTGCTTCTTCAGTAGATCGTGACGTCGCCGCCGCCGCGGGGGTCGGACGCCGCGGCGACGCGGCCGGTGGCCCTGTCCCAGGTCACCACCTGCATGTTGCCGTAGCTCCGTTCGCTCGGCTCCAGCTTGTGACCCTTGGCTTCCAGGGCAGCCTTCTCGTCGGGGGTAAAGGCGCCGTCCTCATAGGCCACCACGTCGGGGAAGTACTGGTGGTGGTAGCGCTTCAGGGCGACCATCGCCGCGGCATCCGCGCCGTCGGACCACGCGAGGGCGGCCAGCAGCACCATGCTGATGATGCGGCTGCCACCGGGCGTGCCGAGGATCGCGACGCCCCGGTCGCTCTCCAGGAACGTCGGCGACATGCTGGAGAGCATCCGCTTGCCGGGCGCAATCGAGTTGGCGTCCGTGCCAATCAGGTCGAAGCCGTTCGGCACGCCGGTCTTGATGGAGAAGTCGTCCATCTCGTTGTTCAGGATCACGCCGGTGCCCGGCGGCATGAACGCGGAGCCGAACCAGGTGTTGATGCTCAGCGTGCCGGCAACCCGGTTCCCCGCGCGGTCCAGCACCGAGAAGTGGGTGGTGTTGGTGCCGGCCACGGGCTCGGGCAGGATGCCCGACAGCTGGATGCTGGGCGTGGCCCGGTCCATGAGGATGGAAATGCGCTGCCCGTCCGCGTAGTAGGGGCTGAGCAGGCGGTCGAGGGGCATGCTGACGAACGCGGGATCGCCGAGATAGATGGCCCTGTCCCGGTAGGCGCGCCGCATCGCCTCGATGGTCAGGTGCTTCCGGTCCGCCGGCGCCAGCCGGCCGAGCTCGTAGCCGCTCAGGATCTGGAATACGTTGGCCAGCGCGATGCCGCCCGCCGAGGGCGGCGGCGCCGAAACGATCGTCATTCCCCGATAGCTCGCGCGGATCGGCTGGCGTTCGATGACTTCGTAGCGGGCCAGGTCGTCCAGCGTCCAGATGCCCCCGCCGGCGCGCACTCCATCGACCAGCTGCTCCGCCACGGGACCGCGGTAGAACCCGTCCCGGCCGTCAGCCGCGATCCGCCGCAACGTGCGGGCCAGGTCCGGATAGCGGACGACGTCGCCCGCCACGAGGGCCTTGCCGCCCGGCAGGTACAGCGCCGCGAGCGCGGGCGAGTTGCGCGCGGCGCCCGCGCGGAACCGGAGGCCGAGCTCCATGCCCCGCGTGACCTCGACGCCGTCCTCGGCGTAGCGGATGGCAGGCGCGAGCGACTTCTTCAGCGGCAGGCGGCCGTAGCGCTTCGCCAGGTACGCGAGGCCGGCGGGCTGGCCGGGAATGCCGGCAGCGAGGGCACCGTCCAGCGTCGCGCCGGGGCGCGGCTTGCCCAGCTCGTCCAGGTACATGTCGCGGGTGGCGGCGCCCGGCGCGACCTCCCGCGCGTCCACGAAGGTCTGCCTGCCGCCCTTCGCTTCGTGCAGCAGCCAGAAGGCGCCGCCGCCCAGTCCTGACGCGAAGGGCTCGACCACCGCCAGCGCGGCACTGATGGCCACGGCGGCATCGAAGGCGTTGCCGCCGGCCGCCATGATCTCCTCGCCTGCCTGCGTCGCGAGCGGGTGCGCCGTGGCGATACCCGCCTCGGCAACGGGCCGGGACGGCTTTGCCCCTGCGGGCAATGCCCAGGCAAGGGCGACGATGATCAGGCAGAGGCGACGGGTGAGTGTCATGGGCAGGTGCCTGGTTGCCGGGTCTGGCAGCGGCGTCACGCGCGGCGTTCGGCGCGCTTGCGCGCCAGGGCCGCGGCGACACCGGCTGGCACGAAGGGCGAGATGTCGCCCCCAAGCACGCCGATCTCGCGGACGAAGGTGGAGGACACGAAGGTGTATTCCTCCGCGGGGGTGAGGAAGATCGTCTCCACCTCGGACCGCAGGTGCCGGTTCATGGTGGCGAGCTGGAACTCGTACTCGAAGTCGGACACGGCGCGGAGGCCCCGGATGATCACCTTCAGTCCGTGCTGGCGGACGTAGTCGACGGTGAGCCCGGTGTAGCCGTCGACGATGACGTTCGAGGCGCCCTCCAGCGCGGCGCGGGCCATGCCGATGCGCTCCTCCAGCGTGAACATCGGCGCCTTGTTCGGGCTGGCGGCGACCGCGACGACCACGCGGTCGAACAGCTTGGCGGCGCGGCGCACCAGGTCCACGTGGCCGTTGGTGACGGGGTCGAAGGTCCCCGGGTACATCGCGCCGACGCTCATGGTTTCGGACTCCTGACGGTGGCCAGCGCGTAACGCACGTCCCCGGCCTGGGCCTCCCGGTGCAGTTGCCAGCCATCGGGCAGGACCGGCAACTCCCGGGTGCGGCTCGTTTCGAGGTAGACCCACGCGAGTGGCGCAAGCCAGCCGCGGGCGACGAGTTTACACAAGTCGCCCAGGTTGCTGGCCGCATAGGGCGGGTCGAGGAAGACCACGGCAAAGGTGTTGAGGGGTGGCCTGTCGAGCCAGCGCGGCGCGTCGGTGGCCAGGACGCGTCCGCGGGCCGGAGCAGCCCCCGTTGCGCCCTGGCCGATGAGCCGCAGCAGGGTTGCCTCCAGGGCCGAGGCGACCCGGGCATCCCGCTCGACGAACCAGCATTCGTCGGCGCCACGCGACAGGGCCTCGAGGCCGAGGGCGCCGGTGCCCGCGTAGAGATCGAGGCAGCGGGCGCCCGGCAACACGGGCATCAGCCAGTTGAAGAGGGTTTCGCGTACGCGATCGGGTGTGGGCCGAAGCTCTGCGCCGTCCAGCACCTCGATGCGCCGGCCACGCCAGCTGCCGCCGATGATGCGGACGCTGCCCGGCGGGCCGCGCCGGGGACGGGTCTGTTGTCTGCGCGGCATCCGCAAAGTTTAGCTAACATGCCGGCATGCCAGCGGACACAAATTCCGGGACCCGGTCCCGGGCGGGCTTCTTCGCCCGCCTCAAGGAGCGCCTGCTGGGGCCGGAAGGCGACACCGACGCCGGGACGACGGCCCAGCCGGCTGCGTCACCGGCCACTGACCCGGTCGTCGCCGCCGGCACGGCGACCGTGGTGCCAGCACCATCGGCCAGGAAGCCGTCACGTTTCAGGCTGGGCGCGGCCCTCGACTGGCTCGCGGGCCGCAAGTTCGACGAGCAGACGGCGGAAGAGCTCGAGATGCACCTGCTCGCCGCCGACGTGAGCCTGGAGACGGCTGCGGACATCGTCCGCCGCGTGCGGAAGAAGGCCGGCGGGCGGAACGTGGTCACGATCGACGACGCGCGCCAGGTGCTCCGGGAGGCCCTCGTCGAGATCCTCGAGCCGCGGGCAAAGCCGCTGGTGATTCCCGCCGCCCCGCGCCCCTTCGTGATCCTGATGGTGGGGGTCAATGGCTCGGGCAAGACCACCACCATCGGCAAGCTCGCGCGCCGGCTGAAGGACGACGGTTTCAGGGTGATGCTGGCCGCGGGCGACACCTTTCGCGCGGCGGCCATCGAGCAGCTGCAGGTCTGGGGCGAACGCAACGACGTGCCGGTGGTGGCCCAGCAGGCGGGCGCGGATCCGGCGGCCGTGATCTATGACGCCTTCGAGGCCGCCCGGGCGCGGGGCATCGACGTGCTGCTGGCCGACACCGCCGGCCGGCTCCAGAACAAGGCGCACCTCATGCAGGAACTGCAGAAAGTGGTGCGCGTCATGCGGCGACTGGACCCGACGGCGCCCCACGAGACCATGATCGTCCTCGACGCGAGCCTCGGCCAGAACGCGGTGGCCCAGGCCAAGCAGTTCCACGAGGCCATCGGCCTGACCGGCATCACCATGACCAAGCTGGACGCGGGCGGCAAGGGCGGCGTGCTCCTGACGCTGGCGGGTGAGCTCAAGGTACCCGTGCGCTTCATCGGCATCGGGGAGCAGGCGGCCGACATGGACGTGTTCGACGCGGCCGAGTTCGCGGCAGCGCTGACCGGTACATCGCTGGCGGGCACATCGCCGGGCGGGACCACTACGGCGGCATAATCCGGCCATGATCCGCTTCGACAACGTGACCAAGCGCTACGACGGCGCCCGGGAGGCCCTGAAGGGCGTGTCCTTCCAGGTGGCGCCCGGCGAGCTCGCCTTCCTCACGGGGCGCTCGGGGGCGGGCAAGAGCACGGTACTCAAGCTGATCGCGCTGATCGAGCATCCAACCAGGGGCACCGTCACCGTGGATGGCCGCAACCTGGGCAAGCTGCCGGACCGGGACATCCCCGCGCACCGGCAGCAGATCGGCATGGTGTTCCAGGACAACAAGCTGCTCGGTGATCGCAGCGCCTACGAGAACGTGGCGCTGCCGCTCATCATCACCGGCACCGGGGAGCGCGAGATCGGCCGGCGGGTTCGCGCCGCCCTGGACCAGGTCGGGCTGCTCGACCGGGAGCGCTATCCGCCGCGGGCGCTGTCGGCGGGGGAACAGCAGCGGCTGGGCATCGCGCGGGCCATCGTCAGCCGGCCCAAAGTCCTGATCGCCGACGAGCCCACGGGCAACCTGGACCCCGATCTCGCGCTGGAGGTCATGGGACTGTTCAAGCGGCTCAACGAAGTCGGCACGACCATGCTGATTGCAACCCACGATCTGCATCTGGTCGAGCGCTTCGGCAGCCGGCGGATTGCCCTGTCTGGCGGACAAATCGAGGGCGGCGCGGGGGAACAGGCCCCATGAACGTCGGCAGCTGGCTCACACGGCACGCCCAGAGCGCCGTCGGTGCGCTTGGCACGTTGTCGCGCAATCCGGTGGCCACGGCCCTGACGGTGACGGTGATCGGCATCGCGCTCGCGCTGCCGGCCGCCCTGGGCGTGCTGGTGCAGTCAGGCCGTTCGCTGGCCGGCGGCTGGGCGGACGTGCGGGATTTCTCGGTTTACCTGGCTCCCGGCGTGGCACTCGACCGGGCCGAGGCGCTGGCTGGCGAGCTGCGGGCCAATCCGGACGTGGCCTCGGTCCGGCTGATCCCGGCCGAGGCGGCGGCGGCAGAGCTGGGGAAGGACCCCGGCTTCGCGGGCGCCATGGCCGCGCTGGAATCGAACCCCCTGCCGCACACGCTGGTGGTGCGGCCAACGGAGGCCATCGACAACGCGGCTCTCGATCAGCTGGGCGCGGAGGTGCGGAAGGCGCCCGGCGTGGACCAGGTGAAGCTCGACCTGCAGTGGGTGGAGCGCCTGAATGCGGTGCTGGATTTCCTGCGGCGGCTCGGTGTGCTGGTTGGCGGCCTGCTGATTGCCGCGGTCGTCATCGTGGTGGGCAACACGATCCGGCTGGATATCCAGAACCGGTCGGCCGAGATCGAGGTGGCGAAGCTGCTGGGGGCGACGAACGCCTTTGTCCGGCGCCCCTTCCTGTACCTGGGCCTCTGGTACGGCGTCCTGGGTGGCATCGTGGCCGTGCTGGTCCTGCTGGGCGGGCTGTGGTCCCTCGGCGGGCCCATCGCCCGGCTGGCGGGCCTCTACGGGAGCAGTTTTGAGCTTGGCGGAGCCAGCGGCGGCAGCGTCCTGGCGGTGCTGGCCGGAGGCGTCCTGGCGGGCTGGGGCGGCGCCTGGCTGGCCGTCTCCCGGCACCTTGCTGCGATACAGCCTAAGGTGGACTAGTCGCCGGACCCGGAACTGACCTCCCCGTTAGCACTCTAAGATGGCGAGTGCTAGGATTTGCAACGGGAGGTAGATCGATGACTGCTGCTGGAGCCTTGATGCCCTTGTCCAATGCCCGCGAGCTGGCCCTGGCCGGACCGCTCGGGAGCCTGGACGCGTATATCTCCGCGGTCAGCCAGGTACCCGTCCTGAGCCAGGCGGAAGAGGCTGCCCTCGCCCGCCGCCTCCGCGATGACACCGACCTGAATGCCGCCCGGGACCTGGTGCTCTCCCAGCTCCGCTTCGTGGTGCACATCGCCCGCGGTTACATGGGCTATGGGCTGCCGCTGGGCGACCTGATCCAGGAAGGCAACGTTGGCCTCATGAAGGCCGTCAAGCGCTTTGACCCGGACATGGGCGTACGCCTGGTGTCCTTTGCCGTGCACTGGATCCGCGCCGAGATCCACGAATACGTGCTGCGCAACTGGCGGCTGGTGAAGATCGCCACCACCAAGGCCCAGCGCAAGCTCTTCTTCAACCTGCGCCGGGCAAAGACTCACCTGGGCTGGCTGTCCAGCGCCGAGCGGGAAGTGATCGCGAAGGACCTGGGCGTCACGGCCCGGGAAGTAGGCGAGATGGAAGAGCGGCTGGCCGGTCAGGACGTGACCTTCGATCCCGTGCCCGACGCGGACGATGAAACCACCTACGCCCCGGCCATGTACCTGATGGCCGAAGGCAGCGACCCTGCGGACGCCTTCGAGGCCGACGACTGGCGCGACCAGGGCGCCGACCGCCTGCATGCCGCGCTCGAAGAGCTGGATCCCCGCAGCCGGGAAATCCTCGAGGCCCGCTGGCTCTCGGACAAGAAGACCACGCTGCAGGTACTAGCCAGGCGCCACGGCGTGTCCGCCGAGCGCATCCGGCAGATCGAACAGAACGCGCTAAAAACCCTGCGCGCCGCCGTTTAGAAAAGGTACCGGACACTTAGTTATTTTTGCTTAGTTGTTTGGGGGGGGGGGCGGGGGGGGACAGGGAG
>JAEUQA010000018.1 GCA_016789845.1 Chromatiales bacterium
GGGGAGTTCCTGATCGCGATCCTGTGAGGGGCCGATAGCCTACTGCAAAGCGGTGTCCCGGAGGAGCGCCGTGAGGCGCGGACCCCACCCCCCCGGAAAGCCAGCGCCAGGATAGGGCGGGAGGGGGTCGCGCCTCAAGGCGCTCCTCCGGGACACCGCTTTGCAGTAGGCTATCGGCCCCTCACAGGATCGCGATCAGGAACTCCCCATGCCCGCATCGAGCAAGAAAGTTGCCATCGTCACCGGTTCCGCGACGGGGGTCGGCGCCGCCGCCGCCATCCTCCTGGCCGAGCACGGCTGCAACGTGGTGGTCAACTACACCCGCAGCAAGGCAGAGGCGGAAGAAACCGCGGCGGCCTGCCGTGCGAAGGGCGCGGAGACGATCGTGTTCCAGGCGGACGTCTCGGACGACGATGCGTGCCAGGCCATGGTGAAGGCCGCTGCCGACAAGTGGGGACGCATCGATTACCTGATCAACAACGCCGCGCGCACCAAGTTCAATCCCTACCCCAGGCTGGATGGCGTCTCGAAGCAGGACTTCCTGGACATCTACGCCGTCAACGTGGTGGGCGCGTACCAGATGGTCAGGGCAGTCACCCCATACATGAAGAAGCAGGGCCATGGCTCGATCGTCAATGACTCCTCGATCGGTGGTGTCACCGGGATCGCCTCGTCGATTCCCTACGCAGCATCGAAGGCCGCACTGAACCTCATGACCAAGTCCCTGGCCCACGTGCTGGCGCCCGAGATCAACATCAACACGGTGGTGCCCGGCATGATCCAGACCCGCTGGCTCAAGGGCGGCATGGGCGAGGAACAGTACGAGGCCATGCTCAAGTCGACCGGCGCGCAACTGCCCCTCAAGAAGGTGGCCACGCCCGAGGACATCGCCGCGGTGCTGGTCTGGTTCCTGGAGTCGGCCCACCTGATCACCGGCGAGACGCTGATCGTCGACAGCGGCATTCACATCGGCACGCTGCCGCCCTACTCCAGCGGTGACTCCTACTAGAGGAGCCGGAACCTCAAGCGGCCGCCCTGGGTTCGGCCGGCACGCGCAGCGCGAGCCGCGCCACGCCCGGATTCCCGGACCGGGCACACGCCCGCTCGGCAATCAGCGCCGACGCAAGCCGGGACTGGCCCGCGCGGGACGCCGCCTCGATCAACGTCAGGTCGAGGAGGTCCCGCTGGGCGTGGCTGCCGCCAAAGCGGTGCGCCCTGTTGCGCACCGGGCGCAGCAGTTCGACCGTCTCGGCGTACTCGCCGAGGCCAAAGGCCAGGATGGCGCGGGTGACGGGGCTGCCGACCTCGGCCAGGAACCGCGCGTTGTCGTCGCCCCCGCGGAGCGCCTGCTCCTGGGCATTCAGCAGGTCCAGCGCCGCCGGGCCGCGCCCCGCGCCCACGAAGGCCAGCATGGCGTGGGCATCGTTGAAGGCATAGTTGCCCGCGGCAGCCAGCGGCAGCCAGTTGTCCGCCAGGGCATCCCAGCGGTCGCCCACGTCGACGCCGCAGAGCTGCAGCCGCCAGAGCAGCGCCGACGCATCCAGCATGTCGAGCACCACCGTGGAACGGGCGCCGTAGATCGGGCCGTCGAACAGTTCGAGGACGCGCCCGGTCTCGCCGGCCTCCAGGTGGAACAGGGCCAGGTGCCACCAGTTGTGCACGGCGAAGAAGCTGCCGTCAGACCAGCTCGCCGTGCCATCGCCCAGCCAGGCAATGCCCTCGCGCTGCCGGTCCTGCATCTCCATGACGTGGGCGACGGCATGCCAGGCCCAGCCATCCCGCGGGTCCAGTTCCACGGCGCGACGGCCGAGCCGCTCGGCGCGGGCGTAGTCACCGGTCTCCTCGAGCCCGAAGGCGTGCATCCCGAGCAGCGCCGAATAGCCAGGCAGCCCGGGGTTCCACGCCGGCAGGGCACGGGCGATCCGGTCACGGAGCATGCGCGACTCACCCCGGAAGAAGTCCAGCTGATGACCCACCTGGAGGGCGAGCGCGTCGAGCGGCCAGGCGATCGACAGGTCCTCCAGGGTGCGGGCGGCCGCGTGCCACTCGCCGGCCAGCAGCTGCCCGATCGACGTGACATGTCCGCGCTCCCGCTCCGTCATCGGCAGGGACTGCACGCTGGCCAGCGCCTCCCGCGCCACCGGCAGGCCGGCAGGCTCGGTGCCCAGCAGGTGCAGCCACGCCCGCAGGGCGTGGGCCATCACGAAATCCGGATCCAGGGCCAGCGCACGATCGACGCTGCCTGCGGGATCACCGCGATAGAACCGCAGCTCCCCGAGGGCGGTGCGGTAGTGCGTGAGGCTGCCGGCGCTGGCGCCGGTCAGCAAGTGGCCCCAGTCGTCGCGAAAGTCCATGTCCGTGTCCTCCGTCATGAGCCGCTGGCAGTCGGAACCGTGGCGGCCCCGGGTAACGGCTGCTACAGTAATTTCAGACTTGCGCGCGGTGGATTCCCGGGACGCCGGTTCTCTTGCCCGATCCGCCGGATTGACGCTGAACGACGGTGGCAGGATAGCGAGATGGATGCTCTGTCCGATGTCCTGCGCCTGGTCCGCCTGTCCGGCGGCGTGTTTCTCGAGGCCGAGTTCACCGCACCCTGGGCCGTTCTGTCCCAGGTCGAGCCCGCCGATTGCAGGCCCTATCTCTCCCCCACGAGCCACGTCATGGCCTTCCATTACGTGCTGGCCGGGGAGCTCACGCTGACGCGGGCTGGCGACGTGCCGCGGACGGCGCGCGCGGGCGAGATCATCCTGCTTCCCGGCAACGACGTGCACCAGCTCGGCAGCTCGCCGCGGGTGCCGCCGATCAATGCTGGCGGCCTGATCCAGATTCCCGAACAGGGCGGCCTCGCCCGCATCGCGCACGGCGGCGGCGGCGAGCGCACGGCGATCATCTGCGGCTTCCTCGGCACGGAGGCGCCGGTGAATCCCCTGCTGTCCATCCTGCCGCCGGTCCTGACCTTCGACGTGCGCGGCAGCACTGCCGGCGACTGGGTGGACGGGGCTTTCCGGTTCGCGGCCCGGGAGCTCGGCGCCGCCCGCGTCGGGGCGGGCTCGGTCGTATCACGGCTGTCTGAGCTGCTGCTCGTCGAGGCCGTGCGGAGCTACATCGCCGACCTGCCGCCCGGGCAGACGGGCTGGCTGGCGGGACTGCGGGATCCGGCCGTGGGCCGGGGCCTCGCGCTGCTGCACGCGGAGCCGGCGCGGGACTGGACCGCGGAAGACCTGGCCCGCGCCGTCGGCCTGTCGCGCTCGAGCTTCACGGAGCGCTTCACGAGGCTCGTCGGCCAGCCGCCCATCACCTACCTGACGAAGTGGCGCCTGCAGGTCGCCGCCATCCGGCTGCTGGAAAGGAGTGGGTCGATCGCCCAGACGGGCTACCAGGTGGGGTACGAATCGGAGGCCGCGTTCAACCGGGCCTTCAAGCGGGAGTTCGGCGTGCCGCCGGCGGCCTGGCGGCGGCGGCTGTCGTCACCGCCGGATGACGATCGCGGCTGAAGCCGCTCCTACTGCGCCGGGACAAGAGGGAGAGCGGTCTCCCACTTCCAGCCGAAGCCCTTCGTGCTGTCGATCAGCCGGATCCAGGACGGCGTCAGGCGCCAGAACGGCGCGCGCTGGAGCCGCTCGGCAATGATCTTCTCGTTGGCGTCCCGCGGCCGGTCGAAGAGCCGCTGCACGTCGGGAAACTTCCCGAGGTAGGTGTCCAGTGCCTTCAGGCGCTCCTCGCCCTCGAGCACGACGGCGCGACCCTCCACCTGCAGGCCGATCACCTCGCCCCAGGTGGACACGTCGTGGTTGATCGCGCCCGTCACGTGGGCGTCCCGGTGCAGGTCCCGGCCGTGGCGGGTCTTGAGATCGGAGACGAAGTAGACGTTCAGGCTCGCGTCGCTGGCGTAGAACACGGCGGCGGCCCAGGAGCGGCCCTCGGCGGTGGTCGCCAGCGTGATCGTGCTGTGGCCCGCCAGCAGCTCCTGCACCCGCTTCAGATGGATTTCGGCCACGGCCGTTCCCCCTACTTCCCGGTGGTCCTGACCCTCCGCTGGCCCTCGCGCCCGCCCTTCCAGCGCTTCACCAGGCCGCTCTCGATGTCGAAGAGGTCGAGGACGCGGCCCACGTTGTGGTTGAGGAGGTCGTCGATGGTCTGCGGATCGTTGTAGAAACCCGGCATCGGCGGGGCAATGATCGCGCCCATTTCCGCGGCCTGCAGGAGCAGGCGGCAATGGCCCGCGTGCAGCGGCGTCTCGCGGGGCATGAGCACGAGCCTGCGCCGTTCCTTCAGCACGACGTCGGCGGCGCGCACGATCAGCGTGTCCGCGTAGGACGTCACGATGCCCGACAGTGTCTTCATCGAGCAGGGCGCCACGATCATGCCGCCCGTCCGGAACGAGCCGCTGGCGATCGTCGCGGCCAGGTTCTGGTCGCTGTGCACTTCGTGGGCCAGCGCCTCGACGTCCTTGAGGGCCCAGTCGGTTTCCAGCGAGATGTTCAGCTTCCCGCCATTGCTGATCACGAGGTGGATCTCGGTATCGGGCACCTCGCGGAGGGCCTCCAGCAGCCGTATGCCGTAGATGGCGCCGCTGGCGCCCGTGATCGCGACAATGAGCCGCATGGGAACTCCCGGGGACGTGGTCAGTGGCATGATAGTCGTCGGCCCATGATAGTGGACGGGTCCTGGAGGCACCAGTTGAAACGCGTCTACTCCTCGGCCTCCCTGTGGGAAGCCCGCGAGATCCTCGCCCTGCTCGAGCAGCAGCGCATACCGGCGATGCTACTTAATGAGAACGTGGCGGGGACGCCGGGCGTCCTGCCCTTCAATCCCGGCATGACGGTGGACGCGGAAGTCTGGGTACTGGACGCGGAACTCGCGGACCGGTGCACCCGGCTCATCACCGAGTTCCAGGCGGCCGGATCGCCGCCCGCCCGCGCGGGCGACGCGGCCTGGGCATGCGCGGCGTGCCGTGAGGAGAACCCGGCGGGCTTCGATCTCTGCTGGGCCTGCGGTCGCCAGAAGTAAGCGCCGTCAGCCTGCCCTGTCGAGGCGGGCGGCCGCGCCAACGGTCAGCAGCCCGCCGCGCCGCACCCGGCAGGTGACGCCACCCCGCCAGTCGTCCACCAGCGCCAGGCGCAGGCCGGGTGCCGCCGCGTCCATCCGCGTGCACGGGTCCAGCTCCCCGGTCACCAGCAGCTCGACGTCATCACCAAGATAAAGCACGGCGCCCGCCGCGTGCCGCAGGTCGAACCCGTCGACCAGGATGTTGGCCCGGCGCGCCAGCCACGGCAGGTCGGTCCCGGCGATGGCGCAGGCCTCGACCCACGCGCCGGCTGAGAGGACAGTGACCTGGCGCGGGCCGGGCCTGCCGCGGGTGTCGCCCGCGACGCCGGCAGACCGCGAAACCTCCGCGCTCTCCAGCAGCAGCATCGGGCCCCGCTTCACCGCGCGGCGGGCGATGCCGAGGACGGTACCCGGCACACTGGTGTCAGTCATGGGCGGTGATCCTGCCAGCCGTTGCGGGCGTCACTATATTCTCCTGCGGCCGGGGCCGATCCAGCCCCGGGGCCGACGGAACTCGCCCGGGTCGGGATGGTCTTCACCACCGGCGTCGCCGTGCCCGGCCATGGACCCCGTGCTACCCTGCCGGGCGCCCACTGAGGGCGCCCGCAGGCGCCTCAACTTCTCCTTATAAACGATTGAATATGCTGGAACTCCTTGCCCAACCCGAAGCCTGGATCGCGTTCCTCACCCTGACCGCCCTGGAGCTGGTCCTGGGCATCGACAACATCATCTTCATCTCCATCCTGGTGGACCGGCTCCCCCGGGCACGGCGGGAAGTCGCCCGGCGCATCGGCCTCTTCCTGGCCATGTTCATGCGCATCGCCCTCCTGCTGACGCTGTCCTGGATCATCGGTGCCACGGCGCCCCTGTTCAGCGTGCTCGGCCAGGACATTTCCTGGCGGGACATCATCCTGATCGCCGGCGGGCTGTTCCTGCTCTGGAAGAGCACGAAGGAAATCCATCACCTGGTGGAGGGGGTCGAGGAGACGGGCCAGAAGTCGGCGGCATCCACGTTCGGCGGGATCATCTTCCAGATCATCCTGATCGACATCGTGTTCTCCCTCGACTCGATCATCACGGCCGTCGGCATGGTGGACCAGGTGGAGATCATGATCGCCGCCGTGGTGGTGTCGGTGGGCATGATGATGCTGTTCGCCGCCGCCATCGGCAATTTCGTCTCGGACCACCCCACCATCAAGACGCTGGCCCTGTCCTTCCTGCTGGTGGTCGGCGTGGCGCTGATCGCCGACGGCTTCGGCACCCACGTGCCGAAGGGCTACATCTACTTCGCGATGGCGTTCTCCGTCATCGTGGAGATGCTCAACATCCGCCTGCGCAGGAAGCGGGCCGCGGCGGGCACGAATCCGTCATGACGGCCCGCCTGGTCGCCGCGTTCACGCTCGCCCTGCTGGGGATGCCGCTCCTCGCCACGGGCGCAACCCGGATGCAGCTGGAGGTGGACGCCCGCGAGGCCCCGCGGCGGGTCCTGCACGCGCGGCTGACGATCCCCGTGGCCCCCGGCCCGCTCACGCTCGTCTACCCCAAGTGGCTGCCGGGAACCCATGGGCCCACCGGGCCGGTCAGCGATCTCGTCGGCCTGCGGCTCCGCGCCGCCGGCCAGCCGGTGACCTGGCAGCGGGACAACCTGGATCTCTATGCCTTCCGGGTCACCGTCCCCGACGGCGTCACCAGCCTCGACGTGTCGCTGGACCTGGTGTCCGGCCTGCCCGACGGGGGGCTCGCCTCGCCCGCGTCGCTGACCACGGAGCTCGCGATGATCAAGTGGGGCCAGCTGGTGCTGTATCCCGCGGGGGCGGCCACCGGCGAGCTCGAGGTCGAGCCTTCCATCGTGCTGCCGGACGGCTGGGAGTTCGCGACCGCCCTGGAGATCGCGACGCCGGCGCCGGCCACGCCCGGCAGCATCCGCTTTGCGCCGGTCAGCCTGACCACGCTGGTGGATTCACCCCTGCTGGCGGGCCGGTACTTCCAGCGCCTCAGCCTGGACGAGTCGTCCCGCCCCGTGGTGCTGGCCGTGGCGGCGGACAGCGCCGCCGCCCTCAATGTCTCGCCGGCGACCGGCAAGCAGCTCCGCAACCTGGTCAGGGAGGCGGACGCCCTGTTCGGCGCCCGGCAGTTCCGCCGCTACACCTTCCTCGTCACGCTCAGCGACCAGGTCGCCCAGTACGGCCTGGAGTCCCACGAGTCCAGCGAGAACCGGTTGGCCGAGAACAGCTTCACGAACCCGGCCGTGGGCATGCTGGCGCTGCCCCTCCTGGCCCACGAGTACGTGCACTCCTGGAACGGCAAGTACCGGCGGCCCGACGGTCTCGTCACGCCGGACTTCCAGTCGCCCATGCGCGGCGACCTGCTGTGGGTCTACGAGGGCCTGACCCAGTACCTGGGCCACCTGCTCAGCGCCCGGAGCGGCCTCTGGCCCGCCGGGCGGTACCGGGACCGGCTGGCCCAGTCGGTGGCCTACTACGCCATCCAGCCGGGCCGCAGCTGGCGGCCGGTGGCGGACACGGCGGTGGCCGCCCAGCAGCTCAGCCGGGCGTCGCGCCTGTGGCGCAGCTACCGGCGCTCCGCCGACTACTACAACGAGGGGGCGCTGGTCTGGCTCGAGGCGGACATGCTGATCCGGGAGGAGACCCGGGGCCGGCGGAGCCTGGATGACTTCTGCCTGGCGTTCTTCGGCGGCAATGGCCCGGCGCTGTCGGGACCGCCCCGTGTCGAGTCCTACGCCGAGGACGACGTCTACGCGGCGCTCAATACCGTGCTGCGCCACGACTGGCGACGGTTCTTCGCCGAGCGGATCACGGCCATCGCGCCGCCGCCCGTCGGCGGCCTCGAGCGGGGCGGCTGGCGCCTCGCCTTCGGGCCGGAGCGCAACGCCTTCCTCCAGGACATCGAGACCTGGGATCCGTCGGCCACCATGGACCTGGCCTACTCCCTGGGGATGCGCCTGAACACGGCTGGCCTGGTCGACGACATCTTCCCGGACACGCCCGCCGACGCGGCAGGCCTGGCGCCGGGCATGCAGGTGCGGGCCGTCAACGGCCGGCGCTGGTCCGCCAGCCGGCTGCGGGAGGCCATTGCTGCAGCCCAGTCAGCCAGCGACGGGGCGCTCGCCCTGCTCGTCGAGAACGGGGACCGGTTCGAGACCCTGGATCTGCGTTACGCTGGCGGCCTCCGGGAGCCGCGCCTCGAGCAGCTGCCATCAGGACCTGACCGGCTTGGTGCCAGCATCGCGCCCCGAGCCCGCTAGCAGCCACGGAACCCCTTCGACAACACCCATGGACGCCGCCCGCGACCTCTTCTCCTACCGCAAGCACTGGGCGAGCCGGCTCACCCCCGCGCCCGTGCTGCCCATGTCCCGCGCCGAAATGGACGCGCTGGGCTGGGACGCCTGCGACGTCATCCTGGTGACCGGCGACGCCTACGTGGACCACCCGAGCTTCGGCATGGCGGTGGTCGGGCGGCTGCTCGAGGCCCAGGGCTTCCGGGTAGGCATCATCTCGCAACCCGACTGGACCTCCACCTCGGCCTTCGAGGCGCTGGGCGCGCCCACGCTCTTCTTCGGCGTGACGGCCGGCAACATGGATTCCATGGTGAACCGCTACACGGCGGACCGGCGCATCCGGTCCAACGACGCCTACACGCCGGACGGGGAGGCGGGGCGGCGCCCCGATCACTCGGTGATCGTCTACGCCCAGCGCGTCCGGGAAGCCTTCAGGGGCGTGCCGCTCGTCATCGGCGGCATCGAGGCCAGCCTGCGCCGGGTGGCGCACTTCGACTACTGGTCCGACACCGTCCGCCGCTCCATCCTCTTCGACAGCAAGGCGGACCTGCTCGTGTTCGGCAACGGCGAGCGCCAGATCGTCGAGATCGCGCACCGGCTGGCGAAGGGCGAGGCGATCGGCGCCATCACCGACATTCGCGGGACCGCCTTCGCCCGCCAGGGACTCCCGGAGGGCTGGTCGGAGGTCGACTCCACCAGCGTGGACGAGCCCGGGACCATCGACCCGCCGAAGGATCCCTACGCCATGGACGAGGCGCCGGTGGCCGGCGGCGCGGCCTGCGCGTCGGGCCCCGACGGCGCGCAGCCGGCAGGCAAGGAGAAGGTCGTCCAGTTCCAGCGCCGCGTCCCGAAGCTGGACCGGGCCCACACCGTCGTGCGCCTGCCGTCGTTCGATGCCGTGCGCGGCGACCCCGTGCTCTACGCCCACGCGTCCCGGGTCCTGCACCTGGAAACGAACCCGGGCAACGCGCGCGCGCTCGTGCAGCGGCACGGCGACCGGGACCTCTGGCTGAACCCGCCGCCGATTCCGCTGCGCACGAAGGAATTCGACGCGGTCTACGAACTGCCCTACACGCGCCTGCCCCACCCGGCCTACGGCGAAGCGAAGATCCCGGCCTGGGAGATGATCCGCTTCTCGGTGATCATCCAGCGCGGCTGCTTCGGCGGCTGCACCTTCTGCTCGATCACCGAGCACGAGGGCCGCATCATCCAGAACCGGTCCGAGGACTCCATCATCCGGGAGATCGAGGCCATCCGGGACCGCACGCCCGGCTTCACCGGCGTGATCTCCGACCTGGGCGGCCCGACGGCGAACATGTACCGGCTCGCGTGCAAGAGCCGGGAAATCGAGTCTGCCTGCCGGAGGCCCTCCTGCGTCTTCCCCGGGGTCTGCCCGAACCTCAACACCGACCACTCCGCGCTGATCAGCCTGTACCGGCGGGCGCGCATGCTGCCCGGCGTGAAGAAGGTGCTGGTGGCCTCCGGCGTCCGCTACGACCTGGCCGTGGAATCGCCGGAGTACATCCGGGAGCTGGCCACCCATCACGTGGGCGGCTACCTGAAGATCGCGCCGGAGCACACGGAGGACGGGCCTCTCAACAAGATGATGAAGCCGGGGATAGGCACCTACCACCGCTTCAAGGAACTCTTCGACAAGTACTCGAAGGCGGCCGGGAAGGAGCAGTACCTGATTCCCTACTTCATCGCCGCCCACCCGGGCACGACGGACCTGGACATGCTCAATCTCGCCCTGTGGCTGAAGAAGAACCAGCTCCGGGTGGACCAGGTGCAGAACTTCCTCCCGTCCCCCATGGCCACCGCCACGGCCATGTACCACTCGGGCAGGAATCCCCTCCGCCGGGTCACCCGGACCAGCGAGCGGGTGGACGTGCCGAAGGGCATCAAGGTGCGCCGCCTGCACAAGGCCTTTCTCCGGTACCATGACGCGGAGAACTGGCCGCTGCTCCGGGAGGCGTTGAAGCGGATGGGCCGGGCGGACCTGATCGGCAACGGCAAGCACCACCTGGTGCCGGCCTGGCAGCCGGCCGGCACGGGCAAGCCCGTCGCCAGTCGGCGCGGCAGCGACCGGCGGGCGCCGCGCGGCGCCACCTGAATCCGATCCGGGCAGCATTGCGAAATGGGACCAGAGACACCACAGCAGGGCCCCAGACCATGCAACAACGAACGGGCGCCGAGGGCGTAATTGCCGGCACCCGGGATCCGGCTCAGGCCACTGAAACCGGCACCCCCGCCACCGATCCCCTCAAGCTGTACAAGTCCGTGGACGGCTACCGGGCCATCATGGAGTGGTACGAGTCCCTGGTGGAGAAGATCGAGGTGCCCTTCGAGGCGCTTTACGTGAACACCCGGTTCGGCCGCACGCACATGCTGGCGGCGGGCCCGAAGGATGCGCCGGCGCTGTTCCTGATCTCCGGCGTGGCGGGTTGTGCGCCGCTCTGGCGCAAGCAGCTCGAGTCGCTGAGCGCCAGCTTCCGGGTCCATGCCCTCGACATTCCCGGCCAGCCCGGGCGCAGCGACCCCAACCCGCCCTCCTTCCTGAACGACGACTACTGCGACTGGCTGCTGGACGTGCTCGACGACCTCGGTATCGAGCGCGCCCACGTCGCAGGCATCAGCGCCGGCGCCTGGATCGCCATGCGCTTCGGCAGCCTGCACCCCGGGCGGGTCCGCAAGGTCGTCATGCTGGGGCCCACCGGCATCTCCAGCGCCCGGCTGCCCGTGAAGATCTGGCTGGGCCGGGTCGCCCAGAAGTGGAAGAACGCGGACGTCCTGCAGGATGACCTGACGGCGAAGTCGGTGTCGTCGAAAAGCCCCGGCGGGACCTTCGGCACCTTCGACCGCCAGCTGGCCCGGGCCATGGCCCTCTGCACACGGCACTACCGCGTGGACCGGTCGCTGGGCATCTACAACGAGACGACGGGCAAGGTGAACCTTTGGCAGGGGCTGCGGGTGCTCCGCAAGTTCTTCCTGCCGGAACCCGAGTCCGTCCTGCGCCAGTTCCGGGTCCCCGGGCTCCTGGTCTTCGGCGAGCACGAGGTGCTCTACGACCCCCATGCCGTGGGCCGCAAGGCGCAGAAGCTGATGGGCGACATCCGCGTGGAGGTCGTCGCCGGGGCCGGCCATGCCGCCATCTACGACCGGCCGGAAGTCGTCGATGCGATGGTCACCGGGTTCCTCAAGGCATGATTCCGCGGCCTCTCTTCCTGCTGCTGGCGCTGCTGGCGCCCTTCAGTGCCATGGCCCACGAGGGCTCGAGCCTCCCCTACGGCTCCTTCATCGCGGGACTGGCCCACCCCGTCCTGGGCGTCGATCACTTCCTGGCGATGGTCAGCGTCGGCATCGTCAGCGCCCAGATCGGCGGCCGGGCCATCTGGACGGTGCCCGGCACCTTCGTCACGGTCATGGCCCTGGGCGGGCTGCTGGGCTGGCTCGATGTGGGGCTGACGTCCATCGAGTTCGGCATAGCGTTCTCGGTCCTCATCCTCGGCATCGCGATCGCCGCCGACCGGAAGTTTCCCATCCTGGTGGCCATGGGTGCCGTGGCCATCTTCGCGACCTTCCACGGCTATGCCCACGGCGCGGAGATGCCCACCGTGGCCAATCCCGTTAAGTACGCCCTGGGTTTCATGACCGGCACGGCGCTGCTCCACATCGCGGGCGTGCTGATCGGCGACATTTCACAGCACTACGCCAGGGGCAAGGTCCTGCTGCGGGTCGCGGGCGCGGCCATCGCCGGCGCCGGCACCTGGTTCCTGGTCGGCCTGGCGGGATAGGAGAAGGACCATGTCCGGCAACGGTCGCTCGAACGGCAGGCTCAGGCTGGCGCTCTGGGAAATCGGCACGGTGTTCTGGGTGTGCGTGGCGGGCTCCGCCCTGCATTTCGCCTTCGAACTGAGCGAGTACTGGCGGCCGATGGCGCTGTTCGCCGCGGTGAACGAAAGCGCCTGGGAACACACCAAGATGTACTTCTGGCCGGGCCTGTTTGCCGCGCTGGTCCAGTACACCTACACCCGGGACGTGGCCCGCAACTACTGGCTGGGCAAGGCCGTCGCCCTGGCTCTCACGCCGGTCCTGATCTGGTTCACCTACTTCAGCTACATGGGCTGGGTGGTGGCCTCCGGTGGCAAGGCCTCGCTGCCGACGATGCTGTCCATCATGGTGCTCGGCATCAGCGCCGGCCAGGCCGCCAGCTGGTTCATCCTCACCCGCCCGCCGCTGCGGTTCGCCGCCACCCGCTACGCGGCGGGCGCCATGGCGACGCTCACCGCCGTGTTCGCGACGTTCAGCTACTTTCCGCCCAGGGCCTTCCTGTTCGAGAACTTCTTCTGCTACCAGTACACGGGCGAGTACGGGATCCTGGACGACTACGGCCCCTACCGGGTGTTCGTGAAGGTCGGCGCCGATGGTTCCACGACCGATGGAGGGGGCGTCAATTACTGCGCGGGCAGGCAGCGCGGGATCCCGGTGGCGGGTGAGCCGGCAAACACGGCCACCGCGCCAAACTGAGCCCACCCGGACGCCGGATACCTTCTGACAAATCCGCCCACCGCGGGTGGCCATCTTGCGCTAGTGTGGTGAAAACGGCCGGAGAAGCCGCATGCCAGTCACCCTTGAAATAGCCCCGGGACGCGCCGCCGACGCGCAGGTCATTGCCGAGATGTCCCGGCGGCTCGTCGAAGTCGGCCTGCCCTGGACCTGGACGCCCGGCCGGGTGGCCCGTCACCTGCAGCACCCGGAGTCACTGGTGCTCACGGCCCGCGCGTCCGGCGCGGGCAGCCCCATCCTTGCCGGGTTCGCGATCATGCACTTCGGCGACGACATCGCGCACCTGAACCTGCTGGCCGTGGACAGCCGCTGGCAGCGGCGCGGACTGGGCCGCCGGCTCGTCGAATGGCTCGAGCAGTCGGCGATCACGGCGGGCACGTTCTCGCTCTGCCTGGAAGTCCGGGCCCGCAACCCCGTGGCGCTGCTGTTCTACCGGGAGCTGGGCTTCGAGGAAACCGGCCGGGTGCCGCGCTACTACAGCGGCCGGGAAGATGCGCTGCGCCTGGCCAAGGACCTGCGGCATCCGCTGGCCCGGGCCTGGCCAGACGCGGGGATCAACGCGGACGGCACCGACCGGGTCCCCGGCCCGGCACCCTCCGCGGCCCAGTGGCTGGCCCTGCACTTCCCGAAGGACGGCTCCCACGCCTGATCCGGAGCCGGCGCCGCTGTGTTGCCGCTGGCCAGGCGGTCATGGCATACAGGTCCATGGACTTCATCTACACCGCCGACCACGCCCTGCCGGACGCCCTCTGCGACGAGGCCATTGCCCGCTTCGAGGGCCACCCGGGCGCCGGCCCGGGCATCACCACGACGGGCCGCGCCACCGGCAAGAAGACGAGCGTCGACCTGACCGTCGACAACTTCGGGGACCTGCAGGACCTGCACCAGCGGATCCTGGACCATTGCCTGGACCACCTCACGGACTACTTCATCCGCTACCCCTTCGTGGGGAGCCTAACGCCCAGCGTCCGCCTGGGGCCGTCGGGCCCGGACGTGGAGCTGACCATGGACAACATCGCCACGATGAGCCGTGGCACGGTGAAGATGCTGGTCGCCAGGCTGTTCCGCTGCGGCACCGTGAACATCCAGAAGTACCCCGCCGGGCAGGGCGGCTATCCCCACTGGCACTGCGAGATCACGCCGGAGCCGTCCCTGGAGGCCCTGCACCGGGTGGTGCTGTGGATGTACTACCTGAACGACGTGGAGGTCGGCGGCGAGACCGAGTTCTGGTTCCAGCAGCGGGCCATCCGGCCGAAGAAAGGCACGGTCGTCATCGCCCCCGCCGGCTTCACCCACACCCACCGGGGCAACGTGCCGGTGTCCGGCGACAAGTACATCCTCACGTCCTGGCTGCTGTACAACCGGGCGGACAAGGCGCCCGGAGCGGCCTGACGCCCTGAAACGGAAAACCCCGCCGAAGCGGGGTTGCCTTGAAAAAAGAGAACCCCGCCGAAGCGGGGTTCCCGGGGGTCGTCAGTCTCTGTGGCCGATCAGGCCTTCTTGCGCAGGAACTTCCGGCCGGCGACGCCGAGGAGGCCCGTGCCGAGCAGCCAGGCGGTGGCGGGAATCGGAACGACGGTGGTGGTCAGCGTCCACTGCAGGCCGTTGTTGAAGGCACCGGCGGGCAGCGTGGCGCAGGGACCAGTGCAGGTCTTGTTGGCGAGGACGAGCGTCGTGCCGTTGAAGCTCACCGTGTTCATGCCGTCAAACGAAAACGACAACGTCTGCTGGGGACCCGCAGCATTGTCGTCACCACCGATGGTGCGGGAGGCCGCGGTACCGGGACCCCACGTGGTGGTCGACTCACTGATGAAGTTTGCGCCCAGGCTGTAGTTGCCGCAGATGCTGGCGCCCACGCCGGCGCCGAAGTTGCCCTCGGTGCACACATACGTTGCGGCGCTGGCCGCGCCGCCGTTACCCATGACCAGGCCCGTGACGGACGTCCGGTACAGGGTGGTGGTGGGAGCGGTGGTGAAACGGGCGTTGTAGAGGCCGCCGGTCTGGGTGAGCAGGTTCGTGGTGTCGTCGTAGGTGAAGGTGGCGGTGGACGAGGTGATGTTGCCCGCCGAACCGGCCGTGCCGTTGTTGCTGTAGGTCAGGACCTGCGTGAGTACCGCGTTGTAGACCGCGGCATCGGCCACATCCGCCGTCGTCACGCCACCCACAGCCGTGGCAACAGCCGTTGCCAGAATTGCCTTGTTCTTCATAGTCGATAGACCCCCAGAGTTTTGAAATGTCCGCCGCCGTCGTTCTACGTCGTCTTGTTCCGTGCCACCGCGGGGCGTTCGCGATCACCAGGGCGCGGGGTTTACTCCCCTTCTTGCCGGCAAGCCGGTCTGCGCATGGGCGACATTGCCAACGGGTGAAACGGTTGTCAATTACGACACCGGTGAATTTTCGCCGTTATGTCAACTGGCTGGCGCGAGCCACGTCGGCGACCAACTGGTGGTGCCGGGGAGAGGAGTCGAACCTCCGACCCCCGCATTACGAATGCGGTGCTCTGCCAACTGAGCTACCCCGGCGACCGCGGCGCAGTATAAGGAATCGACCCGGGCCCATCAAACGCCCGCAGGAGCGCCGACCGGCGCGACTCTCCCCTCCCGCGAGAATCGAGTCCG
>JAEUQA010000037.1 GCA_016789845.1 Chromatiales bacterium
CAAGGGCATCACCGGCAGTGGCGTCAAGGGCATCACCGGCAGTGGCGTCAAGGGCATCACCGGCAGTGGCGTCAAGGGCATCACCGGCAGTGGCGTCAAGGGCATCACCGGCAGTGGTTTCACCCGCTAGCGGCTTTCGGAGGTAACTCGGAAGCCATAAACCCGAAAAGCTGCACGCTGCCATCTTGGGACCACCGCCTAGATGGCAGCAGTCCACTCGTTCAACGATAACTTACGTCATCAGAATCCTCGAAATAGAATAATCCGATACCAACTGCTGAGCTTCCACTTGTTCCTGAGGTTTCGCTAACCTCCGACAACAAGTCATCCAACTCCTCCGAAAACTGCTTAAGGCGGGCGGTGACCTCCCTCTCCAGCTCTGGGCGCCGCTCCAGTGGCACTGAGTATGTGTCCACAACTCGCTGGAATCTCAATCCACGAGGCTCAGCAGACGCCACATTACGTGCCACGGTTAGCGCTAACGGTCGAATACCGAACTGTAGCCCTTCCGCCAAACGATCCTTCGCTGAATCGGCAATGAAGTACCGTCGCAATACAGTTAGCGATCCAGTTTCATCCTGCTTCACTGCCCCAACTCGCAGCAACTCCGCACGCATGGCTACCGGAGACAGATTTGCCCCGCAACTACGAACGAGGTCAGTAAACGACTCTGGCCCACCGTCCCAGACCAATGGCTTTGGAACTCCTGAAGTGTCGCAGTAGCGGTCTGATGTAAACCATCTCCGCAAGACTTCTGCTGGCAAGTGAGTCAACGGAGTCCTCGCCGCGCCTCCCGCCGCCTGAAACTCTTTAACTGCCTTAACTTCCTTCCGTGAAATTCCAGTCATAAGCGCAATTCGTGAAATATTTGTTGGTCGCCCCGGAGAACCAAAGTCCTCACTAGCAACCTCCACGAAGGCAACTTTGCTTGCTTCAACAAAGTCCCTATATCCAACTCCAAATTGGAGCAGCATCGCAGCGATCGGCCTAATTGTTGCGACCAATACCGAATGCAACACGTTGATCTCCGAACTCGACATTAGTTGACTATAGAGAACGCGTGACGGACCGGTCAACGCAACTGACTAGTTAGCATGCTAGTAAGTGCCCGCTCATCGAGGATTTCCACCCCCAACTTCTCCGCCTTCGCAAGCTTTGACCCCGGGCTATCGCCAACGACCAGGTAGCTGGTCTTGGCCGTAACACTCCCCGTCACTTTGCCGCCAAGTGCCTCGATCCGGGCCTTGGCCTCGTCGCGGGTCATGTCGGCAAGCGTCCCGGTAATCACGAAAATCTTGCCCTTCAGTGGCAAGGATTCCGCAACTGGCTTTGCTGACTCATCCCAGTGGACTCCCTGGCGGCGCAGGTCACGAATCACCTCGCCATTGTGGGGCTCCCGGAAGAAGGCGGTTATCTGGGCCGCCATTACGGGGCCGACATCCTCGACCTCCTCCAGCTCTGCTTCCGTGGCACCCATGAGTGCGTCCAGCTTAACGAAGTGACGTGCCAGCCCCTTGCTGGTGGCCTCGCCCACCTCGGGAATGCCCAGGGCATAGAGAAAGCGATCGAGCGTTGTCGACTTGCTCTTCTCGATCGCCCCCAGCAGCTTGGCCGCTGAGCGCTCACCCATCCGCTCGAGTTCCTCCAGCTGCGTCGCTGTAAGCCGGAACAGGTCGCCCGGTGTCTGCACCAACCCCGCATCCACCAGCTGCTCGATCAACTGGCTTCCCAGGCCATCAATATTCAGGGCCCGTCGGGACGCGAAGTGACGCAGCGACTCCTTGCGCTGCGCCGGGCAGACGAGCCCGCCGGTGCAACGCAGGGCCGACTCACCCTCCACCCGCACGACAGCTGAACCGCAAACCGGGCACTTCCGGGGCGCCGCGACCGGGTGAGTCACGCGCGGACGCCGGTCGAGCACGACGGCAACCACCTCCGGAATGACATCACCCGCCCGGCGAACGATTACGGTGTCTCCGGCCCTGACGTCCTTGCGGTGCATCTCGTCCAGGTTGTGCAGTGTGGCGTTGCTGACGGTCACGCCACCAACGAAGACCGGAACCAGTCGCGCCACAGGCGTCAGGACACCCGTGCGGCCCACCTGGAACTCCACGGCCTCAACGGTCGTCAGCTGCTCCTCCGCCGGGAACTTGTGGGCCACTGCCCAGCGCGGGGCGCGGGCGACCGTCCCGAGACGCGCCTGCTGGGCCAGCTGATCCACCTTGTAGACGACGCCATCGACGTCGTACGGAAGCTCTTGGCGCTTCTTCAGCATCTTGTCGTAGTAGGCGAGGCACCCGGACACGCCGGTGACGAGTTCAGCCTCCGGCGCTACGGGGAGACCCCACTCGCGCAGCTGGCTCAGTATGCCGCTGTGGCGTTCCGGCATTGCCCCGCCCGTGACGGTGCCGACACCGTAGGCAAAGAGCGCCAGCGGCCGGGATGCCGTCAGGCGGGGATCCAGCTGGCGAAGGCTGCCCGCGGCAGCGTTCCGGGGATTGGCGAACAGCTTTTCCCCCGCCTGGCGCGCCGACTCGTTCAGGCGCCTGAAGCCCTCCCGCGTCATGAAGATCTCGCCACGGACCTCTATGCGCTCCGGCACCAGCTTGCCACGCAGCCGTAGAGGCACCGAGCGGATGGTGCGAACGTTGTGCGTAACGTCCTCCCCAACCGTGCCATCTCCGCGAGTGGCCGCCCGCGTGAGTTCCCCATTCTCGAACCAGAGGTTGATGGCCGCGCCATCCAGCTTGGGCTCGGCCGAGTATTCGATGGCGCCATCAGTTTCAAGCCGCTCGCGAACGCGCCGGTCGAAGTTTTCGATATCCACCGTCGAGAATGCGTTGTCGAGGGACAGCATGGGGATCCCGTGCCTCACCTCCGCGAAGCCGGAAACGGGCACGGCGCCCACCCGCTGGGTCGGAGACTCCGGTACTACCAGTTCGGGGTGCCGCGTCTCGAGTTCGAGAAGCTCCTGGTACAGCTGGTCATAGACGGCATCCGGAATCGTGGGGTCGTCGAGGACGTGATAACGGTAATTGTGCTCCGCCAGCTCGGTTCGCAGTCGGGCCGCTTTCGCCTTGTCTGACCCGGATGCCATGCGCGACCCAGCCACGGCGTCAGGCGGGGCGTCCCTGGCGATGCTGGAACTGGATGACCTCTTCGCGCAGGTAGCGCTCCCGCTGGACGCTCAACGTGCTGCCATGCTCATCAACCAGGTTGCCGTCGAGGCGCTTTGCAACGGCACGCGCGGCGTTGACCATGGACTCGAAAGCAGTCACACCCTCGACGGGCCCCGGAAGGCCCAGGAACAGACTGACGCCCTGGTAAACGTCCGTGTGCACCCGGGTCAGGTCGAAGGAGCCAGGCTCAGTGAGACTGGCGACGCTGAATACCGGCGTGTCGTCGGCATCGGACACATGAGCATGGAATATGCCAAACCGGCCATGGCGCAGCCCGGCCTCCCGCAACGCCAGAATCAGGTCCTCGGCGCGAAACGGCGCGCCGGCGCGGGAGAGGATGCGGATCGTCACGATCTTCTCAGGAAGCACCGTCGGGGGTGCCCTGGGTGGCAGCGTTGGTTCCTGACGGCCGGCAGACGTTCCCCCAGCTTCAGCGGCCTTGACCCTCGACGGGAGGCGGAGGCGCCCCACAAGTCGGGACCGATATCGCGTCCAGACGAAAAGAGCCACCAGGATCAGCAGGGCGGCAACCAGCAGGACCCAGCGGAGCTGCGTCATGGAGGATCAACTGGCGATGAGCTTGACGGCCTCATCGATGTCGACCGCCACCAGTCGCGATACACCCGGCTCGTTCATCGTCACGCCGGTAAGTTGCCGGGTCATTTCCATGGTCGTCTTGTTATGGGTAATGACGATGAACTGCACGGTTTTCGACATTTCCCGAACGATATCGCAGAAGCGACCGACGTTTGCCTCGTCCAGCGGCGCATCAACCTCGTCCAGGATGCAGAATGGTGCGGGGTTCAGCTCGAAGATCGAGAAAATCAGAGCGACGGCCGTCAATGCCTTCTCACCACCGGATAGCAGGTGGATGTGGCTATTGCGTTTGCCGGGCGGCCGGGCCATGACCGTGACGCCGGCGGCCAGAAAGTCGTCACCCTCGAGGGTTAGATACGCATGTCCGCCGCCGAAGAGTCGCGGGAAAAGCCGCTTCAGTCCGTTATTGATGTTGTCGAAGGTTTCCTGGAAGCGGGTGCGGCTCTCGCGGTCGATCCGGCGAATGGCGTGCTCCAGCGTCTCAAGGGCCGATGACAGGTCGGCGTGCTGCGAATCCAGATAAGCCTTGCGCTCCGACTGCTCGGAGAACTCATCGATGGCGGCAAGGTTGATCGGTCCGAGGCGTTCGATTGATGCGCGTGTCTGGGCCAGGCGCTGGTCCCAGGCTTCTGCATCGGCCTCGGCCGGCGTCTGGGCCATTACATCGGCAAGCACAAAGCCAGTCGCTGCGAACCGCTCCGTGAGGGCCTCGCCGCGAACCTCGAGTTCCCGGACCTGCATGCGCAGGGCCTCAACGGCCTCACGCTCGCCGCCAACCAGCTTCTCGAGCTCATGGCGCCGGTTTTCTCCTGCCTTCACGCGTTGTTCCACGGCAGTCAGGCCGTCACGCTGGCGGGCCATCTCGGCCTGGACCTCAACCTGCCGGGCCAGTTGCCCGTCCAGCTCCGCCTGGTAGGCCTGCAGGGGCGCCGCGCTGTCCCGGGTGTTCGTCTCGAGCACTGCGATGCGCTCGACCAGCTGGTTGCGCTGCTGCGTCACCCGCTCCAGGGCGGCTACGGCTGCTCCCTGGGCGGCCCGGCGGCTCTCGAACTCGATGAGGATCTGGCCAACGGCAGTGCGCTGCGCCTCGGCACTCTCCCGGGCAACGTTGTAGGCCGCGAGGAGCACTTCCTGCTGATCACGCCGTCCGGGCCGCTGACCGTCGAGTTCACCGAGTCGTTGCTCGGCTGCCTGCAGCCTCACGCGGGCCTCGTCAATCACGGCACGGAGCTCGGTCAACTCGTTCCGCACGGATTCCTCGTCATGGGCCAGCACGTCCAGGCGATGCCGCGCGCGCTCGAGATCCTGGTGCAGGGTTGCCGCCATGGAGGCGGATTCCAGGCTCTGCCGGTTGGCGTCCGCGAGCCGAACCTGGACCTGCTGACGCTCGCGCTCGAGTGCATCAATCTCGCCCCGCAGGTCGAGCCGGGCCTGGCCCAAAGCAGCAATCTGCGCGTCGTCGTCGATGACCGCCGCGCCGAGTTCCCGGATCTCGCGCTCGCGGGCCATCATTCCCACGTAGCGCTGGGCACGGTTGACCCGCACCCAGCCGCGGCCCAGCCAGATGCCGTCCGGCGTGATGAGCGACTGGCCCGCACGAAGGTCGGACCGACGCTGCAATGCTTCGTCGACCGATTCCACGCAAGTCACCGCTGCCAGATGACCACGCACATGCCCGGCGTGCTGCACGCGGGCAGCCAGCGAATCTGCGGGCACGTCCTGCCCGTCGCTGCTCTCCTCGAGGAGAACCAGCGTGGCTTCCGGCAATGATCCGGCATGCTGGCCGACATCACTCACGCACACCGCCTGCAGGAAGTCGCCAAGCACGGTCTCGATGGCGCGTGTCCAGCGCGGCTCGGCCACGAGCTGCTGAACCAGGCGCCGGTTATCGGCCAGGCCCGACTCGGCAAGCCAGCCGCCGAGGATTTCCTCTTCGTTGCCCAGGGCGGCGTTCTGGATCACTCGCAGTGCATCGAGCCGGCCGCGCCGGGCCTCGAGATCGCCCCGCAGTTGCTCAATGTCGCCACCCAGGCGCTGCTCCGCCTCGCGCCTCGCCGCAAGCGCGCAACCCGCATCCTCGAGGGCCCGGGCCTCAGCCGAAATCAGGAGCTGCGTGTCGGTCTGCAACTTGTCCTGGGCAACCAGCCGGGCCTCGATGTCGACTACCGAAATCGACAGGCGCTCGCCTTCGACCGACTCCAGCTGACGCTCGAGCCTGACCTGGTGCGCCTCGAGGTGCTCGAGCCGCGTCTGCTCGACCTCGCGGGCCTGTTGCTGCTCCTTGACGTCGAGATTGAACGTGTGCCACTCGTCCTGCCAGGCATCCAGAGCAGCCTCGCTGGCCTGGAGTTCGGCAATGGCTGCGGCCTCTGCTTCCCGGGCAGCCGCGAGGCCGGGCTCGAAACCGGCGATCCCGAGCTCGATGTCGGCAAGGGCCTGGCCGTCCCGTTCGACCTCCGCCAGCACGGAGGCAAGCTCGGTGCGTGCCTGGTCGAGGTCACGCAGCTCGCGCTCCCGCAGCTCGCGCGCGTGCGCCAGGGTCTGCTCAAGACGGGCAATCTCACCCTGCACCGAGTAGTAGCTGGCCTGGGTGACGGCGAATGCGTCGCTGGCCACGAGGTGCTCCGCGCGGGCCGTCTCGACGTCCAGTTCAACCTGGCGCTGGCCGGCCAGCGCGGCCTCCATTGCCGTCTGATGCCCGGACAGATCGGCCCTGTGGGCCGCCAACCCTCGCTCCAGCTCAGCGAGGCGCATGGCCACCAATTCGGCTTCGAGCTGGCGCTCCTGTTGCTTGAGAGTGCGGTACTTCTCGGCAACCTGGGCCTGGCGCTGCAGGTGCTTGATCTGCTTCTCGACTTCGTCGCGGAGATCCGCAAGGCGAGCCAGGTTTTCCCGCGTGTGGTGCATGCGGGTCTCGGTTTCGCGGCGCCTCTCCTTGTACTTGGAAATACCGGCAGCCTCTTCGATATAGCTGCGCATTTCCTCGGGCTTGGCCTCGACCAGGCGGGAAACCATGCCCTGCTCGATGATCGCATAGCTCCGGGGACCCAGACCGGTTCCCATGAACAGCCCGGTGATGTCCTTGCGGCGGCACCGGGTATTGTTCAGGAAGTACTGGGAAGTCCCGTCGCGTGACACCGTGCGACGAATCGAGATCTCCGCATAGCTGGCGTACTGCCCGCCCAGGGCGCCGTCGGAATTATCGAAGTACAGCTCGATAGCCGCGGTGCCCACCGGCTTGCGGGAACTTGAGCCGTTAAAGATGACGTCTTCCATGGAATCGCCGCGGAGGTGCCGCGCCGACGTCTCGCCCATGACCCACCGGATGGCATCGATGACGTTGGACTTGCCGCAGCCATTGGGACCGACCACGCCGACCAGGTTGCTCGGAAAATGAACGGTGGTCGGATCAACGAAAGACTTGAATCCCGCAAGCTTGATCTTGCTCAGTCGCATAAGTTCAGGGTGCCCGGAGTGAGGAAACTAAGCTAACGGGAGGTACTCTCGTAGTGTAGATTAATTCGACATTGCGCACACGCGACAGGCTATCGCCCGCAACCCGCAATCCGCAATCCGCATCCCCATCGGACCAGGCCACTGATCAATGCCCTCTTCACCAAGCACGACCCTCGAAACCTTCCCGAACCCCGAACCCGACCGGGCCTTCACGATCCGCATGCGCCTGCCGGAGTTCACCTGCCTCTGTCCCAAGACCGGGCAACCCGATTTTGCCACCCTGCATCTAGAATATGTCCCCGATTCTCTGTGTATTGAGCTGAAGTCACTGAAAAATTACCTGTGGTCCTTCCGCGACCAGGGCGCCTTCCATGAGGCGGTTACCAACCGGATTCTCAGTGACCTGGCCGCCGCCACGGCGCCGCGCTTCATGAGGCTGACAGCTGAGTTCAACGTCCGCGGCGGGATCTACACCACGGTCGTTGCGGAGCATCGGCAACCGGGCTGGCAGCCACCTGTGCCGGTGGCCTTGCCGGCGGGTCCCGGTCCCTGAAGCACCGTGGGGCACTCTTCCCGCCCGGAACTCCGTATGTATAATTCCGCGCTTAAATTTTCCGCAGGACCCAGCAAATGCCCTCTGCCAAGCGACCAGTCCGCAAGAGCAGCCCCTCGGGGAAGGCCAAGTCGGCCGCCTCCGCGAAGGCGCGCGCCAGCCGGACGGATACCCGCAAGGCTGCCCGGAAACCGGCCCCGGTTAAGAAGGCGACAGCCAAGGGCAAGCCGGCCCCCGGCAAATCGGCTGCCAAGGCATCAGCCAGGACGCGGGCGAAGGCCCCTGCAAGCACCAGGCCGGTCAAGCCTGCCGCGAAGCCAGCGCCGGCCAGGATGCCCGTACCGAGCCAACAGGCCAAGGGCAGCGCCCAGAAGCCCCCTCCGCTGCGGGAAATGATCGTCCGGACTACACCGGGCCTGGTGAAGACCAGTGGGCGGAAGCCGCTATCGGCGACCCGCAAGGCCACCCGGCGCACCCCGGAGGCCTACGACCCTAACGCACTGATTCATGGCATCCGCCCCTATCAACCCCAGATGGGCGAGGCGTACATGAGTCCGGCTCAGCTGGAGCACTTCCGCACGATCCTTCAGGCCTGGAAACGGGAACTCATGGAGGAAGTGGACCGGACTGTCCACCATATGCAGGACGAGGCCAGCAATTTTCCCGATCCCAACGACCGGGCGACCCAGGAGTCCGAATTTGGCCTGGAATTGCGGACCCGCGACCGGGAACGAAAGCTTCTCAAGAAGATTGGCGCAGCCCTTGAGCGCATAGAGGACGGGAGCTACGGCTACTGCGAGGAGACGGGCGAAGAAATCGGGCTCAAGCGGCTGGAGGCGCGCCCGGTAGCCACGCTGTCCCTTGAGGCCCAGGAACGCCGCGAAATGGCCGAGAGGCAGTACGGGGAGCGGGACGACCGTTACCGCTGAGGACAACTTGCGCCGCGCACACCAACGCGCGAACTTAGCATTCACCTGATGCTTTCATTATAAGGCCATGTTTTTCATGGCCTTTTTTATTTTTCGCAATAACTCCCCAATGGCAGCTGCATCGCGAACCAATTCCCCAGCGAATGGGTCTATACAGGGGAATTGGGGGCAACTGAACGCCGGAAGGCCCGTGTCGTCCGGCCCCAAGGCTTGGAACTAAGGAAGGACCCGCCATGAGCGAGCAAAGACTGATTCGGAAGTACGTCAACCGCCGGCTCTACGACACGGCCCAGAGCCGCTACGTCAACCTGGAGGATCTGCGCGAGCTGATCACCAGGGGCTCCAACGTCAAGGTCGTCGAGCAGGCCACCGGCGCTGATATCACGACGCCCGTCCTCCTGCAGATCATCGCAGAAGGCCAGCGCGGCGGCACTCCGCTGCTCTCGGCCGAGTTTCTGGCCGGAATGATCCGGCTGGGTGCGGTCGACCGTGATCCTGAACTGGCGGGGCGCCTCGACCGGGCGCTCAAGACCGTCCTGGCAACCCCGCCGAGCCGCCCTATCGGGTTGCCCGGAATCCAGAACGGGGCCGCAGCCGTAGCGGCAGTCGGCTAGAAGCTGCCGAGCGAAAAAAGGGCGTGTCCCCGCGAGGGGACACGCCCTGACTTTTTCGGAGGGGCACCAGCAGCGGATCCGGGACTCAGGCGATGTCCATGCCGCGCATGCTCAGGCGAACCCTGCCCTGACGATCCACTTCCAGGACCTTGACCCGCACGATGTCGCCTTCCTTCAGCTTGTCGCCCACGCGCTCCACGCGCTCGTCGGCTATCTGCGATATGTGGACGAGTCCGTCACGCCCCGGCAGGATCGTCACGAAGGCACCAAAATCCATGAGCCGCGCGACCCTGCCCTCGTAGACACGACCGACTTCGACGTCCGCGGTGATGAGTTCAATGCGCGCCTGGGCCTCGCGACCCGCCGTGGCATTGACGGATGCAATCTTCACCGTACCGTCGTTGTCGATGTCGATGCTCGCGCCCGTCTCTTCGGTTATCGCGCGGATCACGGACCCGCCCTTGCCGATCACGTCCCTGATCTTCTCGGGATCGATCCGCATGGTGATGATCGTGGGGGCCCAGTCGGACATCTTCTCGCGGTGTGCAGGCAGGACGCGGTTCATCTGCTCGAGGATATGGAGGCGGGCTTCCTTGGCCTGGGACAGCGCGTTCTCCATGATTTCCCGCGTGATGCCGTCGATCTTGATGTCCATCTGCAGTGCGGTGACGCCGGAGGCGCTCCCCGCGACCTTGAAGTCCATGTCGCCGAGATGGTCCTCATCACCAAGAATGTCGGTGAGGACCTGATACCGGTCGCCGTCCTTCACGAGCCCCATCGCCACGCCGGCCACCGGCGCCAGGATCGGCACACCGGCATCCATCAGCGCTAGGCTGGCGCCACACACGCTGGCCATCGAACTGGAGCCGTTGGACTCGGTGATCTCCGATACCACGCGGAGCACGTAGGGAAACTTCTCCATATCCGGCAGGACGGCCTCGACACCGCGGCGGGCAAGCCGGCCGTGTCCGATCTCGCGACGCTTCGGCCCGAGGTTGAAGGCCGTCTCGTTCACGCAGTAGGGAGGGAAGTTGTAG
Organism: Chromatiales bacterium; assembly: GCA_016789845.1. Lineage (GTDB taxonomy): Bacteria > Pseudomonadota > Gammaproteobacteria > Steroidobacterales > SHZI01. The sequence continues at coordinate 10,366 of JAEUQA010000037.1, forward strand.
TGGAACATGAAGCGGTCACGGTACTCGCCCGTGAGCGCGTCAATGATCTGGGCGTCGCGGCCCGTGCCCAGGGTCGTAACGACCAGCGCCTGGGTTTCACCGCGAGTAAACAGCGCCGAGCCGTGGGTCCGGGGCAGCACGCCGGTGCGGATCGCGATCGGGCGGACGGTCCGCGTGTCGCGCCCGTCGATCCGGGGCTCTCCATTCAGCACCTGCCCGCGGACGACCTTCTTCTCCAGGCGGGCCAGCGCGTTGCCGACAGCTTCCTTGGCGGCGCTGTCCGCGCCGGACGCCAGGCTGGCCAGCACTTCCTGCTTGAGCTGGGCGATCTTTGCGTAGCGCTCCTGCTTGTCCCGGATCCGGTAGGCCTCAGCGAAGCGGTCGCCCACAGCCTTGGCAACCGCATCGGCCACCGCAGGATCGGCAGCCGGGGCCGACCAGTTCCACGAGGGCCGGCCTGCCTCGGCCGCCAGCGCGCGGATGTTCTCGATGGCAATCTGCATCTGCTCATGACCGTAGATCACGGCGTCGAGCATCACCTTCTCGGACAACTGCTGGGCGGCGGACTCCACCATCAGGACTGCCTTGGCCGTGCCGGCCACCACGAGATCCAGCTTGGACTGCTTGAGCTGGGTGGTCGTCGGATTCAGGACGAAAGCACCGTCGATATAGCCCACCCGGGCCCCGGCGATGGGACCCGCAAAGGGAGCGCCCGTCAGGGCCAGCGCCGCGGATGCGCCGAGCATCGCCGGAATGTCGGAATCGACCTCGGGATTCAGGGAGATCACCGTGGCGATGACCTGGACTTCGTTGACGAAGCCCTTGGGAAAGAGCGGGCGGATGGGCCTGTCGATGAGCCGGGAAACCAGCGTCTCCTTCTCTGTCGGACGGCCTTCCCGCTTGAAGAAACCGCCAGGAATGCGCCCGGCAGCGTAGGTCTTTTCCTGATAGTTCACGGTCAGCGGGAAGAAGTCCCGTTCATCGCTGGCCTCGGTCTTGGCCACGGCAGCCACGAGGACGACCGTCTCGGCCATGCTGACCAGGACGGCACCACCGGCCTGTCGGGCAATCTCGCCCGTTTCGATGGTGACCTGGTGCTGGCCATAGGGAAAAGTCTTCTTGGTTGACGCCACGTTCGTTTCCTAATCATCTGTTCGACGCAATGGAGACAGGGGCCAGACACCGAAACGGCATCTGCCCCGCCTGAAAATCGGATGGCCCGTCTTTGGCCGTCGTCGGGTCTTGGAGCCTTGGCCCCTCTAGCGGCGCAGACCGAGCTTTTCGATCAAGCCCTGGTAGCGTTCGCCATCCTTGCCCCTCAGATAGTCCAGGAGCTTGCGCCGCTGGTTAACGAGGCGAAGCAATCCCTGGCGGGAGTGATGGTCCTTCTTGTGGCGGGCAAAGTGACCCGTCAGCTCATTGATGCGGGCCGACAACAAGGCGACCTGCACTTCCGGTGACCCGGTGTCGACGGGACCGCGGCGAAACTCGCCGACGATCTTGCTCTTCTCTTCAGCCGTATGCGGCATTTAAGCCATCTCCTGTGGGCAATGTCTTGAAACTTATCCCTGAAATCGGCGGGTATTCTAACCATGTGTCGGCCACAGTTACAGTCCGGTGGCCCATTCCGCCGGAATCTCGTGGGGATCCCGGGCAACCAGGCGTCGGGGGCGGAGGATACCGTCTGCCCCGACCTCCCCCACGCCCAGGAAGCTGTCACCGGGCCCGCAGAGCCGGACGGGGCCAGGTGCCTGACCCGCGGGGGCGGGTACAGGGCCACCACGGCTCACCCTGAGGGCCGACGGTCCGTCCAGGCAGACGACGGGCCAGCCGGGCAAGGCATCCTGCAGGGGCTGCAGGAGACCATCCAGGGCCGCCAGGGCCTCGCCGGCGGGGCCGGCGGCACAGGCCTCGATCTCCGGGAGGGTCACCATGGCTTGCCCCCCGAAGGGCTCCACCGCGAGGCGCCGGAGGGCTACCACGTGGGCCAGGGTACCCAGGTGCCGGGCAACGTCCTCGATCAGGGTCCGGATGTACGTGCCCTTGCTGCACCGGACGCGGAATACCGGCGTGACCGGGTCGTAGGCCTCCAGGATGAACTCGCGGATCCAGACGGCGCGTGGCGCCCGCGGCACCTCCCGACCTGCCCTGGCAATCGCATAGAGCCTCTGCCCGTGCTGCTTAAGCGCCGAGTACATGGGTGGAACCTGCTGGACAGGCCCCGTAAGCGCCGCCATGGCAGCTTCCAGTTCGACAACCCCGATCGGTGGCCGGCCATGGGTTTCCACCGGCCGCCCCTCCGAGTCGCCCGTGTCCGTCCGGATGCCGAAGCGAGCCTGCACCCGGTAGGTCTTGTCGGCGTCCAGCAGGTAGCCGGCGAACTTCGTGGCCTCGCCAAAGCAGATCGGGAGCATGCCGCTGGCAAGGGGATCCAGGCTGCCAGTGTGGCCCGCCTTGCGCGCCTGAAACAGCCACTTGACCCTCTGCAGGGCCGCGTTCGACGTCATCCCGGTAGGCTTGTCCAGCAGGAGAAGCCCGTCGAGGGCACGCCGGGGGCGGCGCAGGCCCGCCTCGCTCACGAGGTCCCGTCGGAGTCCGGGGGGCCGCTCCCCGTCGCATCACGGGCCACCGCGGTGTCGATGAGCTGCTCCAGATCGCGCCCGCGCTGGGCAGCCTCGTCGTACCGGAAGCGCAGTTCGGGGACCGTGCGGGTTGACAGCTCCCGGGCCAGCTGGCTCCGGAGGAAGCCCGCGGCCCTGTCGAGCCCTGCCTGGACGTCGGCGAGCATCGCCGTCGAGGGCCTCGACTCCGTGCCGATCAGGGAGTAATCGATCCACGCCACCCCAAGATCGCGGGAGGCCCGGACTGCGGTGATAACGACCCCCGAGACGCGGGGATCCCGCAGCTGGGAGCGCATTACGTCCGACAGCAGGCGCTGGATCTGCTCCTCGACGCGCCTGCTGCGGGCAAACTCACGGGCCACTGGGTTCGCCCCGGACGCCCCGGAGATCAGGATGTCCGGTCAATCGTGACCCGTTCATAGCATTCAATCTGGTCGCCCGGTTTCACGTCATCGTAATTCCGGACGCCGATGCCGCACTCGGTGCCAGCCCGGACCTCGCCCACGTCGTCCTTGAATCGCCGGAGCGATTCAAGCTCGCCCTCATAGATGACCGTGTTGTTGCGCAGTACGCGAATCGGGTTATTGCGCTTCACGAAGCCGTCAATGACCAGGCAACCCGCGATGTTCCCGAACTTCGGCGAGCGGAAGACGTCCCGCACCTCGGCGAGGCCAACGATCTGGTCCCGGACGATCGGCGACAGCATGCCCGTGATTGCACGCTTCACGTCGTCGAGGGCCTCGTAGATCACGCCGTAGTAGCGCACATCGACCCCGGTTTCCTTGATCGCATCGCGACCGGCCCCGTCGGCACGAACGTTGAAAGCAATGATGATCGCCTTGGATGCCGCTGCAAGCGTCACGTCCGACGCGGTAACGGCACCGACGCTGGCGCCGATAACCTTCACGTTCACTTCCTCGTGCGCCAGCTTGCCCATGGCGTCCTTCAGTGCTTCCGCGCTGCCCTGCACGTCGGCCTTGATCAGGATCGGGAGCGCCTTCATCTGCGACGCCTCGAGCTGGCTGAACACGTCCTCCAGTTTGGCGGACTGCTGCTGCGCAAGCTTCACGTCGCGGGTCCGGCTCAAGCGGAACTGGGCCAGATCGCGGGCCTTGCGCTCGTCCTCGAGGACCAGCGCGTCATCGCCGGCATTCGGCGTGCCCGACAGCCCCAGGACAACGACGGGCTGTGACGGCCCCGCTTCGGTAACCGAGGCACCGAGTTCGTTGGTCAGGGCGCGAACGCGGCCATACTCCTGCCCGGCGAGCAGGGCATCACCGAGGCGGAGCTTGCCGCGGGTGACCAGGATCGTCGACACGGCGCCCCTGCCCTTCTCGAGGCTGGACTCCAGCACCACACCGGCCGCCCGCCCCTCGGCGACGGCCCGCAGCTCGAGCAACTCAGCCTGCAGCAGGATTGAATCCAGCAGTTGGTCGATACCCTGGCCGGTCTGGGCAGACACGTTGACGAACAGGGTGTCGCCGCCCCATTCCTCGGGAATGACGCCCTTGGCGCTGAGCTCGTTGCGCACACGGTCGGGATCCGCGCTGCTCTTGTCGATCTTGTTGACCGCCACGATGATCGGTACGTCCGCGGCCTTGGCGTGCTGGATGGCCTCCTCGGTCTGGGGCATCACGCCGTCATCGGCGGCCACGACCAGCACCACGATGTCCGTGACCTGGGCCCCCCGCGCGCGCATAGCCGTGAACGCCGCATGGCCTGGCGTATCCAGGAACGTGATCAGGCCCTTTGGGGTCTCCACGTGATAGGCGCCGATGTGCTGGGTGATTCCGCCCGCTTCGCCGGCAGCGATCTTGGTGCGCCGGATGTAGTCCAGCAGAGAGGTCTTGCCGTGGTCGACGTGCCCCATGATCGTTACGACAGGGGGCCGCGGCACCGCCTCACCGGCTTCATCGTCGACCATCGGAATCAGGGTCTGCTCCAGGTCGGCGTTCTGCACGAGCCTGGCCGTGTGGCCCAGTTCCTCGACCACGAGGGCAGCCGTGTCCTGGTCAATCGCCTGGTTGATGGTGGCCATCACGCCCAGCTTCATCAGCGACCGGATCACGTCATTCGACTTGACGGCCATGCGCTGCGCAAGCTCACCAACCTTGATCGTCTCCGGAATCGGAACCTCGCGGATGACCGGGGCGGTTGGTCGCTCGAAAGCGTGCCGACCGGAATCGACCTGCACCGAGACGGAGCGACGGCGCGACTTCTTCTTCTTCCGCCGCCCGCTGACGTCGGCGGAAACGTGCAACTCCTGGCGGCCGACCAGCGCGGGTTTGTCCTCCGGAACCTCTTCTTCGGTGACGCTGACCAGCTCTTCGACGACCTCCCGCCGGACGTCCCGCTTGCTGGCGGCGTCCTTCCGGGCACGGGCCTCCGAATCCCGCTTGCGGATTTCGTCCTGCAGGCGGTTCTTCTCGCCGTCCTTGACCGCCTGCTCCGCCGCGCGGCGGGCTTCTTCCTCGGCCTTGCGAGCCGCCTCCGCGTCCGCCTGTTCCTTCTCCCGCTTCTCCCGCTCCGCCCTCTCGACGGCATCCTGGTCGGCGCGCTCCTTGTCGAGCCTGGCCTGCTCTTCCTGTCGCTGACGGTCCAGCTCGTCCTGCTGGACCTTGTTCTCCTGCTCCAGCACGTCGCGATTCACGTACGTGCGCTTCCGGCGAACCTCGACGGTAACCGTCTTGGCCCGGCCCTGGGCACTGGCAACCTTGATCTCCGACTGGGAACGCCGGCTCAGCGTGATCTTGCGCGGGGAAGCCGCGGCCGTGCCCTCGTCGTGGCCGTGGGCGCGGCGCAGATGGGTGAGCAATTCCCGCTTGGCGTCGTCGCTGATGACGTCATCCGCCCCGCGAACGGCAATGCCGGCCTCGTCCAGCTGGGTGAGCAGCTTTTCGACCGGGATCTTCAGTACGTCAGCGAACTGGGCAATGGTCACGTCCGACATGGAGATACTCCGCGAGATGCCAAGGGACGGGCGATCAACCCGCCGCCTCCTGCTGGTCGAACCAATGCGCCCGCGCAGCCATGATCAGCTTTGCGGAACGCTCGTTATCCAGGCCTTCGATGCCTTCAAGGTCGTCGATGGCCTGCTCAGCCAGATCGTCGCGGGTGCGTATGCCGCGGGCGGCCAGGCGTGCGGCAAGGGCGGCGTCCATGCCCTCCAGGCTCAGAAGGTCTTCAGCCGGGGGGGCCTTGTCGAGCGTTTCCTCGCTCTGGATCGCCTGGGTGATGAGGACGTCCCGGGCGCGATTGCGCAGCTCATCGACGATACCCTGATCGAACTCCTCGATGCCGAGCAGCTCATTCGTCGGCACGTACGCCACTTCCTCGATGCTGGAGAAGCCCTCCTGCACGAGAATCAGGGCAACCTCCTCGTCCACATCGAGCTTCTGCATGAACATCTCGAGCAGGGTCCGGGACTCCTTCTCGCTCTTCTCCTCGGCCGCGGCCTCGGTCATCACGTTGAGTTCCCAGCCCGTCAGCTCGCTGGCGAGACGGATGTTCTGCCCGCCGCGGCCGATGGCCTGGGAGAGTTTGTCCTCCTGGACCGCCAGGTCCATGCTGTGCTTCTCCTCGTCGACGACGATGGAGCTGACGTCCGCCGGGGACATGGCGTTGATGACGAACTGCGCAGGGCTTTCGTTCCACAGGATGATGTCCACCCGCTCCCCGGCAAGCTCGTTGGACACCGCCTGGACCCGGGAACCCCGCATGCCCACGCAGGCACCGACGGGGTCGATACGCCGGTCGTTGCTCTTTACCGCAATCTTGGCGCGCAGGCCGGGATCCCGGGCCGCGCCCAGGATCTCGATCAGGCCCTGGCCCACCTCGGGCACCTCGATCTTGAAGAGCTCGAGGAGGAACTGGGGCGACGTGCGGGTGAGGAACAGCTGGGGGCCCCGCGGCTCGGAGCGAACTTCCCGCAGGAGGGCCTTGATCCGGTCCTGGGGCCGTACCGGCTCGCGCGGCATCATGTTCTCGCGGGGGATGAACCCCTCGGCATTCGCGCCAAGGTCCACGTAGACGCCGTTCCGGTCGACGCGCTTGACGACGCCCGACAGCAGCTGCCCCACGCGGCCCTGGAACTCCTCCACGACCTTCTTGCGTTCGGCCTCGCGCACCTTCTGCACGATGACCTGCTTGGCGGTCTGGGCGGCGATGCGGCCGAACTCGACGGACGGAATCGACTGCTCGACATAGCCACCCGGCTCAGCCTTGGGATCGATGTCCGTGGCATCGATCATGCGCAGCTCCCGCTCCGGATTCTCGAGCTCGGTGGAATCGTCGGCGAAGACCTTCCAGCGACGGAAAGTGTCGTAGTCCCCGGTGTCACGATTGATGCTGACACGCACGTCCACATCATCGCCATAACGCTTGCGAGTCGCCGACGCCAGGGCGGACTCCAGCGCATCGAAGATGATTTCCTGGTCGACGCCCTTCTCGTTGGAGACGGCCTCGGCCACCATCAGAATTTCTTTGTTCATAACCTGCCTGCCTTCAGTACTCCGGCACCAGCCGGACGACTTCCAGATCCTCAAGGGGCACCGTCAGGTCCGTATCGTCGACCCTGATCGTTACCGTCGTTCCACTCCGTCCAACCAGTGTGCCGGTGAACCGGCGCCGGCCGTCCAGCATCTTCCGCAGGCGCCCCTGCACCGGCTGACCCGCGAAGCGGTCGAAATGCGCCGGCTTCACCAGCTTGCGGTCCAGGCCCGGCGACGACACCTCGAGGTCATAGTCCCGCCGGATCGGGTCCTCGGCGTCCAGCACCGCGCTGACCTGCCGGCTGACCGCTTCGCAATCCTCGACGCGAATGCCGTCGCCTCGCGGACCTTCCGCCACCCCGGCGCTGACCGGTGCGTCCGCAGCACCGAGCCGGTCGATATACAGCCGGAGTACGCCGCGCCGGCCGCTGAAATTCAGCTCCAGGTCCACGAGCTCGTAGCCCAGGGCCTCCACCGCCGGTTCCAGCAGAGCGACCATCTGCGCCCGCGCGTTGCTCATTCCTGCCCGCCACCCGAAAGCCAAAAACAAAAAATGGGCCATAGGCCCACTGATGCTGCTCTCACGCTGGCGACGCGCCGGGTGATGGCAGCAGGCCCCTTGTATGGGGACGGCTGCCGTGGACCGCAATCACCCGTGCCGCAAAACAAAATAGCCCCGTGCGGGGCTAGGTCGGCTAGTCGTTGGTAGCGCGGGCATCGTCCCCGATCGCCCCGGACCGCTTCCGGGGCCGCTACTCACGCTGGGTAGTGTAGCCGCGACCCGTGGGTGCGGCAAGGCAGGCTGCGGGAAGGGCGCTCGCCGTCTGCCTGTGTTGCAAGATTAGTCAGATCACCAACGAAAAGGGCCGCATGAAGCGGCCCTGATCTCTGCGGATTCCCAGAAGGAAATGGTAGCGGGGGTAGGATTTGAACCTACGACCTTCGGGTTATGAGCCCGACGAGCTGCCAGACTGCTCCACCCCGCACCAGCGCAGCAGCGCATGGTAGCGACTTGGCTCCCGGGTGGCAACCACCGCCCCCTGGACGCACACGCCGCTCAGATCAGGGCAGCCGCCCGGGCACAGAGCTCCAGCAGCCGGTCGGGCAGCAGCCCGATCAGCAGGAGCAGCAAGGCATTGACGCTGAGGACCACCCGGACATCCAGGGGCACGCCCGCCGCCGTGGCCTGCCCGCCGTCGTCGAAGAGCATGAGGCGGATGACGCGGAGGTAGTAGTAGGCGCCGATGACGGACGCCACCAGGGCGGCCAGGGCAAGCCCCACGTGGTCCGCCTCCAGAAGCGCCGAAAGGACCCACCACTTGGCGTAGAAGCCCGCCAGGGGCGGCACGCCGATCATGCTGACCATCAGCAAGACCATCATCAGGGCGAACCAGGGGCTGCGCTGCCAGAGGCCACGCAGGTCGTCGAGCTCCTCCACCTCCTCGCCCCGGCTGCTGAGCAGAACGAGGAAACCGAAGCTGCCGGCGGCCATGATCACGTAGACGAGGGTATAGAACAGCGCCGCCTGGATGCCCTCCGGCGTGCCGGCGACGAAACCGAGCAGGATGAAGCCCACGTGGGCAATCGTGGAGTACGCCAGCATGCGCCTGACGTTCGTCTGGGCGATGGCCGCCACGTTGCCGAGCACCAGGGACAGGACGGCCAGCGCCGCAAGCATCACCTGCCAGAGATCACCGACCGCCGGCAGGCCCTCGACGAGAATCCGGATTGCCAGCGCCAGCGCGCCCAGCTTCGGGGCGGTGCCCACGTAGAGGGTCACCGCAGTGGGCGCACCCTGGTACACGTCCGGCACCCACATGTGGAAGGGCACGGCGCCGAACTTGAACGCCACGCCCGCCACGAGGAACGCGAGGCCCACCCACAGCATCATCGAACCGGCCTCGGGGCGGCCAATCGCTGCCTCGAGATCACCGATGTTCAGGCTGCCGGTGACGCCGTAGACCAGCGACATCCCGTAGAGCAACGTCCCGGACGCGATCGCACCGAGCACGAAGTACTTCATAGCCGCCTCGGCCGCCACGGGTGACTCGCGGTTGAAGGCCACCATGGCGTAGAGGCTGAGGGACAGAAGCTCGAGGCCCAGGTAGCTGACGAGCAGGCTGTAACTGGACGCCAGCACTAGGATGCCCAGCAGTCCGAACAGTCCCAGCACGTAGAACTCGCCGAGATGCAGGCCCCGGGCCCGCAGGTACGGCCGCGAGTAGAGGAACACGGTGGCGACCGCCGCGACGGCAAACAGCTTCAGCACCCGGGACAGGGGATCACTGATGAAGGAGCCACCAAAGGCCGTGGCAGTCCCCTCGGGCGCCATGGCACCGGAGGGCAATCCCACCAGCGCCCAGGCGAGCCCGACCAGCAGGACGATGGTGATCAGGTAGGTGACGTCACGGTGACTGTCCCTGAGGAACATGTCGACCATCAGCACGAGGCAAATCCCGCCCGCCAGGAGGATCTCCGGCCAGATCGTGATCAGGTCCTGGGCCATGGGGTTCATAGGCCCGCCTGCAACTTGCTATGGGTGATCTGGGTGACCAGGTTGTCGATGCTCGCCGCCATCACGTCGGCGAGGGGCGCCGGCCAGAGGCCCAGGCCGAGGACACCGGCCGCGACCAGCGCGAGCACGAACAGCTCCCGCCGTGAGGCGTCGGTGAGCCCTGCCACGCCTTCATTGGCGACCGCGCCGAAGATGACCCGCTTGACCAGCCAGAGCGTGTAGGCGGCGCCGAGGATCAGGGTGCTGGCCGCCAGGAACGCGTACCAGAAGCCGGCCTTGAAGGCGGCCAGGATCACGAGGAATTCGCCGACGAAACCCGAGGTGCCGGGCAGGCCCGCATTCGCCAGCGCGAACAGCACCATGAACGCGGCGAACTTCGGCATGGTGTTGACCACGCCCCCGTAGGCGTCGATCTGGCGGCTGTGCAACCGGTCGTACATCACGCCCACGCAGAGGAACAGCGCGCCGGAGACGAAACCGTGGGAGATCATCTGGAACATTCCGCCGGAGAGCCCCATGGCAATGCCGGATTCGGAGCCGGTGCGGTCCAGGATGGCCCAGGCCAGGAAGAAGCCCAGGGTGACGAAGCCCATGTGGGCAATCGACGAATAGGCGATCAGCTTCTTCATGTCCTTCTGCACGAGGGCGACCAGGCCGATGTAGACGACCGCCACCAGCGACAGCGCAATCATCAGCCACGCCAGCTCCCCGCTGGCATCGGGGGTAATGGGCAGGCTGAAGCGGATGAACCCGTAGCCCCCCATCTTCAGCAGCACGGCGGCCAGGATCACCGAGCCGCCGGTAGGCGCTTCCACGTGCGCATCCGGCAGCCACGTGTGCACCGGCCACATGGGCACCTTCACCGCGAAGGCGAACAGGAAGGCCAGGAAGATCAGCGTCTGCTCGGTCAGCGTCAGCGGCAGGTTCTGGAAATCCAGGATGCTGTAGCTGCCGGACTTCAGGTACATGTAGATCAGCGCGACCAGCATGAACACCGAGCCCAGGAAGGTGTACAGGAAGAACTTCACGGTCGCATAGACCCGGCGCTCCCCGCCCCAGACCCCGATGATGATGAACATCGGGACCAGCATGGCCTCCCAGAAGACGTAGAACAGCAGGCCGTCGAGGGCAGCGAAAACGCCAACCATCAGGCCTTCCAGGATGAGGAATGACGCAAAGTACTGGGCGGAACGCTTCTCGATGACCTCCCAGCCGGCCAGCACCACGATGGGCGTGAGGAAGGTGGTCAGGAGGATCAGCGGCATCGAAAAGCCGTCGACGCCCAGGTAATACTCGACGTTGAACGACCGGATCCAGGGCACCCGCTCCACGAACTGCATGCTGGCCGTGGCCGGGTCGAAGCCCGTCCAGAGGGGCAGGCTGAGCACGAAGGTCAGCACGGAGATGGCGAGCGCAAGCAGGCGGTCGAGGCGCAGACCCGTTGCGGCGCCCTCCTTCCGGCCCATCGCCAGCAAAAGGAGGCCGCCAAGGATGGGCAGCCAGATAAGGACGCTCAGGGTGCCTATTCCAAACATGCTCTCGATCATCGAACCGCTCATCAGGTCAGGCACCCATCAGGAGCCAACCCACCAGCACGGCCAGGCCGATGACCATGGCGAAGGCGTAGTGGTACAGATAGCCACTTTGCAGCTGGCGGGTCACCTGCGACGCCCAGCTGACGACCCTGGCGCTCCCATTCACGAGGCCACCGTCGATGATCAAGACATCGCCAACGCGCCAGAACACGTTGCCGATGCCGACGCTGCCCCTCGCGAGGACCTTCTGGTTGAAATCGTCGAAGTAGTACTTGTTCATCAGCAGCGCGTAGAGCCACTGCACACGCTGCCGGATGGCCTCGGCGACGCCCGGGTTGCGCAGGTAGACGTACCAGGCGGTGAGCGCGCCAGCCAGGGCGAGGTACGGCACGGGCGCGGAGAATGCGTGCAGGATGTAGGCCCAGGGACCATGGAATTCTCCGGCCAGCTCGCCCAGCACGTCATTGGCTTCCTGGACGACTATTGCGGAACCGAAGTAGTCGCCGAAGACCACGGGCTGGATCGTCGGCCAGCCGATGATCACGGAGGGAATGGCCAGCAGCACCAGGGGGACCGTCACGACCCAGGGCGACTCGTGCAGGTGCGCCTTCGTCTCGGCATCCATGCGTTCCTGCCCGTGGAAGACCAGGAAGTACATGCGGAACGAGTAGAGGGCCGTCACGAACACGCCGATCAGCAGGCACCACCAGGCGTAGGTGGCCCCTGCCCGCCCGGCATGGCCGACGGCCTCGATCAGCGCGTCCTTGGAGAAGAAGCCCGAGAAACCGGGAAAACCGATCAGCGACAGCGTCCCGACCAGGCTGGTGAGCCAGGTGACCGGCAGGTACTTCCGCAGCCCGCCCATCTTCCGGATGTCCTGCTCGTGATGCATGGCGATGATCACGGAACCCGCGGCCAGGAACAGCAGGGCCTTGAAGAAGGCGTGGGTCATGAGATGAAAGACGCCCGCGGCGTACGCGGAGGCTCCCAGGGCGGCGGTCATGTAGCCCAGCTGTGACAGCGTGGAGTAGGCGACCACGCGCTTGATGTCGTTCTGCACGACGCCCAGGAAGCCGGTGAACAGGGCCGTGGTGGCGCCGATGACCAGCACCACCGACAGGGCCGTCTCCGAGTACTCGAACAGCGGCGACATGCGAGCCACCATGAACACGCCGGCGGTCACCATCGTGGCCGCGTGAATGAGCGCCGAGATGGGCGTCGGACCCTCCATGGAATCCGGCAGCCAGACGTGCAGCGGCATCTGGGCCGACTTGCCCATCGCTCCGACGAACAGCAGGATGCAGGCGACCGTCATCACGGACCAGGGCGTCCCGGACCACACTTCGATCGTCTGGTTGGTGACCTCCGGAGCCTTGGCAAACACCGTGGCGTAGTCGAGGCTGCCCGTTGCCATCAGGATGAGGGCGATACCCAGGATGAAGCCGAAGTCCCCCACCCGGTTGACCAGGAACGCCTTCATGTTCGCGAAGATGGCCGTGGGGCGCGTGTACCAGAAGCCGATGAGCAGGTAGGAAACCAGGCCCACCGCTTCCCAGCCGAAGAACAGCTGCAGGAAATTGTTGGCCATCACCAGCATCAGCATGGCGAATGTGAACAGCGAGATATAGCTGAAGAAGCGCTGGTAGCCAGGGTCGTCGTGCATGTAGCCGATCGTGTAGACGTGCACCATCAGGGACACGGACGTGACCACCACCATCATCAGCGCGGTGAGGCGGTCCACCAGGAAGCCCACGTCCATCGTGATGCCGTCGACGACCGCCCAGGTGTAGACGGCACCGTTGAACGCGGCGGCGCCGTCTAACCACTGGTCCTTGAGGACCAGCAGCGACATCATGAAGGAGGCGCCCACCCCCAGTATCGTGATGGTATGGGCGCCACTGCGCCCGATCTGGCGGCCGAACAGCCCGGCCACCAGGGCGGCGATCAGCGGGCACAGGACGATTGCGAGATACATGCGCTCCATCGCGTCAACCCTTCAGGACGTCCAGTTCCTGGACGTTGATGCTGCGGCGGCTCCGGAACAGCACCACGAGGATGGCCAGGCCGATGGCCGACTCGGCTGCCGCGACGGTGAGGATGAAGAACACGAAAACCTGCCCGGCCGGGTCATCCAGATAACGCGAGAAAGCGATGAAATTGAAATTGACGGCCAGCAGCAGCAACTCGACGCACATGAGGAGCACGATCACGTTCTTCCGGTTGAGGAAGATTCCCGCAACGCTGATCGCGAACAGCAGCGCCGAGAGAGTCAGGTAATGGGATAGCGTCACCATCATTCGGACTCCGGCTTCATGGTCACGATACGCACCCGATCCTCGCGCCGGACCTTCACCTGCTCCGCCACGTCCTGCACCTTGAGGCCGGGCCGGCTGCGCATGGTCAGGAGGATCGCCGCCACGATGGCCAACAGGAGCAGCATTGCCGCCAACTCGAAGGGATAAAGATACTGGGTGTAGAGCACCCGCCCCAGTTCCTCGGTGCTGGAATAGGCTGCATCCCGCGGAACCAGTGGCGTGCCACCCGGGAGGCCTTCACTGCGAAACCAGATGACGTACGCGAGTTCGAGAACGAGCAGGCCCGCAACGATGGCGCCCACTGGCGCGTAGCGCAGGAAGCCCTCCCGGAGCGTGGCCGTATTGATGTCCAGCATCATGACCACGAACAGGAACAGCACCATCACGGCGCCCACGTAGACCAGCACCAGCACGACCGCGAGGAACTCCGCCTCCAGGAGCAGCCAGAGGACGGCGCTGGTGACGAACGCGAGGATCAGGCACAGGGCCGCATAGACCGGATTGCGGACGGTAATCACCCCGACGGCGGCCGCAAGCAGCACCGTGGAGAGCGCGTAAAAGAGAAATGTCGCGAACATGCTGTTGGTGCTACCCGGGATCAGCGATACGGCGCGTCGGACGCCCTGTCGGCTGCAATGCTGGCTTCATACTTCTCGCCAACGGCCAGCAGCTTGTCCTTCGTCATGATGTTCTCGCCCCGGTTTTCCATGTGGTACTCGAAGATCCGGGTTTCCACGATGGCATCCACGGGGCAGGCTTCCTCGCAGAAGCCGCAATAGATGCACTTGAAAAGGTCGATGTCGTAACGGGTGGTGCGCCGGGTGCCGTCAGGACCCACATCGGATTCGATGGTGATTGCCGCTGCCGGGCAGACTGCCTGGCATAGCTTGCAGGCAATGCAGCGCTCCTCCCCGTTCGGATAACGACGCAGGGCGTGGAGGCCGCGAAAACGGGGCGACTGGGGCGTCTTCTCCTCCGGGTACTGGATGGTCACCTTCTTCACGAACAGGTTGACCAACGTCAGGCGGAGGCCCTTCAGCAGCTCCCACAGCGACAGGGTTTTCAGGGCGTTTGAGATGGCGTTCATTCCGTCAGGCACTCCACGGGCCAATGCGCAAGGCGGCCATCGCGCCCTCGACCACGATCCAGACGATGGTCACGGGGATGAAGACTTTCCAGCCCAGCCGCATGATCTGGTCGTATCGGTAGCGGGGAAAAGTGGCGCGGAACCACAGGAAACAGAACAGGAAGAACGCGATCTTGAAGGCCAGCCAGTGGATCCCCGGGGCCCTCAGCAGCTCCAGCGGCGTGCCGTCCAGGCCGCTGAACAGCCACCCGGCGAACAGTGACTCCCAGCCGCCCCAGAACATCACGGCCGTGAGCGCGGCGATGAGGATCATGTTGGCGTACTCCGCCAGGAAGAACACGGCGAACGCCACCCCCGAGTACTCCACATGGAAGCCGGCGACGATCTCCGACTCGCCCTCCGCGACGTCGAAGGGCGCCCGGTTGGTCTCGGCCACGCCCGAGACGAAGTAGATGATGAACAGCGGGAACAGCGGCAACCAGAACCAGCTGAACAGGCCGCCGGACTGTGCCTCGACCAGTTTCCCCAGGTTCAGGCTGCCGCCCGCCATCAGCACCCCCACCAGGGCGAAGCCCATCGCGATTTCGTAAGCGACGATCTGCGCGGCCGAGCGCATCGCGCCGAGGAGCGCGTATTTCGAGTTCGAGGCCCAGCCCGCCAGGATCACGCCATAGACGCCGAGGGAAGTGAGCGCCAGGACATACAGCAGGCCCGCGTCGATCTCCGCGATGGCAAACCCGGGAAACAGCGGTATGACGGCCCACGTCGCCAGGGCGGGCACGATGGACAGCAGGGGTGCGATGATGAAGAGGAAGCGGTTGGCGCTGGAGGGGACGACCACCTCCTTGAGAAGCAGCTTGATCACGTCCGCAAACGGCTGCAGCCAGCCCCCGGGACCCACCCGGTTCGGGCCGATCCGGTTCTGCATGTACCCGATGATCTTGCGCTCCAGGTACGTGAGGAATGCCACGCAGAGGATGATCACCACGGTAACGGCCAGAATCTGGCCGACCATCACCAGCAGGGTCCGGGCGAGCTCCGGGAGCGCCAGCCAGAGGTCCTCCAGGAAGGGAAGACTACCCACGGGCTTCACGCGTCTGCTGGAGGGCGGCGGCACGGCGCAGGACGCCGTCGGTGCGGTACATGGGGACGTCCAGGTCGCCGGGGCCCAGGGCCACAGCCGTCGCGGCCGGCGGGATGGCCGTCACCGCCACGGTATTGTCCGGCTGCACGGCGCCTGCAATGCCATGCACGACGGCGCAAACGTCTGCCGCGCTCGCATAGTCGAAGTCCGGGACCTGAAGCAGGTTGCCGAGAACGCGCAGCACCTTCCAGGCCGGGCGGCTGCCACCGACAGGCGCCGCCACGCCATTGAAGCTCTGCCAGCGGCCCTCGCAATTCACGAACGTGCCCGCGGTTTCCGCGAAGGTGCCGACCGGAAGCACCACGTCCGCGTGGGCCTCGAGGGCCGGACTGAGGTACGGCGACAGGGCGAGCACGAACCCGGCAGCCGCCACCGCGGCCACGGCGCGCTCGCCATCGGCGCAGTCGTGCTCGGGCTCCACGTTGAGCAGGACCAGGCCGGACAGTGACTGGTCCTGCATTTCGGCGAGATTGCGGCCCGCCCTGGCCAGTGGCGAACCGCCAGGGCCCCGGTGGGGCAGGACACCGGCAAGCGCCAGACCGGCCGAATTGGGCCCCTCCGAAACATAGCCAATCCGGGCGGCGTACTGCCGGGCCAGTTCGCCCGCGGCCTGGCGGAGGTCCGCCAGCCGCGGGTGCCGGCCGGCAATCTGGCCCAGCAGGATGACCGGACGCGCCGCGCCGCGGAGCCGGCCGAGGACCGCGGAGGCCTCGGCATCCGGACTGTCGGAGAGCAGGCGCCGCAGGCCACCGACCAGGTCAAGGCCCGTTTCGAGGCAGCCGGCGACGGGGTGCAGGTACTCGTAGCGCGCGGGATTGACGAACACCACGCTGGCCCCGCGCAGGGCGGCCTTGCGCACCCGGTGGGCGATCAAGGGGGCCTCGCGCCGCAGGTTGGAGCCGACGACGACGATGGCGTCGGCCTGTTCGAGTTCGGCCAGGGGCAACCCCAGCCAGGGAAAGGCGGGGTCCCGGTCCTGCAGACGGAAATCCCGGCGCCGCAGCCTGTGGTCAACGTTGTCCGAGCCCAGGTGCCGGAACAGCCGCTGCAGCAGGTAGCCCTCCTCCACCGTCGAGGTCGGCGCGGCCCAGGCGCCAATCCCGGCGCCCCCGTTGCTGACGGAACGCGACAGCCCGGCTGCCGCCGCCTCGAGGGCCTCCTCCCAGCTGGCAGGACGGAGGGGACCGCCGTCCCGGATCATCGGCTGCTCGACGCGGCCGGCATAGATGCCCTCGTAGCTGAAGCGGTCCCTGTCGGCAAGCCAGGTCTCGTTGATCGCCTCGTTGGCCCGCGGGACGACCCGCTTCACCCTGCCCAGCAGCACGTGGGCAGAAAGGTTGGAGCCGACGCAGTCGTGGGCAGCCACCGTCGGGAGCGACTGCATCTCCCAGGCGCGGGCGCTGAACCGGTAGGGCTTGCTGTTCAACGCTCCGACCGGGCAGAGGTCGATGATGTTGCCGGACAGCTCGTGGTCCACGCTCCGCTCGACGAACGTACTGATCTGCATCCGCTCGCCGCGACCGATGGTGCCGAGCTCCTGGATGCCCGCGATCTCCTGGCCGAAGCGCACACAACGGGTACAGTGAATGCAGCGGGTCATGTCCGTGGAGATCAGGGGCCCGATGTTCTTGTCCCTGACGACGCGCTTGCGTTCATTGAAGCGGGATACATCCCGGCCAAAGCCCATGGCGAGGTCCTGCAGTTCGCACTCGCCGCCCTGATCGCAGATCGGGCAATCCAGGGGATGATTGATCAGCAGGAACTCCATGGTGGCCTTCTGCGCGCCGATGGCCCTGGGGGACCTCGTTGAGACCTTCATTCCGCTGGTGACGGGCGTGGCGCAGGCCGGCAAGGGCTTCGGCGCGTTGACGACCTCGACGAGGCACATGCGGCAGTTTGCGGCCACGGACAGTTTCTCGTGGTAGCAGAACCGCGGC
This sequence comes from Chromatiales bacterium, assembly GCA_016789845.1. Taxonomy (GTDB): domain Bacteria; phylum Pseudomonadota; class Gammaproteobacteria; order Steroidobacterales; genus SHZI01. The sequence continues at coordinate 28,010 of JAEUQA010000037.1, forward strand.
ACGTAGATGCCCGCCCGGTCGGTGACTGCAATCAGCATCTCGCCGGGGCGCGCATCCAGTTCGACGCCGTTGACCTCGACCTTGATCGTGTTGTCGCTCATTGGAATCGTGTTCCTCGCCGTACCGACGGGCTGCGTTCAGGCTGCATCGGCGCGGGAATCGACGATCGAGCGGCCGCCGTGCCCGATCATGTACTCGAACTCGGGCATGAAGTGCCGGAGGAAGCTCTGCACCGGCCAGGCCGCTGCATCGCCGAGCGCGCAGATCGTGTGCCCCTCGATGCGGTTGGCGACGTCCAGCAGGAGCTTGAGGTCCTCGTGCCTGCCCTTGCCCTCCAGGATCCGGCTCAGCATGCGGTACAGCCAGCCAGTGCCCTCCCGGCATGGCGTGCACTGGCCACAGGATTCCGCGTAGTAGAAGCGCGAGATCCGCCGCAGCAGGCTGACCATGCAGGTCGTGTCATCCATGACCACGACCGCGCCGGTCCCCAGGGACGTACCGATCTTCTTCAGGCCGTTGTAGTCCATGGTTGCGTCCATGATCAGCTCACCGGGCACCACCGGGACCGACGACCCGCCGGGAATGACCGCCTTGAGGCCCCGGCCCTCGCGGACGCCGCCGGCAATGGCGAGGAGGTCACGGAAGGGAATGCCGAGGGGCAGCTCGAAGTTGCCCGGGCGTTCCACGTGACCAGACACGGAGAAGAGCGCCGTGCCACCGGAGCCCTCGGGCCCCAGGTCGGCAAACCACTTGGGCCCGCGGCGCAGGATCGTCGGCACGGAGGCAAAGGACTGGGTGTTGTTGATGGTCGTGGGACGGCCGTAGAGGCCGAAGCCGGCCGGGAACGGCGGCTTGAAGCGGGGCTTGCCCGGCTTCCCCTCGAGGGATTCCAGCAGCGCAGTCTCTTCGCCGCAGATGTAGGCGCCGGCGCCGACGAAGGCATGCAGGTCGAAGTCTATGCCGGACCCGCGGATGTTCCTGCCCAGCAGGCCGGCGGCGTAGGCCTCCTGCAGGGCCGCCTCGAAGACGGGGACTGGCTCATCCATGAACTCGCCCCGGATGTAGTTGTAGCCGACGGTCGCGCCCATCGCGAAGCCGCCGATGGCCATGCCCTCGATGACCGAGTGCGGGTTGTGGCGCAGGATCTCCCGGTCATGGCAGGTGCCCGGCTCGCTCTCGTCCGAATTGCATACGACGTACTTCTGGCCCGGCGCGTCCTTGGGCATGAAGGTCCACTTCACACCGGTGGGAAACCCGGCACCGCCCCGGCCCCGCAGCCCCGATGCCTTGACCCCGTCGATGACCTGCTCCCGGGTCATGCCGCCGGCGAGGATCTTCTCCCAGACCTCGTAGCCGCCGGTCTCCCGATACGTCCCGAGGCTGGCGGGCCGGGGCCTGCCCAGCGTCTGGAAACAGACCAGGTTCTGCTCGTACTGCCGGGCATCGGTCATGACGAATGCTCCTCACTGCCGTCACCGATGCCGTCGAGGATCTCGTCGACGCGGGCCGGGGTCAGGTTCTCGTAGTACTTGTGGTCCACCATCATCATGGGCGCGCCGCAACAGGCGGCGAGGCACTCTTCTTCCTTCTTCAGGTAGAACCGTCCATCCGGGGTACTCTCGCCCACCTTGATGCCGAGCCGCTTCTCCACGTGGGCGAGGATCTTCTCGCCACCGCAGAGCATGCAGGAGATGTTGGTGCAGACCGAGATGCTGTGGCGACCTACTGGCTTCGTCTCGAACATCGAGTAGAACGACGCCACTTCGAAGACCTGGATGGCCGGCAGGCCAAGGTAGGCCGCCACGCCCTCCATGAGGTCCCGGGTCAGGTAGCCGTGGTTCTCGTGCTGGGCCGCGTGCAGCGCCGCGATGACCGCCGAGCGCTGGCGTCCGGCGGGGAAGCGCGCAACCCACCGGTCGATTTCCGCGCGCAGGTGCGGCGAGAGGACTGTACTGTTCGTTTCCATCAGCGATCGATCTCGCCAAAGACGATGTCCTGGGTACCGATGACCGCGACGACGTCCGCGAGCATGTGACCCTCCACCATCTCCGCCATGGCGGAGAGATGGGCAAAGCCGGGTGCGCGCACCTTCAGCCGGTAGGGCTTGTTGGCGCCATCGGACACCAGGTAGACGCCAAACTCGCCCTTGGGGTGCTCGACGGCCGCGTAGGCCTCGCCAGCCGGCACGGAATAGCCCTCGGTAAATAGCTTGAAGTGATGGATGAGGGACTCCATGTCATCCTTCATCTCCTCCCGGGTGGGCGGCGCGAACTTCCGGTCGTCGAGCATTACCGGGCCAGGATTCTGCCGCAGCCACTCGATGCACTGGCGGATGATGCGATTCGACTGGCGCAGTTCCTCGACCCTGACGAGGTAGCGATCGTAGCAGTCGCCATTCACTCCGACGGGGATGTCGAAGTCCAGGTCTGCGTAGACCTCGTAGGGCTGCTTCTTGCGCAGGTCCCACTCCACCCCGGAACCGCGCAGCATCGGGCCCGTGAAGCCGAGCTGCAGCGCCCGTTCCGGGCTGACGATGCCGATGTTCACCGTGCGCTGCTTCCAGATCCGGTTGTCGGTCAGGAGCGTTTCATAGTCGTCCACGCACTTGGGGAAGCGGCTGGTGAAGTCCTCGAGGAAATCGAGGAGCGAGCCTTCCCGCGCCGCGTTCAGGCGCGTAACCTCCCTGTCGGACCGGAATTCCGAATTCAGGAATTTCGGCATCCTGGCAGGCAGATCCCGGTAGACCCCGCCCGGACGGTAGTAGGTCGCATGCATCCGGGTACCCGATACTGCCTCGTAGCAGTCCATCAGGTCCTCGCGCTCGCGAAAGCAGTAGAGGAACACCGTCATCGCCCCGATGTCGAGGCCGTGAGCGCCGAGCCACATCAGGTGGTTCAGTATCCGCGTCACCTCGTCGAACATGACCCGGATGTACTGCGCGCGCTTCGGCACCTGGATGCCGAGCAGCTTCTCGATGGCGAGCACGTAACCGTGCTCGTTGCACATCATGGACACGTAGTCGAGCCGGTCCATGTAACCGATGCTCTGGTTGAACGGCTTGCTCTCGGCCAGCTTCTCCGTGCCCCTGTGGAGCAGCCCGATGTGCGGATCAGCCTTCTGCACGGTCTCGCCGTCCATCTCCAGCACCAGGCGCAGCACGCCGTGTGCCGCCGGGTGCTGCGGGCCGAAGTTCAGCGTGAAATTCTGGAACTCAGCCATGCCCGTCCTTCAAGTCGGGCGAATACCGGTTGTCGTCGCGGATGACCCGAGGCACGAGGGTCCGGGGCTCGATGGTGACCGGCTGGTAGACCACGCGCCCCTGCTCGGGGTCGTAGCGAACCTCCAGATTCCCCGACAACGGGAAATCCTTGCGGAAGGGATAACCGATGAAGCCGTAGTCGGTGAGCAGGCGACGCAGGTCCGGGTGACCGTCGAACAGGATGCCGAACAGGTCGAATGCCTCCCGCTCGTACCAGTTGGCCGCCGCCCAGACGGAAATCACCGAGGGAACCACGGGCGGATTGTCGGAGCCCGTATAGACGGTCAGCCGGAGCCTGGAGTTGCCGCTCACCGAAAGCAGGTGATAGACCACCGCAAAGCGCCGCGGGTCGAACTGCTGGCCGGGATCCGCCAGGATGGTGCCCCGCTCCGCCGCCCGGCTGAAGCCGGTGCTCGTGGCATCCCTGGTGTCCCACTCGTCGCGCCCGTAGGTGAGATAGTCAACGCCGCACAGGTCGACCAGCATCTCGAAGGCGAATTCGTTCCGGAGGGCCCCGGCGATCGCCAGCAGGTCGGCGGGCGACACTTCATAACCCAGTTCGCCACAACGGGAGTCGATCCGGCGAACCGTGGCGCCGAAGCGTTCCGCAATTCTCGTGGCTAGCGCCTCCTGGCGCGGACTGGTCTCGCGGGCGCTCATCGGGCAATCGTGTTGGTACGACGAATCTTGTTCTGCAACTGGATGATGCCGTAGAGCAGTGCCTCCGCCGTGGGCGGACACCCCGGCACGTAGACATCGACGGGAACGATCCGGTCGCAGCCACGCACCACGGCGTAGGAATAGTGATAGTAGCCGCCGCCATTGGCGCAGGACCCCATGGATATCACCCACCGGGGCTCTGCCATCTGGTCGTAGACCTTGCGCAGCGCCGGCGCCATCTTGTTGGTCAGCGTACCCGCGACGATCATCACGTCCGACTGCCGGGGACTGGGCCGGAAGATCACGCCAAAACGGTCCAGGTCATAACGGGCGGCACCGGCGTGCATCATCTCGACGGCACAGCAGGCAAGGCCGAAAGTCATCGGCCAGAGGGACCCGGTGCGGGCCCAGTTGATCAGGTTGTCGAGCTTGGTGACGACGAAGCCGCGTTGCTGGAGGATATCCGGCACGGGCTCCGTCGATACCGCGCCCGTCGGCCGGGCGGGCTCCGCGGCTAGTCCCACTCCAGGGCTCCCTTCTTCCATTCGTACATGAAGCCGACGACGAGGACGGCCAGGAAGATGCCCATGGCCAGGATGCCAACGACACCAATATCGTCGAGCGTCACGGCCCAGGGAAAGAGGAAGGCGATTTCCAGGTCGAAGATGATGAACAGAATCGCCACCAGGTAGTACCGCACGTCGAACTTCATCCGGCTGTCCTCGAAGGGCTCGAAACCGCACTCGTAGGAAGACAGCTTTTCCGGGTACTTCTGGCCCCGGCCAATCAGGAATCCCAGTCCCAGCAGCACCAGGCCAATGCCCAGGGCTATGCACAGATAGACCAGGACGGGCACGTAGTTGGTCAGCACGGGCGCTCCTTCAACCCAGGACTGCTAGGCAACAGCCGCACGTCGCAGCCACTTGAATATCCATGCTCTCGAAATCTGGTGCCGACGGTGAGACTCGAACTCACACGGCTTGCGCCGCCGCCCCCTCAAGACGGTGTGTCTACCAATTCCACCACGTCGGCAAATGCATTTTTCTGTGGCCCATCAACGGGCGGGCTGGCCCCCGGCCTCACCCGTACCTGAACCCGCCGGAGGTATCGACGGCAGTTGGGGCAACGCGCCCACCGGTGCCTGGCCCGCGGGGGTTTGGCCCGCGGGGGTTTGGCCATCCGGCGCCCCCGCCGTCGGCGTTGCCACCGGGGCCACCGCGGCAGGCACCACGCTATCCAGCAGGCTCTCAGGCGCCTTGCGTTGCGTGCCCAGGTAGGCCAGGCCCAGGCTGGTGCAGAAGAACAGCGTGGCCAGGGCCGCCGTCGACCGGGACAGGAAATTGGCCGAACCCTTGGCGCCGAACACGGTGCCGGATGCCCCCGCGCCAAACGCCGCGCCAGCATCCGCCCCCTTGCCCCGCTGAAGCAGGACGAGGGCCACGATCATGGCGCCAATCAGTACATGAACAACCAGCACGATGGTATGAAGCGTAGTCATCAGCCTGCAGCCGCCTTGCAAATGCTCACAAATTCGGCCGCCTGCAGCGATGCGCCGCCAATCAGGCCGCCGTCGATATCCCGCATCGCGAAGAGATCCCTCGCGTTGGATGCCTTGACGCTGCCTCCGTAAAGGATCCGGAGGGCACCCGACATTGTAGCATCGCGTCGCGCGGCAGTGGCCCGGATGTCAGCGTGTACTTCCTGCGCCTGCTCGGGCGTGGCGGTACGGCCGGTGCCAATCGCCCACACCGGTTCGTAGGCCACGGCCAGTTCCCGCCACGCCGCCGGGGCCAGGCTGGCGGACTCCAGGGCGGAAAACACCGCAGCCAGCTGCCGCCGGACGACGGCCAGGGTCTGCCCGGAATCCCGCTCGGCCAGGGTCTCCCCCACGCACAGGATGGGGGCCAGCCCGGCGCGGACAGCCGCAATGACCTTGCCGGCGACCCGCTCGTCGGTGTCGCCGAACAGGGCCCGCCGCTCGGAATGCCCGACGATCACGTACTGGCAGCCCACGTCACGGAGCATGGGCGCCGAAACCTCGCCGGTGAACGCGCCCGCGTCCTCCACGGCCACATCCTGCGCGCCGAGCTTCAGCTGGTGCCCGGCAACCAGGCCCGCGAGCTCGCTGAGATAGACGAAGGGCGGGCAGACCAGCACTTCGACCCGGCTGTCCGCCGCCGCCAGTACCGGGGGCCCGAGGCCCTGCGCGGAGAGTCCGTCTCCCACCGCGGCAACCAGGGAGCGGCAGACGGCGCGGCTGCCGTTCAGCTTCCAGTTTCCAGCAACGATTGGCCGCCTGATGCGCATGGATGGTGGCCCGCGGCCCGGAAAAAAGACGCCGCAGGGTAGCTTCCCGCCCGGTCGAAAGCAACGCGGGCCGATGCGGGGCCTCAGGCTGGCGCGGCCTCCCGGACGCTGGCCGCGATGTCATCGGCCAGGCGCTGGACCTCGGCGTGGTCCTCGCCTTCCACCATGACCCGGACGACCGGCTCGGTGCCCGAGGCGCGCAGGACGACACGGCCCCGCGAGCCCAGCTGCTGCTCCGCGCGGGCGACGGCCGCCTGGATTGGCGGGGTGTGCCCGAGGTCGAACTTCTGGCGAACCCGGACATTGACCAGCGTCTGGGGATAGCGCGCCATCCCGCCAGCCAGTTCGGCGAGGCTCCTGCCGGACTGCTTGATGACGCACAACACCTGCAAGGCGCTCACCAGCCCGTCGCCCGTGGTGGTCTTGTCGAGGCATATGAGGTGGCCGGACGTCTCGCCTCCGAGCCGCCCGCCGGTCTCCCGCAGGAGCTCAAGCACGTAGCGGTCGCCCACCTTGGCGCGCCGGAAGTCGACGCCCAGGGCCCGGAGGCCCTTCTCCAGGCCCAGGTTGCTCATCAGGGTGCCAACCACGGGCCCCGCCAGCTGGCCTGACTGCTGCCAGGCGCTGGCAAGCACCCACAGCAGCTGGTCCCCGTCGACCAGCTGGCCGAGGTGATCCACCATCAGGACGCGGTCGCCGTCACCATCGAGGGCGATCCCCAGGTCGGCCCGTACCCCCTGGGTCGTCAACTGGAGCAGCTCGGGCCGGGTCGAGCCGCAGCTGTCGTTGATGTTGCGGCCGTTGGGAGAGCAACCAATGGGGACGATCTCCGCGCCAAGTTCCGACAGGACGCGCGGTGCCACCTTGTAGGCCGCGCCATGTGAGCAGTCGATGACGATCTTGAGGCCATCGAGGCGCAGATCGGCCGGCACCGTCGAGATGCAGAAGGTCTTGTAGGCGTCGAGGGCATTCTCGACGCGCTTCGCCCTGCCGAGGAACCCCGACTCCCGCGTGACCGCCGGCTCGGACAGGCGCGCCTCGATGGCAGCTTCCATCTCGTCGGACAGCTTGCTGCCATTGCCGTCGAAGAACTTGATGCCGTTGTCGTCGTAGGGGTTGTGGGACGCGCTGATCACCACGCCGGCATCCGCGCCGAGCGTGCGGGTGAGGTAGGCGATGCCCGGCGTCGGCAGCGGCCCGACGAGCAGGACGTCCATGCCGGCGGCGACGAATCCTGCTTCCAGGGCCGACTCGAACATGTAGCCGGAAACCCGCGTGTCCTTCCCGATCAGGACGGTGCCACCCTGAGGTGCAAGCACGTGGGCCGCCGCACTGGCGAGCCGCAGCGCGAACTCGGCGGTCATCGGGTACTCGCCGACCCGCCCGCGAATGCCGTCCGTACCGAAAAGCTTCCTGCTCATGACCTGCTCTCGAAGCCATCCATTACCCGAAACGCCTGTACGGTCTGGGCGACGTCGTGCACCCGGACTATCCTCGCCCCCCGTTGCCGGGCAACCAGCGCCAGTGCCAGGCTGCCGCCCAGCCGGTCGGCGGGCGAATCGTCCCGCCCGCCGGCCAGCTGCCGGATCATCGACTTGCGCGACAACCCGGCGAGCACCGGAATTCCAGTGGCAACCAGTTCATCCAGCCTCTGCAGGAGCGCCAGATTGTGCTCGAGGGTCTTGCCGAAGCCAAACCCCGGATCCAGTATAAGTGAACTGCGCGGCAGGCCAGCCGCGACGCAGGCCACAACCCGCTCCATCAGGAATGCCGTGACCTCGCCCACCACGTCTGCATAGCGGGGGGCCTGCTGCATGGTCGCCGGCGTCCCCTGCATGTGCATGAGGCACACGGGCACCCCGGCTGCCACGGCGGCAGGCAATGCGCCCGGCCGGCACAGGGCCCGCACGTCGTTCAGCATGTCGGCGCCGGCGGCAACTGCCGCCACCATTACTGCCGGCTCGCTGGTGTCGACGGAAATGAGGGCGTCCGAGGCCGCCCGCAGGCCCTCCACGACCGGAATCACCCGATCGAGCTCCTCCGCAACACCGGGGGCAAGGGCACCGGGACGTGTGGATTCGCCGCCGACGTCGACGAGGTCAGCGCCAGCGGCGATCAGGGCGAGACCCTGCTCGATCGCACGCCGGGGGTCGTGGTAAAGGCCGCCGTCGGAAAAGGAATCCGGCGTTACGTTGAGGATCCCCATGACCAGGCAGCGATCCGGGGCGGATCGCTGCCTGAAGCGGAGAGGTGCAGGAAGCGCCGTAATCCGGTTCGCCGGCGTCAGGTCCGGGTACGATGCTGGCTGGCCGGCTCGCCAATGCCCGGCTCGCCAGCCGGCTTGTTGCCGCCGTAGGCGCTTGCTGGCGTTCCCGGCCCCGTGTTGTCCCAGCCCTCCGGCGGACGCGGTTCCCGGCCGGCCATGATGTCCCGGATCTGCCCGTCGTCGATGGTCTCGTACTTGATGAGGGCGCTGGCCATCGTGTGCAGCTGCTCCAGGTGCGTGGTCAGGATCGTGGTGGCCAGCTGGTAATTGCTGTCGATGATCTTCCGCACTTCCTCGTCGATGGCGTGGATCGTCACGTCCGAGACCTGCTTGTGCTGGGTCACCGTGCGGCCCAGGAACACTTCGCCGTCTTCCTCGGTATAGGTCAGGGGACCGAGGCGGTCCGACAGGCCCCACTTGGTGACCATGTTCCGGGCGATGTCCGTGGCCCGCTCGATGTCGTTCGAGGCGCCCGTGGTGACGGCATCGGCGCCGAAGACCAGCTCCTCGGCAATCCGGCCGCCAAACAGGCTCGCAATCTGGCTGTTCAGCCGGCGCTTGCTGTAGCTGTAGCGGTCCTCCTCGGGGAGGAACATGGTGACGCCAAGGGCCCGGCCCCGGGGAATGATCGAGACCTTGTAGACGGGGTCGTGATCGGGGACGGTCAGGCCGACGATGGCATGCCCCGCCTCGTGGTAGGCCGTCAGCTTCTTCTCGGACTCGTTCATGACCATGGAGCGACGCTCGGCGCCCATCATGATCTTGTCCTTGGCCTTCTCGAACTCGTCCATGGTGACCGTGCGCCGGTTCGCCCGGGCGGCAAAGAGCGCCGCCTCGTTGACGAGATTGGCCAGGTCAGCGCCGGAGAAGCCCGGCGTGCCGCGGGCAATGATCGAGGGCTTCACGTCGTCGGCGAGGGGCACCTTGCGCATGTGCACCTTCAGGATCTGCTCCCGGCCGCGCACGTCGGGCAGGGGCACCACCACCTGGCGATCGAAGCGGCCCGGCCGCAACAGGGCGGGATCCAGCACGTCCGGCCGGTTCGTGGCCGCGATGACGATGATGCCCTCGTTGCCCTCGAAGCCGTCCATCTCCACGAGGAGCTGGTTCAGCGTCTGCTCGCGCTCGTCGTGGCCGCCGCCCAGGCCGGCGCCACGATGCCGGCCCACCGCATCGATCTCGTCGATGAAGATGATGCAGGGGGCGTGCTTCTTGGCCTGCTCGAACATGTCGCGGACGCGGGAAGCGCCGACACCCACGAACATCTCGACGAAGTCCGAGCCGGAAATGGTGAAGAAGGGCACCTTGGCCTCGCCGGCGATGGCCCGGGCCAGGAGGGTCTTGCCGGTGCCGGGCGAGCCCACCATGAGGACGCCCTTGGGGATCTTGCCGCCGAGGCGCTGGAACTTGGCCGGGTCCTTGAGGAAGTCCACAATCTCGGAGACCTCCTCCTTGGCCTCCTCGACGCCGGCCACGTCGACGAAGGTGACCTTCACCTGGTCCTCGCCGAGAAGCCGCGCACGGCTCTTGCCGAAGGACATGGCGCCGCGGCCGCCCGCACCGCCCTGCATCTGGCGCATGAAGTAGACCCACACGCCGATCAGCAGCAGGACCGGGAAGGAATTGATGAACAGGCTGACCAGGATGTTCTGGCCCTTCGGCGCCATGGCGCTGATGCGCACATTGCCCTTCTTCAGCTCACCGATCAGTGCCGTGTTGTCGGTTTCGGGGCTGTAGGTCGTGAAGCGCTCGCCCGTGGTCCTGGTGCCCTTGACGGTATCGCCCTCGAAGATCACCTGGTCGACCTGGCCCGCCTGGACCATGTTCAGGAATTCGGAATATTCAATGGTGTCGGACTGGCGTTGGCCAGTGCCGAAACTCTGGAAGACCGTCAGCAGGACGATCGCAATGACGATCCAGAGGATGATGTTCTTGGCCAGGTCATTCAGCACGGGATTTGGCCTCTGCTTTCGAAGATAACGACGCGCCAAAAAACTGGCGCCACGGACGATTAGACCCTACTACAACCGAAAGTTTCTCGCTACCAGATACGTCTCCCGGTTTCCGGAGCGGGAGGCGGAGGGTTTGCGCATGCGCACCGAGACAAACCGCCGCCGCATGGCCTCCACGTACTCCTGGAAGCCCTCGCCCTGGAACAGCTTTACCACCAGATTCCCGCCCGGGCGGAGGACCTGGCTCGCAAAGTCAGCGGCCAGCTCGGCGAGGTGCATTGCCCGGGGCTGATCCACGACCCGGGTCCCACTCATGTTGGGGGCCATATCGGACATGACAAGGTCCACTGGCGCTCCGGCAAGGCTGTCGAGCAAGGCGTTCATTACCGACTCTTCGCGGAAATCGCCCTGGAAGATCTCCACGCCGGCGATCGGGGCCATGGGCAGCAGGTCAACCGCCAGCACCCGCCCCTTAGGCCCCACCACGCCAGCGGCAAACTGGCTCCAGGCGCCCGGTGCAGCACCCAGGTCGACAACCACCGAGCCCGGCCTGATCAGGTGCTCCTTCCCCTGCAGCTCCGACAGCTTGAAGACCGCCCGCGAACGCCAGCCCTCCGCGTGGGCGCGTTTCACGAAGGGATCCCGGGCCTGGCGGGCCTTCCAGCGGGCGCTGGATGATTTGCGGCTCATGGCTATACTCGCTGCCCATGATGACGGCCATGACCAAGCTGACCGAGAAGCAACGGAAGCACCTGCGGGGCCTTGCCCACGGCCTGCATCCCGTGTCCAGGCTCGGCTCGGCCGGCGTCACCGACGCCTTCCTGGCCGAATTCGACGCCACGCTTGCCCATCATGAACTCGTCAAGCTGAAGGTGACCGCGGCGACCCGCACGGACCGCAACGCGGCAATCGAGGCCGTCACGGCGCGGACTGGTGCCACGCTGATCTCGCGCATTGGCAATGTCGCAGTGCTCTACCGTCCCTGCCCCAGCGGACCCCGACTGGTGCTACCCGAGGCCTGAAGCGAAGCCTGACGCCGGACCCGAAACCGCAGCGACGGGTCAAAGGTACTCGACGCGCACGATTTCCATGCTCTTCTCGCCGCCGGGCACCGTGAAGGAAGCGACGTCGCCCTCGACCTTGCCGATGAGCGCCCGCGCCAGCGGCGACGTGATGGAAATCAGCCCCTGCTTCATGTCGGCCTCGTATTCGCCGACGATCTGGTAGCGGCTGGCCTTCCCATCGGCCTCGTCCAGGAGGCTCACGGTCGCGCCGAACAGGACCTTCCCGTTGCCGGCCAGGCGCGCGACGTCGATGACTTCGGCATTCGACAGCTGCATTTCCAGCTCCCGGATCCGGCCTTCGATGAAGCCCTGCTCTTCCTTGGCGGCGTGATACTCCGCATTCTCCTTCAGGTCGCCATGCCCGCGGGCCTCGGCGATGGCCTGGATGACGCGGGGCCGGGCTTCCGACTTCAGGGCACGGATCTCCTCGCGCATCTTCTCGGCACCGCGGATCGTCAGGGGAAACTTCTTCACATCACTACTCCGGCGTGCAGGTCCTGCAGCCTGTTCACACTACCCCCGTCCAGGTGGTCGAGGGCATAGCTCGTGGCCAGGGCCGCCGGCATGGTGGTGTAGTAGGTCACTTTCCGGTGCACCGCCGCCGCCCGGATCGACCGGGACTCCCTGATCGCCTGCTTGCCCTCCGTGGTGTTCACGATGAGGCTGATTTCCTCGTTCTTGATCATGTCCACGATATGGGGACGGCCCTCGCGGACCTTGTTGACGCGCCGGCAGGGGACGCCGCCCTTCGCGAGCGCCACCGCCGTGCCGCCCGTCGCAATGATGTCGAAGCCACGATCAATCAGCAGCTGCGCCAGCTTGACGGCGGCAGGCTTGTCCCGGTCGCGAACCGACAGGAACGCCGTGCCACGCCGCGGCAGGATCACTCCGGAGGCAATCTGCGCCTTGGCATAGGCTTCCGCAAACGTGCGGCCGGTCCCCATCACCTCGCCCGTGGACTTCATTTCCGGGCCGAGGATCGGGTCGGCCTCCGGGAACTTCACGAACGGGAACACCGCTTCCTTCACCGAGAAGAAGGTCGGTATCCGCCGGGTCGTGGCACCCTGCTCCGCCAGCGACACATTCACCATGGTTTTGGCAGCGATCTTGGCCAGCGGCAGGCCGATGGCCTTCGAGACGAACGGCACCGTGCGCGAGGCGCGCGGATTGACCTCAAGCAGGTAGATGATGCCGTTCTGGATCGCGAACTGGGTGTTCATGAGGCCAACGACGTTCAGCGCCTTCGCCAGCTTGATGACCTGGCTGATGAGTTCGTCCTGGACCTCCTGGCTGAGAGTCGCCGGCGGCAATGAGCAGCTGGAATCCCCGGAATGGACGCCGGCCTGTTCGATGTGCTCCATGATGCCGCCGATCAGGACGTCCTTGCCGTCGCTGACCAGGTCCACATCCACTTCCACGGCCAGGTCCAGGAACCGGTCGAGGAGCACGGGGCTGTCGTTGGAGACATTGACGGCATCCTTCATGTACAGCCGGAGGTCGTCCTCGGTGTGCACCACCTCCATCGCCCTGCCACCCAGCACGAAGGATGGCCGGATCACGAGAGGAAAGCCGACTTCGCCAGCCAGCCGGACTGCTTCGTCCGGCGTGCGCGCGACGCAATTCGGCGGCTGGCGCAGCCCGAGCCGCTGGACGAGCTGCTGGAACAGCTCCCGGTCCTCGGCGATGTCGATGGACTCCGGACTGGTACCCACGATCGGCACGCCGGCCTCCTCCAGCCGCCGGGCCAGCTTCAGCGGCGTCTGGCCGCCGAACTGGACGATGACCCCCTTCGGTCGCTCCAGGTCCACGACCTCCATGACGTCCTCGAAGGTCAGCGGCTCGAAATACAGGCGGTCCGACGTGTCGTAATCCGTGGAGACCGTCTCGGGGTTGCAGTTGATCATGATCGCTTCGTAGCCGATCTCCTTCAGCGCGAAGGCGGCATGCACGCAGCAGTAATCGAACTCGATGCCCTGGCCGATCCGGTTCGGCCCGCCACCCAGGATGATGATCTTGTCCCGGCTGGTCGGCGCCGCCTCGCACTCTTCCTCGTAGGTGGAGTAAAGGTAGGCCGTGGTGGTAGCGAACTCGGCGGCGCAGGTGTCCACGCGCTTGAACACCGGGCGCACGCCGGCCTTCAGGCGCGTCTGGCGGACGATGTTCTCCTGGATGCCCAGCAACGCCGCGAGGCGGCCGTCGGAGAAGCCCTTGCGCTTGAGGGTCCGCATGGCCTCGCTCTGCAGCAGCGGCATGCCCTCCGCGCGCACCCGCGCCTCCCAGCGGATCAGGTCCTCGATCTGCGCGAGGAACCACTGGTCGATGCCGGAGAGCTGGCCGATCTCCGCCCGGGACAGGCCGTGGCGGAAGGCGTCGGCCGCGTACAGCAGCCGGTCGGCGCCCGGCATGCGAAGTTCGCGCCGGAGCAAGTCCATGTCCTCCGCGGAGGGCTCGGCAGGCAGCCTCTCGACCAGGCCGTTGATGCCGGTCTCGAGGCCGCGGAGCGCCTTCTGCAGGGACTCCTGGAAGGTGCGCCCCATGGCCATCGTCTCTCCGACCGACTTCATCTGGGTCGTGAGCCGGTCGTTGGCGCCCGGGAACTTCTCGAAGGTGAAGCGCGGCACCTTGGTGACCACGTAGTCGATGGTGGGCTCGAAGGATGCTGGCGTGGCGCCGCCGGTGATGTCATTGCGCAGCTCGTCGAGGGTGTAACCCACGGCCAGCTTGGCGGCCACCTTGGCGATGGGGAATCCCGTGGCCTTGGACGCCAGCGCCGATGACCGGGACACGCGCGGATTCATCTCGATGACGAGCATCCGGCCGTCCTCGGGGCTGATCGCGAACTGCACGTTCGAACCGCCCGTGTCGACGCCGATCCGGCGGAGGACCGCGATCGACGCGTCCCGCATCCGCTGGTATTCCTTGTCCGTCAGGGTCTGGGCCGGGGCCACGGTGATGGAATCGCCGGTGTGCACGCCCATGGCATCCACGTTCTCGATGGAACAGATGATGATGCAGTTGTCCGCCTTGTCGCGGACCACCTCCATCTCGAATTCCTTCCAGCCGATCACTGACTCCTCGAGGAGGATTTCGGACGTTGGCGAAAGGTCGAGGCCGTGCGCGGCCATCGCCTCGAATTCGTCCCGGTTGTAGGCGATGCCGCTGCCGCTGCCGCCCAGCGTGAAGGAAGGCCGGATGATGGTCGGGAAGCCGATGTCGGCCTGGACCGCGACGGCCTCCTCGAGGGTGTGGGCGATGGCGGCGCGCGCGACGGAGAGACCGATCTCCTTCATCGCATTCCGGAACAGCTCCCGGTCCTCGGCAGTGTCGATGGCCTCCCGCGAGGCGCCGATCATCTCCACGTTGAATTTCGCCAGGACACCCTCGCGCTCGAGGTCAAGCGCGCAATTGAGGGCCGTCTGCCCGCCCATCGTCGGCAGGAGGGCATCGGGCCGCTCGCGCTCGATGATCTTCGCCACCGTCTGCCAGTTCACCGGCTCGATGTAGATCGCGTCGGCCATCTCGGGGTCGGTCATGATCGTGGCCGGATTCGAATTCACCAGGATGACGCGGAAGCCCTCCTGGCGCAGCGCCTTGCAGGCCTGGACGCCCGAATAGTCGAACTCACAGGCCTGGCCGATCACGATCGGTCCGGCTCCGATGATCAGGATGCTGTTGATGTCTGTGCGCCGGGGCATGGAGAACTCTCGCGGTTTGGGGGCGCGGCTGAACTTCGCGCCCGGTCTCGGGCAGTGACTGGGGCTTGTGCTTGGGCGGCTACTTCAACTTCAGGGCGGACTTGAGGGCCGCCACCACGGCAGGCTCCTGCCGGACACGCTGGCGCATCAGGCCGGTAAAGCGGGCGAACAGGGGCCGCAGATCGTGGGGTCCTGGACTGGCTTCCGGATGCCCCTGAAAACTGAAAGCTAAACAATCAGTTCTCTCAATTCCCTGCAGTGAATTATCGAATAGCGAGCGGTGTGTCGGCCGGACATTGGCCGGGAGACTGGCCTCGTCCACCGCGAAGCCGTGGTTCTGGCTGGTGATCAGCACCTGGCCGGTAGCCAGGTCCTGCACGGGGTGATTGGCGCCGTGGTGGCCAAACTTCATCTTCACCGTCTTCGCGCCACTGGCCAGGCCAAGCAGCTGGTGGCCAAGGCAGATGCCGAAGACCGGAATGCCTGCCGCGATGATCTCGCGGATGGCCTCGATGGCGTAGGTGCAGGGCTCGGGGTCCCCCGGACCGTTGGACAGGAACACTCCGTCCGGCCGGAGCGCCAGCACCTTCTCGGCCGGCGTCTCGGCGGGAACGACCGTGACCCGGCAGTCATGATCCACGAGGAGCCGCAGGATGTTGCGCTTGATGCCGAAGTCGTAGGCCACCACGTCGAAGACGCCGCTGCGCTTCGGTCGGACGGGCGCGGGGCCGGGCCAGGTGGCTCCCAGGCTCCACTGGTAGGCGTCCTTCGCGCTGACGATCTTCGCCAGGTCCATGCCAGCCAGGCCGGGGAACCGCCGCGCATGATCAATGGCCGTCTTCGGGTCCACCTCACCGGTCATGATGCAACCGGACATGGCGCCCTTGTCGCGCAGGATGCGCGTGAGCTTCCGCGTGTCGATCTCGGCGATCGCGACGATACCCGCGCGGCGCAGGAACTCGGGCAGTTCCACTTCGCCCCGCCAGCTGCTGGAGACCGCAGGCAGGTCCCGGATCACGAGCCCGGCGGCGAATACCCGCTCACTCTCCTGGTCTTCGCTGTTGGTGGCGGTGTTGCCGATGTGCGGATAGGTCAGCGTGACGATCTGGCGGCAGTAGGAAGGGTCCGTGAGGATCTCCTGGTAGCCCGTCATGGCCGTGTTGAAGACCACCTCGCCAATGGTCCGTCCCGGGGCGCCGACTGAAAGGCCCCTGAACACCGTGCCGTCCTGCAACGCCAGCAACGCCTGTTCCATCACGCTCTGTCCATGCCGCTGTGAACTCGCCAGTTTCGGGTCGCGTGAGCTTCTGCCGGGCGCATCTGTGCGCAGCGGGACTCAGCCGGCAACCTGCCCTGGCCGAACCCGCTCATCTGGTCTCTCCGGGAACCCGCCGCATTCTAAACGACGGGACGGGGCGAGGACACCCCTGGAGAACATCCGCCTAGGCGGGCAGGCCCAGCACGTCGCGGAGCGAATAGAGCCGGGCCGGCTTCCCGACGAGCCAGCCCGCGGCCCGCAGGGCGCCCCGGGCGAACAGCGCCCGGTCGGTGGCCCGATGGGTGAGCTCGAGCTGCTCCTCCGCGCCCGCCAGCAGGACGGTGTGATCGCCCACGATGCCGCCGGCCCGGATGGAGGCAAAGCCGATAGCGCCCGCCGGACGTTCATCGGTGGCGAGACGCGGGCGGGAATAGACCGCCACGTCCTGGAGTCGGCGACCGCGGGCGGCCGCGGCCGCCTCGCCCAGCTGGAGGGCGGTGCCCGATGGCGCATCTTTCTTGTGACGGTGGTGCGCCTCGGTGACCTCCACATCGAAGTCCGGGCCGAGGAGCGCCGTCGCCTGCCGCACCAGTTCCGTCAGCACCGTAATCCCGAGGCTCATGTTGCGGGCGTGCAGGACGGGAACCCGGCCGGCAGCGGCCCTGAGTGCCGTCATCTCGGCCTCGCCCAGCCCCGTGGTGCCGACCACCAGCGCGTGGCCGCCGGCGGCGCAGGCCCCGGCGTGACGTGCCGCAACGGCTGGCGCGGTGAAATCGATCACCACCTCTGGGCCTGCGCCGCCGCCCGCCAGCGCCTCATCGAGACTCGCGGTGACGCGCACGCCCACGGGATCCAGGCCGGCAACCTGGCCCGCATCGCGGCCCAGGGCGGGATCACCCGGCTCACCGAGGGCTCCCACGAGCTGGTGCCCGCCACCGGCTGCAATCAGCCGGACCAGGGCCGTCCCCATCCGGCCGCTGGCCCCGAGCACCGCTATCCGCGCCATCGCACACCGCCCACGAGCAGGAAGACCATCAGGGCGACATCTTCTCAAAAAACCGCCGCACGCCATCAAGCCAGGAGCGATTCCTCGGCCGGTGCCGGTCGCCGCCGGCCACCAGCGCCTCATTGAAGGCCTCGAGCAGGCGCTTCTGCTCAGCCGTGAGGTTGACCGGCGTCTCCACCTCCACCCGGCAGAAGAGGTCGCCAGGGCCGCTGCCCCGCACTGGCCGCACGCCCTTGCCCCGGAGTCGGAACACCCGGCCGGACTGGGTTTCCGCCGGGATCTTGAGCGTCACTTCCCCGTCCAGCGTGGGAACCTGCACCGACCCGCCCAGCGCCGCGACGGCGAAGTTGACGGGGATGCCGCAGGACAGGTCGGCCCCATCCCGCTCGAAGATGTCGTGGGGCTGGATCCGGATCTCCACGTAGAGGTCGCCCGGGGGGCCGCCATTCTGGCCCGCCTCGCCTTCGCCCGTCAGGCGAATGCGATCGCCGTTGTCGACCCCGGCAGGCACCTTCACGGCGAGGGTCTTGCTCTTCTGCACCCTGCCCCGCCCCTGGCACGTAGCGCAGGGATTCTCAATCTGCTGCCCCGTGCCACGGCACGCGGGGCAGGCCTGCTGGATGGAGAAGAAGCCCTGGGACATGCGCACCTGGCCGGCGCCCTCGCAGGTCTTGCAGGTGACAGGCTTGGTGCCCGGCTTCGCGCCGGAACCACTGCAGGTCTCGCAGCTGACCACCGTGGGCAGCGTGAGATTGACCGTATCGCCGAAGACGGCCTGCTCGAGCGTCAGGGAAAGCTCGTAGCGGAGATCCGCCCCGCGGAACACCGTCGAGCGGCCACGGCGGCCACCGCCGAAGATGTCGCCGAACACGTCGCCAAAGATGTCACCGAACGCATCCCCGGGGTTGAACCCCGGCCCGCCACGGCCGCCACCCGCCGCGGCCTCGACGCCGGCATGACCGTGCTGGTCGTATACCGCCCGCTTGTCCTTTTCTGACAGGACCTCGTAGGCCTCCTTGGCCTCCTTGAAGGCGGCCTCGGCCTTCGGATCGTCGGGATTGCGATCCGGGTGATGCTTCATGGCGAGCCGGCGATAGGCCTTCTTGATGTCGGCCTCGCTGGCGTCGCGGCTGACACCGAGCACTTCGTAGTAGTCACGCTTCGCCATGCGCTAGACCAATGCAATGACGGCCCGGTGCGCTGCACCGGGCCGCCGGGTTATCGAAAAACCGCGCGGTCAGCCGGTGCCGGACCGTCCGCCCTTGTCGTCCTTGACCTCCTCGAACTCGGCATCGACGACGCCTTCGTCCGCGCCGCCCGGGCTGCCGCCCCCGGCCTGGCCACCGGAGGCCTGGGCCTGCTCGTAGGCCTTCTGGGCCAGTGACGCGGAGGCCTCGGCCAGCGCCTTGCTCTTGAGCTCGATCTTGGCCTTGTCGTCGCCCTTGATCACGTCCTTCAGGTCCGACAGCGCGGACTCGATGCGCCCGCGCTCGGCAGCGTCCACCTTGTCGCCCAGGTCGCGCAACGAGCGCTCCGTGGCATGCACCAGCGCGTCAGCCTGGTTGCGGGCACCGACGAGTTCCAAGAACTGCCGGTCCTCCTCGGCGTGGGTCTCGGCCTCGCCGACCATGCGCTTGATCTCGTCCTCGGACAGGCCGCTCGAGGCCTTGATGACGATCTTCTGCTCCTTGCCGGTGGCCTTGTCCTTCGCCGACACGTTGAGTATGCCGTTGGCGTCGATGTCGAACGTGACCTCGACCTGCGGCATGCCCCGCGGCGCCGGCGGCAGGTCGGTGAGATCGAAGCGGCCCAGCGACTTGTTGTGCCGCGCCTGCTCCCGCTCGCCCTGGAGCACGTGGATCGTCACGGCCGTCTGGTTGTCATCGGCCGTGGAGAAGGTCTGGTTCGCGCGGGTCGGGATCGTGGTGTTCTTCTCGATGAGCTTGGTCATCACGCCACCGAGCGTCTCGATGCCGAGCGACAGCGGCGTGACGTCGAGCAGCAGGACGTCCTTCACCTGGCCGGAGAGCACCCCCGCCTGGATGGCGGCGCCGACGGCCACGGCCTCGTCCGGATTGACGTCCTTGCGCGGCTCCTTGCCGAAGAAGTTCTTCACCGCCTCCTGGACCTTGGGCATGCGGGTCTGGCCACCCACCAGGATGACGTCGTCGATGTCACCGACCTTCAGCCCGGCATCCTTGACCGCCGTCCTGCACGGGGCGATGGTGCGCTCGATCAGCTCTTCCGCCAGGGACTCGAGCTTGGCGCGGGAGAGGCGGATGTTCAGGTGCTTCGGCCCGCTGGCGTCCGCCGTGATGTAGGGCAGGTTCACCTCGGTCTGCTGCTGGGACGACAGCTCGATCTTCGCCTTCTCGCCGGCCTCCTTCAGGCGCTGCATGGCCAGCGGATCCCGGCGGATGTCCATGCCGCTCTCCTTCTGGAACTCGCCCGCCAGGTACTCGATGACCCGCATGTCGAAATCCTCGCCGCCGAGGAAGGTATCGCCGTTGGTGGACAGCACCTCGAACTGGTGCTCGCCGTCGATCTCCGCGATCTCGATGATCGAGATGTCGAAGGTGCCGCCGCCCAGGTCGTACACGGCGATCTTGCGGTCGCCGCGCTGCTTGTCCATGCCGTAGGCCAGGGCCGCAGCGGTGGGCTCGTTGATGATGCGCTTCACGTCCAGGCCGGCGATGCGGCCAGCGTCCTTGGTGGCCTGGCGCTGGGAATCGTTGAAATAGGCCGGCACCGTGATCACGGCTTCCGTCACGGGCTCACCGAGGTAGTCCTCGGCCGTCTTCTTCATCTTCATGAGCACGCGGGCGGAGATCTCGGGCGGGGCCATCTTCTTGCCGTTGGCCTCTACCCAGGCGTCGCCGTTGTCGGCGCCCACGATCCTGTAGGGGACCATGCCAATGTCCCGCTGCACGACCTCATCCTTGAACTTGCGGCCGATGAGCCGCTTGACCGCGAACAGGGTATTCGCCGGGTTGGTGACGGCCTGGCGCTTCGCCGACTGGCCGACCAGGGCCTCACCGTCCTTGGTGAAGGCCACGATGGACGGCGTGGTGCGGTCGCCCTCGCTGTTCTCGATCACCTTGGGCTTGCCGCCTTCCATGACGGCCACGCAGGAATTCGTCGTGCCCAGGTCGATGCCAATTACCTTGCTCATGCGTCACTCCATTAACTGTTTCGATCGCTGAATCCGGTCGGCGGCCACGGTGGCTGCCGGCTAGTTCCACTATTTGGGCCCGGCCGCCCGGCTTTCAAGGCCAGTTCGGGACCAGAGCCGGCATCAATTCACGTCCGGCGCACCCTCACCGCCCGGCAGGGTGGCGCCCGAGGCCACCGGCTCCCCGGCCACGATGACCCGGGCGGGGCGCAGGAGCCGGTCGCCGAGCCGGTAGCCCTTCTGGAGGACCACCAGCACCGAGCCGGGCGTCGCCGTCCCCGAGGGTTGCATGCTCATGGCCTCGTGCAGCTGGGGGTCGAAGGGATGGCCCACCGGGTCCACGAGCTCGATGCCGAACCTGTCGAAGGCCGCGCGCAGCAGGCGCAGGGTGGCCTGCTTGCCGGCCACCAGGCTCTCGGCGGATGCGGTACCGGCCGATTCGAGGCCCATCTCCAGGCTGTCGACGATCCCCAGCAGCTCGCCGGCCAGCTTCTCCACACCCGACCGCCGGGCGGCCTCCACGTCACGGGCCGCGCGCTTGCGCAGGTTGTCCAGCTCCGCCACGGCCCGGAGGTACCGGTTCCAGTTCTCGGCTGCGGTGGCCTCGGCCTTCTCGAGGGCCTGGCGCAACTCCACGACGGGGTCCGCGGCGCCGGATTCCGCGGAAGCCACGCCGGCAGGAGAAGCGTCCGGGGAATCCGGGTGTTCGGTTTCAGGCATCGGGCAGGCTCCTTCGGGGCGTGCAACTACCGGCGGGCTGCCGCCCGCCAGAGATCCTTATGGGGGTCAGGAGCCGGAATTCAAGTTGGCGTTCAGATTGGCGTTCAGGGCAGAACCAACCAGCCTGGCGGTGACGTCCACGATCGGTATCACCCGCTCGTAGGCCATCCGGGTGGGACCGATGACGCCCAGCACGCCAACGATCTGGTCATCCACAGTATACGGCGCAGCCACGATGGTGCACTCGTCCAGGATCCGGTAGCCGGAGCCCTCACCGATGAAGATCTGCACGCCCTGGGCGGCCACGCTCCGGTCCAGGAGCGTCAGGATCTCACGCTGCTGGCCGAAGGCCTCGAACAGCTGCTTGATCTTCTCCACGTCGGACAGTTCCTGGAAGTTCATCAGCTGGGTCTCGCCCGACAGCACGTAGCCCGCGCTGTCGGGACCAGGCTGCCGGGCCGGGTCGGCGATGGCGATCGAATCCAGCATCAGGCGGTTCATGAATTCCCGCGTGCCATCCAGGTTGGCCAGCAGCCGGGAGCGAACCTCCCCGAGGTCCAGGCCCGTGAACTGCTCGTTGAGAAAATTGGCAGCACGGCGCAGTTCGTCCTCGCCGTAGTCCCTATCCATGTCGAGGATGCGGTTCTGCACCTCGGCGTCGTTCACCACCAGGATCGCGAGGACGCGGCGACCCGACAGGGGCAGGAACTCGATGTGCCGGAGAGTCGCGTGGGGCTGCCGGGGAATGGTGACCACGCCCGCCAGGCTGGTCAGGGACGACAGGGCCGACGAGGCCGCGGAGGCGATCGCCTTGGCGTCACCCCGGAAGCGGTCCTCGAGGTGGTGCTGGAGCCTCGCGACATCCGGCTCGGCCATCGGCTGCAGACGCACGAGCGTGTCCACGAAAAAGCGGTAACCTTTGGCGGTCGGGATGCGGCCGGCGCTGGTGTGGGGGGCAACGATGAAACCCAGGTCCTCCAGGTCGGCCATCACGTTCCGGATCGTGGCCGGACTGAGATCGAGCCCGGCGCTGCGCGACAGGGTGCGGGAACCGACGGGTTGCCCCTCGCGGATGTAGTGTTCCACGAGGATCCGCAGGATCTGCCGGGCGCGTTCGGACGGCAGCTCGGAGGTGAGATCGTTGGCCATGTCTGCGTGAAACGCTAGCAATCGGCCATGGAGAGTGTCAAGGTCATGATAAGCAAGGCAAAATGAACAGGAAACCGCGCGCCCGACAGTTTTCCGCGATCGCCCTGATGGGCAATCCCCGGGACCCCCGCGCCCTGGAAGCCATGCGGATCATGGCCACTCACCTGCTCCAGGTCGGCTGCAGCGTGAAGGTCAGCACGGCCGTGCGCGCCCGCTCGCTGCCACCCCGGGCGAAGCGGGTGGCCGAGGAGCGGCTGGCCGTGGGCGTGAACCTGGTGGTTGCCATCGGGGGCGACGGTAGCATGCTGTACGCCGCCCGGCGCATCGCCGGCCGCCAGGTACCGCTCCTGGGCATCAATCGCGGCCGGCTGGGCTTCCTGGCCGACGTGGGCCCCGAGCACATGCTGGCGCACATCGACCAGATCCTGGCGGGCCGGTACGTGAGCGAGCAGCGCATGCTCCTCGTGGCTTCGGTCGTCCGGAACAACCGGGTGGTGGCGAGCGCCATCGCCCTGAACGACGTGGTGGTCAAGCGGCAGGACACCGGCCGCATGGTCGAGTACCAGACTTTCGTGGACGGCGGCTACGTCAACACCCACCTGGGCGACGGCTTCATCATCGCCACGCCGACCGGGTCGACCGCCTACGCGCTCAGTTGCGGCGGCCCGATCGTCGAACCGGGCCTGGATGCGCTCGTGCTCACGCCGATCTGTCCGCACACGCTGAGCGACCGGCCGCTGGTGATTCCCGGCACCCGGGTGGCGGAGGTCCGCCTGCACTCGACGCCGTCCCCCAGGTCGCGGCAGGTGGACCGCGCCGAAGTGACCTGTGACGGCGAGCTGCTGGGCCGGCTGGGTCCCGGCGGCAGCGTCCGCGTCAGCGCCGCCCGCGAGCGGCTCGAGCTGGTGCATCCGGTGGGCTACGACTACTTCGAGATCCTGCGGAGCAAGCTCCTGTGGGGCCGGGACACGCGGGACCACGGCAAGAATCCACCCCATGGCCCGGGTGGCAAGCGCTGATCCGCGCCCCATGCTGACCCAGCTGCAGATCCGCGACCTGGCGGTCATCGAGGAAGTCACGCTGGACTTCGGCAGCGGCTTCACCGTCCTGACGGGTGAGACGGGCGCCGGAAAGTCGATCCTCATCGATGCCCTGGCCCTCGCCCTCGGCGAGCGTGGCGACGCCCAGGCGATCCGCGCGGGCGCCAGCCGCCTCGAGGTCCTGGCCAGCTTCGAGCCCGGCGCGGGCAGTGCCGCCGGCCGGTGGCTCGAGGACAACGAGCTGGCCGATGAGGGCGGTAGCTGCCTGATGCGCCGGGTGATCGGCACCGATGGCCGGTCCAGGGCCTGGATCAATGGCCGGCCCGTCCCCGTCCAGGCCCTGCGCGACCTGGGCGCGACCCTCGTGGACATCTGCGGCCAGCAGGACTACCAGTCGCTGCGGCACCGGGCCGCCCAGCGGGCGATCCTGGACGACCTGGCGGGCCACCACGACCTGCTCGCCCGGGTGCGGGAGGCCCATGCCGCCTGGCTGGCCGCCGAGGCGGCGCTCGCGGAGCTCGCCACGGCCCAGCGGGACCGGGACAGCCGGGTCGACCTGCTGGCGTTCCAGGTGGGCGAACTCAGTGCCCTGCAACCCCGCGCGGGCGAGTACGCGGAACTCGAGCGGGAGCACACCGCCCTCGCCCACCGCCTGCGCATCGGGGCCGCGCTCGATCTCGCCCTCGCCCGGGCCTACGACGACGAAGACGGCTCCGCCCAGGCGGCGATCGGGGCTGCCCGCCGGGCGCTGGAGGACGTGTTGCGCTTCGACCCCGAACTGGAGGCGCCCCTCCGGCTGCTCGCCGATGCGGAGGCCCAGGTCGGCGAGGCAACCGACCTGCTGCGGCACCGGCTCGGACGGCTGGACCCGGACCCGGGCCGCGAGAGCGAGATCGCCGACCGGCTCGCGGCCCTGCGCGACAGCTCCCGCAAGCACCGCTGTACGCCCGATGACCTGCCCGGGCTGCTGGACCGCCTGCAGGATGAACTGGCGGCGCTGACCGGCGGGGAGATCACCCTCGAGCGACTGGCGAGGGCGGCGGCGCAGCGGAAGGGCGAGCTCAAGGCCCTGGCCGGGACGCTCACCGCAGGCCGGCAGGCCGCTGCCGGTTCACTGGGCCAGGTCGTCACCCGGAACATGGCGACCCTCGGCATGCCCGGCGGCCGCTTCGAGGTGCGCGTGGCCCCGCTCGCGGACGGGGCCATCGCCGCCCACGGCGCGGACGACGTGGAGTTCCTGGTCACGGCCAACGCGGGCCAGCCCCCCGCCCCCATGAGCCGGGTGGCTTCCGGCGGTGAGCTGTCCCGGCTGAACCTGGCCATCCAGGTGGTCGCCACGTCGACCCGCGGCGCGCCGACCCTGGTGTTCGACGAGGTGGACGCGGGCGTCGGCGGCGCGGTGGCGGAGATGGTGGGCAGGCGCCTGCGCGAGCTCAGCACGGGGCGGCAGGTGCTGTGCATCACGCACCTGCCCCAGGTCGCCACGCTCGCCGAGCACCAGGCCACGGTCAGCAAGGCGACGCGGGACGGGAAGACCTCCACCGCCGTCCGGATGCTGAGCGCCGCGGAACGGGTGGAAGAGACGGCGCGCATGCTGGGCGGCGTGACGATCACGGACCAGACGCGGGCCCACGCCGAAGAGATGCTCTCCCAGGGTAGGAGCGCCTTCAGGCGCGACCCGATGCCTGGGACGAAGAAAAAAGAGAGAAAGAGTCGCGCCTGAAGGAATAAAAGGGGACGGATTTAATTTGTCCCCAAATTAAATCCGTCCCCTTTTATTCCTTCGGCTTCACGTAGAGCACGAGGCTGTGGTCCACCAGCTCGTAGCCGTGCCGGCCCGCGATCTCGCGCTGGAGCCGCTCGATCTCCTCGTTGGAGAACTCCACCACGCGCCCCGTCTCGACGCAGACCATGTGGTCATGGTGCCGCCCGGACTCGAGCTCGAACACCGAGTGGTCGCTGGCGAAGTTGTGGCGCGTCACGAGCCCCGCCTGCTCGAACTGGGTCAGCACCCGGTAGACGGTGGCCAGCCCCACGTCGTCGCCGGCATCCGCGAGGCGACGGTAGATGTCCTCCGCGCTCAGGTGGTGGGGACCGCCCTCCTGCAGGATCTCCAGGATCCGGAGGCGGGGCGTGGTGGCCTTGAGGCCGGCCTTGCGTAGATCCTGGGGCTCCATCGTTCCGGTGATCCGCCGATCGGCTATGATTCGCACCGATTATGGCACCCTCCGTCCTGCAGCGCTGTCTGCGCATCCTCAGCCTCGCGCTGGTCCTGGTCGTCCCGGCCGGACTGACGGGGGGCTGCGTCTACCGCCTGGACGTCCAGCAGGGCAACCTGCTGGAACAGAAGGACATCGAGGCCATCCAGCCGGGGATGACCCGCAACCAGGTGCGCTTCCTGCTCGGCACCCCGATTGCGGCCGACTCCTTCCGCGCAGACCGCTGGGACTACATGTACTACCTGAAGCCGGGCAAGAGCCGGAAGACCACCCAGCGCTGGATCATCGTCTGGTTCGACGGCGACACCGTCCGGGAAGTGAACCGCGACGTGCCGGTCGAGAAGGACGGCAGGCAGCAGGGCTGAGTTCAGCCGTAGACCGCCCGGGCCCGCTCCACGAAGGCGTCCACGAGGCCGCTGCAGGTCAGCTCGAAGGCCGGGCCCAGCAGCAGGTCCCGGGCCGTGCCGGCAAACTGGAACCTCACCCGTAACTCGATCCGGCAGCCTGGCGCGGTCCCGGCATCGCCGGCCGGCGCCACGAGGGGCGTGACCGTCCACTCGCCGTGCAGGGCGCTGAACGGCCCGTCCACGAGTTCCATGGTCAGGCGGCGCGGTGGCTCGAGGGTGTTGCGCGTGGTGAAGCTGGACGAGAAGGGTCCTTTCGAGAGCGAGAGGCTGGCCACCAGCCCGCCCGGCTCCCGGGACAGGACGGAACTGGCCGTGCAGCCGGGCAGGAATTGCGGATAGGCCTCCACGTCCGCGACGAGCGCGAACATGGCCTCGGCGGGATACGGCACGATGGCGCTGCGCTGGACTTCACGCACTGGAACTGAACTGACTATCGTCGCCCCACTGAAGTTGGCAGGATTGTTGCCGAATGAGCGCCCGAAAATCCACCAAGCCCGGGAATTCGCCGAAGCCGAAGAAGGCCGACACGACGCCGCGCCTGATCGCGGAGAACCGCAAGGCGCGCTTCGACTTCTACATCGAGGACCAGATCGAGGCCGGCATTGCCCTGCAGGGCTGGGAAGTGAAGAGCATGCGGGAGGCGAAGGCGAACCTTAAGGAGTCCTACGCGATCTTCCGCAACGACGAGGCCTGGCTGATCGGCGCCCACATCACGCCGCTCACCTCCGCCTCGACCCACGTGGAGGCGAACCCCGTGCGGATGCGGAAGCTCCTCCTCCACCGCCGGGAGATCGACCGGCTGAAGGGCGCCGTGGAGCGGGACGGCTATACGCTGGTGCCGCTCGCGATGAACTGGGTCAAGGGCCGGGCCAAGGTCACCCTGGGCCTCGCCAAGGGCAAGAACGTGCGCGACAAGCGGGATTCCATCAAGGACCGGGACTGGCAGCGCCAGAAGGGTCGCGTGCTGCGCCGCGGGTAGGCGCGCCGACCGGCGCGACCCGAACGGGCTGTCCGCGAACTACGGATGCAGTCCGGAAGTCCCGGGCGGCGAGCCCAGCAGTTGCCGGAAGAGCGTGGTGTCCTGGGCGTTAACGGCACCGTTGCAGTTCAGATCGGCCTTGTTGTAGCCGGCCGGCGCGCTGCTGGGCTGGCCTAGCTGCTGGCGGAACAGTACGGCGTCCTGGGCGTTGGTCGCGCCATTGTTGTTCAGGTCACCGTCGCAGTGATTGCCATAGCCGTCGCCGTCGGAATCGCACTGGGTCGGGTTGGCCACGAGGCCGCAGTTGTCGAGCCCATCCGCGACGCCATCCGCGTCCGTGTCCGGAACCCCGGCCGCGGCGAGGACGATGTGGAACCGCGTTGGCAGCGCCGGGTCGGCGGGGCACCCGGACGTGGTGGCCGAGCCGTACAGAACGCAGGTGCCAATGTCCGGCGCGGTAGCGAGGATCAGGTACGTGCCGTCGTCGCGCACCACGTTCCACATGTTGAAAGCGGTCGATGCGCCATTGCAGATGCCGGGCAGGGAAGGAGTCTCGTAGCACTCGTAGTCGAAGAACGCCGTGTTGGCGATGCCGGGTGTGATCGCAAGGTAGTTCATCCGGTGGCTGATGAGCATCGTGCCGTTGGGATTGCTGTTGAGGAAGTGGGTCACCCAGAACAAGCCGGTGCCCGTCAGCGTGAACCCGTTCCAGTCCCAGGCCGTCGGGCCGGCATCGGCCAGTTCAGCGACAACGTCGTTCGTGCTGGTCCAGGACTGGGCCGGGTTGTAGCAGGGCTGGATGTAGGTGGTGGGCGGCGGTCCGCCGGCGTTCGGACACCCCTGGGCTGCACCCGCCTTGAAGACCAGGGAAGTCAGTGCGCCCAGGTTGCTCCGCGAATAAAATCCGACCAGGTTGTACGGGGCGGCCAGGACGGCGCCCGGCAGGGCAGACAGCAGCAGAAAAATGGCTACGCACGAGTTGCGCATAACGATCCCCTCATTGCGTAACCTGGGGAGGTAGACTTGCACGTGTGGGCCCCTGATACCAGAGCCCGACACGCTGGATCCCAGCCAGGACCGGGAATCGCCACTCCAGGAGAGCCGCGTGCCGCGCCGCGGCCAGGAGCGCGTTCAGGCGCGACCCACGACCCGACGGATCCAGGGCAACAGGTGTGGGTAGTCGCAATGCCGGCCTTCGAGCAGACCGATCAGGAACTGGTGTGCCTCGTCGGGATCCACCTGGAAGCGGTAGCCGTTCAGGCGGAGGAAGACGTCCGTGGCAAAAAATGCCACGCGCTTGTTGCCGTCGAGGAACGGGTGATTCATCAGCAGCGACTCGAACAGCGCCGCCGCCATTTCGGCCAGGTCGGCGTAGTAGCCCGTGCGGGGTCGGAACAAGGCGCTTTCCAGCAGACCGGGATCCCGCAGGCCCCCGGGACCGCCGAACTGCCTGATCAGCGCTTCGTGGATCGCGAGCACCTCGTCCACGGTGAGGAACCCGACCCTACCCGGCAAGCAGCTCTCCAAGCCGGCGGTTCTCGTCGATGGACTGCTCGAGGTGGGCAATCACCACTGGCCGGACCTTCCGGCGCTGCAGGTACTCGCGAACTGCCTCGGTGAGGAGTCCGGACACGCTCTGGTGCGTCTCGTTGGCGAGTTCCCGGAGCTCGTTCCAGACCTCCGCGTCGATCTTGGAGCTGATTTTGATGGCGGCCATGGTTCGAACCATAGCTTGACGAATCCTGACACGTCAAGCTACTGGTCCACATGGGCACCAGGCGGTTGTTTTCCCGGGTCAGGGCCCCAATACTGGCGTGACTTGGGGGCGACATGGTTTCGACGTGGGTTACAAACCCCTTGGTGCATGCCGAGGTGCAGATCACCTCGTAAATCCATCTGCAAACACTTAGTTGCCAACGACGACAACTACGCTCTCGCTGCTTAAAAACCAGTCTTGAGAGCCTTCTGACTGGCACCGTACCTGTGCGGTCCAGACCCAGGAGTCATCAACCACAGGATCGCGTGCGGGTTCGTCCGGGATCTTCACGTTAAAGCCCATCAACCGGACTGGCTGTCAGTTGTCCCTGTCCGTCGGGTAGCTGCCAGTAAGACAATTGGCGGAATACGCATGTAGATCTGAGGGCAGAGGACTTGCGGACGCGGGTTCGATTCCCGCCGCCTCCACCAACTACCAGGAAGCCCCGCCGAGCCGCGGGGTTTTCCTTATCTGGAGCAAGTGATTCTGGAGCAAGTGATGACCGGGCAATCCCTCCTGCTCGAGGAAGGCCACCAGCGCCTCATCAAGGCCCGCCACGGCTACGTGCTCTACAACAGGAACGACACGGTCATCGGCCGTTCGATCGAGATGTATGGCGAGTACTTCGAGTCGGAGGTCAAGGTCTTCCGCCGCTTCGTCGGCGCCGGCGACGTGGCGCTGGACGTGGGGGCCAACATCGGCACGCACACGCTGGCACTGGCCAGACTCACGGGCCCCCGGGGTTTCGTCTACGCGTTCGAGCCCCAGCGCCTCGTGTTCCAGACACTGTGCGCGAACGTGGCGCTGAACAGCCTGACGAATGTCCATTGCGTCAACGCGGCCGTCGGGGAAACGCCGGGCATGCTCCGGATGTCAGACCCCGATCCCGATCAAGCCAACAACTTCGGTGGCGCACAGGTCGAAATGCTTGCCGGAGCGCCACAGGCGCCGCCGGTGGCCCGCGTGGCCCTGGACGACTTCCTCGATGTCGGTGGGCTGAAGCTCGTGAAGATCGACGTCGAGGGCATGGAAGCCCAGGTGCTGCGGGGCGCACGACGGACCCTGGACCGCTTCAGGCCCCTCCTGTACGTGGAGAATGCCTTTGCCGACAAGTCCCCGGAGCTGGTGTCGGTGCTGCAGGAAGCCGGCTACCGCAGCTACTGGCACTTCGCACCCTTCTTTGCCCGCGACAATTTCTTCGGCTGCGCGGACCCGCTGTTTCCCATGGCCTTCGTCGACCGTGGCGACGAGTTCCTGGACGCCATCGGCTTCGCCATGAACCTGGTCTGTATCCACGAGTCACTGAGCGCCACCATCGAGGGGCTGAGACCCCTCACCGATCGCGGGGAGCACCCGTTCCGGCGCGAGTGCGTGCATCTGTTCGGGGGCGGCCTGCCGAACGGGGTGCCGATACTGAAGGGCCTGTAGTGGCACACTAGCCGCGTGACGAAGCGCACTGTCCCGCACTGCCCCGTCTGCCAGGGCGCCCCGGTGCCGCTCGGCGCCGTGGACTTCAACAAGAACTGCGAGGAAGCGCGCGGCCGGCGCCTGCCGCCGGCCGACCGGCTCGTGGAGTACGTGATCTGCCGGGGCTGCGGGTTTGCCTGGGCGCCGGAGTTTGCCGCGTGGACACCGGCGGATTTCCAGCGGGACATCTACAACGCGGGCTACGGCGACGTGGACCCGGATCATCTCGAGGTCCGCCCCCGGACAAATGCGGAGACCCTGCTGGCCACCTTCCCGGCCCCGCACCGGCCGGCCCGGCACCTGGACTACGGCGGCGGTGCCGGCCGCCTCGGCGAGCTGCTGCGGGAAGCGGGCTGGGACTCCACGTCCTGGGACCCCTTCTTCGCCGGCCCGGGGCAGGTCGAACCGGAAGGCCGCTACCCGCTCATCACCTGCTTCGAGGTCTTCGAGCACGTGCCGGACGTGGCGCAACTGGCCGGGTGCCTCGACAGGCTGCTCGCGCCCGACGGCCTGATCCTCGCCAGCACGCTGGTGTCCGACGGCCAGGTGCTGCCCGGCCGGCCGCTGACCTGGTGGTATGCCGCGCCCCGGAACGGCCACGTCAGCCTCTTTTCGGCGCGGAGCCTCGGCCTGCTGGCGGCCCGGCAGGGCTGGGCCACCGCCAGTTTCTCCGCGGACATCCACCTGTTCTGGCGAGGCGAGTTCCCCGCCTGGGCCCGGCACCTGCTGAAGGCGGCCTGATGGCGATGTCGCCCCTCGAAGCGCGGAACGCGCTGCAGGCAGCGCTTGCCCAGCACCAGGCCGGGCGCCTGGCGGAGGCCGAGGCGCTCTACCGGCGGATCCTCGCCGGCTACCCGCGGCACCCGGATGCGTTGCACTTCCTGGGCCTGCTGGCCCACCAGCGCGGGCAGCACGCCGACGCCGTGGCGCTGATGGACCAGGCGCTGCACGAAGCGCCCGGTCACGCGGCCTGTCATTCCAACCGGGGCAATGCCCTCCTCGCCCTGGGCCGCCCGGACGAGGCCGTCGCCAGTTTCCACCAGGCGCTCGCCCTCGACCGCAACTTCGCCGAGGCACACCTCAACCTGGGCAACGCGCTCCAGCAGCAGGGCCTGCCGGACGAGGCCATCGCGAGCTACCGCCGTGCGCTGCGCCTGAAGCCCCAGTCCGCCGAGACCCACTACAACCTGGGCCGGGTGTATGAGGCGCAGGGCAAGACCGCGGATGCCAGCCGCAGTTACCGGCGGGCAGTCACACTCCGGCCCGACTACGCCGAGGCGCACTTCAACCTGGGCAACGTGCTCCAGGCGGCGGGCCAGCCGCAAGAGGCTGTCGCCAGTTACCAGCGCGCCGTGACCCTGAAGCCGGACCATGCGGAGGCCCACAACAACCTGGGCGCGCAGCTCGAGATCACGGGCCGCCTGGACGAGGCCGCCGCCAGCTACCGGCGGGCACTCGCGCTCCGGCCGGATTTCCCGGAGGCCCATAACAATCTCGGCAACGTGCTGCTGGCCGCGGGCCGGCCCGACGAGGCCATTGCCAGCTACCAGGCCGCCATCGCCCGGCGGCCGGACTACGCGGAAGCCCACAACAACCTGGGCAATGCGCTCCAGGCCGCGGGGCGCCTGGACGAGGCGGTGCGGAGCCATGACCGGGCGCTCGGCCTCCGGCCGGACTTCCCGGACGCCCGCTGGAACAAGTCCTTCGCGCTGCTCCTGCAGGGTGATTTCGCCGCGGGCTGGCCGCTCTTCGAGGCCCGGTGGGAACTGCTGGGCAATCACCCGGACGTGCCGGTCTTCGACCGGCCGCTCTGGCTCGGCGACGCCCCGCTCGCGGGCCGGACCCTGCTCGTGCATCACGAGCAGGGGCTCGGCGACACGCTGCAGATGCTGCGCTACGTCCCGCTGCTGGCGGCCCGGGGCGCCCGCGTCGTCCTGCAGGTGCCGGCGGCCCTCGCGGCCCTCGCCGCGACGGTCCCGGGCGTGGACGCCGTAGTGGCCCCGGGCACGCCCCTGCCCCCCCATGACCTGCACTGCCCCTGCATGTCCCTGCCGCTCGCCTGCGGCACGACGCTCAGCACTATCCCGGCCGAGGTCCCGTACCTGTCTGTCCCCGAGGTCGTGCGCGCCGCCTGGCAGGCGCGACTCGGCGACCGCAGCGGGCAGCCGCGCATCGGCCTCGCCTGGTCGGGATCAACCGCGCATCGTAACGACCGGCAGCGCAGCGTGGCACTGCGTGACCTCCTCCCGCTTCTCGCGACGCCGGCAGAATTCCATTCGCTGCAGAAGGAGTACCGCCCGGATGACCAGGAACAGTTCGCCGCGGACGGCCGGCTCCGGGACTGGTCAGCGGCGCTCGACGACTTCGCCGACACCGCGGGACTCATCGGCCGGCTGGACCTCGTAATCGCGGTGGACACGGCGGTGGCGCACCTGGCAGGCGCCCTCGGCAAGCCGGTGTGGCTGCTGCTGCCCGCGGCGCCGGACTACCGGTGGCTGCTCGGGCGCACCGACAGCCCCTGGTACCCGACCATGCGCCTGTTCCGGCAACCGGCGCCGGGCAATCCGGGTGACGCGTGGCAGCCGGTGCTGCATGAACTCTCCGCCGCGCTCGCGACGTTCCTGCATCACTGACCCGCACCCCGATGACCGTGCAGGACGAGTTGCGGGCCGCCATCGGCCACCACCAGGCCGGACGGCTCGCCGAGGCGGAGGCGCTGTACCGGCAGATCCTCGCCCAGGCGCCGAGGCACCCGGATGCCCTGCACTTCCTGGGCCTGCTCGCCCACCAGACAGGCAACCCCGCCGCCGCGGTGGAACTGATCGGCCAGGCCCTGGAGCAGGTGCCCGCGCACGCCCCCTGCCACCTCCACCTGGGCCTCGCGCTCCAGTCCCTCGGGCGGCTCGACGAGGCGGAAGCCAGTTACGGCCGGGCCATCGCGCTCGATCCGGACCTGGCCGAGGCCCACAACAACCTGGGCCTCATCCGGCTGGAGTCCGGGCAGGCCGATGCGGCCCTGGCGCACCTGGAGCGCGCGCTGGCCCTGCGGCCGGACTTTCCCGAGGCACTGAACAACCGGGGCATGGCCCTGGAGGCGCTGGGCCGGCCTGACGAGGCGCTGGCGAGCCTGGACCGGGCGCTGGCAGTTCGCCCGGATTACCCGGAGGCGCACCTGAACCGGGGCAATGCGCTCCAGGCCCTGGGCCGGCTGGACGAAGCCGTCGCCAGCTACGACCGGGCACTGGCACTCCGTCCTGGCCACCCGGACGCCCACAACAACCTGGGACAGGCGCTGGAGGCCCAGGGCCGGGTGGACGAGGCCATCGCCCACTACCGCCGCGCCCAGGCCCTGCAGCCGGAACTGGCCACGGCCCACTGGAACGAGGCCCTGGCGCTGCTCCGGAAGGGCGACTTCGAAGCGGGCTGGCGCCTCTACGAATGGCGCTTCCGGGCCGTGGGCCGGCGCACGCTGGTGCGTGACTTCGCCGAGCCGCGGTGGCTGGGCGACGCGCCCCTCGCCGGCCACACGCTCTTCCTGCACTACGAGCAGGGCCTGGGCGACACGCTCCAGATGCTGCGTTACGTGCCGCTGCTTGTCCGGCAGGGTGCCCGGGTGCTGGTCGAGGTCCCGCCGGCCATGGCCGCCCTGGCGGCCACCCTCCCCGGCAACGCAACCGTCGTCGTGGAAGGTTCGGCCGTCCCGCCCTTCGAGCTGCAGTGCCCGCTGATGTCGCTGCCGCTCGCCTGCGGGACGACGCTCGCCACGGTACCGGCCGACGTGCCCTACCTCGCCGCGCCGGAGCCGGAACGGTCTGCCTGGCGGGAGAAACTGGGTCCGCACACGCGCCGCCGCATCGGCCTCGCCTGGTCGGGCTCGGCGGGCCACACCAGCGCCATGCGCCAGCGGAGCCTGCCGCTCCGGGAGCTGTTGCCGCTGCTGGCGACCGACGCGGAATTCCACTCGCTACAGAAGGAGTACCGGCAGGGCGACCCGGAGCTGCTGGCGGTGGACGGCCGCATCCGTGACCACGCGGCCACGCTCCGGGACTTCGCCGCCACGGCGGGCCTCATCGGGCAGCTGGACCTGGTGATCACGGTGGACACCGCCGTGGCGCACCTCGCCGGGGCCATGGGCAAGCCCGTCTGGCTGCTGCTGCCCTTCGTGGCCGACTACCGTTGGCTGCTCGGGCGTACCGACAGCCCCTGGTACCCGACCATGCGGCTGTTCCGCCAGCCGGCGTTTGGCGACTGGCAGGCCGTCATCGAGGCCGTGACCGGAGCCCTGCTACGCGAATAGCGTCTTGTCCTCGACGACAAAGGACTGGCCGTGCCAGCCGAAATTCATGAAGGGCAGCAGGTTCCACTTCGGGTGGTCGCCGAAGAATTCCACCATCGCCCGCCGTTCCCCCGAGGGCTGGGTCGGCGTCCAGCAGAAGTAGTCGTCGAAGGCGATGATCATGCCGTGCTTGAGGCGGGGCATGAGGAAGGCGAGCACCGACCGGGTGCTCGAGTACATGTCGCAGTCGATGAAGGCCAGGGCGATGTTCACCGGCCTGTCCGTGGGCGCCATCCGGTCCAGCGTGTCGTGGTAGAAGCCCGGCACCACCTCGTAGGCGGACCGGGGCACCCCGTCCCGGGCACAGGCCTGGTGGAACTCGTCCACTGACATGCTCATGTCGCCCTTCGCCCAGTTGGGGTGCTCGTCCTTCACGCCTTCAGCCGCAGGCAGTCCCTGGAAGGAGTCGAAGGCCCACAGCCGCGCCGGGTGCCCGTGCTTGCGGGACTCCAGGTGGGCGAGCCAGAACGAGGAACCGGACCAGCAGCCGAACTCGGCGTAGTCACCGTCGATGCGGTTGTACCAGAGCGCCCGGAAGGCGTTGTAGAAGAACTGCTGCTTCCAGGCCCGCTCCTGGACCTGGACGTCGAAGATGTCGTTTGCCATGGATCATTTCACGTGAGGACGGACAGCGACCCTGCGGTCGCCCGGCATCATAATACGGGCCATGCAGGACTACTTCGACGCACTCCGCCGTTCCGCCACCGGATTACCGGACAAGGAGGCCCTGGCCTTTCACCAGGACGATACCGTCACGTCGGTGAGCTGGGGCCAGCTCTGGCAGGACGTTGAACGCGCGGCCCTCGCCCCGGACGCGTCGCGGCCGGGCGACCTGGAGTTCATTGCCTCCCGGACGGGGTACGCCAGCATCCTGGCCTACCTCGCGGCCCTGCGTAACGACGCCCACCCGGCGTACCTGGCCCCGTTGACCCCCCGCCAGGATTCGCAGATCTATCACGCCGAGCTGGCGCTGCTGATCGAGCGCTTCCGGCCCAACAGGGTCATCGCGGAGACCGTCGCCGGGACGCGCCGGCACGGCGACCCGTTCCCCGCCGGCCACGAGCCCGGCTTCGTCCAGTTCTCCTCCGGCACCACCGGCCTCCGCAAGGGCGTGCTGATCTCGGAGCGCCAGCTGCTGGCCCAGCTCGCCGCGCTGGGCGAGACGCTGGGGATCGGCCCCGACGACCGCATTGCCTGCTGGCTGCCCCTGTACCACGACATGGGACTCGTCACCTCGCTGCTCATGCCGCTGTACTTCGGCGCGTCGGTCTCGTTCCTCGATCCCGTGGCATGGTCCTTCCGGCCCGAGTCCCTTCCCGCGCTCATCGCCCGCGACAGGGCCACCCTGTGCTGGCAGCCGGACTTCGCCTTCCGGCACATAGCCAATCGCTACGCCCGCAGCGACGGGCTGCCCGACGCGCGCCTCGACTCCCTGCGCCTGCTCGTCAATTGCAGCGAGCCGTGCCGCACCCGGACCTTCGTGGAGTTCTGGCGGGCATTCCGCCACCGGGGGCTCCGCGAGGACGCGCTCCAGGTGAGCTATGCGATGGCGGAGAACGTGTTTGCCGTCACCCAGACGCGGTTCGACGGCGAACGGTCCTGGACCAGGCATCCGGAGTTCCTGAGCTCGGGCACGCCGGTGCCGGGCTGTGCCGTCCGGATCGCTGGCGCTGCCAGTGGCGAGGGGCCGGGCGAGATCGAGGTGCAGAGCGACTTCCTCTTCGACGGTTACCTCGGGCGCCCGACGGACCCGGACCGGCTCGCCGGCGGCTGCTTCAGGACGGGCGACCTCGGGGTGCTGAGGGATGGCGAGCTCTACGTGGTCGGCCGGCAGGACGACACCCTGATCGTCAACGGCCGCAAGATCCTGGCACACCAGATCGAGGACCACTTCGGCCTGCTGCCGGGGGTCCGGCCGGGCCGGGTGCTCTGCGTGGCGCCCGGCGATGGCTCGGCCATCGATATACTGTACGAAGGAGATGAACTCGCTCCGCCGGTGCAGCGCCAGGTCCGGACCTGGTGCGGAACCGCCGCCGGGGTGTCCGTCAACCAGATCCGGCGGCTCGAACCCGGCACCATCGTGAAATCCTCGAGCGGCAAGCTTGCCCGGGCCAAGAGCATCGAGAAGCTGTCCCGCCTCAACCTCCTCCCGCAGTGAGCATGCAGCGCAGACTCATCATCGTCGGTGACAGCCACACCGTCACCTTCAGGCCCTTCGATGCGGACGTCCTGGCCATCTTCCACCCGGGCGCCGTCACCGCCGATGCCTTCACCCGGCCGAACAACGAACTGACGCAGCAGGTCCTGGCCTTCCTGTCCTGCCTCAACCCGGATGGCGGCACCCTGGTGCTCAGCATGGGTGAAGTCGATATCCGCGCCCACTACTGGCGCGACATACCGCTGCTGGTTTCCCGCGGCATGGCGCTGGAGGCGTTCATCGAGGCCAGGGTCCGGGCCCTGGTCCAGGCGGTGACGGCGGCCTGCAACCACTTCGGCTTCCGGGAGGCGATCCTCTGGGGCCCGCCGGCCTCCAAGCTGCCGGGCACGGCCGAGCACGGGGCGTTCCCCACCACAGGCGACACCGTGACGCGGAACATCCTCACGCACCTGTTCTCCCGCACCTGCCACGCCATCGCCAGCGCGGGGCAGCCGCGCTTCCGGTTTGCCACCCTGTTCTACGACATGGTCGACGACGACCTCGCCACAGACGCCGGCTGGCTGGCCGACGGCGTGCACGTCTCCGGCCAACTGAAGCCGCGGTGCCTCGCCGCGCTGGCCCCCGTGGTCGCCGGCGACGCTCCCGCGTTCGCCGGGCCGCGCATGGCGAGCTTCAACCGGCAGGTCTTCGAGTTGACCGCAGCCCCGCTGGCCCGCCCGCCCGGCCAGTCTTCGGCCCTGCCGCACCGGGCCTGGATCAGCACGGCGCACGAGCCGCAGATCCGGTTCAGCGACTCTGCGCCGGTCGGCTTTTCCCTGGCCCAGGCGCTCCAGGACGGGACGGCGGGCGACGACGTGGCCGAACTCGTCCTGCGGAGGCGTGATGGCGCGGGCGCTTAGCGACTTGCTGGCGGCCATCGCGTCGGTCCTCGGCCCCCACGCTGCGCCCCTGGACCTGGACGCCGCGCTGGACGTCACGCCGGGGTGGGACTCGCTGAAGAACATGGAGATCCTGCTGCAGGTCGAAGGCCTGTTCCACGTCCGCTTCAGCGCGGAGGAGCTGATGTCCCTCCAGTCCGTGCGCGGAATCTACCAGTGCCTGCGGGCAAAGGGCCTGATCGACTAGTCGTTTGCAGCTAGAATGCCAGCGAGCGCTGGCCGGGCCGGCCGCGATGGCAGGCGATTCCCCCATGACGTTCCTGGAACAGTTCGAGCAACAGTGGGCCCCGCGGCTGGGGCCGCGCCGGGACACCTTCCGCGCCACCTTCAGCTACCTGCTGCGGCGGAAGCCGGGCGGCCATCTCATCCTGGAGACCGGCTGCGCCCGGCAGACCGACAACTGGGAGGGCGACGGGCAGAGCACCTACATGTTCGACCGCTTCGCCGAGGCCCAGGGCGGGGACGTGTACACGGTGGACATCAATCCGGCCTCCTGTGACTACGCCCGCTCGATCGTCGGCCAGCGCACGCGGGTCTTCAATGAGGACAGCGTGCCGTTCCTGCACCGCGTGGGCCGGGAACTGCGGGCAGCCGGCCGGCAGATCGACCTGCTGTACCTGGACTCCTTCGACTGGGATGCTGCGAATCCCGTGCCCAGCGCCCTCCACCACCTGAAGGAACTGTGCGCGATAGCCCCCGCGCTCACGCCCGGCACGCTCGTGGTGGTGGACGACTCGTTCCACGCGTTGCGCGGGTTCCGTTCGGGCCCCGAGAACTACGTGCTGCTGGACGACCAGGGCATCGCGGGCAAGGCCATGTTCGTCGCCCAGTACTTCCAGCAGATCGGCGTGCCCCTGGCCTTCGATGGCTACCAGTGCGGGTGGGTGCTTACCTAGCGCGGGCCAGCAGCGCGGGCCAGTGCCGCCGACACGCCGGCCCACACCGCGTCGAACCCGGGTATGCAGCGGAACTCGCCGTACACCGGGCAGGCCTCGCTGTCGCAGCAGTAGATGTCGCACGTGCCCTTCACGATAGTGAATCGGAAGTGCGGATCCTCGTGGCGATAGAGGGCGTACTTGCTCCACTCGATGGAGCGGTCCAGCACCACCACCTCCGTGTCCGTGGCACCGCAGAGCACCGACAGGCCGTTCTGGCAGGTGACGAAGAGGCCCGCCTTCGCGATGGTGAAGTAGGTCTGGTCCAGGCTGAGCCGGTTGGTGAGGTCCACGCAGCCGCGCAGCCCCTCGCTCGTCTTCGCCATGTTGTCCCAGGGGGAATAGACGGTCTTCCCCACCACGGCCACCGAGCGGCCCGCGGCCGTCAGCGCATCGGCGAGCTGCTGCCAGTTCGCCAGGGGCCAGCTCCGGCTAGGCCAGGTCATGGAGGTATTCAG
The DNA here is from genome assembly GCA_016789845.1 of Chromatiales bacterium. GTDB lineage: Bacteria > Pseudomonadota > Gammaproteobacteria > Steroidobacterales > SHZI01. The sequence goes on from JAEUQA010000037.1 coordinate 67,211, forward strand.
CACCACGTCGAAGCGCTGCGCGGCGTCCTCCTCCGCGGGGAAGTACTCCAGCTGCTTCTCCCGGAAGCTCAGCTGCCCGAGGCCGGCCGGGATGCTCATGAAGTCGAAGGTGTCCATGAGGTGATAGGGCAACCTGGCCGTGTCGAAGAGGATCATGAACTCGCCGTAAGCGGCCCGGGCAGCGGTGTCAGTGATGGCATGCACCCGGTCCACGTAGGGGCAGCGCGCGAAGATCTCCGGCTGGTGGGTGAAGAGCACCACCTCGGTGACGTTCGGGTGCTGGCGGCGGAGCTTGCGGAGCACCGGGATCGCGCACAGGCAGTCGCCGATGCCCGCGCACTGGAGGACGATCGGCAGCGTCTGGCCGGCGGCCGTCACGCGCGCCCAGCCGGCCCGGTCAGGCCGGGCTCGCCGCCTTCGCCGCCTGCCCAATCGCCTCCCGGTACTCCTGGATGGCGCGGGCATAGCCCTTCTCGAAATCGAAGGGCTTGAGCTGCAGCCGCGGGAAGCCGGCACGGCTCACCAGGGAGCTCACCAGCTCCCGGGCGTAGGGGTAGAGCGTTTCCGGCGCCTTCGTCTGCAGGATGTAGGCCTGCTCATCACCGCCGTAGCCCACCACCTCGAACAGGCCACCCTGCTCCACCTCGATCAGGAAGAGCGTCTTCTCGCCAGCCAGGGCCTGCACGGTCACGCGAACGGTTACGCCGAACACCTCGGCAAGCTTCGCGCTCGCCTCGGCGCTCAGCTCGTAGGTGCTCGACACATCGAACTTGAGGATCGGCTGGTCGTGGCCGAACAGGATGCCGGGCACCCCGGGGGCCTCGAAGGACACGCCCTTGACATACAGCTGCAGCAGGTTGCATTCCCTGCGGGCCGACTGGCCCGCCCCGCCGGATTCATTCGTCGCCATTCACGCGCCACTCCGTTGCCACAGGCTGAATTACCATCGGCCCTGTCGGTACAGGAACCCGAAGCGGACGGAAGTATAGCCCCGCCTTCCGCCTCCGGACCGGGAACCCTGTCATAACCACCAGCGACCGAGGCGCAAGGCAAGTGACTGAGGAGTCCGCCGGTCCCGCGGCCGGCACACCCGACCGGATCCAGGCCCTCACCCGGGCCATCGCGGCGGATCCCGCCAGGGCCGACCTGCATTTCGACCTGGGCGCGGCGCTGCTTGCGGCCGGCGATCCCGCCAAGGCCGCGCGCGCCTGGGCCGAGGCGGCGCGCCTGAAGCCCGGCTGGATGGCGCCGCTAGCCAACCGGGGCATCGCTCTCCAGCAACTCCAGCGGCACGCCGAGGCAGAAACGGCCCTGCGGGACGCGTTGCGCCTCAGGCCGGATACCGAGCCCGTACTCACGGCTCTGGCCGGTGTGCTCCAGGCACTGGGCCGGTCCGGGGAAGCCGCGGAGACGGCAGGCCGCGCCGCCGCACTGGCGCCCGGGCGACCCGAGCCCTGGATCAACCTCGGGCTGGCGCTGCACGGGCTGGGCAGGCTGGCGGACGCGGAAGCCGCGTACCGGCGCGCCATCGCCACCGTGCCGGGCAGCCCGAAGGACGCCGCCATGGCGGTCTACAACCTCGGCCACGTCCTCAACGACCAGTGGCGGGGCGCCGAGGCCCTCACCCACTTCCGGCGGGCCGTGGCCCTCGATCCGGATTACCAGCCGGCACGCCACGCCCTGCTCTTCAACCTGCTCCACGATCCGGCGGCAACCGAGGAGACGATCCACGCCGAACACGTCGAGTGGGCGCACCATCTGGTCCCGCGGCTGCCCGCCGCCCCGCCACCGCCGACGGCTCCCGGCTGCAACGGGCGCCCCCTCCGCGTCGGCTACGTCTCACCCGATTTCCGGAGCCATTCCTGCGCCTTCTTCCTGCGCCCGCTGTTCGCCGCCCACGACCGGGAGGCCGTCGAGGTCTTTGCCTACGCCAGCGTCGAGCAACCCGACGCCATTACCGCCTGGTTCCGGGCGAACACGGCGCACTGGCGCGACATCGCCGGCCTCGGCGACCAGGCCATCGCCGCCCAGGTCCGGGCCGACGGCATCGACCTGCTGGTGGACCTGGCGGGCCACACACGGGGACAGCCCCTCGGCGTCTTTGCCCTGCAGCCGGCGCCGGTCCAGGTGGCCTGGCTCGGCTATCCCGCCACATCCGGATTAACCGGCATAGGCTACCGCCTGACCGACGCGGAGGCCGATCCGCCCGGTGCAGCCGACCGCCTGCACACCGAGAGGCTGGTCCGGCTGGCCGGCGGCTTCCACTGCTACCAGGCCCCTCCCGACGCGCCGGACGTCGGCGAGCTGCCCGCCTTCGGCCGGCAGCATGGAGGGGACGTGACCTTCGGCTCCTTCAACAACATCAGCAAGATCACCCCGGGGGTCGTCGCCAGCTGGGCCGGGATCCTCCGTGCCCTGCCGGGCGCGAAGCTGGTCCTCAAGGGCCAGTTGCTGGCCCACGACACCGCGCGGTCGTCCCTGGCGGCGGCCTTTGCCGCCGAGGGCATCGATGCCGGGCGCATCGAGCTCCGCGCCTGGGTGCCACGGGCGGGCAACCCCCTGGCGGCCTACCAGGACATCGACATCGCCCTCGACACTTTTCCCTACAACGGGACCACCACGACCTTCGAGGCCCTGTGGATGGGCGTGCCCGTGGTGACGCTGAGGGGCGGGCGCCACGCGGCGCGCGTCGGCGCCTCGATCCTCACCCACCTGGGGCGGCCCGAATGGATCGCGGGGGACCCGGCGGCCTACCAGCGCATTGCGCTGGAGATGGCGACGAACCTGCCGGCACTGGCAGGCCACCGGCGAGGGCTGCGCCGCGCGCTGCGGGCGTCGAGCCTGTGCGACGCCACCGGTTTCGCCCGCAAGCTGGAGTCGACCTACCGTGAACTGCTGCGGGTCCGTGCCGGTGGTGCCGGCGGGCCGCGATCTACGGCGCCGGCATCGCCACCAGGCGCAGGCTGAAGCCGGGCTCCGGGAAGATGCCGCTCTCGCCGGCCGCGTCGGCCACGAGCGTCAGCACCAGCGTTGCTCCGTCCCAGTCGAAGCCACCGATGCCGTAGCCGGCCAGGGACCTGGGCGGCCCCAGCACCTCGTCGTCCGCCAGGCCGCCCTCGTCGATGCCGTTCGGGCCGAAGCGGTAGTTGCCACAGATGTTCGCCTGCATGAAGGCCGCGCCAAAGGCACCCTCGACGCACTCGTAGGACTTCATGGCCAGCTGGCCGTCCGCGGTGGCCCGCAGGTCCTCCACCTTGTGACCGATCCGGGTGAGCTGGTTCGGCAGCGCGTATTCGGCGATCCACGTCCCCGACGCGACCAGCACACCCAAAGCGGGATCGAAGTCGAACGTGGCCCGGGAGCTGAGCCGGAGCTTCACCTCCCCCGAACCCGTCGTCGCCGTGACGCTCTCCAGCGCCAGTTCCACGGCAGTGGCCTGCGCCGCGGGCAGCGCCACCAGCAGGGCCGTGATCGCCAGGCGCGCAGCCACTAGGGGCGCAGCCATGCGGCGTCTCCCGCCACCCGCGCCGCGAGCGTCGCCGCGGCCCCGCGCAGGGCCGGCCAGGCCTCCAGCAGCCGGCCAAAGCGCCGCACGTCCCGGCGGAGGGCGTCGGCCGCCGGCGGACCGACCCGCGTCGCGTACTCCAGCGGCACGTCGGCCGTGCGGGCCAGGGCGCCATCGAGCCGCTCCCGGATGACGGCCATGCTGTCGTGCCACCAGGCCGGGTAGCCGGTGCGGCTGGCTACGGCCTGCACCACCAGGGACCGGTGATGGGTGAGGTAGGCTCGCCAGGCGCCCTCCACGAGGGCGGCAAAGCGCGCCGGCTCACCCGCCGCGTGCTGCAGGTGCCGGCCCACGCTGGCAAGGCGCAGGTCCGCGCCCTGCTCCGCTGCCGGCGGCGAGGCCAGGCCGAGCAGCCCGAGCAGGAACGCGTTGCCCGGGAACCGGGCGCAGGGATCCAGGTAGTCGTCGGTCGAGTACCGGCGGTCCCCGTCCGGCCGGTGGCGCACGGCGAGGGGCAGGTGCGCGACCACGGTATCGGGCAGCGACAGGTGCAGCAGCTTCTGCCACACCTGGTCCTCGCCCCGCCCCACCGGAAAGTACGGCGGCAGGGGCAGGCCGTTGTCCACGGCGTGACAGAAGGTGATGAAGTACACGCCCTGGCAGAGAATCGGGAACTCCGGCCGCCGCAGCACCTCGCGGCTCGGCGCGAGCGGCGCGGGGCGCGCCAGCACCCGCTGCTCGGTGTCACCACCGGAAAGCAGGCTGTAGAAGCCGAGGCAGTCCGAGGCGCAGTCGCCCGCCAGCCCCAGGGCCGTCGCGGCGATACGCACCGTCCGCTCCTGGATGGCGGCAGTGAGGTGCGGGCCCGCGCCCCGCAGGCTGGCGGGCCCGGACAGCCGCGCCACGATGCTGGCGACGCTATGGCCAACGAAGGACTCGTGCAGTGCCAGCGCGTCGGGCTCCTGGCTGACCGGCACCCGGGCCTCGGTCTCCGCCACCGACTCGAAGAAGTGCGTGTGCATGGGCACGTCTTCGGCGGTGATCCACAGGGCCAGGTGGTGCGGGGGCGGCGCCTCGAAGGCGGCGATGATGTCGTCGTCGGCGGAGAGGACCCGGCGACCCGGCGTGACCAGGTTCAGCAGGTTGCGGCTGCCACCGATGCCGACGCGCGGCTGCGGGCAACCACTGACGGCAAAGTCGGCAAGTTCCGGGTCCACCCCGGCCAGGCCGGCCAGCTCCCGGGCGATCGCCGTCCGGTCCGCCGGTGCCGCGAAGCGCAGGCGGACGCCAAGTTCTCCCTCGAGGGCCCGCGCTGCCTCACGCTGGGCGCGCGCGCGGTCCGCGTCCGGGCTGTCGTCCACCAGGGTGATGGCGATCTCGCGGCCGTGATGCCGGGCGAACCGGGTCCAGGAGGTCACCGACCGGCGGAGCAGCCCCGGCTTGCCGCAGGTGATGATGCCGAGATCCGCGATCGGCGCCAGCCGCTCCGGGCTCTCGCCGGCTGCACGGGCCGCGCAGGCGGCCAGGACCCGCCCGTCACGCTCCCTGGCATCGCCGGCAATGGGGGTAACGGCCAACGGGCGACTCAGGTAAAGGCGGGACCGTGGGCCCAGGACACCAGGGTGTGCCGGGTGCCCCGGGTAACGGGTTCCACCTTGTGCAGCATGTAGGAGGGAAAGATGGCCATGGTGCCCTGGGCCAGGCGCAGGGGCTCGCCCTGGTCCATGAAGCACAGGTTCCCGCCCTCGTAATCCTCCGGGGGGGTGAGGAACGTGACGACGCTGAGCTTGCGCGTGGAGAAGATCCCGGCGCCAATGTCCACGTGCCAGTCGAAGTAGCCCGCGGGATCGTACTCGAGCACGTCCATGCTCATCTGGCCGTCCAGCTGGAAGCGGAACGTGGCCTGGTTCGCACGACCCACGATGGTGCCGATGCGCTCGAAGACCCACATGGTTGCCGGGCCCGGCGGAATGGACTTGATCCGGGTCCGGCGCAACCCGTAGTCCACGCGGCTGGCGGACCGGTCCATGGCACCACTGTCGCGCAGCTCGACGGCGGCCTCGCTGGACGGCAGCGGCAGATCGATCAGGCGGCGGCATTCGTCGGCCGACAGCACGTTGGGAAACTGCGCGACCGCGGTGAGGTATTCGTTGTACATAACAGCATTGCCGGCCTGCTTCCGGCCCGAATCGGCGGCGAGCCGGAGGATACCCTACCCGCCCCCGCGCGCGCCCGGCCCTGCCTCTATAATCCGGCCGGTACGCACCTGAAAGCCACGACCTGCCCAATGTTCGGCAATCTCCGCCTCGTCGCGACGGACAAGCTCAGCGAGTACCGCGCCAACACCGACCTCTTCCTGCAGCTCGGCAACGAGGGCTTCGCCGCGGCGATCAGCGCCGGTATCCAGCCGCCGGCAAGCCCCTACCGATCGCCCTGGCTGCTCTACCACGCCTGGCGCCAGCCGCGCATCCAGGTGGACGAGAACACCGCCAGGCTCATCCGGGACCTGATGACGGGCCGGGCGGCCGGCGCGGAACACGCGCCCGTCGCGCAGAAGATCCGGGAGCTGGGCTGGTGCGACGATCACCTGCCCGTGGACCTGGACGAACTGGTGAAGCGCACGGCCGACTACTTCCTGGCCATCCAGAACGACTGGGAGCTCCGCCACTTCCTGGAGCGGGTGCGGGACCAGCGCCCCCGGGTAGTCGTCGAGATCGGCACGGCCCGGGGCGGCATGCTGTTCTGCTTCGCCCAGCTGGCGGCCCGGGACGCAACCCTGGTCAGCATCGACCTCCCCGGCGCCCCCAACTGCGGCGGCCAGACCGAAACGGAACGGGAGGTGTTCGCCACCTTCGGCCCGCCGACCCAGGCCATGCACTTCATCCCGGCCGACTCGCACCTCGAGTCCACGCGGGACGAGCTGCGGAGGATCCTCGCCGGCCGCCCGGTGGACCTGCTGTTCATCGACGGGGATCACTCTTATGACGGGTGCATGGCGGACTTCGCGATGTACCGGGAGTTCGTCGCGCCCGACGGCCTCATCGCCTTCCACGACATCTGCATGTTCCCGGACGAGTGGGGTCCGGACGGCGCGGTGGGCGTGGCCTGGCGGGAGCTGAAGGCGCGCTACGGCGGCGAGGAGATCATCGACCCCGACGGCGTGTCCACGCGGGTACTGGGCCCCGGCCAGCGCTGGCGCTGGGGCATCGGCATCCTGCCGGCAGGTTGCCTGCGGGAACTGCCATGAGCGTGGAGCGGATCAACCCGGCGCTGTCCATAGAGGCCCAGTTCCTCGGCCCCGTGGACGGCGACCTGCGCACCACCCGGTTCGTGCTGCGGGACGAGCCCGACGTGGCCGCCTGGCTGCTCACCATCCTCGACTTCATCCTCTACCGGCAGGGCAAGCTCCCGGACGAGCGGCGCATCGCCCCGCCGCCGGGCGGGGAGCCGCTGCAGCGGCTCATTGCCGGGGCCGTCGTGCTCGCCGACCGCCGACCGGACGGCGGCCTCGCGCTGCGGCTGAATCCCGGCATCGAGGTGCGGCTCGGCGTCAGCGCGCGGCTGCCCGGCGAGCCGGCCCGGACCGCCATGCTCCACCTGGCCGGCGAGCCGGAACTGGCCCGGTGGCTGGTGCACCGGGCCGTCGACGGGACGCCTGCCGACGCGCTCCCCGCCGACCTTCCGGTCACCCTGGCGGACGCGCTGCGCCGGCACGGCATCCTCGTGACCGAGCTGCCGCCGCCCGAGGCGTACTTCCCCGACCCGGAACTGCCCCCGGACCCGGCCGCCGACCTGGCGACCGCGGCACGGGTCATTCCCCAGCCGGCGGGCCAGGCCGTGCCGGCCGAGGTGCGGGAACTGCTGGGCCGGCACACGCCGCGGCTGCCGCCGGCCGCGCCGCTGCTCTGGGCGCTGGACGCAGGGACGGGACTCGCCTGGCCGGTGCTCCGGGGCGATGGGCCAGGGCCGGGATCCGGGCAGGGCAACGGGTTCCGCGGCGCCGGGGCGGACGCCCGGGCTGCCGCGTGGGACCGCCAGCTGGCCACCGCACGCACCAGCCTCCGGGACCGCCACTACGCCGTGCTCCGGGAGATCCTGGCGCCGGCTCACCGGGCGGGACTCCGCCGCTACGTTCGCCAGCTGGTCCAGCGCGGCTACTTCCCGGCGCTGGGCGACGGCCAGGTGGAACTGCGCTCGGCCCTGCACAACGAGTCCACGATCGCGTCGCTGCACCGGGGCCTGGCGCGGATCCTCTCCGGCATCTGCGGCGATACCGTGCAGGCCTCCTACTGCTACCTCGGCTGCTACGAGGCCGGGGCCGTGCTCCCGCGCCACAAGGACAGGCCCCAGTGCAGTTACAACCTGTCACTGGTCCTCGACATGCAGGACACCGCGCCGGACAGTTCGCTGGCCGCGGAACCGGAGCCCTGGCCCATCTACCTGGAGATCGACGGACGGCCCGAGCCCGTGCTGCTCCGGGTCGGCGACGGCCTCACCTATTCCGGGACCGACCTCTGGCACTGGCGGGAGGCGTTGCCCCCGGGCCAGCGGGCCATCGTCTGCTTCTTCCACTTCGTGCCGGGAGACTTCGCGGGCTCGCTGGACTGAAACCGGCAGCCGCACTCCTAGGGAAAGACCGCGGCGTGCTGCTCGGGTGGCAGGCCCATCGAGTGGAACGCGGCGCGGACTTCCTTCCGCACCTCCTCCCTGCCGCGCACGCCGCTGACGGGCGCATCGGGGCGCAAGGCATTCTCGTGGGGGAGCTCGAGACCCTCCCGCGGCGGAACGCCCAGGAAGCCGGTGATCCTGGCGCAGGCCCGGGCGGCATCCCGGCCCGTGCAGATGTCGATCACCAGGAGTGTCCCCGGGCGGGCGGCGAAGTAGGCCATTACGGCCTGGTGGTAGGCCAGGCGGCGGGCCACCCACCGGCGCAGGGCAGACGGCGGATCGGCCTCGTACTCCTGCCGCATCGGGCCGGTCGCCCCCAGGCTGCGCCGCATCTCCACGTGACGGATGCGGCTGACCAGCCAGTCGTCGAGCCGGCGCGTGGTGACGATGAACCGGCTGCCCGGGAAGGTCCGGTCCAGGAGCGCGTAGTCGTGCTGGTCGCCGTCGCTGAAGCAGTCGAAGTCGCGGTAGAGGGGATCGGTGACCGGTATGTGGCTGTAGTACCCGTGGAAGGACCTGAGGCCCAGCTCGGTGAACAGCCGGTGCATGGACGACGTGCCGGTCTTGTTGAAGCCGATGCAGAAGACCTTGTTGAAGGGACGCGTCACGCCAGGATCCCGGCGACTAGCGCGTGGCGATCATGTTCAGGGAGATCGGCACCCCCAGGAACTGCATCGCACTGGTGTCGTTGAACAGGTTGAAGGACTGCACCCGGCGACCGGCGCTGTAGCCGGCCGCCTGCAGCTGGGTCGCCAGGTAGCGCTCGTCGATTCCGCACAGGTGGTAGTCGTAAGCGTCTACGTGGCCGCCAAACATCATGCGCATGATGTGGAAGCGCGCGTCCGGCGCCAGCCCCGGCGTGAGGTACAGGTGGCACAGCCGCTCGAGGTCGGGGACGCTCACGTAGAGCGTGCCGCCGGGCTGCAGCACCCGGCGCCACTCGCGCAGCACCAGGCCAAGCCGCTCGTGGTAGTCGAAGTGCTCGAGCACGTGGCTGGCATACAGCTCGACGAAGGTACCGTCGGGAAAGCGCGAGAGATCGGCCGCGTCGCCCAGGTGATCCACCTGTTCCCCGGCAATGGCGTCGAGGATTTCCCAGCCTTCGCGCCGCTGCCTGCCGCCGATGTGCAGGCGGCGGGCCGTTTGCGATACGTCAGTCATGGGTGCGGGGTGACATAAGTGCGCCGGAGTGCGAGGGCGGGATGGCCGCCTTTGGCAGCATTAAAGTTGGCTACAATGACGCTGTCAAACCCGCACCGAGACCGAAGCCGCGCGATGACTGGCGACTCCACGGAACAGGCCAAGCGCGACGCGGCGGCGGAAGAGGCCAACCGTGCGCTGAAAGACGCCGAGTGGGCGGAGCGGGCCGGCCTGCCCGAGAGGGCCGTTGCCGCCTACCGGCAGGTCGTCGCGTTGTTCCCCGGCGTGTGGGAAGTGCACAACAACCTGGCCAATCTCCTCCTGGACCTGGGCCGGCCCGGTGAGGCCCTGCAGGCGGCGCAATCCGCCCTGGCCCTCAGGCCCCAGGATCCGCTGGTCAACGCGAACGCGGCGCGGGCGCTGCTCAAGCTGGACCGGCCCGGGGAGGCGGTGCCGTACCTCCGGTCGGCGCTGCAGGTGCAACCCGACTTGCACCACCTGCGGGAGATGCTGGCCCGTGCGCTGCTCGAGACCGGCAGGCCCGACGAAGGCGCCGCCATCTTCCGCGAGATCGAGGGACGGGCCGCCAACGATTTCCCGCTGCTGGAAATGATGGCCAGGTTCTACCACCGGGCCCGGCTCGGTGCGGACGCCGAACGCTGCCTGCTCCGCATGCGGCAGCTCAATCCCCGCCATGCGCCGGTCTACGGGGACCTGGCGCTCCTCTACATCGATTTCGCCCAGTACAGCAAGGCCCACGAAGTGGCGCTGGACGGCCTGAAGCTCGACCCCAGGTCCACCGTGTTATGGAACGCACTCGCCAACACCCAGTCGAGTCTCGGGCGGGTGGAGGAAGCGCTCCAGTCCTACCGCAAGGTCCTGGAGCTGGAGCCCAACGTCGCGCCGGCCCACTCCAACCTGCTGCTGACCATGCATTACGTGAGCGGCCTGGCCCCGGGCGAGATCTTCGCGGAGCACCAGCGTTTCGGGCGCCTGCACGCGCCGCCGGCGCTCGCCACCGGGGATTTCCCCAACGCCCCGGAGCCGGCGCGCCGGCTCCGCATCGGCTACCTGTCGCCGGACATCCGCAAGCACTCCGTCGCCTTCTTCCTGGAGCCCCTGCTGGACCACCGGGACAGGGACCAGTTCGAGGTATACGCCTACGCCAGCGTCAAGACGCCGGATGACGTCACCCAGCGGCTCCGGGGCAAGTTCGACCAGTACCGCAGCGTGCTCGACCTGACCAACCCGCGACTGGCCCAGGCCATCAAGGCGGACCAGGTCGACATCCTGATCGACCTGGCGGGCCACGCGGGATCCCTGCACACCGCCGTACTGGGCTACAAACCGGCGCCGGTGCAGGTCAACTACCTCGGCTACCCGGACACCACCGGCATCGAGGCCGTGGACTACCGGATCACCGACTGGCTCGCCGACCCCGCCGGGGCCGAGGCCGTCCACACGGAACAGCTCGTGCGGCTTCCCGGCGGCTTCCTGTGCTTCCGCCCGCCAGAGGATCCGCCGGCCATCGCCCCGCCGCCACGCAAGTCCACCGGGCACGTGACGTTCGGGTCCTTCAACCGGGAATTCAAGGTGTCCCAGGAGGTCCTGGACCTCTGGTGCAGGATCCTGCTGGCCGTGCCCGGCTCCCGGATGATGATGAAGTCCATCGCGGGCAGCGATCCCGCCACCCGCGAGCACCAGCTCGGCGAGTTCGAGCGCCGTGGCGTGGACCGGAGCCGGATCGTGCTGGTGGGCTTCATCCCGAACCAGGCGGACCACCTGGCCACCTACCGGGACATCGACATCGCTCTCGACACCTTCCCCTACCACGGCACCACCACGACGCTGGATTCCCTGTTGATGGGCGTGCCCGTGATCACCCTGTCGGGCTACCACCACGCCAGCCGCGTCGGCGCCAGCCTGCTCACCCAGGCCGGCATCCCGGACCTCATCGCCCACGCCGGGGACGAGTACGTGGCGAAGGCCGTGGCCCTGGCCGGCGACCCCGGGCGCCTGGACGCCCTGCACGACACCCTGCGCGGCAAGCTCCTCGCCAGCACACTCTGCGATGGCCCGGCCTTCTCGCGGAAGTTCGAGTTCGCGCTGCGCGGCATGTGGCTGAACTGGTGCCGCGCCCAGGGCGTCGTGCTGACGCCGGGCCAGGTGGCCCAGGCCGAGTTCGACTTTACAGCGCTCGCCGCGCCTCCGCGATGAGACCCTGCACCTGGACCCGGCCGGCAACATTCTCCGCCGGCACGAGTTCGTCGTGCAGGCACTCGAGCAGCTCCAGGGCGTGACGTGCGTTGCCTGCCGCCAGGTATTTCCCGGCGAGGGCGATGATGTCACCGCCCAGCCGCTCCCGGAGCTCCGGGTGATGGCTGATCTTCACGGGCCGGTCGAAGGTTCGGCCCCGGCCGGTGCTGCGGAAGTTCCAGGCCTCGTCCACGATCTCGAGCTTGACGTTGAAGCGGTTCACTTCGGGGCTCAGGAGCTGCACGAAGCTGGTCTGGTCCATGAACAGGATCTCCCGCCGCGCCTCTGGGTCGGCGATGTGCCGGGTCACGTCCGTCACCGGCGGCACGTCCTGGTTGCCCAGCTCGAAGTTCTCCCGGGTCAGGTTCTCCCAGGCCTCGAGCAGCGCCAGCACGGGGGGTGACTTGCGGAACAGGATGAAGCCCACGTTGAACATGGGCAGGCCCGTCACCTGGGCGCACTTGCTCACGTCGGGCTGGCAGATGGCCATGCCGATGTCGATGTCGTCCAGCTTGCGGAACAACTCCGGGAACTCGGGGCTCAGCACCCGGGTGTCAGTATCCAGGTGCAGCGTGTAGTCGTAGGGCGAGCTCCGCAGCGCCCGGATCCGGTCGAGCTGGCCCTCCGCCCACAGGCTCCGGTACCGCCGGCGGGTCTCGAGGGGCACCACGTTGCTGAAGCAGGGGCTCCGCGCGAAGGGCACGTCGGGCAGGTCGGTGTAGAGCGTGATGGGCAGGTCCGGGATGAAGGCCCGCGCGCTGTGGGCCGAAAGACAGGCCTCCGCCAGGTAGTAGGGCCGGCGGGTAGCCACGTAGACCATGCCGATGTTGCGATTATTCATGCTGTGATCCTGTCGCCGTCGAGGCCAAGCCGCTGCAGGAGGTCCCGGTCGAGGAGGCTCGCGAACCGGGCGCGGTCCGCCGGGTCCACCGCGTCCAGCGTCGTGAATTCCCGCTCCATTTCCCGGGTGATGGGGGCGCCCAGCAGCTCGTAGATCTCTTCCGTGCCCTGGGGGTGCAGGTAGCCCGCGGGCAGCCGCACGCCAGGGATCCGCGGCACGCCGAGGCCCGCCGCCATCCGCTCCAGCCAGGGCTCCGGGTCCCGGCGCAGGGCGTCCGTGTCCACGATCACGCTGCGGGTGCCGAGAGTCGCCAGCCAGTCCCGGTGCCGCTCGTTCCAGTAGTCCGCCGCCTCGGCGGGACCGGTCCCGTGGGGCAGGAAATCCGGCGCCTGGCGCTGGATGCGCACGCAGCTCGCGTACCAGAGGCCCGGGTCCCGCACCGCCAGCGCCACGCCGAAGGCCTGGGTGCGCTGCTGGTCGGCGGCCGCCCGGAACAGCGGGCTGGCCGTGACCCGCGCCCACTCGGCCGCCCGGTCCCGCACGAAGTTGCGGATGCCGGCCCGGTAGCGCGGGTCCACGAAATCGTCGATGGCCAGCTCCGCCTTGTCGCGGAAGATCGGGCCGTGTTTCCAGCCCAGCAGCATCGTGGCGGTCTGCACGTCGGCGAAATTCTGCCGCAGCATCCAGGTCAGCAGGTTGCTGCCCGAGCGCATCAGGCCGGCGATGCGGATCAGGTTCACTCCGGGAGCAGGTCGAAGGCGATGCAGAGCCGCTCCTCGTCCGAGCGGAAGGGAATGGTCCGGTGATAGAGCGAGGATGGGAACAGGGCCACCTGGCCTGGCATCGGCTGGTGCAGCAGCGTCGGCGCCGGCCGGTCCGACAGCAGGGGAAAGTCGCCGCCCGCCAGGCCGAATTCGATGGCGCCCTCGCCGGCGGGCGCCTGCGTCGGCATCTGCAGGTAGAGACAGCCGCTCATCCAGCCGAAGGGATGGTTGTGGGAGTACTGGTGCCCGCCCGTGAGCAGCCGCACGAACCAGCCCTTCAGCTGCATCGTCGCCGGCCAGCGCGTGGCCAGGGCCATGTCGCCGGGCGTCAGCGCCGCCCGGTACCGCCGCAGTTCCTCCACCAGGTCGCTGTGGAGCTTCGCGATGGCGGGGTATCCGTGGGCGAAGAGGTTGCCGCCGGTCTGGAAGCCGCGCTTCGTCGTCACGCCACGGGGCTCCCAGATGACCTCCAGCTCGCCCGCCTCGCGGATGAGCGCCTGGAGGAACTCAGCATCCCCCGGGGACGTGTAGCGGTCCACCACGCGCACCTGGGCCAGGGGCGCGGGGCAGAAACGGTGGGGATCCGGGCGCCCGAGGTGGTGCGACGCATAGGCGCTGAGCGATGCAGAGTGCAGGTTGGTCGCCTCCTCTGCCCCGTGGGACTCCAGGTAGGCGAAGAAATCGGCGTGCCGGCCCAGCCGCAGCTCGCACTCGAGCGCGAGAGCCCGGGAATAGGGATTGCCGGAAGCGCGGAAGCAGGCAATGGCCTCGTCGAAGCGCTGCTGGGCCTTGAGGATGATGCCGAGGTTTTCATTGACGTCGGCGTTCCCCGGCTCGATGGCCAGGGCGCGCCGGTAGCTCGCCACGGCTTCGTCGGCCCGGACCAGGTCACGCAGGCAGTTGCCGAGGAACAGGTGGGCGGCGGCCGAGCCGGGCGCCAGCTCCGCCGCGGCGGCGAGGAACCCCAGCGCGTCGGCCGGCCGGCGCATCGCGTACAGCAGGTTGCCGAGGCTGATGAGGCCGCGCACGTGGCGCGGGTCCAGCCCGAGCGCGGCCCGGTAGGCTGACTCCGCCGCGTCCAGCTGCCCCTGGGCATGAAGCGCGTTGCCCAGGTTCACCTGGGCGTCGGCGCTGTCGGGGCTCCGGGCAACGACGGCCCGGAGATGGGGCTCCGCCGCCTCCGGCCGCGCGAGCGTGATGAGCATCGCGCCCAGGTCGCTGCGGGCCGCGAGCAAGTCCGGCGCCAGCCCGACGACCCGCTCGAGCAGCGCGGCGCCGTCCTGCAGCCGGCCTGTCTGGGCGCGGATGAGCGCGAGCAGGTGCAGGACGGGAACGTTGGCTTCGTCCTGGCGCAGGCGCTCCAGGCAGGCGGCCTCCGCCTCTGCCACGCGCCCGGCGGCGAGGTGCGAACGGGCTGCCTGTAGCGCGGTGTCGCTCAGAGCGACGCCAGTTCCTCGGCCGTGCCGGCCCGCACGCCGACGACCGTGCCCTGGAAGCGCAGGGTCATGCCCGCGAGGGGATGGTTGCCGTCCACGGTCACCGCGTCGGCATCGATGGCGGTGATGATGTAGTTCTGCGTGGCGCCGCTGGGATCGGTCCGGGTCACGGCCAGGCCGATGGCCAGTTGGGCGGGGTCGGACCAGTTGGCCAGCGGGATGATCTCCACCAGGCCCGGCTGCCGGTCGCCAAAGCCCCGGTCCGGGGTGATGGTGATGTCGAAGGAGTCGCCGGCCGCCTTGCCCGACAGGTGCCGCTCCAGTTCGGGCAGGATGCCGGCCGCGCCGTGCAGGTATTCCAGGGGCTTGCCCTCGGGGGACCGGTCGAGCTCCTGGCCCTTCTCGTTGGTCAGCGTGAACCGGATGCTGACGACGCAGTCGTTGGCAATGCGCATGGGGAAATCCCGCTTCCTCTGGTTGATTGCTTGCTGGTTATTGTCGGGGCCGGGCCAAACCCGGTCAATTGTCAGCTGCCGAGCCTGCCCAGCGTCACCCGGGCGTCGTCGGCGAACTCCGCCCCGTCGCCGCCCTTCTCCAGGGCGAGCCGCAGGTGCTGCCGGGCGCTCACGGCATTGCCGGCCGCCGCGTAAGCCTTGCCCAGGTGGTATTGCAGCACCGGGATGCTGCCATCCGCCGCCACGGCGCGCTCCAGGGTGCGCACCGCGCCGGCGAAGTCGTCGTTGCGGTAATAGGCCCAGCCCAGGGTGTCCAGCATGAGCGGATCGCTGGCACCGGCCAGCGGCCTGGCGAGTTCCAGGGCCCGGGCCAGGCCCGCCTTGTCCTTGCTCCGGTCCAGCAGCAGCGATACCAGGTTGTTGAGCACCAGGTTGTCGCCGGCATTTTTCGCCAGCACCGCCTCGTAGACGGCGATGGCATCGTCCACCCGGCCCTTGCGCTGGTAGAGGCTGCCCAGGAAGACCGCGATGGTCGGGTTGTCCGGGAGGGCCTTCGAGGCCCGCTGCAGGGTAGCCATCTGCTCGGCCGAATCCGTGGGCGAGAGGGCCGCCAGCGCGAGGTAGGCCCGGGCGTCGCCTGGTGCCAGGCGGATCGCCTGCTCGTGCACGGCCCGGGCCGCGGCGACATTGCCCTGCCGGTTGTAGGCCCTGCCCAGCAGGAGGCTCGCGTTCAGGTCGTCCGGCGGGTAAGCCTTCAGGATGTCGATCGCCTCCGCGCCGCGGCCACTGTCCAGCAGGATGCCCGTGAGGCCTTCCAGTGCCTGGAGTTGCTGGGGATCCTTCTCGAGGGCGGCCCGGTACCGGGCGAGCGCCTCGGCACTGGACCCCCGGGCCTGCAGGACGCTGCCCAGCTGCTGCTCGGCCAGGGGGTTGCCCTTCCCGGCTTCGATGCCGCGCTTCGCCTCCGCCTCGGCGGCCTCCAGGTCCCGCTGGGCCAGCAGGTTCTGCACCAGGGCAGCCGAGGCCTCGGCATCGTCCGGCCGGACGGCGACGAAGGCCCGCAGGATCTCCGCCGCCGCCGCCGCGTCGCCCTCGCCCGAAAGCAGCACCGCCAGCTCCTTGGCGGCCGCGGCGTTGCCGGGATCCCGGTCCAGGAGGCTCCGGTAGGTGTCCTTGGCCACCACCAGGTCGCCGGCGCCGACGTAGGACCGGGCCAGCAGCAGGGCCGCCTCCGTGGACTGCTCCCGGCGCAGCACGGTGCGCAGGTCGGCGATGGCCGCGTCATAGCGGCGGTCCAGGAAGGCAAAGGTGGCCCGGGTGAGCAGGGCCTCCGGATTGTCGGGGGCCGCCTTCAGGATCGCGTCGATGTCGGCCCGGGCCTGGGCGATGTCCCCGTCCGCCGCGTGCTGGGCCACGATCCGGTTGCGGGCCTCGAGGCCCTCCGGCGTGTTTTCCCGCCACTGCCCCGCCGCCTCGCGATAGGTCGCCATGGCCTCGGCCGGGCGCTTCGTGGCCCGGAAGAAATCCCCCAGGGCCAGCCTGAGCTGCGCGCTGTCCGGGTACCGGGCGACGCTGTCCTTCAGCAGCTGCTCCGCGCCGGCCAGGTCGTTCTTCCGCAGGAGCCGGTTGGCCAGGCGCACCTTCACCCAGTGGCTCCCGGGATCGGTCTCGACGAGTTCCCGGAGCAGGCGTTCCTCGTCGTCCAGGCGCGCGCGGCTGCCGTAGAAATCGAGCAGCTGGTAGCGGTACCTGGGCCGGTCCGGGAACTGGGCGATGAGCGCCCGCAGGCCGTCCTCGTAGGCCTGGTCGTCGCCGCTGCCCAGGACGAGGCCGAGGCGGAAGTCCCGCAGCACGTCGGCATCGTTGCCCGTGGTCTTGGTCAGGCCCTCGTCGATGACGGCCAGTGCGCCGGCCGTGTCGCCCTGGGCGCCCTTGAGGCCGGCCTTCGCGGTGTAGGCATCCACGTAGGCCGGGTTGATGGCAAGCGCCGCGTCGATCTCGGCCGCGGCGCCGGGCAGGTCGCCCTTCAGGTAGAGCACCTTGCCCGACAGCAGGTGCACGTCGGCCCGGTCGGGGTCCAGCTGGCGGGCGGCCTCGGCCTGGGCCGCGGCCTGCTCCACGTCCCCGGAGGAGAAATAGAGATCCCCGAGGCGCAGGCGGGCCTCGATCAGGGTGGGGTCCGACTCGACGGCCATCTGGAGCTGGGAGAAGACCTCCTGGAACTTGGACTCCCGCCAGGCGAGCTTCGCCAGGATGAAGTGGGCCTGGGCGTTCTTGGGCTGGATCTGGACCGCGTTCTTGGCCTCGATGGCCGCCTTCTTGAAGTCCTCGGCCGCCATGAAGTCCTCGGCCTTCTTCAGGTGCCCGGCCACCTTGTCTTCCGGGGAGCTGCAGGCGGCCAGGACGGCCAGCAGGGGGACGAGCAGCAGGACGGTCAGGGTGCGGCAGTCAGGCCTCATGGAGCGGCTCCGGGAATCCAGGGAAATCGGGGATTGTACCGGCCCGGCGGGGCCCCGGGCTCCGGACGGGGCTCACAAAAGAAAAGCCCCGCCGAAGCGGGGCTTTCCCGGAACCGGACCGAGCGAACTCAGCCCCTGTTCATGGTCACGTCAACTTCAGGCCATGGCCCGCCGGCGAGCGACGCCGAGGAGACCCAGGGCCGAGCCGAACAGCCAGACGGCGGCCGGGACCGGCACAACCTGCGGACCGGCAGTGAAGGTCCACTGCTGGCCGTTGTTGAAGGCACCGGCCGGCAGCGTGGCGCAGGGACCGCCGCAGGTCTTGTTCGCGAGGACGAGCGTCGTGCCGACCCAGCTGATGGTCGTCATGTTGTCCAGCGAGCTGATGGTCTGTTGCGGGCCAGCGGCGATATCGTCGCCGCCGAGGGTGCGGGACGCCGCCGTGCCGGGACCCCAGGTGGTGGTGGACTCGTTGAGGAAGTTGGCACCCAGCAGGTAGTTGCCGCAGATGCTGGCGCCGACGCCGGCGCCGAAGTTGCCCTCGGTGCAGACGTAGCTGGACGCAGTGGCCGCCGCACCGTTGCCCATGACCAGGCCCGCGATGGAGGCCCGGTACAGGGTGCTGGTGGGAGCCGTGGTCAGACGGATGTTGACGAGGCCGCCCGTCTGGGTGATCAGGTTCGTCGTGTCGTCGTAGGAGAACGTGGCCGTGGACGACGAGATGTTACCTGCGGAACCCGCGGTGCCGTTGTTGCTGTAGGTCAGCACCTGGGTCAGCGTGGCGGTGTAGACGGCAGCCTGGGCGACATCGGTTGCAGCCATGCCGCCGATACCGGCAGCAACGGCGACAGCCAAGGCGCTCTTTTGCTTGTGATCCATTGAGAAAATCCTCCAGAGAGTTTTGTTTCTAAGAGCTCTTTTATCTACGCTTCTGGAAGGTAGTAGCCCGGCCATCTCCCCCCTCTCCACTGTTCTTGTGCGCGCTCGTGGTGGAGAGCAAGACCCGAAACTTTGCGTCCCCGGCTCACACCGGGTTTGCCCGTTCCTTCTGGATTCCGACTATACGGAAAGTTAATGCGCTGGCAATGGGCCGCTTTACATAAGGAAAATCCGGCTTGCGGACGTGCAGCGTGACCATCAGGCGGCAGCGGGGCGGCGGCGGGCGACGCCCAGCAGGGCCAGGCCGGACCCGAACAGCCAGACGGCGGCCGGCACCGGCACCACCTGGAAGACCAGCCGGTAGCCGCTGTTGAAGCCGCCGGTGGCCGCACACGCCGACGGGGACCCCGTGCAGGCGGCGTTGGACAGGGTCAAGTTGGTGCCGACCCAGCTCACCGTGTTGAGGCCGTCCAGATCCGCGAGGCTCTGCTGCGGGCCGAGGGCGGCGTCATCACCACCGAGCGTCCGGGCCGAGGCCGTGCCCGGGCCGTAGGTCACGGACGAGTCGTTGACGAGATCGCCGCCGAAGTTGTAGTTGCCGCAGATGCTGGCGCCCACGCCGGCGCCGAAGTTGCCCTCGGTGCAGACGTAGGTGCTGGCGGCGGCCGCGCCGCCGTTGCCGACCACGAGGCCCGTGATGGAGGTGCGGAACAGCGTGGTGGTCGGCGCGACGGTGAAGCGGGCGTTCAGCAGTCCACCGGTCTGGGTCATCACGCTGGTGACGTCGTCGTAGCTCCAGGTGGCGGTGGAGGACGTGATGTTGCCGGCAGAGAGCCCGCTGTTGCTCCATAACCCGTAGCTGACCAGGGTGGCGGCATGGGTGGCGGCTTCGGCGACGCCCGCGCTCCCCAGGCCCACGGCGATGCCGGTCGCCAGGCTGGCCTTCTGGTGCCTGTTCATGTGGATATTCCCCCCGCTTCGTTGTCCAGGCGTTAGGCGTGGACGGAAAGGCTACGCCCGCCCCCGTTTCCCCGCAATGCCAGGAGACATAAGGCCGCCCCGCGCCGGCCATCGGGCACAAAAAAGGAGGGCCACCGAAGTGGCCCTCCCGGGTAGGCGTCGTGACGGTGGTGGACTAGCGGCGGTTCCGCCGCCGGGCCAGGCCGAGCAGGCCCAGCAGGCTGAGCATCAGCCCGTCCGCCGAGCTGCTCCCGCCGTTCCGGCGCGTGGCGCTCGAGAAGACGTCCGAAACCCCGCCCACCGTGAGGGTCGTGCTCACGGCCGTCGCGCTGGTGGACGCGCTGGTGTGCTGCACCCGGACCGTCTGGCCATTGTTGATGGTGCCCGCCGCCGCCGTGAAGTCACCACCGTCGATGGAGTACTGGCCACCGGTGACCGTGATCGGCGCCGGCCCGTCGATGCCCGTGATGGTCACCGGGGCGGAAGTGATCAGCGTATCCCGGTCCACGTTCTCCTGGTCCACGAAGGTGAACGGGTCCGGCGTGAGGTCCGCGCCCGCCGCCGCCGTCGTGACCGTGAAGTCGGCCGATACCCCGCCGATGGTCAGCGTCGCGGTGGTGGCCGTGCTGGCCGCCGCCGAGCTGGTCTGGCGCACCGTGACCGTCTGGTTGTTGTTGATGGTCCCCGCCGCCGCGGTGTAGGCCCCCCCGTCGATGGAGTACGTGCCGCCCGTGATGGAAATGGCCGCCGCCGCATTGATGCCGGTGATGGTCGCCGGCGCGGAGGTGATGGCCGTGTTGAGCGCCACGTCCGTCTGGGCCGCGAAGCTGAAGGCATCGGGAATCGTGTCGGGCAGCACCGTGGTGGACGTGAAGGTGCCGGCGACGCCGCCAACCGTGAGGGTGGTCACGGTGTCGGTGGCCGGCGTGGCGGCGCTGGTGTGCCGCACGGTGACGTCCTGGTTGTTGTTCACCGTGCCCGCCGCCGCCGTGTAGGCGCCGCCGTCAATGGAGTAAGTGCCATTGGTGACCGAGATCGGCACCGCCGTGGAGATGCCGCTGATGGTGGCCGCCGCCGAGGTGACCACGCTGCTGATCGCCACACCGGTCTGGGTGGCGAAGGTGAAGGCGTTCGGCACGGTGTCTTCCACCGTGACCGTCACCACGCCCGTGCTGTCCAGTGCGCCGCTGACCGCCCGGTAGGTGAAGGTCTCCGTGGCCGCGAAGCCCGGGGCCGAGGTGTAGTTGATGCGCACGACGGCCGGGTCGGTGCCGGCTGTGACCACGGCGGTGCCACCCTGGTCCGGGCCCACCTCGATGGTGACCGTGACCGGATCGGTGTAGCCCACGTCGTTGGCCAGCACGTCAATCGCGGTGAGCACGCCCGACTCGGCGGTGACTGCGTCGTCCGTGGCGCCTGGGGCGGCCTGCAGTTGCAGGTTGCCGAGGGTCCACTGCTGGCCATTGTTGAAGGCGCCCACCGGCAGCGTGCCGCAGGGGCCGGAGCAGGTCTTGTTGGCCAGCACCAGGGTGCCCGTGCCGGGGGTGGGGTCGAAGCTCAGCTGGCTGAAGCCGTCCAGCGTATGGATGCTCTGCTGGGGGCCGGCGGCCGCGTCGTCGCCGCCCAGGGTGCGGGAAAACGCCGTGCCGGGTCCCCAGCTGGTGGTGGACTCGTTGGTGAAGTTGGCACCCAGCGTGTAGTTGCCGCAGATGCTGGCGCCCACGCCGCCGCCGAAGTTGCCCTCGGTGCAGACGAAGGTCGCGGCAGTGGCCGCGGCGCTGTTGCCAATGACCAGGCCGGTAATGGACGTCCGGTACAGGGTGCTGGTGGGGGCCGTGGTGAGGCGGACGTTGTAGGTGCCGCCGGTCTGGGTGAGCAGCTGGGTCACCGTGTCGTAGGACCAGGTGGCCGTGGACGAGGTGATGTTGCCCGCCGAGCCTGCCGTGCCGTTGTTGCTGTAGGTAAGGACCTGGGTGAGCGTGGCGGTGTAGACCGCCGCATCCGCCGTGCCCGGAACCCCGCCGACCGCGGCAGCCACCGCGACAGCCAGGACGCTCTTCTCTTGGGTAGTCATGCCTTGAGTGTTCATGATTGGGTAATTCCTCCCCGTGTGAATCCGTACATCACGCGCGCGTACCGGCCCCGCCGGTCACCCCGCACGCCGCCGCCCCCCATGGCAGCCGTAGCGCGACCTTACCCGCGTTATGTCACCGGTGGCAAGGCAGGCGTCACAGTTCCCGCGTGCCGAGAAACGCCGCCACGGCCTCGCTCCAGGCCTCGGGCTGCTCGTCGATGATGTCGATGGTGCCGCCGTCGAGCTCCGTGTACGCCAGGCGGGGCCAGCGTTCCCGGGCCCGCTGGGACAGGTAGTAGATGGCATCGCCCGTGTTGGCCAGGATCAGGCAGGGCTGGGTGAGGCGCTCGATGGCCTCCTCGTGACGGTAGGTCATGACCGCGTCGTGGGCATACCACACGGTTCTTCCGGCCAGCAGCCCGTGGATGAAGTTGGCGTGGAAGGCCTCCAGGTCGGTCCAGGCAGGCTGGGCGTTGAAGCGGAAGTCCCAGAGTTCCTTGATGTGGCTCCCGTCCCAGCGCAGGTTCCACTCCTTCTCCCGGGCGAGAAGCGCGCGCCACTGGCCCCGCTCCTCGTCGCTCATGGGCAGCGGCCCGTTGAGGATCACCTTGTGCACCCGGTCCGGGAACTGCAGCGCCGCCTCGGTGACCACCACGGCGCCGGTGTGATGCCCGAGCACGCTCGCGCGGGGGATGCCCAGCCGGTCGAGGACCGCAGGCACGATGTGGGCGTAGTCCGGGATGGCGGGTGGCGCGTCGGGCGCATCGGAGCCACCGAAGCCGGGAATGTCGATGGCGATGGCCCGGATGCCCCGGCGCGCCAGGGGCTTCAGCACCCGCGCGAACTGCACGCTGTCGGTGGGCGACTGGTGGACGAGCACGAGGGGCTCGCCCGCGCCGCACTCGGTGTAATGGACCTGGCCCCAGCGGCCGTCGGCGTAGCCCTTGTGGATCTTCATCTGGCTGGTCATTGGCGCGTCCGTTCCCTGCAGGTCAGGCTGTTGAAGGGGTCGAAGTCTCGCACAGCCGCCAGCCGGCCTGAATCCGGCACGGGCTCCCGGGGCGAACGTGCCTATATATGTATAGGCACCAGCCCGGAGACTGATCCCATGCCCCTGCCCCCGCCCCTGCGCCGGACTCTGCCCCTGGCCCCCGCCCCGCGGGCCGGCCTGCTCGCCATCGCCCTGGCCGCCAGCGCCGCCGTGGCGTCGGCTGCCCCGTCACCCGCCGGGCAGGACGCCGACTGGATGACCCTGGCCGTGACCACCGGCTACATGCCCACGCTGGGCCGGGCGGTGGCCGCCGCGGGCCTGGTGGCCGACCTGGCGGGACCGGGACCCTTCACGCTGTTCGCGCCCACGGAAGCCGCCTTCGCCCGGCTGCCACCGGGGGTGCTGGAGGAACTGCTGCAACCGGAAAACCAGCCCCGGCTCCGGGCCCTGCTCCTCGGCCACCTGGTCGCCGGCGACCGGCCGGCCGCCAGCCTCGGCAACGGCGCCAGCCTCGATGCCCTCAACGGCGGCACGCTGGCCGTGAGCGCCGGCCCGGGCGGGCTCACCGTGAATGGCGCCCGGGTGACCAGCGTCGACGTGGGCACCCGGAACGCCGTGATTCACTTCATCGACCAGGTGCTCATCCCGCCGGGCTGAGCCTTCCCCCGGCTGCTAGGGAGCGGCGACGCGCGCCGGGAAGTCCTCCATCGCCAGCGCCACGACGCGCGCCACCGCGGCGGCGTCCAGCGTCTGCCGGCCGACCTTGCCCGCCACCGTGCCGTACCAGACTTCCTGGTTCCTGGCGGCGTCGGCAATGTGGATCACGAGCCGCCCTTCCTGGTAGCTCTCGACGCTCGGCGTGCCCACGTTGACGGAGCCGCCCACGTTGCCGCCCCAGCTGCCCATGCCGATGCCGACGCGGAAGGGGCTGGAACGGACCTTGTCCTGGGCCGCCGTCTCGTAGTCGATGCGCAGCTCCGGGTTCGCCTCCTCCTCCCGGTAGCCGCGCCGGGTCATTTCCGCGCGAATGGCGTTGCGGATGTTCACGTCCAGCAGGCGCAGGGGCGAATCTCCGAGCTCGTCACTGGCGGACGGGGTCAGGCTGAACGTGCTGTAGCCGGCCAGGTTCGCGCCCGGCGCGGCCTGGGATTCGTGCCGGGGCGGAGACGGCGTGGTGCAGCCCGCCAGGAACGCCAGCAGTGGCGGCAGTAGCATCAGGATCAGTCGATTGGGCATGGGCGCGTCTCCCGGTTGGAGCACCATGCTAGCTCAACCCGCGGCCGGCATCCCGCCCAGGCGCCGGCCGATCACGCCCACCACGAGGGCCGTGCCGAGCAGCACCACCGCCCCGCCGCCCAGCATGGCCGGCGTCACCTTCTCCCCCAGCACCAGCGCACCCCAGAGGATGCCGAAGACGGGGATCAGGAACGCGACGGACATGGCCTTGCCGGGACCGACCCGCAGCAGCAGGCGGAAGTAGTAGATGTTCGGGATCGCCGTGCAGAGGATGGCGAGAAGCAGGACCGCGGCCCAGGACGCGGCGGGCGGCGTCGCCGCCGGCCAGGTCAGGACGGCGAGCGGCGCGAGCATGAGCGCCGCGAAGCCGAAGCTGCCGATGGTGGTCACCCAGGCGTTCACGCCCGCCAGGTGCCGCTTCACGAAGCTGGCGGAAACCCCGTACAGGAAGGCCGCGAACAGGGAGCCGCCGATGGCCAGCAGGGCGCCCGGCCTGGCGTCCGGCAGGCCGCCCACCAGCAGCACCACGCCGCCGAAGCCGATGATGAGGCCCAGGAAGCCGCCGGGCGTGATCCGGTCCCGGAGCCAGACGCCCGCCACCAGCGCCGCGAAGAGCGGTGCGGTCGCATTGATGATCGACGCAAAGCCCGCCGTCACGAACAGCGTGGAATAGGCGAACAGGGGAAAGGGCAGCGCCGCGTTGGTCAGGCCGAGCAGGAAGAGCTTGCCGGTGTTCTGGCGGAATTCCGCGCGCCACGCGGGCCGCACCAGGAGCACCGGCAGCAGGAACAGGGCGGAGACCGCCACCCGGATCGCGATGAGGGGCACGGGACCGAAATCCGGCGTGGCGATCCGCAGGAACAGGAAGGAGCCGCCCCAGACGGCCGCCATCGCGAGGATCTGCAGGATGTCGGTCGGGGCCATGGGCGGGTGCATGGTAACGGGTCGGCTACCCGCCGGCCATGGCCGGCGACCGCCGGCACCGGCGGGTTAAACTTCACCCATGAGCACCCTGCCCCACGAGAGCAACCTCGCCCACGAGTCCCGCAACGCCCGGCGCGCCAGGCTGATGCGCTCCGCCACCTACGCGTCGGTGGGCGTCGCCGTGGCCCTCGTCATCGCCAAGGCCTGGGCCTGGCGCGCCACGGACTCGGTGTCGGTGCTGAGCTCGCTGGCCGACTCCTTCCTGGACGTCCTCGCGTCGCTGCTCACCTTCTGGGCGGTGCGCTTCTCCCTCTCGCCGGCCGACGTGGAGCACCGCTTCGGCCATGGCAAGTCCGAGGGCCTCGCGGCACTGCTGCAGTCGGTGATCATCACGGGGTCGGCCCTGTTCGTCGGCTTCGAGGCCGTGCAGCGCCTGCTGGCGCCCGCCCCGCTCGCGCGGCCGGTGGCCGGCATGGCGGTCATCCTGGCCTCGACGGTGGTCACGCTGGCGCTGCTCGGCTGGCAGCGCTACGTGAGCCGGGAAACCGGGTCCGTGGCCATCGCCGCCGACGCGATGCATTACCGGTCCGACCTGCTCGTCAATGCGGGCGTCGTGGCCGCCGTGGCCGTCGCGGCGTTTACCGGCCTCGCCTGGGTGGATCCCGCCGTGGGCCTGGCGGTGGCCGCCTACCTGGCCTGGGGCGCCTTCAGCATCGCGGCGACCTCCCTGGACATCCTGCTGGACCGGGAAATTCCCGATGCCGACCGGCAGCGCATCCGGGAACTCGCGGTCGGCCACCCGCAGGTGCTGGGCTTCCACGATCTCCGCACCCGGCACGGCGGGTCCGGCTACATCGTGCAGTTCCACCTGGAACTGGAAGGCGGCACGTCCCTCGTCGAGACCCACCGGATCCTGGACGAGGTCGAGGCGTGGATCGAGGCGGCGTACCCGGGTTGCGAACTCATCATCCACCCGGACCCGCTGGGCTTCGCCGAGCGGCGGGACCGCTTCGAGGACAACCTGGACCTGGCGGCGCTCACGGGCCCCCGCCGGGAGGTGGCGGGTAGAGCACGGTGAAGCGCTGGAAGACGATGGGCTCGTCGTCCGTGAGGGTCCGGCCCCGCGCGGCAAATACCGGCGCCCAGTAGTCCCGGTGGAACTTGCGCCACGCCGCTACGTCGCGGAGCGCGGCCGTCTCCACCGCCACGTGCTCGGGACCGACCAGGCCGACCGGCAGGACGGCGCACTCCTCGTAGCGGATGAGGCACCGCGGCTCGTCGCTGAAGTTCACCAGCACCGCGAACTCCCCCGCCCGGGGCAGCCGGCCATCCGGAAAGTCCCCGGGCTCGGAAAACACCCCCGTCTTCTGCCGGGCCAGGATGTAGCCGTTCAGCCGCTCGCAGAGCTCGGGCGTCCGGCCCAGCCGCCGGGTGACCAGCCCCTCGGCAGGCATGCCCGGGGGGAGGAAACGGCGGCATTCCGCCAGAAAACTTTCGGGAAGGGGCACGGGAAACTCCTGGACGGGGGCATGCTAGATTCGTTCGATGTCGCGGCATTTTATCCGGAGCGTGACCCTGCTGCTGCCACTGCTGGCGGGGTGCGACCAGGCCCTGATCGTGCCCACCACCTTCCCGGAGCCGGTCGTCGAGCCCCTGCCCCTGGACATCGCCCTGCATTTCACCGAGGAGTTTGCCAACTACCGCTACCGGGAAAACGTGCCCGGGGATGCGAAGTGGGACATCGAGCTGGGCAAGGCCAACGTGGCGCTCTTCGAAAGCGTCTCGCGACGCCTGTTTCGCAGCGCAACGCGCGTGGACTCGCGCCCCTCCGGCGCCGCGGCGGCCGGCTACAGCGCCATCATCGAACCCACCGTGGCCGCCTTCGAGTTCTCGCTGCCGAGCCAGTCCGCGACGGACCAGTACTCGGTCTGGATACGCTACACTGTCAAGGTGTTCCGGCCGGACGGCACAGAACTCACCGCCTGGAACATCAGCGCCTACGGCGAGAGCGACTCGACCCTGCTGCGACCCGCGCGCTCCATGGAGCAGGCCACGATCCTGGCCCTGCGGGACGCCGCCGCGATGCTCACGGTCAACTTCGCCAACGAAGCGCGCGCCCGTGGTGTGATGCCAATGGAGAAGACCGATGCCCCAGCTCCCTGAATCACGCACTCCAGCTCCCGAAGGTGTCCTGGCCAGGGCACTCCTCCCCGCAACCCTGCTCGTCCTGCTGGGCGCGTCGGGCTGCGTGACCTCCCGGGTGGAGGAAACCAAGAACGCCGCCACGGGCATCGCCGGCGACGAGTCGGTCGTCATCCTGGCCACCAGCTATCACCAGGGCAACAAGACCGAGTCCGGCTTCCTCGATTGCGTCAATGACGAGCTCGACGGGGGCCGCAACGGGCTCAACGTGTATCCGGGCGAGAAGTTCCGCGACGAGCTCTTCCCCTGGTTCGAGCCCCGGACCATGCCCCAGGACATCGAGGCGCTGCCGGAACTGCTCGCGCGGCCCGGCGTCGCCGAGCGCATCACGGCGCGGGGCGTGCGCTATCTCGTGTGGGTCAAGGGCAGCACGGAGCGCACCTCGGGCGGCGGCGGCATGAGCTGCGCCGCCAGCACGGTGGGCGGCGGCTGCTTCGGCCTGGTCTGGTGGGAGAACAACGGCTCCTACGAGGCGACCGTGTGGGACCTCAAGAGGGCCGAGCATTCCGGTGCCGTGAGCACGGACGTGCACGGCACGTCCATGGTGCCGGCCATCATCCTCCCGCTGCCCTTCATTGCCCGCACCCAGACGGCGGCCTGCAACGGACTGGGGCGTGAGCTGCGCCAGTTCATCACCCAGGAGGGACCGTCCTGACGGTTGCCGGACCGGGCCGGTGGCCGGCCGCCCTTGTCGCGCTCCTCGCCGCCGGCCTGCTCGCGGGCGGCCTGCTCAGCACGGGAATCGCCGCCGCCGCGGACATCGAGGCCCGCTTCGAGCTCGACCTGGCCGCCGGCACCTCCCTGACCCCGGCCCGGATCGTCGTCCGGCAGGGCAACGGCCAACTCCGGGAACTGGTCCTCGACCGGACCCGCCTCGAGAAGATCACCGGCGACGGCAAGATCGTCCTCGAGCAGGACCGGGTGCGCTGGACGCCGCCCGCCAGCGGGGGCACGCTCCGCTACCGGGTGCCCCTCGATCGCCGCCGGCAGGGCGGGAATGCCCCCGGCAACGCGGCGTTCGTCGGCGAGCGGTTCGCCATCTTCCGGGGCGACGCCGCATTTCCCGTGAAGTCCTGGCGACGGGCCCGGGGCAGCACGCTGGACGGCGAGCTCGCCATCCGCCTGCCCCGGAACTGGTCACTGGTGACGCCCTACCTGCCCGATGGAGCCGGTCGCCTGCCGATCCGGAACCCGGGCAAGCGCCTGCCCCGGCCCATCGGCTGGATCACCGCGGGCGATCTCGGCACCCGCCGGGATGTCATTGCCGGGATCGAGATCACGGTGACCGCCCCGCGGGGCCTGCGCATGGAGCGGATCGCCATGCTCGGGCTGCTCCGCTGGACGCTGCCCGAGCTGGTCCCGGAGCTCGCGCCGGGCAAGGACAGGCCGCCCGGTGCCCGCTACATCAGCATCGTCGCCGCGGCCGAGCCCATGTGGCTCGGCGCCCTGTCAGCGCCGAACTCGATCTTCGTCCACGCCAACCGGCCCCTCATCAGCGAGAACGGCACGAGCACGGTGCTGCATGAAATGGTCCATGTGCTGCTGGCCGACCTGGACACGCCCCGGGACGAGGACTGGATCGACGAGGGACTCGCCGAATACCTGTCCCTGCGGGCACTGAAGGATTCCGGGACGATTTCGGCGGCCCGCTACGAGTCCGCCATCGGCGGTTTCCGCCGCCGGGGCGCGCAGGCGACAAGCCTGCGCACGGCCTCGTCGTCGGGGCCGGTGACGGCCAGGGCCGTGGCCATCTTCCACGACCTGGACCTGGAACTCCGCAAGGCCACCGGGGGCAGGCAGACGGTGGCGACCCTCGTCCGGGACTTTCTGGAGGCGGACCGGCAGGCCAGCCTGGCGTCACTCCGGGCGGCCGCCGGCCGAAGCCTGGGCAGGCCGCCCCGGGCGCTCCGGGCCGACGCCGTGCCCGGACTGGACTGAGCCGCCATCCGGCCTCTGCCTGCTGCATCCCGGCGGGACGAGCTTTCCCGGGCGCGGCGGCGGTGTGACACTAGCGGGGTGAAAACCCGCCTGCTCGCCCTGCTGGGCCTCGCCATCACCGGCGGGCTCATCCTGCCCGTCGCCAGCTACATGGCGGGCAAACGGCTGATCGGGGCCTACGAGGGCAAGCTCGGGCTCAGCGACTACCTGGGCAGCATCTACGGGGCTGCCGGGCGGGGCGAATTCCTGGCCTGGTGGCTGCTCCTCGCCCCGGCCCTCATCGCCGGCGTCTGGTACCTGCTCGTCCGCCTGGGCTGGCGGGACCGCCATGCCGACCCGGAGGCCGACCGGGACGAGGGGTAGATTCGTTAACATTTTCAGTGAATTGAGATCTCATTTTCACTTTTATGTCAGCTTGCCGGCCGCGGCCCGGCGGGCCCTCGTATAGTCGGGCCAACGAGAAGAACCGGCGCCCGCACACCGATCAATCAGGCCGGCCAGTAATAAAAACCGATGCCGGCGAGTCCGGCCGCCAGAGCGACCAGCGGCCAGACCCGCCAGGGAGCGGCCCGCAGCGAACCCAGGAAGGCAAACGCGGAGACCACCGTGATGCCGGTGAACAGCACGGTGGCCCGGGCAAGCTCCGGCAGTTCCAGGGCGAAGCGCGAATCCTCTCCCTGCCGCAGGCCGAAGATCAACCAGACGATGGCGAGGCCGAAGGCAATCGAAAAGACGCTGCCCAGCACAATTCCGAGAACGACTGTCAAAGGCTGCATGAAACTCCGGACCTTGCGCTTGCCTCATTCCGGACCCAAGTCTAGCCTAGGCCGACAAGTCGCCCGAAACGCCGCTCACCCGCAAAGTCGACAGGAATGAACATCTCTCCCAACCAAGCCTGGAAGTCCGTCAACCTGGCGGTGCTGCTCGCCCTGGTCACGGTGACCCTCGGGCCCGCCGTGCCGGTGCTCGCCAAGCAGGCAGGGCCGGTGACGCCGGCCGTGCTCGAGACGACCTCCCGGGAACGCCAGGTGGCGCGCCTCGTCACCCGGTTCGTGGAGCGGGCCCATTACTCGCGGCTGACCGTGGACGACGCCCTGTCCGATGCCACGCTCAAGACCTACCTGGAAACCCTGGACGGCAACCGGCACTACTTCCTGCAGTCCGACATCGCCTACTTCGCCCGCTACAAGACGACGCTCGACGACTCCCTGCGCCGTGGCGACATGGAGCCGGTCTTCGACATCTTCCGCCTGTATCGCCTGCGGGCCCAGCAGAACATCGGCTACGCCATGAGCCTGCTCGACAAGGAACCCGACTTCACCGTGGATGAAGACTACGTCTTCGCCCGCGAGAAGCTCCCCTGGGCCGACACGCCGGCCGAGATGCAGGACCTCTGGCGCAGGCGCGTGAAGAACGACGCGCTCAGCCTGATCATGGCCGACAAGACCTGGAAGGAAACCGGCGACATCCTTCGCAAGCGCTACCAGCGCGTGCTCGATCGCATCAACGCACTCGACAGCGACGACGTGTTCGAGACGTTCATGAACGCCTTCGCACGCACGCTCGATCCCCACTCCAGCTACCTGTCGCCGCGGCAGTCGGAGGAATACCGGATCCAGATGAGCCTGTCCTACCAGGGCATCGGCGCTTCCCTGCAGCTGGACGAGGACTTCGTGCAGGTCATGAACGTGATCCCGGGCGGCCCCGCGTCGATCGACGGCCGGCTGAAGGCCAACGACCGCATCACGGCCGTGGGCCAGGGTAACAACGGCGAGATGGTGGACGTGGTGGGCTGGCAGCTCGACGACGTGGTGCAGCTGATCCGCGGCCCGAGCGGCACCAGGGTGAAGCTCCAGATCCTCCCGGGCAATGCGGCACCGGGGGCGCCGGAAACCACGCTGGAACTGACCCGCGACAAGATCAAGCTCGAGGAGCAGGCG
The DNA here is from genome assembly GCA_016789845.1 of Chromatiales bacterium. Taxonomy (GTDB): domain Bacteria; phylum Pseudomonadota; class Gammaproteobacteria; order Steroidobacterales; genus SHZI01. Next base: position 97,879 of record JAEUQA010000037.1, read on the forward strand.
GCAAAGAAGGACGTCATCCCGATCCAGCGCAACGGGGAGACGGTCAACATCGGCGTCATCAAGGTCCCCAGCTTCTACCAGGACTTCGACGCGCGGAATCGCGGCGAGAAGGACTACATCAGCACCACCCGGGATGTCCGGCGCCTGCTCGGCGAACTGCGCAGGGACAAGATCGCCGGCCTGGTCCTCGACCTCCGGGGCAATGGCGGCGGGCACCTCACGGAGGCCACGTCGCTGACCGGCCTCTTCATCGACCGGGGCCCGGTGGTGCAGCTCCGCCACACCAACGGGCTCATCGAGGTGCTGGATGATCCGGAACCGGCCGTCGCCTACAGCGGCCCGCTAGTGGTGCTGGTCGACCGGTTCAGCGCCTCCGCATCCGAGATCTTCGCCGCGGCGATCCAGGACTACCGCCGGGGCCTGGTCATCGGCCAGCAGACTTTCGGCAAGGGCACCGTGCAGAACCTCTACGAACTCGACCAGTACGCGGCCCGCTCCACGCCCGACAAGGGCCTCGGCCAGCTCACGCTGACCATGGGCAAGTTCTACCGGGTGAACGGGGGCAGCACGCAGCACAAGGGCGTCATCCCCGACATTGCGCTGCCCTCCGCCATCGACTCCAGCGAGATCGGCGAGAGCAGCCGCGACCGCGCGCTGCCCTGGGACCAGATCGCGGCGACGCGCTTCGACGCCAGCCAGCCCCTGGACGCCGCCATCTCGCAGCTGACGCGCTTCGAGAGCGCGGAGCTGGCGACTTCCCCGGACATGAAGTACCTGGAGGCTGGCATCGCCGCCGCGGGAGAGGCCCGCGCCCAGCAGAGCGTCTCGCTGAACCTGGAGACCCGGAAGCGCGAGCGGGAGACCCAGCGCGTGGCCCAGCTCAAGCGGGAGAACGCCTGGCGCGCGGCCCGCGGCCTGGCCGCCGTGGATGCCGTGGAGAAGCTCAAGCCCGAGGAGGCCCCGGATCCCCTCCTCGAGACGGCGGCGAACGTGACCCTGGAGTACTCGCGGATCGCGCCGACGGGCCGGGCGCTGCTGACCCAGGCGAAGTCGGACGACGCCGACGCGGTGCCGGGCAAGGACTAGCGCCGCGGGGTGTTGCCCGGTCCGGGAAGCGTATCGCCGGACTAGTGCAGCAGCACGCCGTAGACGTCCCAGTACTCGTCGGCGAGCACATTCACGGCCAGTTCGCGGCCGCCCGCCGGGCGTGGGTCGCCATCCCCGGTCAGTGCGGCGGGGATCACTGCCAGGGTGTCGGCCGCCGGCACCGTGTCGCTGTCGCGCCGGTAGCCCACGGACTGCCGCAGGAATTCCGCCCGCCGGCGCATGCGCCCCGCCAGCTCATCCATGCCTTCCACGCGGCGGAGCACGCCGTCGACCCTGCGGCTCAGCTCCCGGCAGGCCTGCAGCGAACCGTAACCGACCTCCGTCACCTGGCGCAGCGACGCGTCACGGGCGAGCGCGGCCACGTCATGCTCGCCGAAGGCCAGCACCAGCTCCTGGGCCAGGGCAATCACCGACAGGTTGACCAGCCGCTTGCCTTCGACGCCAAGCGTGTCCGGCAACGGCGCCTCCTCCTTCAGCTTCTCGTGGCGGGCCCGTTCATAGCGCCCGATCTGCTCGTCCACCGATTGCTGGGCGGCCACCAGGACGCCCTGCTCCCCATCCAGACGACGCCGTGCAAAGTAGTTCCAGAAGCCGGTGCGCTCGAAGCGCCGGGCGCGAACCGCCGTCAGTTCGCCCTCCAGGAGCGCACGGCGCTCCTGCAACGGCTGCAACCGCTGCTCGATGGCATGCAGGGCTGCCAGCCGATGCTCCTCGAAGCGGGCCGCCTCCCGCTGTCCCTCGCGCTCCTGCTGGCGCGTGCTGAGGTCCCGGGCCAGCCGGCCGAGACGGCGCCGGCCATAGGCCCACACGCCGCGCAGCTGGAAGTAGACGGCGGCAGTGGCCGCCCGATCGGGGTCGGCCAGCAGCCCCTCCAGCTGGTCGAGGCGCTGCTGGGCCCGCAGGAGGGCGCCCTCCTGCTGGCGGATCTGGTCGACCATCCGCTCCCGTTCCCGCTGGACCCTGGCGAACTCCCGCTTGAGCTCGGCCCTGTTCCAGAACAGGCGCAGCAGCCGGTCGTCATCGACCGGCTTGCGACGGGCCAGGAGTTGCTGGGCGAGGGCTAGCACCCGCTGAAGTTAACGAAATGCGGCCCGGGTGCCGGTGAAGCAATCCACACTTGGCGGGCGGTGCGCTGGCCGGGCGGGGATGCCCGTGACGCGCGTCACGGCGCTCAGGCCCGGAGGCTGTGGCCCATGTCGACCAGGTAATCCAGCCATTTGCCCAGCATGATGTTCCGGGACCAGCGGCGGTCGAGCTCCCGGGAACTGCTGATGGCGAGCTGCCGCAGCACCTCGTGGCGGTGCGCCAGGGACCAGCTGATGACCTCGACCATGCGGGCATCGAGGTACAGCCGCAGGTGGAGGTCCGGATCAGCGGCCGGGCCCGTGGCGTCCTCGAAGTGGTACGTGAGGCGGAGATCGATGGTGTACCGGGTGACGGCATCCAGGCAGAGATGCAGGTCGAGATCGCGGGCCGTGCGGGAAACACTGGTCGTCCGCGCCGGCGTTACGCCGGAGCCCGGGGCCTTCAGGAACGGCGCGAGCGCGACGAGCTTGATGAAGTTGCCCTCGTACAGGGCCATGAGCGCGCCGAGGCTGCGCGGCTCGGCGCTGCACTGAGGAACAATGTAGCTGTCTGCAAGCACGTTTGGACTATAGCACAGCGTTTCGTGCACACTTTCCGTGATGCTGAACCGCAGTCGACAGTAAACGAAAACCCGCGAAGGACTGTGACCGTGTCCACGCTTGACATCACTGACGTCAGTTTTCCGCCATACGTGGATCAGCGCCCGGGCACCGCCGGCCTGCGCAAGAAGGTGAGCGTGTTCAGCCAGCCTCATTACGTCGAGATGTTCACGCAAGCCGTGTTCTCGACCCTCAAGCTGCCCGCCGGCTCGAGACTCGTGATCGGTGGCGACGGGCGCTACTTCAACAGCGAGGCCATCCAGCGCCTCATGGCGGTTGCCGTCGCCAACGGGGTCAGCGAGATCATCGTCGGGCAGCACGGCCTGCTGTCCACACCCGCGGCGTCGCACCTCATCCGCCTGCGCCACGCCGCGGCCGGGTTCATCCTTACCGCCAGCCACAATCCCGGCGGACCCTCCGGTGATTTCGGCCTCAAGTTCAATACGCCGACCGGAGGCCAGGCGCCGGAGCACGTCACCGACGAAGTCTTCCGCATCAGCCAGCAGCAGACCGGCTACCGCCGGGCCGACCTGCCGCACGTCGACCTGTCCAGGACCGGCATCACCCGCCTCGCGGGCCTCGTGGTGGAGGTGGTGGATCCCGTGGCCGACTATGCCGTGCTCATGGAATCGCTGTTCGATTTCCAGCGCATCGCGGACTGGCTCCGCGCGGGCCACCGGATCCGCTTCGACGCCATGCACGCCGTGACCGGACCCTACGCCCGCCGGATCCTCGTGGAACGCCTGGGAGCGCCGCTGGATTCCCTGCGCCACGCCGAGCCATTGCCGGACTTCGGCGGCCTGCACCCGGACCCCAACCCGATCGATGCCGCGGGCCTCGTTGCCGAATCCCGCGGTGCCGGCGCTCCGGACCTGCTCGCAGCGTCCGACGGCGACGGCGACCGCAACATGATCCTCGGACCGGACACCTTCCTGTCACCCTGTGACAGCGTCGCGGTGATGCTGGCCAACGTCACGCGCATCCCGGGCTACCGGGAGGGCGTGCCGGGCGTCGCCCGCTCCATGCCCACGAGCCGGGCACTGGACGTCGTGGCCGCCAGCCTGGGCCTCCCCTGCTACGAGACGCCGACCGGCTGGCGCTTCTTCTGCAACCTGCTGGAGGCCGGCCGCATCGGCCTCTGCGGCGAGGAAAGCTTCGGCACCAGTTCCGCCCACTGCCGGGAGAAGGACGGCCTGTGGGCGGTGCTGTTCTGGCTGAACCTGCTGGCGGTGGACGGGCGGTCGTTGCCCGGGATCCTGCGGGACCACTGGGCGCGGTTCGGCCGGCATCACTACCAGCGCTGGGACTACGTGGTGCCCGACGCGGGCCGGGCGAACGAGCTCATGGAGGCGCTGCGCCGGCTGCTGCCGGCACTGCAGGGCACCAACCCGGCTGGCGGAATCATCGACACGGCCGACGACTTCCACTACCGGGACCCGGTGGACGCCAGCGAGTCCGCCCACCAGGGCGTGCGGCTGATCTTCAGCAACGGAGCGCGGATCGTGTATCGCCTCTCCGGGACGGGAACGGCCGGGGCGACACTGCGCGTGTACCTGGAACGGCACGTGACCTTGCCCGGCGAGATCGTCCTGTCAACACCGGCCGCCCTGACGCCCCTCGGCGAACTCGCGGCGCAGATCGCCAGGATCGCCCACCACACGGGACTGTCAGCCCCCACCGGCATGATCTGAGGCCCGCGCGGGCCGACTAGGGGCGGACGCGGCGCTCGATCCCCGTGCTGCTCAGGATCTTGCTGGCAATCTCCTCGATGGAGAAGCCGGTCGTGTCCACCCAGCCGATCTGGTAGCGGCGGAACAGGGCTTCCGCCCCCCGCAGCTCGTAGCGCACCTGCTCGATGGACGCGTACCGCCCCTCGGGGCGCCGCTCCCGCCGGATCTGTTGGAGTCGCTCCGGGGAAATGCTGAGGCCGAACAGCTTGTCCCGGTAGGGCTCGAGGAGCCGCGGCAGCCGGCCCGTCTCGAACTCGTCCTCCGACAGCGGGTAGTTGGCGGCGAACACGCCGTAGGTGAGTGCCAGGTACAGGCAGGTGGGCGTCTTACCCGAGCGCGACACGCCCAGCAGGATCACGTCGGCCCGGTCGTACTCGCTGGTGCGGGTGCCGTCGTCGTTGTTGAGCGCGAAATTGGTAGCCTCGATGCGCTTGTCGTAGGCGCCCGGGTCCTTCATGCCGTGGGCCCGCCCCACCGTGTGCGACGAGCGGATGAGCAGCTCCCGCTCCAGCTGCCCGAGGAAGGTGGAGAAGAAGTCGAGCAGCAGGCCATTGACGCGGGCGAAGCGCTCCCGGATCTCGTCGTGCACGAGGGTGCTGAAGATGATCGGCCGCGTGCCCGACTCGGTGGCGAAGGCATTGATCCGGTGCACGGCCTCGTCTGCCTTGTCAACAGAATCGATAAATGGCACAGTCACCTGATCGAAGTCGTACCCTTCGAATTGGGTCAACAGGCTGCGGCCGAGCGTCTCCGCCGTGACCCCGGTCTGGTCCGACAGAAAAAACACGACGCGTCGATTCCTCCGCGGCTCTGGTGCGTCGGGCTCCCTGGGCTCCGTCATCGGCGTCTTCAACACTGCACTGGAACAGGCTCGATCATGGCCGGTCGCGATACTGGAGGCAACCTGGATCCCTGCGTGATTCCCCTGGGCTCGCTGCGGATGAGCGACGTGCACCGGGTGGGCGGCAAGAACGCCTCCCTCGGCGAACTGCTAGGCCAGCTGTCCGCCCTCGGCCTGCGGGTGCCGGACGGCTTCGCCACCACGGCGGACGCCTACCGGGCGTTCCTGGCGCAGGACGGGCTTGCGGCCCGCATCGACGCGGCGCTCCGTGATCTCGACGTGGACGACGTCGACGAGCTCGCGCGCACCGGCAGCCAGATCCGCGGCTGGATCATGGCGACGCCGCTGCCCGGCGGGCTCGTGGAGCACCTCACGACGGCCTGGAACGCCATGGCCGCCGGCCACCCGGGCGAGCTTGCCGTCGCCGTGCGCTCCTCGGCCACTGCCGAGGACCTGCCGGAGGCCTCGTTCGCGGGGCAGCAGGAAACCTTCCTCAATGTCCGCGGCCTCCCGCGCCTGATCGAGGCCGTACACCACGTGTTTGCCTCGCTCTACAACGACCGGGCGATTGCCTACCGGGTGCACCAGAACTTCGACCACAAGCTCGTGGCGCTCTCGGTGGGCGTCCAGCACATGGTGCGCTCGGACGTGGGGGCGAGCGGCGTGATGTTCACGCTCGACACCGAATCCGGTTTCCGCGACGTGGTCTTCATCACGTCCTCCTGGGGACTGGGGGAGACCGTCGTCCAGGGCGCCGTGAATCCCGACGAGTTTTACGTCTACAAGCCCGCCCTGCGCGCCGGCAGGCGGCCGGTGCTCCGCCGGAAGCTGGGCAGCAAGAAGATCCGCATGGTGTACGCGGACTCCGGGGCGCCCGGGAAGACGGTGCGCACCGAGGACGTGCCGCCCGCCGACGCGGCCCGCTTCTCCCTGACCGACGCCGACGTGGAGTCCCTGGCCCGCCAGGCGCTGGTCATCGAGGAGCACTACGGCCGGCCCATGGACATCGAGTGGGGCAAGGATGGCGTCGACGGCCAGCTCTACATCCTCCAGGCGCGGCCCGAGACGGTGCAGAGCCGCACTGGCAACACCCTGCTGCGCTACCGCCTGAAGACGCGCTCGAAGGTCCTCGTCAGGGGCCGCAGCATCGGCCAGCGCATCGGCGCCGGCCATGCCCGGGTTATTGCAGGCACGGCCGAGATGAACCTGGTCCGCGACGGCGACGTGCTCGTCGCCGACATGACGGATCCCGACTGGGAGCCGGTGATGAAGCGGGCTTCCGCCATCGTCACGAACCGCGGCGGCCGGACCTGCCATGCCGCGATCATTGCGCGGGAGCTGGGCATCCCGGCCGTGGTCGGCTGCGGCGATGCCACGCACGCGATTCCGGACGGTGTTCCGGTCACCGTGTCCTGCGCCGAGGGCGACGAGGGCTTCGTCTACGACGGCATGCTCGACTTCGAGCAGCAGCGCATCGAGCTCAGCAAGCTGCCGGAACTGTCCGTGAAGCTGATGCTCAACGTCGGGAATCCCGACCGCGCCTTCGACTTCGCCGGCCTGCCGAACCACGGCGTGGGCCTGGCGCGGCTCGAGTTCATCGTCAACCGCATGATTGGCGTGCACCCGAAGGCGATCCTCGAGTTCGACCGCCTGCGCCCCGAGCTGCGGGAGGTCATCCGGCAGCAGATGGCCGGCTACGGCGACCCGGTGGAGTTCTTCGTGGCGCGGCTCGCGGAGGGCATCAGCAGCATCGCGGCGGCCTTCGCGCCGCATCCGGTGATCGTCCGGCTGTCCGACTTCAAGTCGAACGAATATGCCAACCTCATCGGCGGCCAGCAGTACGAGCCCCACGAGGAGAATCCCATGCTGGGATTCCGTGGCGCGTCCCGCTACCTGGCCGAGAGCTTCCGCCCCTGCTTCGAGCTGGAATGCCGCGCCCTGAAGCGGGTGCGGGATGACATGGGCCTGACCAACGTGGAGGTCATGGTGCCATTCGTGCGCACCGTTGCCGAGGCCCGGGGCGTGACGGAACTGCTCGCCGCCAATGGCCTGAAGCGCGGGGAGAACGGCCTCCGCCTCATCATGATGTGCGAGGTGCCGACCAATGCCCTGCTCGCCCGCCAGTACCTCCGGTACTTCGACGGCATGTCCATCGGCTCCAACGACCTTACCCAGCTGACGCTGGGCCTGGACCGGGATTCGGGCCTGGTGGCGGGCCTGTTCGACGAGCGGGACGAGGCGGTTCGCATCCTCCTGAAGATGGCGATCGATGCCTGCCTCGGGGAAGGCAAGTACATCGGCATCTGCGGCCAGGGGCCGTCGGATCATCCCGACCTGGCCCGGTGGCTCGTGGCCCAGGGCATCGGCAGCCTGTCGCTCAACCCGGACTCGGTGGTGGAGACGTGGCTGTTGCTTGCGGGAGAAACGGTCTGATGACGGGGAGGATCCAGCCATGACCATCGCCTACTGGTGCGTGCTGGTGGCCGCCCTGATGCCCATCGTCTGGGCCGGCGCCGCCAAGTCCGGCATCAAGGGCTACGACAATGCCCGCCCCCGGGAATTCCTGGGTTCACTGCAGGGCTGGCCGGCCCGGGCAAACTTTGCCCAGCAGAACGCCTACGAGGCGTTCCCGCCGTTTGCGGCGGGCGTGATCATCGCCCACCTCTGCAACACGCCCCAGGCCACCATCGATGCCCTGGCCATCACCTTCACCGTCGCGCGGGCTGCCTACGGCCTCTGCTACATCGCCGACCGGTCCACGCTGCGCTCGCTGGTCTGGCTGCTCGCCTTCGGCTGCACCGTGGCGCTGTTCGTCACGTCGTCGGGTTGATGATCAGGTGCTGCCGGTAATGCCGCAGCTCCGCAATCGAGTCGTGGATGTCGGCCAGAGCGAGGTGGGTGCTGCTCTTGGTCACGCCGGCCAGCACCGCGGGCGCCCAGAGGCCGGCGAGGATCTTCAGGGTGGACACGTCCAGGTTCCGGTAGTGGAAGAACGCCTCGAGGGCGGGCATTTCCCGCGCGAGGAAGCGCCGGTCCTGGCAGATGCTGTTGCCGCACATGGGTGACGCCTTCGCCGCCACCAGCGGGGCCAGGAACTCGAGGGTCCGCCGCTCGGCCTCCGCCGCGCTCACCGTGCTCTGGCGCACCCGCCCGATGAGCCCGGACTTGCCGTGCTGCCGGGTGTTCCACTCGTCCATGGCGCCCAGGGTCTCGTCGGACTGGTGAATGGCCAGCACCGGCCCCTCGGCGATGACGACGAGATCCCTGTCCGTCACGACCGTCGCAATCTCGATGATGGAATCGCGCTGGGTATCGAGGCCGGTCATTTCCAGGTCGATCCAGATCAGCCGGTCCGCCCCCGGGTCTGCCCCCGGGTCCGACTTTGAAGCCTTGTCCTGCGATTCCATGCCTTCTGCTCCTCCATTCAGGCCGCGCTCCGGATGAAGCGCGCCCCGGCAGGCGCGGCGGATTCTAGCAAAGGCGCTGAGGCCGCCGCCCTCGTCGTCGCTGCCCACGGGCGACGCGGCATTCTCGCCCGAACCGATGGCGCGCGGCTGCCCTACATGATCCGGGGCCGCCACCTGCGGGTCGTGTGCGGCGACCGCGTGCATTTCACGGCGGCCGGCAGCGGCGAGCCGGTGGTCGTGGAGCGCATCGAGGCCCGGGAGAACGAGCTGCAACGGTTGTCCGGGCGCGGGGGCCAGCCGGAAACGATCGCCGCCAACGTCACCCACCTGGTCGTGGTGATGGCCGCCCTGCCCCTGCCGGACCTCTACCTGACGGACCGCTACCTGTGCGCGGCGCGGCTGATGGGGGCCGCCAGCGCCCTGGCCTGGAACAAGTCGGACGTGGCGGGACCGCCGCTGGCCGAACTGGCGCTCTACGAGACCCTGGCCTGCCCGGTCTTTCCGGTGTCGGCGGTCACGGGTGACGGCATCGCCGCCCTGCGGGCGTGGATCGGCTCGGGCACTGGCATCCTGGTGGGCCAGTCCGGTGTCGGCAAGTCGTCGCTGCTGAATGCCCTGGCGCCAGGAGCCGACGTGCTGACCGGCGAGATCTCCCTCGCCAGCGACGAGGGCCGCCACACGACGACCGCGTCCGTCCTCCACCCGCTACCGGGAGGCGGCGGCCTCGTCGACACGCCGGGCGTGCGCGACTTCGCGCCCGCCATCCCGGAACGGACGGCCATCAGCAGCGGCTTCATCGAGATCGAGGAGTACGGCCGCCAGTGCCGCTTCACCGACTGCAGCCACCTGCGGGAGGACCACTGCGCCGTGCAGGAGGCGGTCGCCGCCGGCCAGATCGATCCGCGGCGCTACGAGAGCTACCGGCGGCTGATGAACCTGGTGCGGCAGGCGGAGGGGCGCAGCTAGGGCTTACCGTTCCGTCATCACCGGCGTTCGCGCCGTGATGGCGTGGGACAGCGTGCCCGCGTCCACGTATTCCAGTTCGCCACCCATGGGCACGCCGTGGGCGATGCGGGTGACCCGGAGGCCGTGCTCCCGCGCCAGGCTGGCCAGGTAGCCGGAGGTGGCCTCGCCCTCCACCGTGGCGCTGGTGGCGAGGATGAGTTCCCGGGTGATGCCATCGCCCAGCTGGGACTCCAGCACCGGCACGCCGAGCTGGTCGGGGCCGATGCCGTCCAGGGGCGACAGGCGGCCGAGGAGCACGAAGTAGCGGCCTCGGTAGACGCCGGACTCCTCGATGGCGATCACGTCGGCGGGGGTCTCGACGACGCAGACGAGGCCGGCGTCCCGGCGAGCGTCGCCACAGATGCCGCACAGCTCCGTCTCGGCGAACATCCGGCAGCGGGTGCAGAGGCCGATGCGCTCCAGGGCCGCACCGAGGGCCCGGATGATCCGCTGGGCACCCTCCCGGTCGCGCTCCAGCAGGTGGAAGGCCATGCGCTGGGACGACTTGGGGCCCACGCCTGGCAGGCAGCGCAGAGCCGCCAGCAGGTCCTGGAGAAGTGGAGTAAAGGCCACGTCAGGCGCCCGGCATCAGGAAGGCCGTTTCAGAACGGCAGCTTCAGGCCGGGCGGCAGGCCAAGGCCGGCCGTCATGCCGCCCAGCTTGTCCTGCACCGTGCGCTCGACCTTGCGGAGCGCGTCGTTGAAGGCCGCGACCAGCACGTCCTCGAGCATCTCGCGGTCGTCACCCAGCAGGGATGGATCGATGGTCAGCTTCCGGACTTCGTGCTTGCAGGTCATGCGGAGCTGGACCAGGCCACCGCCCGCCTCGCCCGTCACCTCCAGGCCCGCAAGCTCCTCCTGGGCCTTCTGCATCTGGGCCTGCATCTTCTGCGCCTGCTTCATCAGGCTGCCAATATCGGCTTTCATGGCTCACTCACTTCCGGGGTGACGGGTTCGGGTTCTTGCGGATGGATTCGGGGATGACCTCGGCCCCGAAGAGCTCGGCCATCTGCTGCACATTGCTGTCGGCCGCAATGCGCTCGCGGGCCTGGCGCAGTTCGTCTTCATCGGTCTCGGCCTGGCGGGCCGCCGGGGTGTCCCGGGCCGCGTCCGCGATGGCGACCTGCACCTTCACGGCACTGCCCAGGCGCTCCTGCACGCCCGCGACGAGCCGGTTGCGCAGGTTGTCGGTGAGCAGGTGCTCGTTGCGCTTCGCCAGCGTCAGGCGGATCTCGAAGGGCGACTGGGCGGCGAGCGCGCAATGGGCCGCCAGCTGTCGCGCGGCGCCATCCAGGCGGAGCGTCTGGACGAAGGCCGGCCAGTCGCCAATGTCCCCGCCCGCCGCCGGTGCCTTGCCGGTGGCCGCCGGGGATGCTGCAGGCTGCGGGGCCCCTGGCACGGACATTGGCCGCACGGGCGCTGGCGCCGCGGGCTGCTGCCGCTCCGGGTGGAATGCCACCATGCGGAGCAGCGCCATCTCGAAGCCGGTTCGCGGATCCGGGGCGAGGACGAGGTCCCGCCGGCCGATCACGGCAATCTGGTACATCAGCTGGACGGTCTCCGGCGTCAGCCTGGCTGCCAGCCGTGCGAGGAACGCGGAGTCGTCCTCGCCGGCCGCCTCGGTGTCCAGTGCCCCGGTCCCGGCCACCTGCACCACGGCGACCTGCTGCAGCAGCGTCGCGAGGCCGGCCAGCACGTCGCCGTAATCCGGCGCCAATTCGTCCAGCTGCCGCACCTGGCCGAGGAGTCCCGGCGCGTCAGCCTCCGCCAGGGCCTCCAGGAGCGCGCTGATCCGCGCCCGGTCCAGGCTGCCGAGCATCTCGGCCACGTCGGCATCCCGCAGGGTGCCGTCGCCAAAGGCGAGGGCCTGGTCCAGCAGGCTCAGGGCGTCCCGCATGCTGCCCGCCGCGGCGCGGGCCAGCCTGGCGGTGGCCCCTGGCTCGACGCTGATGCCCTCGTTGGCGCAAACCAGGGCCAGCCGCTCCAGGATCGCGGCCTGGGGCAGGCGCTTCAGGTTGAACTGCAGGCAGCGGGACAGCACCGTGACCGGGATCTTCTGCGGGTCCGTGGTGGCCAGCAGGAACTTCACGTGGGGCGGCGGCTCCTCGAGGGTCTTCAGCAGCGCGTTGAAGGCCGGCTTGGACAGCATGTGCACTTCGTCGATGAGGTACACCTTGAAGCGGCCGGCGGCCGGCGTGTACTGGGCGTTGTCGAGCAGCTCCCGGGCGTCGTCGATGCCGGTCCGGGACGCCGCGTCCACCTCGAGAAAGTCGACGAAGCGCCCCTGGTCGATCGCCAGGCAGCTCCGGCACTCGCCGCAGGGCTGGCCGCTGACCCCCTGCTCGCAGTTCAGCGCCTTGACGAAGATCCGGGCGATGGTCGTCTTGCCGACGCCCCGCGTGCCGGTGAAGAGGAACGCATGATGGAGCTTGCCGGAGTTCAGCGCGTTCTCGAGGGCCCGCACGACGTGGCCCTGCCCCGCCACGTCGGCGAAGGTCCGTGGACGCCATTTGCGGGCGAGGGCGAGGTAGGTCATAGGTGCGTGGAGAAGCGGCCCCGGAAGGTCAACGTGCAACAGCAACAGTGAGCCCGCGCCAGCCGCACCCCGGCGCCCGGCATCACCGCTACCGCTGCTTCCTTCCGGACCTGACGGGGTTCACGGCTAGCCGCCGCGGGGGGACCAGCGCGGACCCGCCGACAGGGTATGCGGTGGCCCCGCTTTGGGCAAGGTGGCCGGCTCCCGGGCAGGCGCGGCGCGGCATGGGGCTGCCGCCTGGTGCCCGCCTAGCCCTCCGCCGGTGGCCAGGCGCTGGCGTCGATGGCCTCCTCGTAGCCGTGCCAGGTCGCGTACCCCAGCAGCGGGATCAGCACCCCGAAGGCCAGGAAGGCGGTGGCAAAGCCCACCAGCACGGTGATGACGATGATCGCCGCCCAGACCACCATTGCCTTCTTGTTGCGGAGGACGGTGTTGATGCTGGTAACCAGCGCCGTGACCGCGTCGGTATCCCGGTCGTCGATCATGGGCAGCGAGAAGGCGCTGCAACTGAAGGTAATCGACGCGAAGATCAGGCCAACGACAGAGCCGATGCCGAAGTAAGCGACGAATTCCAGCGCCGTGGCATTCGCGCTAATGGGCAGGAAGATGCTGATGGCGGATGCCGCCCGGGCCCAGACCAGGAACACGACCAGCAGGGCCAGGGAAAATACCATGGCATTGCCGAAGGCCCGGCGAGTGCCCCGCAACGCCAGCGCGATCGACGGCGCCTCGCCGCGGGCGACCTGCCGGGCAACTTCATAGAGGCCGATGGCGATCACCGGGGCGACGAAGACGAAGCCGGAGAGCATGGCCAGCACGAGCACATAGCTACCCAGCCGGAATGCCAGCAGGCTGACGAGCCAGCTGATGGCCACGACCAGCAGTCCGTAGGCGAAGCTGGGGCCGGGCGCACGGCGAACGTCCTGCCAGCCAAGCCGGACCCAGCGCAGAGGCGCGGCCGGCGCCAGCTCGCGGCACGGGGCGACGAAGGGCAGATTTTCGTCGTTCATCGTGGCGGCAGGAGGGACCGCAACTGGTCCCGCCAGGTCACGATGCCCAGCACCTGGCCCTCGGCGGTCACCACCGGCAGGCACGACACCCGCTTGCCCAGCATGAGCCGGGCGGACTCCTCGACGGACGTATCCGGTGCCACAACCACGAGATTGCGCGACATGATCTGGTGCACCCGCCGGTTCAGCGTGGCGAGATCCTGGGGCCGCTCCGACGCGCGCCCGACGAAGGGACTCGAGGCCCGCAACAGGTCCCGGTCCGAGATCACCCCCACCAGCTTTTCCCCCAGCAGGACCAGCAGGTGATGAAAGCGGTACAGCTCGAAAAGCTCCTTCACCCTGTGGAGGTCGTCGTCCATCCCGACGGTGACCGGCTCCCGGGACATGATGGCGTCCACGTTCATGGGGCGAGTCTAGCGCAGGGATAGGGAATTCTTAGGATCCACCTAGTGGCTTTTTAGGGAATGGCGACCGGAACTCCGACCAGACTGCACTCCGGAAGGCGCGGGATGGTTCCCGCGCCGCAACGGGTAACTTTCCGGAGGCATGAAGTCATGCATATCAAAGCCATCCTGGCCGCCGCCCTGCTGCTGCCGTCGCTGAACGCCCTGGCCGCCGGCCCCGCTGACCTGGACCGGGGCCGTTTCATCGTCCGGTTCGGCGGCTGCAACGACTGCCACACCGACGGGTACATGGCGAAAGAAGGCCAGGTTCCCGAGGCCCAGTGGCTGACCGGGTCGCCAGTCGGCTTCCAGGGTCCCTGGGGCACCAGCTATGCCGCCAACCTGCGGCTGCGGATCGCGAGCCTGACCGAGGACGAGTGGGTCACGGTGGCCCGCGCGCGCCGGCAGCCGCCGATGCCCTGGTTCACGCTCGCGGAACTGGGCGACGCGGACCTGCGGGCCGTGTATCGCTACGTGCGGAGCCTGGGCCCGGCGGGCGAGCCGGCGCCCGCCTATGTGGCCCCGGGCGGCACGGTCACCACGCCGTACATCGTGTTCGTGCCCCAGATGCCGGAACCACCGGCATCACGCACTGCGAGGAACGTCGACTAGTGTCAGCGGGCGCTTCACGACAAGACGGAAGCGCCCGCGGCCCGTCTTCGCCAGACGCACGCAGGCCTTGTGCTCGTTCAGGCGCCGCTCCAGGAGGATGAGCCGGGCTTCCAGGTTGTCGACGATGTCCGGCAGCCGCAGGCGCGGATCGAGCCGCAACTCCCGGTTGGTGAACTCGGTGCGCTGCCGCTCCACGAACTCGGATACGAGGCGCCAGAAGATCGCGCCCGCCACGCCCTTGATCAGGTACTCGTCGCCCAGGAACACGCTGTCGTTCTCGACGAAATGACGGACTACGACCGCCGGCCCGCTCTTGCCGACCGCGGGCGCCAGTCCGTCCACCGTTTCGTCGGCGGGTTCATGGGCCGACTGCATGAGGCTGATGGCCATGCCGAGCTGGCCGGCGACCGCCACCAGGGCATCCTCGTCGTCGTAGCCAAAATGCAGGTCCTCCGAACTCTCGACGTACAGGACGCCAATGAGCCGGCCGATGGCCAGTATGGGCACTGCCAGCTGGCTGTGCGGCTCCGCGAGGCCGGGGAACGGGATCTCGGTCTCGAGCATGCCGGCGAGACCGCTCGCCTGGGTGGACTCGCGGACAGCGCGGCCGTAGGCGTACTCGGGGGTCATGAACCCGATGCGGATAGGGGTGAATTCGGCCGCGGCGACGCCAATGACCCCGTCGCCGAGGGCGATTTCGGACCCGACTCCCGAGCGCTCGTACCCGCGGGTTGCAACCGTGTAGAGACGGCGTCCCGCGGCGTCGTGCATGAGCAGCATCGCGTGATGGATACCGAGGTGGGCCTCGAGCCCGGCGAGCGTCTCGTCCAACAGGGTGGCGAGGTCCGTGCAGGCGGAGAGTCTCCCGGAGCAGGCGCGGGTCGCGGCCAGCAGGTTGCGCCGCGGCGGCGGCTCGGCAAGGTATTGCCCGGGGATCGCCTCGATCTCCCGCACCTGGTACACGTCCGAGCCGCGCAGCCGGAAGATCCCGGCCATCCCTTCGTGGGACGCGACACCGGCGAGCTTGGCCTTCATGCGCTCGAAGAGCGGTCCGTCCGTCTCAGTCCGCAGGTAATCGACGGTGAGCCGGAAGTTCGCGCCCGTCACGGGGTGCGACACCAGGACCGTAGCCTGCGGATTTGCCAGGATGTTCCGGCGGGTGGTGTTGAAGAACTGGAAGCTCAGGGCCACGTGCCCCGCGTCCACGTACTCCACCTGGGAGAGATAGGAAACATTGGGCGTGCCATCCGGATCGCACGTGGCGATGGCGCTCGGGATGGCACCCTCGAAACACGGCCGGATCGCATCCAGTGTGAGGGTCATGGCCGGCCTGCCAGGGGCTGGCCGGCGGAGGGTCCGGGCGTCTGGATAAAGGCCTGACGCACGGTGAACTCGAGTGCCATGACCTCCCCGGGACGACAGGCCATGTGCGCCCTCATCATGGCCTCCCCGTAGCCCAGTGTGGCGCCAAACCGCGCGAACTCCTCGCCGAGGGCCGCCGCCGACCGGCGGTCCGCATCGGTCACGTCAACGAAGCGGGCGTCATCTCCCTTGAGTTGGAGCGACTGGAGGCTTCCGATGTGGCAGGCGACCAGTGCAATCCGCCGGCTGGTGCCGAGTGCCACCAGCACCGGCGCGGCCTGGCTACGGTCGAGCGTAACGGTCACCCGCTGCCGATCCGGACCGACGCGGCAGGCATAGGCGTGGACGAGCGTCGCGCGCAGGGCGGGCCCGGGCACCGCGACCACCTTGGCGGCGTGGGTCGACTCAACCAGGGCGACGCTGGTGTCGTCGAGCAATGCCTGTTCCCCGGTAGCGGCCATGGGGCCGATTATAGGAGTGGGGCGGCACCGGTCGACTGGCGGAGAGGGTGGGATTCGAACCCACGTTACGGGGTTACCGTAAACACGCTTTCCAAGCGTGCGCCTTCAGCCACTCGGCCACCTCTCCGTATCCTGATGCTGGCAGGTCGAAAGCGGGCTGCAGGGTAGCCCACCGGGATGCCGGGGTTCAATCGCCCGCGTCGCTTGCGGCGTGCCTACTTCGCTGGCGGGGCCGGCGGGGGTGTCGCGGCGGCGGGATCCGGCCGGAAGTAGGGCGGTGGCCGGGCCAGGCAGGCCGCGCCCCTCAGTTCCGCCTCGGTAGCCGGCGGAACCACGTAGACCGAGGCCCGATTGGGGGCAACCAGCCCCTCGGGCACCTGCACACCCGGCACGTCCCGGCTGGCCTGGTACTCGGCCACGTCGTTGCAGCGCGCGTCCACGTTCTTGCTGCCGCCGAAACAACCTGCCAGCGAAGCCGACAGCAGGACCAGCAGGACCACGAACGGCTTCAACGCAGGCCGCCGGCGGACAGCCGGGTACCCAGGGCGGGCTCGAGGAGCCCGGCCCGGGCCAGCGCCGCCTCCACCACCGGACAGGCCGCGGCACTCAGGGGCGTCAGCGGCAACCGCAGGCCGCCCGGGATCAGCCCCAGCCGGTGCAACGCCCACTTGACGGGGATCGGGTTGGACTCGATGAACAGGTCACGATGCAAATCCGCCAGCCGGGCATCGATTTCCGCCGCCAGCGCCGCATTGCCCTCGAGGGCCGCCTCGCACATGTCGGCCATCTGGGCGGGCGCGACGTTCGCCGTGACGGAAATGACGCCCTGACCGCCCTGCAGGATGAACTCCCGGCAGGTGGCGTCATCCCCGCTCAGCAGCAGGAAATCGTCGCCGCAAGCGGCGCGCAGGGGCGCCAGGCGCCCGAGGTCACCGGTCGCCTCCTTGATGCCGATGATGCCCGGATGGTCCGCCACGCGGGCGACCGTCTCCGGACGCATGTCCACGCCGGTCCGTCCGGGGACGTTGTACAGGATCACCGGGCGGTCGACCGCGTCGGCAATGGCCAGGTAGTGGCGGCAGAGGCCCTCCTGGGTGGGCTTGTTGTAATAGGGCGTGACGACCAGGTAGCCGTCGATCGGCAGGCCGGCCACGGCCCGGGACAGGTCGATGGTCTGGGCCGTCGAGTTCGAGCCGGTGCCGGCAACGACGGGAATCCGCCCCGCCGCCCGCTCGGCGGCGACCCGGATCACCTCGATGTGCTCGGCCCTGGTGAGCGTGGCCGATTCGCCCGTGGTGCCGGCAATGACCAGGAAGTCGGTGCCCGCCTCGACGTGGAAATCCACCAGCCGCTCGAGGCAGGGAAAATCCACCGCCCCGTCGGCCGTCATCGGGGTCACGAGAGCGACACTGCTGCCTGAAAACATCGGGGGTGGAGACCGGGCGTTGTTGAGCCGCGGATGGTACTTCCCGGCGCCCCGGCGTCGCAAGGCCGGCAGGCTTCCAGGCAGCCGCTGGAACACGCCGCGGCCGCCCGGCAGGAAGCCCTGCCGTCCCTTGCCGGTCCTTGATTTCCCGGTACACTGGCTTTCGTCCTGCAACTCCCCAGATCGAATTCATGGAAAAGCTACTCGCGGTCACCGCCATAGGTCCGGACCGCGCCGGAGTCGTCCGCGACCTCAGCCAGGCCGTGACCTCCGCGGGTGGCAGCATCCGGGAAAGCCGGATGATCGCCCTGGGCTCCGAGTTTGCCGTGCTGATGCTGGTGTCCGGCAACTGGCACACGGTCACCAAGCTGCAGAGCGCGTTCCAGTTGCTGCAGCAGCAGTCCGGCATCACGGTCACCGTCCGCGAGACCCAACCCCGCCCCGTCGAGACCGCCGCCCCCTACCTGGTGGACGTGGTCACGCTGGACCACGAAGGCATCGTTTTCGGCCTGTCGAACTTTTTCGCGTCCCGGGGACTCGAAATCGCCGAGGTCAGCACGCGCCGCTACAATGCACCCCACACCGGCGCCCTGATGTTCGGCGTCCAGATGACCATCAACGTGCCGCGCACCGTCCATGTGGCAACACTCCGGGAAGAGTTCCTCGAGTACTGCGACGAGCAGAACCTGGACGCCGTCATCGAGCCGGCCCAGCGCTGAACGGCCCGGCACGGCACACGACAGCTTTGGCAGGCGATCAGGCAGAGGCAATGAGCACCGTCACCATCGGCAAGGCCGTTCCCAACTTCAAGCTGCCGGCAACCGGTGGCCAGACCGTTGACCTGAAGGGGCTGCGCGGCAGCAACGTCGTGGTGTACTTCTACCCGAAGGACAGCACTCCGGGCTGCACGACGGAGGGCTGCGACTTCGGCAGCCTCCACGCGAAGTTCCGGCGCAGGAATACCGTGATCCTCGGCGTGTCCCGCGATTCCCTCGCCTCCCACGAGAAGTTCAAGGCCCGGTTCGAGTTTCCTTTCGACCTGCTCTCCGACGGCGACGAAACCCTGTGCCGCCTGTTCGACGTCATCAGGGAGAAGAACATGTACGGCAAGAAGGTCATGGGCATCGAACGCAGCACCTTCCTGATCGATGCCGAGGGCAAGCTCCGCGCCGAGTGGCGCAAGGTGAGCGTCAAGGGCCATGCAGCCGAAGTGCTCGCAGCGGTCGAGGCCCTCTGAGGCCTTGTCAGGGCGGCTTTGCCAGAGGGCCAGCGCAGTAGCCTGCCGGGTGCCGGCAGCACGGTAGAACGGCTCTCTGCCCGGAACACTATGCGACAGTTCATCGCGCTAATCACCGCCCTGACGCTGCTCGCGCCGCCCACGGTACCGGCGGCGCCCGGCGACGACCTGCCCGACATCGGCAGTCCCGCGGACTCGATCCTCTCCCGGGAGAAGGAGCTGCAGATCGGCAGGTCAATCTTCCGGAGCCTCGTTGCCACCGAGCGGGTCATGAGCGACCCGGAGATCCAGGAGTACGTCCAGGACGTGGGCATGAAGCTTGCCGCCCAGGCCCAGGATGGGGACTTCCGCTTCACGTTCTTCGTCGTCAATGATCCCGCGATCAACGCCTTCGCCCTTCCCGGCGGCTACATCGGCGTCCATTCCGGACTGCTCCTCGCCACCGGTTCGGAGAGCGAGCTGGCCGGCGTGCTGGCCCACGAGATCTCCCACGTGACCCAGCGGCACATTTCCCGGGCCGTGTTCGCCAACCAGCGCAGCAGCATCCTGACCATGGCAGCGATGCTGGGCGCCATCCTGCTGGGCGCCGTGGGCGGCAGCGGTGATGCCATCACCGGGGCCATCGCCGCTGCCCAGGGCGTTGCAGCCCAGCAGCAGATCAATTTCACGCGGGCCAACGAGTACGAGGCTGACCGCGTGGGCGTCGGCGTCCTGGCCGCCGCGGGCTTCGACCCCATGGGCATGCCGGTGTTCTTCGAAACCCTGGCCCGCCAGACCGGGCCCCTCGCCAGCCAGGCCCCGGAGTTCCTGCGTACCCACCCGGTCACGGTCAACCGCATCGCCGAGACCCGGGAACGGGCGGCCGCCCTGCCCCGGCCTGACGTCCGCGATGCGGCGGGCTACGCGACCACCCGCGCCCGGATTCGCGTGCTGACCAGCCCGACCCCGGAGAAGGCGCTGGAGTTCTTCCTTGGCGAGCAGCAGAACCCCAGGCAGGCTGGCGACATCGGCACCGAATACGGCATTGCCCTGGCGCGGATGGAACTCGGCCAGTACCGGGAGGCGCGGGCGCTGTTCCAGGGGCTCCTGGCGACCAACTCCGGGGTCATTCCGTTTCACACCGGGCTCGCGGGCGCGGAACTTGCCCTGGGCAACCGGGAGGCCGCTTTTGCCACCTACGAGAAGGCCATGGACCTTTTCCCCCGCAATACGCCGCTGACGGTCCGCTATGCGGAGGCACTGCTGGGCGCCGGGCAGCCGAAGAAGGCCCATGCCATCCTCCTCGACCTCCTCAACAACGTGCCACCCACCGCGGAACAGGTCCGGCTGATCGCGCTGGCGGCCAGTGCCGCCGGAGACACGGCTGACGCCTATTACTACATGGCGGAACTGCACCTGATCCGGGGCGACGTGGTCATGGCAGCCGACCAGTTGCGGCTTGCGCTGTCGATCCCCGGCCTGGACAGCGTGCAGAAGGCCCGCTTCACCTCCCGGCTCGCGGAGATCCAGGAGTGGCTGGATCGGGAGCAACGGAGCCGCCGCCAGCAGACGTCGGCCGGGAAGCTGCAATGATGGCCGGACTCATTGCCAGTCGCCCTGCGAGGACCCTGGGGAGCCTGGCCGTAGCCCTGACCGGTGCCCTTGCCATCTCCGGCTGTGCGAGCCAGATCGCCACGCAGCCAACCCGGGCTTACGACCCTATCGAGCCCGTGAACCGTGCGGTGTACTGGTTCAATGACCTCGGCGACAGGTACCTCCTTCGCCCCGCCGCATCAGGTTACCGGCGGGCACTTCCCCAGCCGATGCGCACGGGCGTGCGCAACATCTTCAGCAATCTGCTCTACCCCGTGACGATCGCGAACGACCTCCTGCAAGGCAAGTTCCGCCAGTGCGGCCGGGATGGCGCCCGCTTTCTCCTGAACTCCACGGTCGGCCTCGCCGGGATCTTCGATCCGGCAACCCGACTGGGGCTCCTGGAGAACGACGAGGACTTCGACCAGACGCTGGCCGTGTGGGGCGCGGGGGAAGGACCCTACCTGATGATCCCGATCTTCGGCCCCCGGACCCTCCGGCACCTGGTCGGGGACACGGTAGACGCCCCGCTGACGCCATTCCTCAACGTCGCTGATGGCGACGTTACCCTCACGCTGGGCGCCTGGGTGATCTACCAGGTGGATAACCGGTCCCGGCTGCTGGATGCGGACCAGCAGGTCTACGAGGCCTTTGACCCCTACATCTTCGTGCGGGACGCGTACCTGCAGAACCGCCGGTACCGGGCGCTGGACGGGAACGTGCCGGAGGACGATTCCTACCTGGACGATCTGGACGAAGAACCGGACGAGGACGCCGGGGGCGCAGCCGGCCCCGAATGAACTTCCGCCAGGAGCCCGTCCACGCCACTCAGGCGGGCGATGGCCAGCAGCTTGTCCGGTAGCGCGGCAAAGCCAAGCGTGCGCCCGTCTCCCCTCGCCTGCCGCAGCCACTCCAGCAACAGCGCCAGGCCGGCACTGTCCACCCGGGTAACGTCGGCGAAGTTCACCGTCACCGCGTCCTGGCCGGCAAACCGGGCCAGGCCCTGATCCAGCAGGGCGCCGGCGGTCGCGAAGGTCACCGGACCATTGATCGCGAAGACTCCCGGTCCGGCCGGTTCCAGGGAGGCTGACTCGGGCGCCGTCACGTCTTGGGGCCTACCGGCTTCGTCGTGACCCGCTCGGCGTCGGACTTGAGGCGGGCAATGACGGCATCGATGCCCTTCGCCCCGATCTCGGCGCTGAACTGGTTACGGTAGTTCTGCACGTAGGAAATGCCCTCGATCCGGACATCGTAGGCACGCCAGCCATCCTTGGTCTGGTGCAGCGAGTAATGAACGGGCAGTTTTGTCCCGTCCTCCAGCTGCATCTCGGTCCTGACCACTGCCCGCTGCGGATCCGGCGTGCCTGCCGGGGCCGGCAGGATCCGCACCTTGTCCTTCTCGAACCGCAGCACGTAGCGCGAATAGCTGCGCAGCAGGAAGTCGTAGAACGTGTCGATGAACTGCTGGCGCTGGGCGGGCGTTGCCGTCCGCCAGTGCTTGCCGAGCACGAGCCGGCCGGCGTAGTCCGTGTCGAACACGGGCAGGAAGATTTCGTCCACCAGCTTGTACAGTTCGGGCGGGTTCGCCTCCAGCTGCTTCTGCCGGCCGTCGATGCGGGCCGACAGGGTATCGGCCGTCTGCCGCACGATCTGGTCGGGCGTGCGCGTGTCGGAGGCCGCCAGGCTGGTCAGGCAGCAGAGGGATAGGGCCAGAGCGGCCAGTATTCGCATGGTGAACCTCCGGACTACTCGGTGGAACTGTCGCTGCCGGTGGCCGGCGCCGCTTCGGCACCGCCGCCCTTCTCCGCCTGACTGAACAGGAACTTGCTGACCAGCTGCTCCAGGACGACCGCCGACTGGGTGATCTCAAGCTCGCTCCGGTCAGTCAGATAGGTGTCCGAACCGCCGGGGCCGAGGCCCACGTACTTGCTGCCGAGCAGGCCTGCCGTGAGGATGCTGGCGTCGGAATCATCCGGGATCCGATTGAACTTCTGCTTAATGCGCAGGCTGACCACGGCATCCAGGCGCTCGTTGTCGAAGGCGATACTCTCCACCCGACCGATGTTCACGCCGGCCATCGTGACCGGTGCCCGCACCTTCAGCCCGGCCACGTCGTCGAAGCGGGCCGTCACGCGGTAGCCGTCGCTGTCCCCGCCGTACTCCTCGAGATCGGTGGTCTGGGTGGCCAGAAACAGCAGTGCAGCAAAGCCCAGGAAGATGAACAGGCCGGTGCCAAGTTCCCGTGTGCGGTTGCTTTCCATAATCCTACAAGCCCTCAGAGAAGGTAGGCGGTAATCGTGTAATCGAAGATCAGGACCAGGATTGACGTGGTCACCACCGTGCGTGTCGTCGCCATGCCCACGCCCTCGGCGGTAGGCGGTGCATTGTACCCCTCGAAGACCGCAACGAGTCCGGCCGTCACGCCGAACACGAAGCTCTTCAGCACGCCCTCGTAGATGTCCGGTGGATCGACGTACTCCTGCATCTGGGACCAGAACGCGCCGTTGTCGACGCCCATGACCTGCACGCCGATGAACCAGGCGCCCAGGATCCCGATCGCATTGAACACCGCTGTCAGCAGGGGCACCGAGATCACCGCGCCGATGAACCGGGGCGCAATGATTCGCCGGATCGGGTCGATGGCCATCACCTCCATGGCGGCCAGCTGGTCAGTGGCACGCATGAGGCCGATCTCGGAGGCCAGCGACGTGCCTGCCCGGCCGGCGAACAGCAGCGCCGTGACCACCGGACCCAGTTCCTTGAACAGGGTGAGCGCCACGCCTGCCCCGAGGATGTCCTCCTGGCGCAGGCGGGACAGGGAGTCGTAGCCCTGCAGGCCGATGACCATGCCGACGAAGAATGCCGAGGTCATGATGATGATCAGCGACAGGACGCCGGAGTTGCGCACCTGCTGGGAAATGAGCTTCGGCCTGGCGAGGGCCGCGGGGCACTGCTTCAGGATCTCGATGAGGAAGAGGATCGCCGCACCCAGCTTGCGCAGGGAGTGGAGCAGGCCATCCCACAGCTGCAGGGGCAAGGTCATTGGGGCTTCCCCAGCAGTTGTTCGGCATAGTCGGGAGCCGGGTAATGGAACGGGACCGGACCATCCGCGGCCCCCGTCATGAACTGGCGCACCAGCTCGGAAGGGCTTTCGGCAAGCTCCCGTGGCGCGCCCGAGGCGATCACCCGCCCCTCGGAGATGACGAAGCAGTGGTCGGCGATATGGCTGATCTCCGCCACGTCATGGGACACGACGATGCTGGTCAGTCCGAGCGCGTCGTTATTCAGCCGAATCAGCCGCAGGACGACCCCCAGGGAAATGGGATCCAGGCCGGAGAACGGCTCGTCGTAGAGCAGGAGCTCGGGATCCAGCACCATGGCGCGGGCCATCGCCACGCGCCTGCCCATGCCGCCGGACAGCTCGGCAGGCATCAGGCCGGCCGCCCCGCGCAAACCGACGGAATTGAGCTTGGTCAGCACGAGCTGGCGGATCAGGGCCTCGGGCAGCCGGGTGTTCTCCCGCACCGGGAAGGCGACGTTCTCGAACACGTTGAAGTCCGTCAGCAGCGCGCTGTTCTGGAACAGCATGCCCATGCGCCGCCGCAGGTCGAACAGCTCGTTCCTGGCGAGGGAGGCCACGTCGAGGCCGCCCACCTTCACGGTGCCGGCCTCGGGGCGCAGCTGGCCGGTGATCATGCGCAGCAGCGTGGTCTTGCCGGTGCCGCTCGGCCCCATGATCGCCGTGATGCTGCCCCGGCGGACGCCGAGATCCAGCCCGGAGAAAATCGGGCGCCCGGACCGGCCAAAACGCAGCCCGCTGACCTCTACCAGGTTATCCGCCGTCACTGATTCAGGCGGCTTCCATCTCACGCCGGTACTGGCCGGCGTGGGCCAGCCCATTCAGGCGCGCGCGCTTGAGGAATGCCGCCTGACCGGCCTTCACCGCCTCGGGCTTGCCGCCCCAGGCCTTGAGGGAAGGCGCCTGCAGCGCACGGCCGTAGGAGAACGTGAGCTGCCAGGGCAGCGCACCGAGCGTGTTCATGGCGCCCAGGTGCTCCGTGGACTCCTCGGGGCTCTGGCCACCGGACAGGAACGCGATGCCGGGAACCGTGGCCGGCACGGTCGCCTTCAGGCAACGGATCGTGGCTTCCGCCACCTCCCGCACGGAGGCCTTCTGCCTGCAGTCCTGCCCCGGCACGACCATGTTGGGCTTCAGGACCATGCCGGCGAAGTCCACCCGGTGGGCGCGGAGCTCGATGAAGGTGCGCTCCAGGGCAGCCGTGGTGACTTCCTCGCAACGACCGATGGTGTGGTCGCCGTCCATGAGGACCTCCGGCTCGACGATCGGCACGATGCCGGCCTCCTGGCAGAGCGCCGCGTAGCGGGCCAGGGCATGGGCGTTGGCCGCCAGGGAGAAACTGCCGGGAAAATCCGGGCCAATGGCGATCACTGCTCGCCATTTCGCAAACTTCGCGCCAAGCCCGGCATACTCCTTAAGGCGCTCACGCAGGCCATCGAGGCCCTCCGTGACCGTCTCACCCGGGAAGCCGGCCAGGGGCTTTGCGCCGGCATCCACCTTGATGCCGGGAATCATGCCCTGCTGGGCCAGGTACTTCGGCACCGGAACGCCGCTCAGCGTGGACTGGCGGAGGGTTTCGTCGTAGAGGATCACGCCACTGATGAACTCGCTGGCCCCGGGCGTAGTGAAGAGCATGTCCCGATAGGCGCGCCGGCTCTCGGCCGTGGACTCGAGCTTGATCGAATCGAAGCGCTTCTTGATCGTTCCCGAGCTCTCGTCGGCAGCCAGGATTCCCTTCCCCGGCGCCACCATCGCCTGTGCAACGGCAGCAAGAGACTGTGCAGTCATGAAATCAATCCTCCGGTTCTTTGGCAGGCCGCGCTGGGGCATGTGCACTGGCCAGCGTCAGGTCCGCCAGCCAGTGCGGCTGGGAAGAATAGCAAATTCCCCCATGGAACTGCCGCTCCGGGGTTTTCCCGGACACCATACTGGACTAAGATAGTCCCATATAGATTCTGTCACGAGTTCATCCAGGGCCATGCTCCGCATCAGCAAGCTCACGGACTACGGCACCATGATCCTGGTGCACCTGGCCGTGCATCAGGGACGCCTGCATTCGGCCAGCGATGTGGCTGCAGGCACGCGCCTGGCGCTGCCCACCGTGCAGAAGTTGCTCAAGTTGCTGGCCCGGAGCGACCTGGTGCGCTCCGTCCGTGGCGCTGAGGGTGGCTATGTGCTCGCGCGAGGCCCCGGCAGCATTTCCGCCGCCGACATCCTCGATGTCCTCGAGGGCCCGCTCAGCATTACGGAATGCAGCACGTCGGACAGCCGGTGCGAACTGGAGGATGGCTGCCCGGTAGGTGGCGCGTGGCAGAAGATCAACCGGGGTATTCGCGGCGCCCTGGGCGAGATCACGCTGGCAGACCTGGCACACCCGCCCCGGGAGTTTCCCCTGGTCGACCTGTCAGGGCGCACTGGGCGCATTCGCCAGCGCATCCCCACCAGCTGAGGATCGATGGCCATGACCAGCACCACAGAGAATCCCGCTCTTGAGGACCTCATCGGCCGGCGCTACGCCCACGGCTTCGTCACCGACATCGAATCCGACACGGTCCCGCCCGGGCTCAGCGAGGACACGATCCGGTTCATCTCGGCCAAGAAAGGCGAACCCGAATTCCTGCTGGAGTGGCGGCTCAAGGCCTACCGGCACTGGCTGACGCTCCGGGAGCCCCGGTGGGCGAAGGTGCACCACCCGCCGATCGACTACCAGGCCATCTCCTACTACTCGGCGCCGAAGGCACCGCAGGGTCCCAGGTCCATCGATGAAGTCGATCCGAAGCTCCTGGAGACTTACGAGAAACTTGGCATTCCCCTGCACGAGCGGGCCCGGCTGGCCGGCGTGGCGGTGGACGCCGTCTTCGACAGCGTCTCCGTCACCACGACCTTCAAGGACAGGCTCTCCGCGGTCGGGGTCATCTTCTGCTCGTTCTCGGAAGCCGTGCGGGAGCACCCGGAGCTCGTCCGCAAGTACCTTGGCACCGTGGTGCCCTACCGGGACAACTACTTCGCGGCGCTCAATTCAGCGGTGTTCACCGACGGTTCCTTCGTCTACATCCCGCAGGGCGTCCGCTGCCCCATGGAGCTGTCCACCTACTTCCGGATCAACCAGGCCAAGACGGGGCAGTTCGAGCGCACGCTGATCATTGCCGAGGAGGCCAGCCACGTGAGCTACCTGGAGGGTTGCACGGCTCCCCAGCGCGAAGAGAACCAGCTGCATGCGGCCGTGGTCGAGCTGGTGGCCCTCAGGGATGCCACCATCAAGTACTCGACCGTCCAGAACTGGTATCCCGGCGACGAGGAAGGCAGGGGCGGCATCTACAACTTCGTCACGAAGCGCGGCGACTGCCGGGGCGCGAATTCGCGCATCTCCTGGACCCAGGTCGAGGCGGGTTCCGCCATCACCTGGAAGTACCCCAGCTGCATACTGCGCGGCGAGAACTCCGTGGGCGAGTTCTACTCCGTGGCCGTCACCAACAACCTGCAGCAGGCGGACACCGGCACCAAGATGATCCACATCGGCCGCAATACCCGGAGCACGATCGTGTCCAAGGGCATCTCGGCCGGCAGGGCGCAGAACGCGTACCGGGGGCTAGTGAAGATCCTGCCGACGGCGGAGAATGCCCGGAACTACACCCAGTGCGATTCCCTGCTGATGGGCGCCCGGTGCGGGGCGCACACCTTCCCGTACATGGAAGTCCGGAATCCCACCGCGGTAGTGGAGCACGAGGCCACGACGTCCCGGATCGGCGACGACCAGCTCTTTTATTGCCGGCAGCGCGGTCTGTCGACCGAGGACGCGGTGAACCTCATCGTCAATGGCTTCTGCAAGCAGGTGTTCCGTGAACTGCCCATGGAATTTGCCGTGGAAGCCCAGAATCTTCTGAACGTCAGCCTGGAGGGTGCGGTCGGCTGAGCGACCCACGTCTGCCTTGGAAGCCAATGCAATGAACTCACCCCTCCTGCAGGTCGCGGGCCTCCGCGTCGCGGTGGGCGGCAAGGAGATCCTCACGGGCCTCGACCTGACGGTTCGCGCCGGTGAGGTGCACGCCATCATGGGCCCCAACGGCTCGGGCAAGAGCACCCTCGCCCACGTCCTCGCGGGCCGCGAAGGCTACGAGGTCACCGGCGGATCGGCCAGTTATCGCGGGCAGGACCTGCTTGCCATGGCGCCGGAGGAGCGCGCCCGGGCCGGTATCTTCCTCGGGTTCCAGTACCCGATCGAGATTCCCGGCGTCAGCAACGTGTACCTGCTGCGTTCCGCCCTGAATGCCCGACGGGCGGCGCGCGGCGAGAGCGAGATCGACGCCGCGGGGTTCCTCCGGCTGGTCAGGGACAAGGCCCGGCTGATGCAGATGGACGAGAGCTTCCTGCAGCGGGGCGTGAATGAAGGCTTCTCGGGAGGCGAAAAGAAGCGCAACGAGATCTTCCAGATGGCCGTCCTCGAGCCAACGCTGGCCATCCTCGACGAGACGGACTCCGGCCTCGACATCGACGCGCTGAAGGTGGTGGCCAACGGGGTCAACAGCCTGCGCAGCGCAGAACGGTCCTTCGTCCTCGTGACGCACTACCAGCGCCTGCTCGACTACATCCGTCCCGACTTCGTCCACGTCCTGGCGGGCGGGCGGATCATCCGCACGGGTGACCGGACGCTGGCCCTCGAACTCGAGGCTGGCGGCTACGACCAGGTGCTGGCCGCAGCCGCTTCCTGAGCCCAGTCCCCGTGACGGAAACAGCAGCAGCGGAAATGTTGCCCGAGCGGCCCTGGCGGACCGCAGCGTCCCTGGCCCGGGACGGGGCCGGGCTGCCCGACTGGCCGGCGGAGTGGCGGGCGAGCGCCCTGGCCCGACTCGATGAAGCCGGGATGCCCGACGGCAGCGACGAGGAGTGGCGCTACACCAGCCTGACGGCCTGGGGGCAGCGCTGGTCAGACTACCTGGCCGCCGCCGGCCAGCCCGCCGCAATAACGTTGCCAGCCGTACCCTCCATGCAGCCAGGCTCGGTGGCCCGGCCGGCGGCCATACACGTGCAGGTGGTCAACGGCGCGCTGCTCACGCAGACGGGCGCCACCCCGCCCGGCCTGTTCGTGGGCTCGCTCCGGCAGCTGCCTCCGGAACTGAGGGGTCGCGCGGCGGAGCTGCTCGGGAAATCGGCCGGCCTGCCGCCGGAGCAGCTCGTCGACCTGAACTCGGCGCTGGTCAGCGACGTGATTCTCATCGGCACTGACGCAGGCACCTCTTTCGATGGTTTGCCGGTCCACATCCACCTCCAGGGGAGCGGCTCGCCGGCCTTCAGCCACCCACGGATCCTGGTGGACGTGGCGCGCAGCAGCCGGCTGACGCTGACTATCGAGCACTCGGGCGCCGACGGCATGCTGGCCAATGCGGTGACCCAGGCCTGGATAGGCCACGGCGCGCACCTGGACCTGGTGCGCGTCCAATCCCTGCCGGACGACGGGATGCTCACGGACACCAGCCACATCGACCTTGCCGCGGCGGCGTCGGCAAGGATCACCAGCGTGGACCTCGGCGGACTCCTGAGCCGGCAGTCGATGACCGTCGTCCTCGCCGGCGCCGGCAGTTCGGCCACCGTGGACGGCCTGTTTCTCGCGGACGACCGGCGGCACATCGACAACCGCACGCTGCTCGAGCACCGGGCGCCGGGAACCACCAGCCGCGAGTCGTTCCGGGGACTGGCGGACGGCCACGGTCGCGGCATCTTCAATGGCAAGATCATCGTCATGCCGGGAGCAGAGGGCAGCAACGCGGCGCTTTCGAACCGTAACCTGCTGCTGGCGGCAACCGCGGAGATCGACACCAAGCCGGAGCTGGAAATCTACGTGGACGACGTGAAGTGCAGCCACGGGGCCACGACGGGTCAGCTCGATGCCAACGCCCTCTTCTACCTGCGCTCCCGGGGGCTGGACCCCGCAGCGGCGCGCCAGGTCCTGACTGCCGCGTTCCTGCGCGAAGCCCTCGGCCACATTGCGCTGCCGGAACTGCGGGAGCGGCTCGAAGCCCGACTGCAGGAGAAGCTGGGCGGTGGGGTGCGACACCCGTGAACGTCACGGCCATCCGCCGGGATTTTCCGATCCTCGCACAGCAGGTGAATGGTCATCCGCTCGCGTACCTGGACAATGCCGCCTCGTCCCAGCACCCGCTCCAGGTACTGGAGGCGATCCAGCACTACTACACCCATGACCATGCCAACATTCACCGGGGCGTTCACACCCTGAGCCACCGGGCCACGGACCTCTACGAGGGTGCGCGGGAGACCGTCCGGGCGTTCATCAACGCCGGCTCCCTGCGCGAGATCGTCTTTACCCGCGGGACCACCGAGGCCATCAATCTGGTGGCGTTCAGCTTCGGCCAGCGCCTGGCACCCGGCGACGAGATCCTCATCACGACGATGGAGCACCACTCCAACATCGTGCCCTGGCAGCTGCTGTGCGAGCGAAGCGGCGCCGTGCTCCGCGTCGCCCCCATCAACGACGCGGGCGAACTGCTGCTCGACGAGTTCGTCCAACTGCTCGGCCCGCGCACCAGGCTGGTATCGGTGGCCCACGTGTCGAACGCGCTCGGCACGGTGAATCCGGTGAAGGCGATCGTCGCCGCCGCCCGGGCCCGTGGCATTCCCGTGCTCCTGGACGGCGCGCAGGCGATCGCCCACGGGGCCGTGGACGTTCGTGAGCTGGATTGTGATTTCTACGCGTTCTCCGGCCACAAGATGTGCGGCCCGACCGGCACCGGAGTGCTCTACGGCCGGGAGGCCATCTTGAGGGACATGCCCCCCTGGCAGGGTGGCGGCGACATGATCCGCACCGTCAGCTTCAGTGGCACGACCTACAACGACCTGCCCTACCGACTCGAGGCCGGAACCCCGCATATCGCGGGTGCGGTGGGCCTCGCAGCCGCCATCCGCTACCTGACGGCTATCGGCATGGCCAATATCGCGGCGTGGGAGGCCGAACTCCTGGCCTATGCCACGGCAGCGCTGGCGCAGATCCCGGAAGTGAAGCTCATCGGTACCGCGCGCCACAAGGCCGGGCTCGTGTCCTTCAACGTGGACGGCATCCATCCTCACGACCTGGGCACGGTCCTGGACCAGCAGGGCGTGGCCATTCGGGCAGGCCACCACTGCGCGATGCCGGTGATGGAGCGCTTCGGCCTGGCCGGAACGGCGCGGGCATCGTTTGCGTTCTACAACACCACCGGCGAGATCGACCAGCTCGTCGACGCCGTGCGGGTTGCGCAGCGGATGTTCGCCTGATGTCCGCCCCCGCCCCCGCCCCCGACCTGCAGGGCCTCTACCGGCAGATCGTGCTGGACCACAGCCGCCAGCCGCGGAACCAGCGCCGGCCGGAACACCCCGACCGCGAGGCCGAGGGCCACAACCCGCTGTGCGGCGACAAGATCCGGGTGTACGCGCGGCTGCGGGATGACAGCGTGGAGGACGTGGCCTTCGAGGCGTCGGGCTGTGCGATCTGCATCGCCTCGGCCTCCCTCATGACCGAGGCGGCAGTGGGCCGCGCCGTGCCGATGGTCCGGGCCCTGGGGCAGCAGTTTGAGGCAGCCCTGTCGCCGGGCGGCGGGCACCTTCCCGGCGACCTCGCGGCGCTGGCCGGTGTCGGCCAGTATCCGTCCCGGATCCGCTGCGCAACCCTGCCTTGGAAGACGCTGCTGGCCGCACTCGATGCCTCCCCTGAAACCGTGACAACTGAACAGATGAGCCCATCCCGATGAGCAGTGCGGACAATGAACCGGTCGTGGTCAGACGCGACGTGGAAGGCCTGATGGTTCCGTCGGGCATCCCGATAACGATCCCGCTGGATTCGCTCGTGTACATTACCCAGGCCATGGGCGGCAGTTTCACCGTCTATTTCGACGGCAATCTGGTGCGCGTACCCGGAATCGACGCCGATGCCCTGGGCAAGGAGCCCGTGAGGCCGCCAGCCCTCCCGGAGAACGCCACCGACGAACAGCTCGAGGCGATCGTCTGGGAGCAGCTGAAGACCATCTACGACCCCGAGATCCCGATCAACATCGTCGAACTCGGCCTGGTCTACGCATGCGAGATCCGGCGCCTGCCGTCCGGGCAGCGGGGTGTCAGCGTCCGGATGACGGTGACGGCACCCGGCTGCGGCATGGGCGAGATCCTCGTGGAGGAAGCCCGGCAGAAGATCAGCATGATCCCCACCATCGACGAGGTGGAGGTGGAGCTCGTCTTCGATCCGCCCTGGAGCCAGGACATGATGTCGGAGGCTGCGCGCCTCGAAGCCGGGTTGATGTAAGCCGGGAACATGCGCCGCAAGCGTCAGCTGACCCTGCTCCGGCACGCCAAGTCGTCCTGGGACGATGCCGGCGTGAAGGACCGGGATCGCCCGCTCAACGAGCGCGGCGAGCGCGATGCGCCCCTCATGGGGCGCCGTCTGCGGGACCGGGGGGCCAGGCCCACCCTGATCCTCACTAGCCCTGCAGTCCGCGCGCGGCGCACGGCCCAGATCATTGCCCGCGAGATCGGTTATCCCCAGGAGTTCCTGCAGCGCGAGGAGGAACTCTACCTGGCCTCGCCTGAAGAGATCATCGCCGTCATCGCACGCCAGGACAGCAGCTATCGTGACCTGATCGTCTGCGGCCACAATCCGGGCCTGACCGAACTGGCCAACCGGCTGACCGGCGCCGGGATCGACAACGTGCCGACCACGGGCGTGGTCGTCATCGGCCTGGACCTGCCGAGCTGGGCTGGTCTCGAGGGCGCGGAAGGGGAGCTGCTGCTCTTCGACTATCCGCGGCGCGACCGCCTGGCCTGACTACTCGATCACGCAGAGGCAGTGCGCGTAGATGCCGCGCGGGTCGTTGAAGCGCGACAGCAGCTTCAGCTCACGGTCGAGGCGGCTCACCACGTCACCGACGATGCCGGCCCCGGGGCCGCGCAGCCCCGCGAGGAACGAGCCAAAGCCGAGACTGTCGGCCATTCGCACTGCCCGTGCGCCAAGTCCCGAGGCCAAGCGCTGCAGGAACGGCAGCTTCGGCTGGACGTAGCGGCGACCGTAGGCACCCTCCTCCAGGCCCGCCAGCGCCGCTGCGGCCTCAACGGCCTCATCGAGCCCGCCGATGCGGTCCACCAGGCCGCGCTCCCGCGCGTCGGCGCCGATCCAGACCCGCCCCCTGGCGACGCCATCGGCCTGCTCGTAAGTCAGCTTGCGGGTTTCAGCCACCTTGCCAACGAAGATCCGGTAGGCATCCTCGACGCTGGCAGTCAGGAGGCGCCGGGCGTCGTCGCCCAGCGGCCTGTCGGCACGCAGCTGGCCCGCGAGGCGCGTCGTGCCGAAGCCGTCGACGTGCACGCCGACCCTGTCCAGCGTGCGGGGGACCGTCGGCACGATGGCGCCAACGCCGATCGAGCCGGTGATGGTCGTGTTGCGGGCCCAGATCTCGTCGGCCTGCATCGCGATGTAGTAGCCGCCGGAAGCTGCCACGCTGCTCATGGAGGCAATTACGGGCTTGCCGGCCGCCTTCAGCGCCTCGATCTCGTCAAAGATGACTTCCGAGGCGAACATGCTGCCCCCCGGGCTGTCGATGCGCAGCACGACGGCATCGATGGCGTCATCCAGCCTGGCGCTGCGGATTTCGGCGGCGAGGGTGTCGCCACCGATGGTTCCCGGAGCCGCTTCGCCATCGACGATCTGGCCCGACGCCACGATGACGCCCACATTGCGCTCCCTGCCATCCTGCAGGCGCTGCTCGATGCCGGTCGCCAGGGCATAGGCCCGGAAGTCGATGGCGCTGTAGCTGCCGTCTTCGGTCTTGCTCTCGCCCACCAGCTCGATCAGGTAGTCATCGACTTCCGGGCGGCTCATGAGCCTGTCGACGAGGCCGGCTTTGACGGCGGCACGGGCGGCGTTGCCCTGCTCGGCCTCGACACGGCCGGCCAGGTCGTCCGCGTAGGCCTGCAGGGCGCCCGGCTGCAGCTTGCGTGCCGTTGCCACGTCCTGCTCCCAGGCGGCCCAGAGACCGGCCAGCCAGACCCGGCTGGCCTCCCGGTCCTCGGCGGACATGTCATCCCGGATGAAGGGCTCCACGAAGGACTTGAACTCGCCGACGCGGAACACGTTCAGATCGACCTGAAGCTTCTCGAGCGCGCTACGGAAGAATGTCCGGTAGTAGTCGTAGCCCTCGAGGTACACGAGCCCGAGCTCGTGCATGATGACTTCGTCGGCCTGGGACGCAAGGTAATACTGGTCCCGCGTGTAGCCGCTGCCAACGGCGATGACCTTCTTGCCGGACTCGCGCACCATCCGGATCTTGTCCCCGATGGTCTGCAGCTTGGCGAGCCCGCCGCCCTCGAGGCCGTCCAGGTCCAGGACGACTGCCTTGATGCGCTTGTCGGCGGCGGCGCGCTCGAGACTGTCGGTGATCTCACGCACCAGGGTCTGTGGCGGTGCCTGGTTGTTGAGGTCCGCCAGGGCCCGGTCCAGCGGGCTGCCTTCGAGTTGCTCCACCAGCGTGCCGCTCGGATTGATTACCAGTGCTGCCGACGACGGCACGGCCTTCGGCTGGCCGACTGCGCCCGCCAGGAGGACCGCGAATATCGCCAGCAGCAGGAGGAGGTGCAGTATCCGGCGCAGCGTATTCAGGCCATACCAGATGGCCCGCAGGAGGTTGCCGATGAAGCGGAAGATGAACATATGCCGGCTCCGAACTAGCCCGTGTAGCTGATGCGATAAATCACGCCGCGCTGGTCGTCGCTCACCAGGAGGGAGCCGTCGGGAGCCACGAGCAGGTCGACCGGCCTGCCCAGCACCTCGTCACCCTGCAGCCAGCCCTCGATGAACGGCTCGTAGGACACGGCCTCGTTGCCCTTCAGGCGCACGAGGCTCACGCGGTAGCCCGTCTTGCCTGCCGCCTTGCTCCGGTTCCACGAGCCGTGCTCCGCAATGAAGACCTGACCGCGATATTCCGCCGGGAACATGCGCCCTGTGTAGAACTTGACGGCCAGCGGGGCGACGTGGGGTCCGAGGGCCTGGACGGGTGCCACCGCGTTGCCGCAGCTGCCCGCCGACCCGAACTCCGGATCGGCAATGGTCCCGCCATGACAATAGGGAAAGCCGAAGTCCAGTCCCGCGCGTGACGCGCGGTTCAGCTCGCAGGCAGGCACGTCGTCGCCCATCATGTCCCGGCCATTGTCGGTAAACCACAGTTCCTTCGTCGTCGGGTGCCACGTCAGGCCCACCGAGTTGCGCACACCCGTGGCCACCACCTCGCGCCCCGTCCCGTCGGGGTTCATCCGGAGGATCACGCCAAACCCGGGCTCCACGCAGACGTTGCACGGCGCCCCGACGGGAACATACAACTTCCCGTCCGGACCGACCGCGAGGTACTTCCAGGAATGCAGGGCGCCCTTGAACGGGAGTGCCGCGTCGATGATTTCGGGCGGCGGTGGCCTGTCCAGGCTGGCCTCGGCGGCGGGATAGCGGAGCAGGCGCTTTTGCTCCGCCACGTACAGGGCCCCCTCGTGCAGTGCCACCCCGTTGGGCATGGTCAGGCCCTCGGCAAACCTGAGAACCGAAGGGTTGCCGCCGAGGGCGTTGCGGACGGCGTACACGGTGCCGCCGGACCGGGTACCGACGAACAGCGTGCCCCCCGCCCCGAGGGCCATGGAGCGTGCATTCGGGACGTTCTCCACGAGTATTTCCGCGCGGAACCCCGGGGGAACGCGCAGGAACTCCGCCGGCTTGCCGGCCGGCACGGCTGGCGCGCCGGCAGCGCAGCCTCCGGCCAGGACCACCATCATCAATGCTGGGAGTAACCGGGTCATCGGCGGGAACCTCCGGGTTGCTGTGGCGTCACTGCTTCAGGAACATCAGTGACAGGGACGGAACGAAGGTGATCAGCAGGACCGCCCCCAGAAGGATAAGCATGAACGGCAAAGTCGCAAGGCAGACTTCCAGAACGGGACGCCTGAATCGGTAGCTGGAGATGTACAGATTGAGGCCAATGGGTGGCAGGAGATAGCCAAGCTCCATCGTGGCCACGAAGATGATGCCAAGGTGCACCGGATCCACGCCGTACTGCGCCGCAACGGGGAGCATCAGCGGGACCACCAGCACCAACGCCGAGAAGATGTGCAGGATGCAGCCAATCAGCATCAGGAAGCAGATGAGCAGCAGCAGGAAGCTGGTCTGGCTGGAAACATACCGGGTCACCAGTTCGATCAGCTGCTGGGGGACCTGGGCATCGATCATGTAGTTGGTCGACGCCAGCGAGATGCCCAGGATCAGCAGGATGCCGCCCACGAGCACCATCGAGTCGCGCACGATGGCCGCCAGCCGGTTCAACGACACCTCGCGATAGATGAGCAGTTCCACGACCAGCACGTAGACGACCGTGACTGCCGCCGCCTCGGACACGGCGAAATAGCCGCTGTAGATTCCACCCAGGACGACCACCGGCAGCGGCAGCTCCCAGATGGCTTCCCGGACGGCAGTGCGGACCTCTGTCCAGGAGAACTCCGAGAGCGGCCGGCGATTCGCCCGGTTGTGCCACAGGCAGAACGCGGCCAGGGCCAGCATCATGAGGATCCCGGGAACGATCCCCGCCACGAAGAGGGAATCGATCGACACCTCCGCGATGATCCCGTAGATGATCAGCGGCAGCGACGGGGCAAACAGCAGGCCAAGGCTCCCGGACGACGTGACGAGGCCCAGGGTGAAGCGCTCGCCGTAGCCCGCCTGGATGAGCGCGGGAAACAGCAGGGCGCCAATTGCGATGATCGTCACACCGGAGCCGCCGGTGAAGGCCGTGAACAGCGAGCACGTGGCAACCGCCACCATCGCCAGGCCGCCGGGCAACCAGCCGATGAGCGCGGCACTCAGGCGCACCAGCCTGGCCGCGGCCCGGCTTTCACTGAGCACGTATCCGGCGAACGTGAACAGCGGGATGGCCAGCAGGATCGGGGTCTCGGCGATGCCGAAGATCTCGATCGGGACGGCAGTCAGGTCCACGTCCGCCCGGGAGAAGCCCAGGAGCGCGCCCGCACCGATGATGGCGAACAGTGGGGCCCCGAGGACCGCCAGCAGGACCAGCAGGAGACTGGTCAGGATCATGCGGAGGTGCGCCCGGTCACCGCCTGCCGGGGCCGGAAGTGCCGGGGCAAACCCGCCAGATACCGATAGGTGATCAGGCCGAACGCCACGGGCAGGATCAGCTGGAAGGTCCACGCGGGCAGGGTCCCCAGCACCTGATCACCAAACTCCCGAGACTCGGCCACGAATCGCCAGGACTGCCAGGCGAGCACGGCGGAAACGCCGGCGGCGAAGAGGTCCACCAGGGCTGCCGTCACCCGCCGCCAGGCCGCGGGCAGGAACCGGGACAGCAGGTCGATGCGCAGGTGGACGTTGTCACGGCTCGCGGCGATGGCGCCAAGCATCGCTGCCCAGAGGACCAGCAGCCGCAGCGCCTCGTCGGCCCAGGACAACCCGCTGCCCAGCGCACTCCGCATGAGGACCTGGGACGCCGCAAGGCCGATCATGAGGAACAGGACGGTGGCGAGCAGGGCGTTCTCGAGCCAGCGACCGAGCCGTTCGGCACGACCGGGAACATCGCCCGCCGGAAGGCCGGACTCGCTCACGGACGGGCGCCACTCACCCCGGCGACCGGCCTCGCCTTGCGATATTCCTGGAGATGGCCCCGGACCTCGGCCAGGAGGCCGGCCGAGAAGGTGCCCTTGGCAGCCATGGCATCCATCGCGGCTGAAACTGCCGCCCGCCACTCCGGAACCTCGGCCGCATTCGGCTCCACGAACTTCAGGCCATTGGCCCTGAGCGCCTGCTCGGCCTTCGCGTTGTCGATCCGGTTCTGGGCATCGAGACGGGCATACAGTGCCGTCATGACTTCCCGGATCACGGCCCTGTCGGCGTCACTCACGCCCTCCAGGGCACCCTTGTCGATCGCCAGCACGCCCAGGGTGTAGCTGAGCGGCAGGTTGGTGACGAACCTGGTCTTCGTGTACCACTGCAGTATCACAGCGCCCACCGGCGGCGTGGCGACGATGTCCAGCAGGCCGGTTTCCAGCCCTGTCAGGACGTCCGTGATAGGCAATACCACCGGCGACAACTGCAGGGCCTGCATCGCGACGTAACTGGTCTGGTCGCCCTCGGGCACCCAGATCTTCTGGCCACGGAGGTCGGCAAGGCCGGCAACCGGCTTGCCGGTCATGAAGTACGCGAAGCCGCCTCCCGCGAAGCCGTAGGAAACAAAACCAGCCTTCTCCAGCCCCGCGGTGAGCTTCGCATCGAGCTTCTGCCGGACGTAATCCACCTCGTCCTGGGAGTTGAAGAGCATCGGCAGGCCGTAGATCAGGATGTCGGGATAGCGCTCCTCGAGGCTGTTGGACGTGAATACGCCACCCTGGAGCTGGCCGATGCGGATCTTGCGCAGGACCTTCTTGTCGGTGCCCTGGATGCCGCCGCCGTAGAACTTGATGTTGACCCGCCCGCCGGTCCGTTCCCTGATCTGCAGGCCGGCCGTGCGGAGATCCTTCATCCAGGCCGAGCCCTCGGGCGCGATCGTGGCCAGCTTGAGCTCGGTGGCATGGATGCCTAGCGGCAGGCAGGCAAGCAGGATCACTACTGCCAGTTTCGGGGTGCAGGTACGCAGCTTCACCGGCGCATCCTCTCGTGGTCAGGGTGAAATCAGAAGTAGTCGTTCGCCGAAGCCAGGAGTTCCGATGCCTGCTTCTGGGCGAGGGTATTCAGGAGCGTATATCCCTCCTGGCGAGGATCCGCTGCCAGCGCCCGCTTCAGCAACGAGTCATGCAGGTCCCGGTCGTAGACCAGCCGGGCATAGCTGCGGGCAAAATCCACGAGGACGCCGAGGTCCCGACCGCCGGTCAGCTCGACGGCCTTCTCGAAGTAGGCGCGGCCCTGCTCCGGCTGGCCGCCGAGCGCCGCCGGCCGCAGTGTAGCCAGGATCCCCAGGTACGAGTTCACGGTGCCCGCGTCGGCAGGGTCCCCGATCACCAGCAGCCTCTTCAGGACCGCCTCGATGCGGGGCAGGTCGGCCAGCGCCTGCCAGTCGTCACTGTGGGTGCGAACGTACGCCAGCGAACCCACGGCGGCGCTGAAGAGCGCGCCGGATTGCGCGGGCTTGACGCGACCGAGCCGGGCCTCGAGTTCGGGATAGGGAACGTCCGCCAGGTCGCAGGTGACCGGGCCGGCCGCGCACGCGGCGCGCCCGCCATAGGTACGGGCGCGGGTCGCCAGCGTGCCAGCCCGGGCGGGGTCGGACACGAACACCACCGCATAGGCCGCGTAGAGGCGCGCGGCCGCGCCAAGCACCGCCGGGCTCGCGTCCGGGCTGGCGGCCAGGGAGTCCAGGAGCAGCAGGTAGGCCGGCAGGCTCTCCCGGACCAGTTCGGGATCATCCTGGTTGAGGATCGCCGTGGACAGGTTCCCCGCAAGGTCGCCCGCGGCGGAACTCGCGAGGCTGCTGCAGCCGCCAAGGGACCCGGCCACCACCGCGGCGACTGCCAGCATGCCAGCCAGCCGCCGCCCGGCCGTGGATCCCCGACGACCAGGCAGACGGGCCACTGCCCTTGAGCGGCGAATCAGACCTTCTCGCGAATCCGGGCCGACTTCCCGCTCCGGTCACGCAGGAAGTAGAGCTTGGCGCGACGGACGTCGCCGCGACGCTTCACCTTGATCTCGGCAACGGTGGGGCTGTGCAGCGGGAACACGCGCTCGACGCCTTCCCCGTGCGAAACCTTGCGGACGGTGAATGATGAATTCAGGCCCCGATTCCGGCGCGCCACGACCACGCCCTCGTAAGCCTGGAGCCGCTCACGGTTCCCCTCCTTGACCCGGACCTGGACCACGACGGTGTCGCCGGGCGCAAAGTCAGGAACGTCGCTCTTGAGGGCCTCGGCTTCGAGCTTCTCGATGATGTTTGCCATGCTGGTCATCCCAATTTCAGTAGCTTGATTGTTGTCGTCAAAAGTCCTGCTGCCAGTCGTCACGCGCTCCTCAGGCTGTCGGTGGCACGGTCGACTGCTCTGCGCAAAACTCATCCAGTAGCCGGCGATCCTCGGCACTCAGCTCCCGGTCACAAAGCAGGTCGGGTCGCCGGAGACTCGTGCGGCCCAGGGCCTGCTTGCGCCGCCAGCGCCGTATCGCCTCGTGATTCCCCTCGATCAGCACCTGCGGCACCGGCCTCCCGTGGGCAACCTCCGGCCGCGTGTAGTGCGGATGGTCCAGCAATCCTTCGGCGAACGATTCCTGGATGGCCGACTGCTCGTCGCCGAGCACCCCGGGAAGCAGCCGGAGCGTGGCATCCAGCACTGCCATGGCAGCAATCTCGCCGCCACTCAGTACAAAGTCGCCGACTGACACTTCCTCACCGCCAGCAATGTCGATCAGGCGTTCGTCAAAACCTTCATAGCGGCCCGCCACCAGCACCAGCCCCGGCAGTGAGGCATAGCGCCGGGCCGTAGCCTGGTCGAAGCGCCTGCCCTGGGGACTCAGGAACACGACCGGGCTACCCTCGGGGACCTGATCCCGTGCGGCGGCAATTGCCGTCGCGAAGGGCTCGACCCGAATG
Organism: Chromatiales bacterium; assembly: GCA_016789845.1. Taxonomy (GTDB): domain Bacteria; phylum Pseudomonadota; class Gammaproteobacteria; order Steroidobacterales; genus SHZI01. Next base: position 137,983 of record JAEUQA010000037.1, read on the forward strand.
ACCATGCCGGGTCCACCGCCATAGGGCCGGTCGTCCACCGTGCCATGCACATCCGTGGCAAAGGCCCGCGGGTCAATCGGTATGACCCGGGCGAGATTCCGCCGGACCGCCCGTCCAACCACCCCGAACTGCGCCACCGGCGCCAGCATCTCGGGGAACAGCGATACCACCGCCACGTCCACGCCTGGATCCTCAAGGCTCTGTCAGGCCGCGGCACGGGATCAGAAATCGGGATCCCAGTCCACGGTAATCACACGCCGGTCGCCGTCCACCGATCGCACCACGCTGCCGTGGAGGAACGGTATCAGGTGCCTCGCGGCACCAATCACGACCATCACGTCGTTAGCCCCGGTTTCGAACAAGTGGTCGACGAACCCGAGACTTTCTCCAGCCTGGGTCCGCACTTCCATGCCCTGGAGGTCGACCCAGAAAAACTCTCCCGGCAAACCGGCTTCCGCCGCTTCGCCCCGCAGGACTGGCCCTAGCGTCGCCCGGTCCACCTCAATCTCGGCACCAACCAGCGCCGCGGCGGCATCCCGGTCGTTGACCCCCTCCAGCGACACCACCACCCCGTTGCCGTGAGCCTGGCCGGCGAGTACCTGCCGGGTCGATTCCTTGCCATCCTGCCGCAGGAACCAGGGGCTGTAGCCCACTACGTTCTCGCGCGGCGACGTGTAGGAGTAGACCTTGACCCAGCCACGGACGCCGAATACGCCGGAGATGCGACCTATGCCAACCCGACTGTTCAGGCGCGTCTGTTCAGGTATGTGTGTCGGGAACGATCAGGCGCGCCTTTTTCAGACGCACCTGAGCAGACAGCAGCCTAGGCCGCCTGGGCTGCCTGGGCCGGAGTCTTCAGCCGGAATTCCTTCACCAGGGCAGCGACCCGGTCCGAGGCCTGGGCACCGACACCAAGCCAGTAGTCGTAGCGACCGAGATCAATCCGCAACCGCTCTTCGGAGGCGGTGGCGAATGGACTGAAAAAACCAATGCGCTCGATGTAGCGGCCATCCCGGGCGCGCCGGGAGTCACTGACGGCGAGGTGATAGAAGGGCCGCCCCTTGGCGCCTCCGCGGGACAGACGGATAGTAACCATCGCTTTTAAGCTTCCTTATGCCAGTTCCGGGTCGGTGGGACCCGATTAACCGCCGAATATTACTCGAAAAGCGGCCCAATGGCACCGTTTACGGGGCTAGCGGGGCAGGCCCGGGAAACCCCGCATCAGCTTCCGGAACCCGCCCTGCCCCATCTTCTTCATCATTTTCTGCATCTGGGCATGCTGCTTCAGCAGGCGATTGACTTCCTGGACGGGGAGGCCCGAACCACCCGCTATCCGGCGCCGGCGTGACCCGTCAACGATCGCCGGCCGCCGGCGCTCCCGGGGCGTCATGGAGTCAATAATGGCGATCTGGCGCCGCAACATCCGGGCGTCAATCTGGCCGGCCAGCTTCCCGGCCGACATCCCCCCGGGCAAGGGCAGCTTCTCGAGCAGGCTTTCGACGCCCCCAAGGCCGGCGATCTGCTGGAGCTGGGCCCGCAGGTCGTTCAGGTCGAACTGCTTGCCAGTGGCTACCTTCTCGGCCAGCCGCGCCGCAGAATCGTGGTCTGCCTTCCGCTGGACTTCCTCGACCAGGGAAAGGACATCCCCCATCCCGAGGATGCGGGATGCCATCCGGTCCGGGTGGAATGGCTCCAGTTCGGTCACAGCCTCGCCACTGCCGAGGAACTTGATCGGCTGGCCCGTAACTGTCTTGACCGACAGGGCGGCACCGCCGCGGGCGTCGCCGTCGGCCTTCGTCAGGATGACGCCCGTGAGGGGGAGTGCGTCGGCGAAGGCCCGGGCTGCATTCACCGCATCCTGCCCGGCCATGCTGTCCACGACGAAGAGCGTTTCCACCGGATCGACCTTGCCGCGCATCGCGCGCAGCTCGTCGAGCAGCTCCACATCAAGCCTGCTGCGGCCGGCGGTGTCGACGATGAGGACTTCGAGCTGGTCCCGGCGCGCCGCCGCCAACGCGCCCTCGGCGATGCCAACCGGCCCGAGGCTCACATCGCCTGCCAGGAAGGGCACGCCGATGGAACCCGCGAGCCGCTCCAGCTGGAGGATCGCGGCGGGCCGCTGCGTGTCCGTGCTCACCAGGCCAACGCGCTTGCCCAGCCGCTCGCGAATGAACAGGGCAAGCTTGGCAGCGGTGGTCGTCTTGCCGGCGCCCTGGAGGCCGGCAAGCAGGATCACCGCCGGTGGCTGGTGGCGGAGATTGAGCTCGGCCAGGCCATCGCCGAGCGTACGGGTCAGCTCTTCGTGGATGATCCTGACGAACACCTGCCCCGGGGTGAGGCTGCGCAGGACGTCGGCACCCAGGGCGCGCTGCCTCACGAGTTCGACAAAGTCGCGCACCACGGGCAAGGCCACGTCAGCCTCGATGAGCGCGCGCCGGACATCCCTGACGGCGTCCTGGATGTTTTCCTCGGTGAGCCGCCCGCGACCCCGGACCTGATCCAGGACGCCGCGAAGGCGGTCACTCAGGGTGTTGAACATGGCGACTGATCCCGATGATTCCGGTGACACCGGCCGATTGACGATTGTATGCCGGGAGGTCGTCGCGAGTCGTCCCCGGCCTGCCGATCACGCCTCCAGGGCCGGCAGCATCTTCATGATGTCCCGCAGGTGGTCGGCAGTGGTTACCGCCAGCCCTTCGATCGGCTGCTTCGGGGCATTGGCCCTCGGAATGACGCCACGGGTGAAACCCACCTTGGCCGCCTCCCGCAGGCGCTCCTCCCCGTAGGCCACGGGGCGGATCTCCCCGGCCAGCCCGACCTCACCGAACACCACCAGGCCCCGGGGCAACGGCCGGTCCCGGATGCTCGATATCGTCGCCAGCAACGCCGCCAGGTCGGCGGCCGGCTCGATGATGCGCACGCCGCCAACCACGTTGACGAACACGTCGTTCGCGTGGGTCGCGATCCCGGCGTGCCGATGCAGGGCTGCGAGCAGCAACGTGAGGCGGTTCTGCTCCAGGCCGATGGCGATCCGCCGCGGCGGCCCGCCACTGCCGTGATCGGCCAGGGCCTGGACTTCCACGAGCAGGGGCCGGCTGCCCTGGTGCACGACCGTCACCACGCTTCCGGGAACCGGCTCGCCACGCTGGGAGACGAACAGCGCCGACGGATTGCGCACCTCCCGGATGCCGCCCTCGGACATTACAAAGATCCCCAGCTCGTTAGCCGCGCCGAACCGGTTCTTGACCGCGCGGAGAACCCGGTACCTGCTGCCCACCTCGCTCTCGAAGTAGAGGACGACGTCCACCATGTGCTCCAGGAGGCGCGGCCCGGCTATCTGCCCGTCCTTGGTAACGTGGCCGACGAGGATCACGGCAATGCCCGATTCCTTGGCTAGGCGCACCAGCAGGCCGGCGCACGTCCGCAGCTGGTTTGGCGAACCGGGCGTGGAAGGCAGCAGGTCCGTCGCCATCGTCTGGATAGAATCCACGATGAGGCATCCGGGCTTCCTCGCCTGGACTGCGGCCAGCACGTCCTCCACCCGCGTCGTGGCGATGGCGGCAACGGCTCCCAGGTCGGCGCCCAGCCGGCGCCCGCGGAGACTGACCTGCTGCAGCGACTCCTCCCCGCTTGCATAGAGCGTGCCTCCCTGGGTCCGGAGATGGGTCGCCGCCTGGAGCAGGAGGGTGGACTTGCCGATTCCGGGGTCACCGCCGAGCAGCACCACCGAGCCCGGCACCAGGCCGCCGCCCAGGGTGCGGTCAAGCTCGGTGATGCCCGTGGACACCCGGGTGACGGACTCGGCGCCCACGTCGGACAACCGCCGGACCGGCGGTGCCGAGGCTGCGGCCGCGAAAGGGGAACCCGCTGTGGCCGACGGCTCCAGCGAGTTCCATGCGCCACATGACGGGCACTGTCCCTGCCACTTGGGGGCGGTGCCGCCGCAGTCATTGCAGACGAAGGACTTGTGGGCTTTGGCCATGAACTCCCCGGGGTTGAACCGGCCTGCATTGTGGGCTGTCAATCGCGCCATTTCGAGACGGAAAACCCGGCCGGCAGGCCCAAAACCACCACTCAGTTCTCAACCCGACCCGGCTGATCCGCATACTATTTTGTTATGTTCTTCCGGGACAGTCAGGGCACCGGCCTGCCAGGCGAGGCCGCCCAGGCCGGGCTTTGCGCCGTGCTAGCGCTGCTCTTTGCCCTGGGCGGAGACCGGCTGGTCGGCATAGAGCGGGGCTTCTACGACCTGTGCCAGCGGCTCTCGGCAGCCGCGGCCGGGGCCCCCGTGGTCATCGTCGATCCAGGTGCCGGTAACACTGACCTCTGGTCCCTGCCCCGCCTCGACGAACTTATCGGCCGCATCGGGGTTGCGGGCGCCAGGGCGATCATTCCCGCTGCACCGGCGCCCCTGGCTCCCACAACGGACGAAGTAAACCGGCTTCAGTCGTTGCTTCGCCTCGAGGAACGCGGCGCGGCCCTGACGAACAGTGCAGAGCCTGGCCTGCTCCGGCGCCAGCTCAGCGAAGCCGAAGAGCGCCTGGGCGAGCAGCGGCGCATTGCGGCCGCCATCCTGGCGGCCGGTAACGTGGTGCTCAGCCTGGCGACGACTGAATACCGCCCCGGACTGACCCCGGCGAGCGGACCGTGCATCCAGCGGGTGACCGCGGCCAGCGCGCGGTCCGGCGTCCGGGACACCGGCCGGCCAGTGACGTCCGCTCTCGTGCCCACGACCTCGATGCTCTGTGAGGCAGCCGGGGCAATCGGCCACGTGGCTCAGCTCACCGACCGGGACGGCGTGGTCCGGCGGGCGGCTCCCCTGCTCAGCACGGAATCGGGCACCGTGCCATCGAGCGCGCTGGCCGCCATCCGGCTGCTGGGCGATGAACCCCTGCAGAACGGCAATCTCGCCCGCTTCTACTCGACACCCGGCGGCACGGGCGGTTTCCCGGTCATCGCCGCGGCCGAGGTCCTTGCCGGACGTGAAGCCGGCGCATTGCGCGGCCGATACGTCGTCATCGGGGCTCCCAGGGGAAGCGGCACGGACAGGGTCCACACGCCAATGGACGACGGCTCCGGAGCTGCAGTGCTGATCGCGACGGACCTGGCGAATTACCTGACCGGCGACCAGATCAGCCGGCCCGCCTGGGCACTCTGGCTGGAACTCGGCCTCGCGCTCCTGCTGGCGGTCGGCGCCGTGCTCAGCGGCCGCCTGAGCCTGCCGCTGGCCGCTGGCGCCGCGGTGGCGGGAATGCTGGCACTGCTCCTGGCGGAATACGTCCTGCTCGCCATGGCAGGCACCTGGTTCCACCTGGCCGGTCTCGCCCTTTTCTGCCTGACCGGCATCGCCATTCTGCAATTCGCCGTGCAGCTCTCGCGCCGGGATCGCGCCGCATCGCCGGGCAGCACCGGGGCGCGGGGCATCAGCGCCGCGGGCCCTGGCGAGGAACTGGACCTGGGCTTTTCCGTGCTCCGTCAGCAGCCCACGACCGAGCGAACCAAGGCCCAGCTCTACGAACTGGCCATGGAGCACGGCAAGAAGCGCGATTACGCCAGAGCCGAGCGAGTGTTCCGTCACCTGGCTGCCCGCGACCCCGGCTACCGGGATGTGGCTGCGAAGCTGGAGAAACTTACGGGGGCGCGGGGCGGTGCCCCCCAGAAGGCGGCGCCGCGCGCTACGGGTAGCGAGTCCGGGACCGCATCCGGCCCCGGGCCGGCCCCCATTTCGCCAGCCGGGCGGACGCTCGGCCGCTACGAACTGGAACGCGTCATTGGCCGTGGCGCGATGGCCACGGTTTACCTGGGCAGGGACCCCACGATCAATCGCCGGGTGGCGATCAAGACGCTGCCCCTCGCCGAGGAATTCGCCGACAGCGACCTCGCGACGGCCCGCTCGCACTTCCTGCGGGAAGCCGAGTCGGCGGGACGCCTCAATCACCCCTATATCATCTCGATTCACGATGCCGGCGAGGACAATCACGTCGCCTATCTGGCCATGGAGTACTTCGAAGGCAAGCCGCTCAGCCACTATGCCCAGCTGGGCAGGCTGCTGCCGCCCAAGGTGGTCTTCGAGCTGATGGCCAGGGCGGCCGAGGCCCTGCACTACGCCCATAGCCAGAACGTGGTCCACCGGGACGTCAAGCCGGCCAACCTCATGTACGACCTCGGGTCGGATCGCCTCAAGCTGACGGACTTCGGCATTGCCCGGCTGACCGACTCCAGCCGCACGCGGACGGGCATCATCCTGGGCACGCCGTCCTACATGTCACCGGAACAGCTGTCGGCGAGCAAGGTTTCCGGTCAGACCGATCTCTATTCGCTGGGCGTCACGATGTACCACCTGCTGACCGGCGCCCCGCCGTTCCAGGCGGATTCGATTCCGCGCCTCATGGACAAGATCGTGCACCAGAAGCATCGCCCGGTCTCGGACATCCGCGATGACGTGCCGGCCTGCGTCGACGGGATACTGGATCGGGCCCTGGCCAAGAACCCGGCCGACCGCTACGAGAGTGGCAAGGCGATGGCATTGGCCCTGCGGGAATGTTGTAGTACGTTCCCGTCGGACATCGTATGAGCCTGCGCACCAAATTCAACAACATCCAGCTTTCTGACACCGGCAGGGTCAGGGAGCACAACGAGGATGCCGTTGGCACCAACGGCGACACGGGCCTCCTCGTGCTCGCCGACGGCATGGGCGGCTATAACGCGGGCGAAGTCGCCAGCGGCATAGCGGTCCGGACAGTGCTCGAGCTGGTGCCCCAGGCCTGCGAACGGGAGGCCCGGAACGCCACGGATCCCGAGACCAGCCTGATGCGCCAGACGATCATCCTTCGGGATGCCATCGCACGGGCCAACCGGGTGATTCACCAGACCGCCCAGATGCAGCCCCAGTGCGAGGGGATGGGCACCACCATCGTGGCGTGCCTGTTCTACGACAATCGGATCTCCATCGCCCACGTGGGCGACTCGCGGCTCTACCGGTTCAGGCGCAACCGCTTCGAGCAGCTGACCATGGACCACTCCCTGCTGCAGGAACTGGTCGACAGGGGCTTCTACTCCCAGGAAGAGGCCGCCCGGTCCACCAACCGCAACTACGTCACCCGGGCCCTGGGGGTCGAGCCCACGGTCCTGGTGGAGGTTCAGGAACTGGATGTCCAGGAGGGGGACATCTACCTGCTGTGTTCCGACGGCCTGCCCGACATGGTGGAGGACGAGGATATTCACTTAACGATCAGCACTTTTAGTGCTAATCTTCAAATGGCAGGTCAACAGCTGATCCAGCTCAGCAATGACCACGGGGGCAAGGACAATGTATCGGTCATCCTCTCGCAGGTCGTCGAGCCTTTTCCGGCCAAGACCAGCGTCTTCGCCCAGTTTCGGCGCATGTTTCAATAAGCCCATCTTCCAGAAGAACTGAGCAGGCAATCCGGTCATGGCACGACTCATCCTGAGCCTCGACGGACAGGTTCTCGCCGAATACAACATGTCCAAGGAGCGGTACACCGTTGGCCGCCTGCCTGACAATGACATTCGGATCGACAACCCGACGGTCAGCGGCCACCACTCCCTGGTGATCAACATCCTCAATGATTCCTTCCTGGAGGACCTGAACAGCACCAATGGCACCTACGTCAATGGTCGCCTGATCAAGAAGCACGCCCTGCAGAATGGCGACGTGGTCACCGTGGGGCGCCACCAGCTGCGCTTCGTGGATGGCTCGGCGGATGAGGAAGACGAGTTCGCCAGCACCATGGTCATCGAGCGCCAGGTCGGCGGCGCCGAGGCCCTGGCCAAGGCGGCGGCGGTTTCAGCCAGCCTGAATGGCGGTTCGCCCCCTGCTCCCGGTGCCGTCGCCCCGGCGGCCCGTCCGGCCGGTAGCGAGCCGGCCGCGAAGCCGCTCGCCGTGGCCAAGGTTCAGGTCCTGAACGGGTCCTTCGCGGGGCGTGAAATCACGCTCAACAAGGCCCTTACCACGTTGGGCCGGCCCGGCTCCCAGGTGGTTGCCATCACCCGCAGGGCCGATGGCTATCACCTGGTTCAGGTGGAGAACAAGTCAGACCAACCGCCAAGGCTCAACGGCCAGGCGCTGGGGCCCCAGGCCCAGAAGCTCACGGACAACGACGTGATCGAGATCATCGGCATCAAGATGGGGTTCTTCCTCACCTAGGCCGGGGCGGTGGTGCCTGCCACGCGGACGGCCACGCGACGGTTGATGCCGGTCATCAGGGTCCAGGGGATGGTACGGGCGGCGCCCGCCACTTCTTCCACGGTCGGGCCGTCCCCCCAGAGCACCACCCGGTCGCCCGCCCTGGCACCGGGCACATCCGTGAGATCGATCGTCAGCATGTCCATGGAAACACGCCCGACGACGGGCGCAAGGCAATCGCGCACGCCAACCGGCGTGCCGGCACCCACATGCCACGGGTACCCGTCCGCGTAACCCGCCGCGGCCACGCCCAGCACGCTGTTCCGTGGCGCGACCCAGTGCCCGCCATACCCCACCCGCTGGCCCTTCTGCACCGGCTTGACGGATATGAGGCGCGTTTCGAAGGACATCGCCGGCCGAAGGCCGAGCTCAAGGGCCGTGCGGCCCCGGAGGGGTGACGCCCCGAACAGCATGATTCCCGGGCGGACCCAGTTGCTGCCGGAGTACCGCAATACGCCCCCGCTGCGCAGGGTATCGGGCCACTGGAGGATCGCCGCCGAATTCGCGATGCTCACATCGCCATCCCAGCTGCCGAGCAGGGAACGGAATACCTGCAGCTGCTCCGTGGTCTCGGGGTCGGTGTGGTCGTCGGCGCAGGCGAGATGCGTCATGAGCGTCAGGGAGCGGACCGCCGCCGCCCCGCGCAGGCGCTCCACGATCCGCGCGCATGCCGCCGGATCGATACCGAGCCGCCCCATGCCGGTGTCGACCTTGAGCCAGCAGTCCACCGGAACGACACCGGCGGCAGCCTCGAGCAGGGCCACATGCTGGTCCGAGTGCACGACCACGTCCAGGGCCAGATCGGAGGCCGTGCGCAATTCCCCCGCCGTGATGCAACCACCCAGGATGACGAGGCGCTTGCGAATGCCGGCCTCCCGCAGCTGGACGGCCTCCTCGATCCGGGCGACCGCAAATGCACCGGCGTCTTCGAGGATGCGGGCGACCTGCACCAGGCCATGGCCATAGGCATTCGCCTTGATGACCGCGAGTATGGAGCAGTCCGGCGCCAGTTCCCGGACCCGGGCGAGGTTATTGCGGAGCGCTGCGGGCCGGATCACCGCAACCGCGGCTGGGGTCACTGAAAGCCCTCGATCTCGGGCGCGTAGTTCTCGAACTTGGTGAACTTCCCGAGGAAGGTCAGCGGAAACTCACCGGTGGGGCCGTTGCGCTGCTTGGCCACGTTGATGTCGGCAATGCCCTTGCGCGGACTGTCGTGGTTGTAGACCTCGTCGCGGTAGATGAACAGGATGAGGTCGGCATCCTGCTCGATGGCGCCGGACTCACGGAGATCGGACATCACGGGCTTCTTGTCGGTCCGCGACTCGACGCTGCGGTTCAGCTGGGACAGTGCGATGACCGGCACCCGCAGCTCCCGCGCCAGGCCCTTCAGGGAACGCGAGATCTCGGAGATCTCGGTCGCCCGGTTCTCCGCGGTGCCCGCCACGCGCATCAGCTGCAGGTAGTCCACGACGATCAGGTCCAGGCCGCGCTCACGCTGCAGGCGCCGCGCCCGGGCGCGGACCTCGGTGGGCGTCATCGACGGGGTGTCGTCGATGTAGATTGGCGCCTCCGCCATCTGCTGGATGGCCCCGTGGATTCGCGGCCAGTCATCGTCGCCGAATCGCCCGTTACGCAGGTGCGACTGGTCCACCCGTCCCAGCGAAGCCACCATGCGGAAGGCCAGCTGCTCGACGGACATTTCCATGCTGAACACGGCGGCCGACTTGCCCGCTCCCAGCGCAGCGTTCTCGGCGATGTTGAGCGCCAGGGTGGTCTTGCCCATGGACGGGCGGCCCGCAATGATGATGAGGTCGCCGGCCTGCAGGCCCGAGGTGTACTCGTCGAGGAGGGTGAAGCCGGTCGGCAGCCCGGTCAGGGCGCCCTGGGACTGGTGCAGCGAGTCGAGGCGGTCGATGGTGGACTTCAGGACTTCGTTGAGACGCACGAACCCCGAGCCGCGGCGCTGCCCCCGCTCGGCGATCTCGAACACGCGGCGCTCGGCTTCGTCAACCAGCTCGGCGATCGGCCGACCCTCCGGGCGATAGGCCGATGAGGCGATCTCGTTGCCAACCTCGATGAGCCGGCGCAGCAGGGCACGCTCACGGATGATCCGTGCGTAATAGGTGACGTTGGCCGCGCTGGGCGTATCGGTGACCAGGTCACCGAGGTAGGCGGTCCCGCCGGCGTCGGCAAGCTCGCCCCGGGAGGCGAGGTACTCGCCGAGGGTTACGGGGTCCGCCGGCTGGCTGCGTTCGGCCAGGCCCTGGATGGCGCTGAAGATCAGGCGATGGTCGGGCCGGAAGAAATCCGGCGCGGCGACGAGGTCGGCGATGCGGTCCCAGCTGCTGTTATCGAGCATCAGGCCGCCAAGCAGGGCCTGCTCGGCCTGGTTCGAACTGGGCGGTGCCGGCAGGTCCGCCAGCGTCCCGGCGTCGCGTCGCGGCCCGGGGATTGCCATGCTCAGACTGCTCCTGGTCGGGCCGGGCCTGGAGTCGGGCCTAGGCGGCCCGGCCGCCGTCGTCCTCGGCAACCACCGTGATGCTGATGATGGCGTTCACATCGCTGTGCAGGTGCAGTTCGATGGAATGCTCGCCGAGCGTCCGGATGGGGCCATCCGGGAGCCGGATTTCGCTGCGCTTCACCGGCACGCCAGCCGCAGTGCAGGCCTCCGCGATGTCGGCCGTACCCAGCGAGCCGAACAGCTTGCCCTCGGTGCCTGCCTTGGCGGAGAGGCGCAGGGTCAGCTTGCCGGCACTGGCGGCCCGCTGCCGGGCAGCCTCGAGCTCCTCGGCTTCCTTCTTCTCGAATTCGGCACGACGGGCCTCGAACACGGCGACATTGGCCGGGGTCGCCAGCGTGGCCTTGCCACGGGGAAGCAGGAAGTTGCGGCCATAACCGGAGCGAACCTTCACCCGGTCGCCGATGTTGCCGAGGTTTTCGACCTTTTCGAGGAGAATCACGTCCATGGTTACGCTCTCTGGTTTGCGTCTTTAACTGAAGTTTGGTGCCCCGCTGACCTGCGGGCAGGGCCGCGTATTAAACCACATTCGCCCGGCGCCGGCGCAGCGGGAAGCCGTTGTCGACGAGACCTGCCAGGGCCAGCCCCAGCAGCACCAGCCCTGCCGGCGGCGCCCCCAGCATCAGTGGCACGTACAGCACCAGCGGCCAGACCCGCGGCCAGCCCCGCTCGTCCGCCGTCCAGTGGACGATGGCGAGTCCCTGGGCCGCGAAGCCGGTCCCCAGGACCAGCAGCAGGCCACCGCCCAGGCTTACCGATCCGGCGGCGAGCAGCAGCACGGCCGCGGCAGCGGCCAGCGACAGCACACGGCCCAGCCGGAACTCAAGGAACTTCCGGCGCCAGTCGCCCGCATCGCCGTCCCTGTCGAGCCAGAGCCCCAGCATGAGGGCCAGGATCAGCGTAAACAGCAGGCTGGCCCCGATGACGCCATGCATGAGGGCCGCCACGGTGGACAGCCAGTTCGGCGGCAGGCCATCCACCCGGGGCAGCCCGGCAGCCTCGATCAGTGCCTGCAGCACGGGCTGCCAATGGGCCCGGGAATCCGGAATTGCCAGGCTGGCAAGTACGACGCCAGCCAGCGCGGCGACCACCAGTGCCTGCAGGGCCAGGTCCACGGACCGGAAGCGACCTAGCAGGGCACCGCCCAGCAGGCCGCCACCCCACAATGCCCCGGCCCCCAGCGCCGCCGGACCTGGCGAGGGAGCAGCCCCCTCGCCGCTCGTCAGGACGACGAGGCCTCCCAGTATCAGCAGTGCTGCCACGACATCGATGGCCGCACTCCGCCATCCGGCGGCCCGGGCCGACATCACTACGACGGCAGCGCTGACGACGTTCGTCAGGGGCAGCAGGAAGGTGAGGACGATGGTCGCGATGCGCGCCAGGCGATGGCTCCGCAGCCACCGGGCGAACGCGCTCACCTCGTCAGGTTCTCAGTGCTTGTCGGTGTAGGGCAGCAGGGCCAGGAAGCGGGCCCGCTTGACGGCCGTCGACAGCTGCCGCTGGTAGCGGGCCTTCGTCCCCGTGATCCGGCTCGGCACGATCTTGCCGGTTTCGGTGACGTAGGCGCGGAGCGTCTCGAGATCCTTGTAGTCGATCTCCTTGACGCCCTCGGCGGTGAACTTGCAGAACTTGCGGCGGCGAAAATACTTGCTCATGACAGTCGGTCCTGAATTCTGGTGAAACGATGCGGTGAAGCCGGTATCCGGACGGGAACGGTGCTAGACGGCCGCGCTGTCGGCGTCCGGCAATTCGTCATCACCGCGGACCCGGGCCGGGCCATCGCCACCGTCGTCAGGGCGCCCGAGGATCGGGCGACTGCCATCGTCCGCCGACTTCACCAGGGGGGACGGCTCGCTCACGGCATCGTCCCGGCCCATGACCAGGTGCCGGAGAACGGCGTCGCTGAAGCGGAAGGCACCCACGAGCTCGGCCAGTGTAGCCTGGTCGCACTCCACGTTCATCAGGACGTAGTGGGCCTTGTGGACCTTGTTGATCGAATGGGCCAGCTGGCGCCGGCCCCAGTCCTCGAGCCGGTGCACCTGGCCGCCACCGGTCGTGATCATGGCGCGATACCGCTCGACCATGGCCGGGACCTGTTCGCTCTGATCGGGATGGACGAGAAAGACGATCTCGTAGTGACGCATCGGGCTGCTCCTTGTGGGTTAAAGCCACCCATCCCTGGCGCCTCGTCCGGGACAGGGCTGTCCAAGGGTCAGGCCGGTTGGTGTGGCAAGGACCGCGAGCGGGGCAAATCCCGGCTGCGGGACGCGCATGCTACCGGACCGGACGGGTCCCGGGCAACCTGGCTACCGGCTACCGGCCTTGCCAGGCGCCCCGGCCGAACGCTGGCGCAGGCATTCGTACAGGCAGATCCCCGCCGCCACGGCCACGTTGAGGCTGCTGACGGTGCCATGCATGGGCAGGCTGACCCGGTGGTCGCAGCGCTCGCTGGTCAGGCGCCGCAGGCCCTCCCCCTCGGCCCCCAGGACCAGGGCGATGCCGGTGGTCAGGTCCACGTCGTACAGGGAAGTCCCGGCAGCATCGTCGGTGCCGACGAGCCACAGGCCCTGGCTCTTCAGCGTTTCCAGGAACCGCACCAGGTTGCTGGCCTGGACGATGGGCACTGCTTCCGCCGCCCCGGCCGCGACTTTGCTGACGACCGGCGTGATGTCCACGTTGCGGTGCCGCGCCACCACGACGAGGTTGGCGCCGGCCGCGTCGGCAGTCCGCAGGCACGCCCCGAAATTCCGCGGGTCCTGGACGCCGTCCAGCACGAGGACGAGCGGCTTGTCGACGCGGGCCAGCAGGTCCCGGGCGGCGCTTTCCGACAACGGCCCCGACCCGGTGGCCAGGGCGGCGACGCCCTGGTGCTTCGTCGTGCCCGTGAGCCTTTCGAGCTCGTCAGCCGAAACGGTCGTGACCCGGGCGGCGTTCGGCAGGACATCGGCAAGGCGCGCCCGGCGCTCCCCGCCCAGGTCGGACTGCAGGTAGACGCGCTCCACGGCAGCGGGCCGCGCCAGCAGGAGCTGCCGCACCGGGTGGATCCCGCAGACCAGCCGCTGGCTCATGGGCGCCTCTACCGCCGGCGCCGGCGGCCCCGTTCGGGACCCGATCCCTTCTGGCGCACCGGACCCCGGTTGCCGGGCTGGCCGTCACCGCCGCCGTCAAGCGTCAGGTCGATCTTGGCCTCGTCGGGGTCAACCCGCACGACACGCACCCGAACGTCGTCACCGAGCCGGAACGCGCGGCCCGTCCGCTCGCCCTTCAGCCCGCGCCCGCCGGACTCCATGTGGTAGTAGTCGCTGGGCAGGCTCGTGACGTGAATCAGGCCGTCGACGAGCAGGTCGCGGAGCATCACGAAGAGCCCGAAGTGGGTCACGCCGGTGATCACGCCGTCCAGCGTGGCCCCGACCTGGTCCTGCATGAACAGGCACTTGCAGCGGGCGTCCACGTACCGGGTCGCCTCGTCCGCCCGCCGTTCCTGCACCGAGGTGATGGTGCCCAGCTGCTCCGCGGCCGCGACATCGACGGGGAACGCGGCCGGCTTCCCGCCATCGACGAGGTGGCCGATGCCCCGATGCACCAGCAGGTCCGGATAGCGGCGGATCGGGGACGTGAAGTGGGCATAGCAGCTCAGCGCGAGGCCAAAATGGCCACTGTTGGCGGGCTGGTAGACGGCCTGCTTCATGCTGCGGAGGACGGCGGTCGCCAGCATGGGGAAGTCTGGCCGGTCGCTGATCTGCCTGAGAACCCGGTTGATCTCCTTCGGCTTCGTGCCGGCGGTGTCCGCGATCGGGATGCCGAGACTCTGGAAGAGCAGGCGAAGCTCCTCGAGCTTGTCGCCCTCGGGCCCCGCGTGAACCCGGTACAGCGTGGTCAGCTTGTGCTTCTGGAGGTAGCGGGCCGCCTCCACGTTGGCAGCGATCATGCATTCCTCGATGAGCCGGTGTGCGTCGTTACGAAGGCGGGATACCACGCCGACGATGGCGCCCGCGGCATCCATCTGGATCTTGATCTCGGGCAGGTCGAGGTCGAGCGCGCCACGCCGCTCCCGGGCCTGACGGAGGCACGCATACACTCCGTAGAGATTCCCGATGACGGGCTTCGCGGCTTCGGGCACCCTGGCATGCGCCTCACCACGCTGAAACTGGTCAACGATGTTGTAGGTCAGCCGCGCGCGGGAGTGCATGACGCCGCGGTAGAACGTCGAACCGGTGACGTTGCCGCGCGCGTCCACCCGCATGTCGCACACCATGCACAGGCGATCGACGGCAGGCTTCAGCGAACAGAGCTCGTTTGACAGCTCCTCGGGCAGCATCGGCACGACACGGTCCGGGAAGTAGACGGAGGTGCCCCGGCGCCGCGCTTCCGCGTCGATGGCGTCGCCGCTCTTAACGTAGTGGGAGACATCCGCGATGGCCACCACCAGCCGCCAGCCGTCCGCCAGCGGCTCCGCATACACCGCATCGTCGAAATCCCGCGCGTCCTCCCCGTCGATGGTGACCAGGGGCATGTCGCGCAGGTCGGCGCGGCCTCGCTTGTCCACCGCGGCAACCTCCGAGCCGATGCGCCGGGCGTCGTCCAGCGTACGCTCCGGCCAGCGGGACGGGATGTGGAACATCTCGATGGCGGCATCGGTGAGCACGCGGGGATCGCGGGGATCACCGAGCACCTCGACGACCCTGCCGCGGGCTTCGTGCTCGGGCCCCGGGTACTCGAGGATCTCCAGCTTCACCAGCTGGCCATGCTCGGCACCGCCCCGGTCACGGTCCGTGACGATGAAGCGGTGGGGTGAGCGGCCCGTTTCCACAACCCAGCCCAGGTCCCGGTCCCGGTGATAGCGCCCGACCAGGCTCTCGCGGCTGCGGGCCAGGATCTCCACCACGGTACCGGCCCGCCGGCCTCCCCGGCCGCGGCCGGACAGGCGGACGGCAACCCGGTCGCCGTCCAGCACGGAGCGCATCTCTGGCACTGGCAGGTAGACGTCGTCGGAACCGTCATCAGGCACCAGGAAACCGAAGCCGTCCCGGTGGGAGGTGACCGTGCCCGGGACCACGTCGAGCTTGTCGCTCAGGCAGTACTCGCCACGGCGATTGACGAGCAGCTGCCCCGCCGTGCGCAAGGCTTCGAGGCGTCGGCGCAGGTCAGCAACCTGGCGTTCGCCGGAAAGCTCCAGCGACGACGCCAGGGCGGCCAGGGTCAGTGGGACGCCCTGCTGCCGGAGCGCGTCGAGGAGCGCATTGGGGTCAGGAACGGGATGGCGGTATGCGGCGGTGGAGTCGCCAGGGCCCGACGAAACTGCTGGTGATGCCCGGCGCCCGCGCCGCTTACGCATGAAAGTCTGCTGTTGAATTGTTCATTTCGTTGACAAGCATACAGCGTGCCATTAGATTGCCGCACTCTTATTGAGCCGCACCACCGCGCCGAGGTGGCGGAATTGGTAGACGCGCTGGCTTCAGGTGCCAGTGGGGGCAACCCCGTGAAGGTTCAAGTCCTTTCCTCGGCACCACGTTAATCCGGCTTCGCCGGGTCAAGCGGGCTTCGCCGGCCGCTCCGTCGGCACCGTCGCAGGATCAATGCCAGCGGGCGCCGTTGCCCTGACCCTCTCGAACAGCTCCCCCTCCTCCGCAATCAGTTCGGGCGTCATTCCCGTGATGAAGCCCCAGTCCGCCTCGCTGAGCAGCGTTGACGTCAGGTGGCGCAGCGAGTGACTGCGGGCACCGAGGACATTCACCACGAAATCAATGTAGGTCCGGGCGGCTGACTCGAACCGCGCCCGCGCCGCACCACCCTGCTGCCGCAGGTCGCTCGCCGCGGCCTCGAACGCGCGCAACGCAACATCGCTATCCTGGAGCCGCCCCTTGAGCGCCGCTATCTTCTCGTGATCTTCCGACTGGGCAGCAGGCACCCGGCTCTCGATGAGATTTGCCAGGCGCATGTCCTGGTCGATCAGCCGTCGCTGGGCGGGCGCCAGGTAATCGGCGCAGGCCCTGTAGAACGCCACGGGATCCGCCTGCGAAGTGCCAAAGGCAGCCATGCCGGCACGAAAGGCCTCACGCACCTGCAGCTTCCGGCGGCGTTCCCACTGAAGTATCTCGAGCGGCTTCATCATGGCGTTTCTCCTGGTTACTGGTTTGGCCCTTGCCCTTGCCCCGCGCCTGCCCGGTCTTGTCGCGCACCAGCGCGTCGAAGTCCCTCGCGTAGGTGGTCAGGTGATTGCGCAGGTGTTCCGACTGCTTTGGCGAGAGACTGCTCAGCACCGCGGCCACGAGCGCGAATGAGGCTTGCTGGTTCTCTAGCACCAGCTTCCGGTAGCCCGCGCTGTCGAACTGGTTGGGGTTGAGCAAGAGATCCGCGATGCGTTCCGCGAACAGCGGGTCCGCCTTCCTGCCAGCCATCAGCACGCGGAACTCGCCCTGCCAGGCCGACCGCCGCCTGAGCCAGTCCGCTGACAGGTCATGGAACCGGGCCGTGCGCGTGCGCACCAGCGCCTCCTGCCCGGGGCTGAGGCGGCCGGTAAAGCGCCTGAATACCTTGATGATGGCCTTGTCCTGCTTGGCCCGGCGTTCCTCGCGACTGACGCCCGAGTAGTCCCGGGCGAGGTCCCGGTTTTCCTCGGCAAGGTTCGCGAACAGCTCCTCAACCTGCGCGTCGCTGAGCGATTGCAGGAGTATGGCGAAGTCCGGCGCAACCTGCCGCAGCAGTTCGTCCCAGAGGCCCACGACCTCGGCATAACGATCGGCCAGAAATTCGGGGTCGACCGGCGGGCCGACGCCGGCGAGCAGCGTCCGCACCAGGTTCGCGTAGCGCGGGAGCTGCGTCTCCCGGTGCCAGCTGATGGTCCGGCCGATCATCTGCTTCGCCTGCTCCTCCTGGGCGCTGTCGAGATCGAAGTAGTCCTCGACGTACCACAGGGCCAGCCAGTCCAGCTGGTTGTAGACGACCCGAACCACGCAGCCGCTCAACGTCGCCGCGATAACCACCCCGGTGACGGCGAGCCGGAACCAGGACGTGCGGCGCGCCCGCCCGGAACCCGCTGGCGGTGTCACAGGTTGCAGCGGGAGTTGCATCGGGAGGGACGCTTCGCGGTCAGTCGAACGGATGGCGGAGGATGATGTTGTGATCGCGATCGGCGCCGGTCGAGATCATGTCCACCGGCACGCCTACGATGGCCTCGAGGCGCTGCAGGTAGTTCCGCGCCTCAGCAGGCAATCCGTCGATGCTGCGGATACCAAGGGTCGAGGCAGACCATCCAGGGAACTCCTCGTACACGGGCTCCACGTGCTCGTACTGGTCGACCAGCAGAGGCGGATTCCCCGTTACCTGGCCGTTCAGCCGGTACCCGGTGCACACCTTGACCAGGGGCAGGCCGTCGAGCACGTCGAGCTTGGTAACGCACAGGCCGGTGACGCTGCTGTTGATGACCGCCCGGCGCACCGTCACGGCATCGAACCAGCCGCAACGGCGCGGTCGCCCGGTGGTGGAGCCGAACTCGACGCCAACCCGCGCGAGCCTCTGGCCCGTCTCGTCGAAGAGCTCCGTGGGAAACGGCCCGGAGCCCACCCGCGTGGCATAGGCCTTGACGACGCCGAGGACGTAGTCGAATACCGCGGGCCCGAGACCCGAACCGGTCGCCGCAGCGCCGGCTGACGTGTTCGAGGACGTGACGTAGGGATAGGTCCCGTGGTCCACGTCGAGCAGGGCGCCCTGGGCTCCCTCGAACATGAGTCGCGCCCCGCCCCGGCGCAGCTCGTCGAGGTATGCCACCGTGTCCACGACCATCGGGCGGATGCGGGCGCCGAATCCGAGGCACTCATCCCGCGTGGCCTCCACGCTGACCGGCGCGGCCGAGTAGTACCGCTCCAGCATGAAGTTGTGCAGTTCCATGACTTCGGCAAGCCGGTCGCCGAAGCGTTGCTCGTCGAACAGGTCAGCCATGCGAAGGGAACGCCGGCCGGCCTTGTCCTCGTACGCCGGGCCGATGCCGCGGCCGGTCGTGCCGATCGCCCGCTCCCCACGCGCCCGCTCCCGGGCCTGGTCGAGTGCAATGTGCGTGGGCAGGATCAGCGGGCATGCGGCACTGATGCGCAGGCGTCCGGCGACGGCAACACCACGCGACTCAAGGCCATCGATCTCCTTGAGCAGTGAGGGCAGGTGAACGACCACGCCATTGCCGATGACGCAGGCGACGCCAGGCCGCAGGATGCCGGACGGAATCAGATGCAGGACCGTCTTCTCGCCGTTGATGATCAGCGTGTGACCGGCGTTGTGCCCGCCCTGGAAGCGAACCACCGCATGGGCCTGCTCCGTCAGCAGGTCCACGATTTTTCCCTTGCCTTCGTCACCCCACTGGGTGCCGATGACAATGACGTTCTTGCCCACCATCAGGTTCCGCCCCGCACGATCACCAGCAGCGCAAGGCCCGCCAGCATGCTCACCAATCCGAATAAGCGCAGTTGCCGACCCGGCAACCCCGCGATCAAACTCATGCTCCGCCGCCACCCCTCCGGACTAAGGAAAGGCAGCACGCCCTCGAGGACGAGGTAGAGCGCCAGCGCCGTGAGCAGATCATCCCAGTCCATTGGTGCAACGGCAGCGTTCGTCGGCCACGTCGCCCCGCGACGACGGGTGCCTGGCTATGCCGCGCTTCTAGCGCCCGGCGTTCGGCCGCTCCATGTACCGGAAGAACTCGCTGTCCTGGTCAAGCACCAGAAGGTCGTTTTCCTTGCCCAGCGACCGGCGGTAAGCCTGGATGCTGCGGTAGAAGGCGAAGAACTCCGGATCCTTGCGATAGGCCTCGGCATAGATGCGCGCCGCCTCGGCGTCCCCGGCGCCCCGGACCTTCTCCGCCTCGCGATACGCCTCGGCGAGGGTCACGGTGCGCTGCCGGTCTGCCTCCGCCCGGATCTGCTCGGCATTCTCGGCGCCCTGGGCGCGAAGCTCGGATGCGGTCCGGGCGCGCTCCTGGCGCATGCGGTCGAACACCGAATCGCTGACCTGCTCAGGGAACTCCGTGCGCTTCACCCGGACATCGACTACTTCCATGCCGAGCTGGCGGGCGTTGGTGCGGGCACTGGCCAGCATGTTGTCCAGCAGTTCGCGCCGCTCGGCCGTTACCACCTGGGGCACCGTTCGCTTGGCAAACTCGCTGCGGACGCCATCCTTCACGATTTCGATGAGGCGCTGGGCAGCAAGCGCTTCGTCGCCGCGCGTTGCACGGTAGTAGGCGCCTACGTCGATGATCCGCCACTTGACGAAGAAGTCCACGAAGAGGTTCTTCTTCTCGAAGGTCAGGAACAGCTCCTGCGGGTTGGTCTGGGTGAGGATCTGCCGGGGATACTTCTTGACGTTGTTGATGAAAGGCATCTTGAAGTGCAGGCCGGGCTCGAACTCGGTCTGGATGATCTCGCCCAGACGGAACTTGATGGCGAGTTCGCGCTCGTCCACGGTAAAGACCGACATGCTGGCGATCCACGCCAGGAGAAGCAGGCCGAACGGCATCAGGGCACGGACGTTCATCGGGCCTCCCTCGTGCGGCGGTCTTCCCGGGCGCGGGTTGCCGTGGATGCTTCCGCTGCGGCGCTGGCGGCCGGTGTGCGCAGGGCCTGACCCGTCGCGGCAGGCGCCGGCTGGCGTCCCTGCTCGAGCAACTTGTCGACGGGCAGGTAGATCAGGTTATTGCCCTTGTTGGCATCGATCAGCACCTTGCTGGAATTCGCGTAGATGTCCTCCATGGCATCGAGGTACAGGCGCCGCCGGGTCACCTCTGGCGCCTGCTGGTATTCGCTGAGGAGCTGGGTGAAGCGGGACGCTTCACCCTGGGCGTCAGCGACCACCCGGGCGCGGTAGGCCTCGGAGTCCTGCTGGCGCCGGACGGCTTCGCCGCGTGCCCGCGGCAGTACGTCGTTGGCGTAGGCCTGGGCCTCGAACGAGAGGCGCTCCCGGTCCTCCCGGGCCTTGATGGCGTCCTGCACGGCCGCTTCCACCTGGCTGGGGAAGTTGGCGTCCTGGAGATTGACCTTCGTCACCAGCATGCCCGTCTGGTACTCGTCCAGGGTCTGCTGGATCAGCTTTTCCGTGCGGACGGCGATCTCCGTGCGCCCCTCCAGGAGGACAAAGTCCAGCTGGTTCTTGCCGATGACCTCGCGAATGGCGCTTTCGCTGACGTCCTGCAACGTGCCTTCCGGATCCCGGACATTGAACAGGTACTTGACGGGGTCTGCCCGGCGGTACTGCACGACCAGGTCGACGACCACGATGTTCTCGTCAGCGGTGAGCATGCGGGTCTGCTGCTTGAACGGCACGACCTCGTTGATGTTGACCCGCTCGACCTTCTCGATGGGCCAGGGGAGATGCATGTTCAGGCCCGGGTCGGCGGTCCGCTGGTACTCGCCGAACCGGGTCACGACACCGCGCTCGGCCGCGTCCACCCGGTAGACGCCGGTCAGCAACCAGATCAGGATTGCGACGGCACCAAGAATGCCCAGTTGCGGCCCGCTGAACTGGCCACCGGACGGCGTGGCGGAGCGCGGCCCGCCGCGGCCACCGCGCAGGAAGGCGTTGAGGCGTTGCTGCCAGTCGCGGATGATCTTGTCCAGGTCGGGCGGCCCGTCGTTGCGCCCCCGGTCCCACGGATTCTTCCCGTTGCCAGATTCATTCCAGGCCATGCCTTCAGTCCCAGGCTTTCATGTTGAGCCGCACTCCAAAAAGAAAGGCGCTACCAGCCACCTACCGGCCCAAAGCCGGACGGGCAGGCACCTGCTCAGGCAACCGTTCCGAAGACCGCCCAGGCAAGACGCGGAGATGCTCGCGCCGGTTGAGGTCGTCGAAACCCCGCCGGTCGAGCTCCAGATCAAGTTCCCAGCCACCATCGTCCCGCAAACGCTCCGCCGTGACGGCGCCGATCTCGTACAGGCGGGCCCGGACCCTGGCCTCGGCCGCTGAAACTTCCACCGTGCACCTGAGCAGGGCAATGTGCAGGTATTCCGCGATCACCCCGAGCAGGGCGTCAACGCCAAGACCCGTGCGCGACGAAAGCCAGACCCTGGTAGCCACCCCGGTCTCGGCTCGATCCACTCGAGGAGGAACGCCGAGTATATCAGCCTTGTTATAGACCTGGACCCGCGGCAAATGGTCCGCCCCTATCTCCTCCAGGACCTTCACCACATCGTGGATCCGCTCCTCGTGCGCAGGATCCGACGAGTCGATGACATGCAGAAGCAGCCGGGAGTGCCGGGTTTCCTCGAGCGTGGAGCGAAACGCGGCAACGAGCTCGTGGGGCAGGTCCCGGATGAAGCCGACCGTGTCCGCCAGGACGATGCCGGTGCCATCGGGCAGCGTGACACGCCGCAGCGTGGGATCGAGCGTCGCGAACAACTGGTCGGCAACGAGCACACCGGCGCTGGTCAGCAGGTTGAAGAGGGTCGACTTGCCGGCGTTGGTGTAGCCCACCAGCGAAACCGTGGGCACCTGTTCCTTGCGGCGCTTCTGCCCGGCCGTCCGTCGCTGCTGCGACACGCGGGCCAGGCGCTCGCCAAGGCTGCGGATCCGCGCACCGATCAGTCGGCGGTCAGTCTCCAGCTGGGTCTCGCCCGGTCCGCGCAGGCCGATGCCGCCCTTCTGCCGCTCCAGGTGCGTCCACCCGCGGACCAGGCGCGTGGCGAGGTGCTCCATCTGGGCCAACTCCACCTGCAGCTTGCCTTCGTGAGTGCGGGCCCGCTGGGCAAAGATGTCGAGGATCAGGCCGGTCCGGTCGATGACGCGCCGATCGAGGGTCTTTTCGAGATTGCGCTGCTGGGCGGGGCTCAGGCGATGATCGATGAGGACGATTTCGGCGCAGGTGTCGTGCAGCAGCTGCCGCAGTTCCTCCACCTTGCCCGTGCCAATGAGGAAGCGCGGATTGACCTGGCGAAGCGTGGCCGTCAGCGACCCGGCAATCTCCGCGCCCGCCGACAGGGCGAGGGCATTGAACTCCGTCTCGGCATCGGGTCCCGGGGAATGGCCGATGCCGACATGCACCAGCACGGCCCGTTCACCGTGACTGGGCCGGTCAAACAAGCCGGTACTCCGAACCTGACCCGAAGCACCCGGCAGGCCTCCACCGGACGGTCAGCAGATCAGGAAGATTGATCAGTCTTCGGCCTCTTCGTCGCCATCCGGGACCCGGACCGCGCGGGACGGGACGACCGTGGAGATGGCGTGCTTGTAGACCATCTGGCTGACGCTGTTCTTGAGCAGCACGACAAACTGGTCGAAGGACTCGACGGTCCCCTGCAGCTTGATGCCGTTCACGAGATAGATGGAGACAGGCACCTTTTCCTTCCGAAGCGCGTTCAAGAAGGGATCCTGCAGCACCTGACCTTTGGCCATCGTGGACTCCTGAGATTATTCTTTTTGTTCCAGCCGCCGCCGCATTCTAGCCGCTCAGGGCTGATATTGCATCCGCGGGAGCGCGCCACGAATCGCCCGTTCGAGGCTTCCGGGGAGGTCGTCAGCCTCCATGTCCAGCCACAGGTCGCACTCCTCCCGGCGTAGCCAGGTCAGCTGCCGTTTGGCCAGCTGCCGGGTCGCGGCCAGGGCCTGCCGCTCCGCCTCGGCCCGCGTGCAGTCGCCGCCGACGAACCGGGCAAGCTGCCGGTAGCCGACGGCGCGCAGCGCCGGCCGGTCGGCGTGCATTTCCGGCAGGGACAACAGCCGCTCGACCTCGGTCAGGAAGCCGCGGTCGAGCATACGGCGGAAGCGCCGCGCGATGCGCTCCGCCAGGGCCTGCCGGTCCCCGGGGACCAGGCCGATGCGGAAAAACCGTCCCCGCTCGCCCGCCCTGGGCCGGCCCTGCAGCGTGGAGATCGGCTGGCCCGTCAGCAGCCGGACTTCGAGGGCCCGCTGGATACGTTGGCGGTCAGTCACGCCGATACGGGCGGCGGCCGCTGGATCGAAGCCCGCAAGCTCCGCGTGCAAGGCCGGCCAGCCCTCCCGGGCCGCGCGGGCATCCAGCTCCGCCCGGAGGGCAGGGCTGGCGGCCGGCAGGTCGGCCAGTCCCTGCACGACGCCGCGGAAGTAGAGAAAGGTGCCCCCGACCAGCAGCGGAATGCGGCCAGAGGCGCCGACCTCGCGAATGGCCTCCGTCGCGTCAGCGGCGAAGTCACCCGCCGAGTACTGCTCCCAGGGCTCCCGGATGTCGACCAGCCGGTGGGGATACCGCGCCAGCACCTCGGGCGCCGGCTTCCCGCTGCCAATGTCCAGGTGCCGGTAGACCATGGCCGAATCCACGCTGATCAGTCCCAGCGGCAGCCGGTCCGCCAGGGCGATGGCCAGGTCGGTCTTCCCCGTGGCCGTGGGCCCCATCAGGCACACCGCAACGTCCGCTGGCGCCCGAGGCATGGTCATCGCGGTTCAGCGGCCGCGGGCGAAGAGTCGGTCGAGCTCGGGCAGGGACAGGGCCACGCGGGTGGGCCGCCCGTGATTGCACTGCTCGCTGCGCGGCGTGCGCTCCATGTCGCGCAACAGGCTGTTCATCTCGTCCATGCCGAGGCGGCGGTTGGCGCGGATCGAGGCGTGGCAGGCCACATCAGCCAGGCAGCGGTCGAGCAGGCCGAGCAGCTCGTCGAAGGTGAGCTCGTCGTGGAGGCCCGCGAGGAGCCGGCGCACCAGGGACACCACATCGTCCCCCGCCAGCATGGCCGGGATGGCGCGCAGGGTGAGCCGGTCCGGGCCCGTGCGCCGCAGGTCGAACCCGCAGCGCTCCAGGAGCCCGGCGTGGTGCACGGCGCGCTCCGCCTCCGCCTCGGTCACGGGCAGGGCCTCGGGCAGCAGCAGCGCCTGGGACTGGACTGACGCCTGGCGGATGGACGCCTTCAGGCGCTCGTAGGTGATCCGCTCGTGGGCCGCGTGGGCATCCACCACCAGCAGGCCATCGGCGGTCTCCGCGAGGATGTAGATGCCATGGAGCTGGGCTATGGCGAAACCGAGGGCTGGTGGCCCGGCGCCCGCCTCCGGCCTGCCCTCGGCGGCGGGGTAGTCGGGACTGGCATCCCGCACCCCGCCCGGCGCCAGTGGCGCGACCTCGGGGCGGCCCGGCGCACCAAGGGCAAGATATGCCGTGCCCGGGCCATGCCGTGACTCCTCGAGCCCACCGACCGGACCGGCGCCGGGAGCGCCATCGCCCTGCCCCGCCAGTGCCTCCTCCAGGGCCCGGCGCACGAAGTCACGGACGTTGCCGGGGTCGCGAAACCGCACTTCATGCTTCGCCGGGTGGGCATTCACGTCCACCCACGCGGGATCCATGTCCAGGTAGAGCACGTAGGCCGGCCAGCGGTCCCGATACAGCACGTCCCGGTACGCGGCCCGGGCCGCGCCCGCCAGCAACTTGTCACGAATGGCGCGGCCGTTCAGGAAGATATGCTGCAGGTCTGGCTGGGTCCGTGCGTGGGTCGGCCGCGTGATCCAGCCGCGCAGGGCGAGGCCGGGGGCGTCCCGTTCCACGTAGAGTGAGTGGCGGACGAACTCCTCGCCACACACCTTGCCGATGCGGGCCGCGAGGTCAGCCCGCGACATCGCCGCCGGGAGATCCAGCACGAGGCGCTCGTTGTGCGCCACGCGCAGCGCGACCGAGCCCCGGGACAGGGCGATGCTCTCGATGGTCGCGCGCACGTGGGTGAACTCGGTCCGCTCACTCCGCAGGAAGCGCCGTCGCGCCGGGGTGTTGAAGAACAGATCACGCACCTCGACGGTGGTTCCCGGCGGGTGGGCGGCGGGCGCGACGGCCCCGGGCATGCCCTCCTCACCGGTGACCGAGAAGCCGCTCGCGGCATCCCGGTGCCGCGACGTCAGCGTCAGGCGCGAGACCGAGGCAATGCTCGGCAATGCCTCGCCCCGGAATCCCAGGGTGGCCACCTGCTCGAGATCCTCGAGACTCTGGATCTTGCTGGTCGCGTGACGCGCCAGCGCCACGGGCAGCTCATCCCGGGGGATGCCGATGCCGTTGTCACGGATGCGACAGAGGCGGATGCCGGCCTCCTGGAGCTCCAGTTCCACGCGGGTTGCACCGGCGTCGAGGCTGTTCTCCAGCAATTCCTTGACAACCGAGGCTGGCCGCTCCACGACTTCGCCGGCCGCGATCTGGTTGACGAGATGCGCTGGCAGCTGGCGGATCGGCATGGGCGCATTCTTTCAAATGCGCGGCGTCTTGCCTATGCGCCGGGGGAAACACTGGCCTGCGGCGCGGCGCCTGGCCGCCGGGCGTCAGGTGCTTTCCCGTGGAATGCGCAGCTTCTGCCCGACCCGGACGGTGTCCGAGCGCAGGCTGTTGGCCTCGCGCAGGCTGCTCAGGCTGACCCGATAGAGACTGGCCACTCCGGACAGGGTGTCGCCCCGACGGATGACGTGTTGCCGCGGACCCGCGGCCGCCGCGCTGGCCGGCGGCCTGGAAGGCCCCCCCACCGACGCCACGGTGGTGGGCGGACGGCTGATGACGTTACCCGGCGGGTTGGCGGCGAAGTACTTCCTGACGCCATCGAGCATGGCGCGGGCCAGCGCCTGCTGGTGAGACTGGGAGCGCAGGTTCCGCTCGTCGGTCGGATTCGAGATATAGGCGGTCTCCACCAGCACCGAGGGAACGTCGGGGGACTTCAGCACCATGAACGGCGCCTGCTGGACGGTTTGCCGATGAAGGCGGCCGAGACGGCTCATGTTGCCCAGGATAGCGTCGCCAACCGCGATGCTGGAACTGATGGAGGCGTTCTGCGACAGGTCCATGAGCACGGAGGCCAGCACGGGATCCTTGTCGCCCAGTTCCACGCCGCCGATCAGGGCCGCGTTCTCGCGGGCGGCAAGGCGGCGGGACGCTTCGTCGCTGGCCGCCTTCCCTGACAGCACATACACGGTGGACCCCTGGGCGTTCCGGTTGTAGGCGGCGTCGGCATGGATGGAGATGAACAGGTTGGCATTGGCGCTGCGCGCGGTTTCCATGCGCTCCCGCAGGCCCAGGAACCGGTCGTCGCTGCGCGTAAGGACGCCCCGCATGCCGGGCTCCTCATTGAGCAACGCGACGAGGTGGCGGCTGATCGCGAGGGTAACGTCCTTCTCCCGGGTGCCCGCGGGCCCGTGCGCTCCCGGATCGTGGCCGCCGTGCCCGGCGTCCACCACCACCACGATGTCGGGGGCACGCACCGGTGGCCGGATCACGGGCGGCAACGGTGCCGGCGACTGGCTGACGGCTGGTGCCGGTACCGGCACCGGTACCGGTACCGGTGCGGCCGCGAGTGCCGGCTCCACCACCGGCGAGGAAGCACCCAGCAGGGTTACCGGCCGCAGTTCGATGGCAAGTCGCGGGGTCCGTTCATCCCCGGCCGGCGCGGCCGACGGACGCATCGCCTCGGCCACATCGAAGACGATGCGCAGATCTCCGCCCGGACGATGCGCCACGCGAACCTGCCGGATGGCGCCCGCGGCGCCCGGCAGGGGCAGGGCCGAGGGCCCCAGCGCAGCTGAGGAAATATCGATAACCACGCGATCGGGGCTGCTGAGGGTAAAGAGATTGAACTGCGCACTGCGGGTCAGGCGGAGATCCACCAGCGTGGCGGCGCCCTGCTCCGCGATGGCTATCGACTGGACCTGGAGACGGTCCGGCGCGGCCGACAGGTCGCCCGCCGCAAGGAGGCTGCCCAGGACGAAGGTGAGCAGGTAGCGGGCTGCCCGCCCCCGTGAGACACCGAACCGCCAGGCCAATCCGTGCCAGACCACCGCCTGCGCCCCCCGAAATTCCCTTTCGCGGTGCCGAGTATACTTAATCCAGCCGCCCGTCGTTACAGATTTCTCATATTAAATAGACAGATAGGCAGGTTACCTGCCGCGAGGATCAGAAACCGCCCGGCAGGGCCCGTTGCACCTCGCGGACCAGGCTCGAGCCGGCACCGGTACGTGGGGTGAGACTGACCGTCCGGCCCTCCCCCTCCATGGCCAGGGCCACGAGGAGATCCGGTGCCGGCAGGCGGTCCCCGCCCCGGCTCGGCCACTCCGCCAGCAGCAAGTTACCCCGCCCCTGGTCATCGGCCACGGCGAGGTCGTCGGCAAGGGCGAGATCGTCCAGTTCGGCGGGGTCCCGCAACCGGTAGAGATCCACGTGCAGCACGCGATGGCGTGGGAGGACGTAAGGCTCGACGAGGGTGTAGGTAGGGCTTGGCACGCGCCCCTGGTGGCCGAGACCGGCCAGCAGTCCACGGATCAGGGAGGTCTTCCCGGCACCCAGCTCGCCCTCGAAGTACAGGACGAGCGGCGTCGACGACGGGCCGGGCAGGCTGGTCGCCAGGGTGTGCCCGAACCGCGCGGTGGCGGCGGGATCCGGCAGCCGCCAGGTCACGGCCCGGGCCGCCGGGCCCGCTAGGGATTCAGCCACGGTCGGAGCTGCCCGATGAGGTCGGTCGCCAGGATGCCCCGCTGGCCGCCCAGGGCCGCGGCATCCCCGGCGGCGCCGTGCACGAAGGCAGCGGCCGCGGCGACCTCCGCTGCCGGGAGCGGACGGCCCGCCTGGGCGAGGAGCGCGGCCGTGACTCCCGTCAGGACATCCCCCATCCCCGCCGTCGCCATGCCCGGATTGCCGGTGGGAATCAGCCAGTCCCGGCCAGCCGGGCCACCCACCAGCGTGCCGCGGCCCTTCAGGATGATCGTGCCACCCCAGCGTTCCCGCAGCGCTGCGAGCGCACCCAGGCGATCCCGCTGGATCCCGGCGGAGGTCACGCCGAGCAGGCGGGCCGCCTCGCCCGGATGGGGCGTGAGGATCCAGTCGTCGCGCCGCGAAGACGCGTCGGGCAGCAGGTTCAGGGCATCGGCGTCGACCACGAGCGGCAACCGGCTGGCGAGCACCGCGGCCAGCAGTGACCGCGCCCAGTCGTCCTGGCCCAGGCCCGGGCCCACGGCCACCACCGTTGCCCGTGCGAGCAATGGAGCGAGATCCGCCGCGTCGCCGATGCCGTGGCCCATGAGCTCCGGACGGACCAGCGGCAGGAGCGCTGCATGGGCCGGCCTGGTGGCGACACTCACCAGCCCGGCGCCCGCGCGCAGCGCCGCCTCGCCCGCCAGCCGCACGGCGCCGCTCATCCCGTGGTTGCCGCCGACGACGAGTACGTGGCCGAAGCTGCCCTTGTGCGCGATCGCCGGCCGGCGCGGCAGGAGCCTGGGCAGTTCGGCGGCGGTGAACAGCCAGAGTGGCGCCTGCCCGGCCAGGCCGGCGCGTTCGACGACGGCGGATGGAATACCCAGGTCCGAGAATTCAACGACGCCGGCGTGGTCGGGGCCCTCGCCGAGATACAGTCCGAGCTTACGGCCGACAAAGGTCACCGTGAGATCGGCGCGAATGGCCACTCCCGAGGGCATGCCCGTGGTGGCGTCGAGGCCTGAGGGAATGTCGACGGCAACGACCGGACGCTGTGCCGCATTGACCGCCTCGATCGCGGCGCGAATATCCCCGGTGACCGGACGGGTGAGGCCGGTGCCGAGGATGGCGTCGACGACCACATCGGAAGCGGCCACCAGCCCGGGCGTGAAGGGCACGAGGGCGCCGCCGGCAGCGGCGAAATCCCGCCAGGCCGTCGCGGCATCGCCCGTCAGCTGGCCGGGATCGGTGAAGGCGCAGACCTGGACCTCGCGGCCAGCACGGCGCGCCAGCCGCGCGATCACGTAGCCGTCGCCGCCATTGTTGCCCGCGCCGCACAGGACCAGCCAGCGCCGGGCGTCGGGCCAGCGCGTGCCCGCTGCCGCACACGTGGCTTCGGCAGCCCGCCCCATGAGCTCGTAGCCGGAGATCCCGAAGGCGCTGGTGGCAGTCCTGTCGAGGGTCCGCACGGACTCGGGTGTCCAGATGCCGGTCGCTGCTTCAGACATGCCGGTGATTATACTGATCCCCCCTTCACGCCCTGGACTCCCTTCGGCATGGACCTCCGGCAGCTCGTGGCGCAGATCAGGAGCTGGGGAGCCGAGCTCGGCTTCCAGCAGGTCGGCGTCGCGGGCCTCGCGCTGGACGACGCCGAGGCGCGGCTCGACGAATGGGTTGCCCGGGGCCTGCATGGGGAACTCGCCTACATGACCCGTCACGGCCGCAAGCGCACGCGGCCGGACGTCCTGCTGCCGGGAACGACCCGGGTCATCTCGGCCCGCATGGACTGCCTGCCCGCCGCGGCAGCCCCGGCCCACGAGGTGCTACGGGATGGCGGGCGGGCCTACATCGCCCGCTACGCCCTCGGCCGCGACTACCACAAGCTGCTCCGCCAGCGCCTGCAGCGCCTGGCGGCACGGATCAGCGCGGCCGGGACCCCGCACGGCTACCGGGTATTCGTCGACAGCGCCCCCGTGCTCGAGAAACCCATCGCCGCCGCCGCCGGCCTGGGCTGGCAGGGCAAGCACACCAACCTGATCAACCGGCAGGCGGGCTCCTGGTTCCTGCTCGGCGAGATCTACACGGACCTGCCGCTGCCGCCGGACGAACCCGTGACCGACCACTGCGGCAGCTGCCGTGCGTGCCTCGACGTGTGTCCGACCCGGGCGATCATCGCACCCTACCTGCTCGATGCCAGGCGCTGCATTTCCTACTTCACCATCGAGGCGCGGGGGCCGATACCGGTCGAGTTCCGCAGGAACATGGGCAACCGGATCTTCGGTTGCGACGACTGCCAGCTGGCCTGCCCCTGGAACCGCTATGCCCGGCCAGCAACCGAGCCGGACTTCGCGCCCCGGCACGGCCTCGATGCCGCCCAATTGACGGACCTGTTCGCCTGGTCCGAGGAGGAGTGGTCGCAGCGCACGGCGGGCAGCGCCCTGCGCCGGCCGGGCTACCTGGGCTGGCTCCGGAACATCGCGGTGGCGCTGGGCAATGCACCATCCTCGGCCGCCGTCAGCGCGGCGCTGGAAGCCCGCGCCAGTCACCCGTCCGACCTGGTGCGCGAGCACGTCGCCTGGGCGATTGACCAGCACGCCTCCCGACGAGGGTAGGGCCTAGGTGAGATCCACCAGCACGTTGTCGATGAGCCGCGCACGACCGAGATGGCCAGCGGCGAGCACCACCAGGTTGCGGTTTGCCGCGGCTGGCGCGCCCAGGTCTGCGGCCGTCCGGATCACGAAATAATCCGGCCTGAAGCCGGCAGCGACCAGCCCCGCCATGCCGCGGGCTTCGAGCGCGTCGAAGTCCCTGCGCCCCTGCCGGAGGGCCCCGGCGCACTCGGCGAGAGTCCGGTGCAGGCCGGGCGCCATGGCCCTCTGGGCCGCATCCAGGTACTGGTTGCGGGAACTAAGCGCGAGGCCGTCCGGCTCCCGGGCCGTGGGCGCGGCGACGATCTTCACGGGCAGATGCAGGTCGGCCTGGAGGCGCCGGATCACCAGCAGCTGCTGGTAGTCCTTCTGGCCGAACACGGCGCTGTCCGGCTGCACGATATTGAACAGGCGGGTGACGACCGAGGCGACGCCGTCGAAGTGGCCCGGACGGAACTGGCCGCAGAGGATGCCGGAAAGCCCGGGCACGGAGACGACGGTGCCGGCGTGCTCCCGGTCCGGGTAGATCTCCTCGACGGGCGGCGCGAAGAGGATATCCACGTTCGCCCGCGTCAACTGACGGCGGTCCTTGTCGAGCGTGCGCGGGTAGGCGGCGAAGTCCTCGCCGGGGCCGAACTGGGTCGGATTGACGAAGATGGAGACGACGACGCGGTCGGCCAGCGCCCGGGCGACGTCCACCAGGCTCAGGTGCCCGGCGTGGAGATTGCCCATGGTCGGCACCAGGGCGATGGTCTCGCCGAATCCCCGCCAGCTGCGGAGGTTCTCCCGCAGGCTCGCAATCGTGCGTACGGTCTTCAAGGTCAGGAAAAGCAGTGCTCGGGCGCGGGGTAGCTGCGGTCCTTCACGGCGGCCACGTAGGCCGCGAGCGCCTCGAGGGGCGACGCTCCGCCCTGCATGAAGTTGCGCACGAACCGGGGCATGCGCCCCTGGGTGATGCCGAGCATGTCGTACAGGACCAGGATCTGGCCGTCGACACCGGGTCCGGCACCGATGCCGATCACCGGCACCGTGACCGCGTCCCGCACGGCCTGGCCGAGCTCGTTCGGCACGCACTCGAGGAGGAGGATGTCGGCACCCGCCTGCTCCAGCGCGACGGCGTCCTCGAGCATCTGCTCCGCCTGGGCCTGGTCACGACCCTGGACCTTGAAGCCCCCGATCTTGTGGACGGACTGGGGCCGCAGGCCGAGGTGGGCGCACACCGGGATGTCGTGGCCCGCGAGATGCTCGACGATCTTCACCTGGCTGGACCCGCCCTCGAGCTTGACCATCATCGCCGCGCCCTCCTGCATCAGGCGCACGGCATTCTCGAGCGCCTGGGCCGGGTTGGTGTAGCTCATGAAGGGCATGTCGGCCACCAGGAAGGCGCGACCCAGGCCACGCCGCACGATCCTCGAGTGGTAGATGATGTCCTGCACGGTCACAGGCACCGTCGTGTCGTGCCCCTGGACGACCATGCCGACGGAGTCCCCGACGAGCACCAGGTCGGCGCCCGCCCGGTCCACCAGCATGGCGAAGCTGGCGTCGTAGGCGGTGAGGCACGCGATCGGCTCTCCCGCCGCCTTCATGGTCCGGAGGGTCGAGATATTCACCGGTGCTTCCGGCATGTCCCGTTGCTGAAGCTGCTTGTACATGGTGCCTATGCGAACGCCGAGGTCAGTGGATTGAAGAAATGCCGGCCGCTCCGGATCCTTCCGATCTCCTCGAGCAGCAGGCCGAAGTGCGCATCATTATGGACCGGGTCGATCACGGCCGCATTGACGATGAGCAGCGGTGCGGCATCGTAGTCGTGGAAGTAGCGGGCGTAGGCCTCGGCCAGCCGCTCGAGGTAGCGCCGCCCGATGCGCTGCTCGAATTCGATCCCCCGCCTTGCGATCCGGAACAGCAGGGTGTCCACGGGCGCCTGGAGGTACACGACCAGGTCCGGGGCCGGCGCCTCGAAGGCCAGGGACTCCGCCACCTTGTCGTAGAGGTCCAGCTCCGCCCGGTCCAGGTTGATCTCGGCAAACAGCCGGTCTTTGTTGATCAGGAAGTCAGAGACGCGGGTTTCGGCAAAGATGTCGGTCTGCCGCAGCTGTTCGATCTGCTGGACGCGCTGGAAGAGGAAGAAGAGCTGCGTCGGCAGGGATGCACCCCGGGGATCCCGGTAGAACCTCTCGAGGAAGGGATTGGCCTCCGGCTGCTCGAGCAGCAGTTCGCCATCCAGCGAATCCGCCAGCCGGCGGGCGAGGCTCGTCTTGCCAACCCCTATCGGGCCTTCGATGGCGATGTAACGGGAATTGCCCATGCGTTAGCGGTGTCGGCCTGTTGTTCTTCTTGGTTCAAGGCGGCGGCGAGGCGCGGGACGGGACCGAGTCCCGGCACACGCAACCCCGGCGCGATCTCCAGCAACGGGAACAATACAAAATTTCGCGTCGCCATGCCCGGATGCGGCAACACGAGGGCGTCCGTATTCATCACGGTGGCGCCATGCACGAGGAGGTCCAGGTCGACACGCCGGGGGCCCCAGCGCACGCCGGCGCTACGATCCCTGCCCTGCCGGCGCTCGATGGCCAGCAATTCTTCCAGTAACCGCTCAGGTGGCAGCCGGGTGAGCAGCCCGGCCACCGCATTGACGAAATCGGGCTGGGGTTGCGGCCCCAGGGCGGGGTTGCGCCAGGCTGACGACCGGACGATGCACAGGGTTTCGGGAATCCGGTCGAGCGCCTCCAGGGCGTTCCGGACCTGCTCTTCCGGGCCATCCAGGTTGCTGCCCACGCCCACGTAGGCGGGGATCCAGTTGCCGGCGGACATCGCCGCCGGGCTCAGGCGGACTGTTCCGCGGACCGTGACCGCTGCGGATTGCGGCCGCCGCCGCGGCCGCCATTGAATTCCCGGCGCTGCTCCTCGGGCGACAACGTCTGGACCCGCGTCCACCAATCGGCCAGCTCCGCCGGCACGTCGCCCAGTTCAGTGCGCAGCACGAGCAGGTCGTAGGCGGCGCGAAAGCGCCGGTGCTCCAGCAGCACGGAGGCACGCCGGCCCTGCCGGCGGCTGAACCGTGGCTGCAGCTGGAGCATTTCCCGCATGGGCACCGAGAAGCGCCGGGGCAGCGTGATCCGGGCGATCTGCTGGTCGGTGACCTCGATGCCGGCATCGATCAGCGCCTGGACCTCCGAGAGCTGGCCCGTGCGCCGCAGGGCGTTGGCCCGGTCCTGGACGGGACCCCAGAGGAACACGCCAAACAGGAACATGGGCGTCACCGGCAGGCCTTCGGCAATGCGCTGGTCGGTGTTGGCAAGGGCCCGCTCGATGAAGCGGTTGCGGCAACCACCGGCCTCGCCACGGGAGTCGTCTGCCGCCAGCCACGCGGCGGTGGCCGGGAACAGGTGCTCGAAGAGGCCGTGTTCCCGCAGGCGTCGATAACTCTCCAGCGCGTGGCCGGTCTCGAAGACCTTGAGGAACTCGTCGAACAGCCGGGCGGCAGGCACGCTGTCGATGAGCCGGCCGAGGCGCGCCATGGGTTCCGCCGCCTCCGGATGGATCTGCAGACCCAGCTTGGCGGCGAGGCGCACGGCGCGGATCATGCGCACGGGATCCTCCCGGTAGCGCGTCTCCGGATCGCCGATCAGGCGGATCGTGCGTGCCTCGATGTCGCGCATCCCATCGACGAAGTCCCAGATCGAGAAATCGGCGATGTTGTAGTAGAGGGCGTTGACCGTGAAGTCGCGGCGCCAGGCGTCCTCCTCGATGGAACCGAAGGAGTTGTCCTTGATGATCCGGCCGGCGTCATCGAGGATCTGCCGATCCTCGCTCTCCAGGTCCTCGTTGCCCAGGCCGCGGAAGGTCGCCACCTCGACGATCTCGTCCCGGAACCTGACATGCACCAGCCGGAAACGGCGGCCAATCAGCCGGGCATTGCCAAACAGCGCCTTTACCTGTTCGGGACTGGCATCCGTGGCGATGTCGAAGTCCTTGGGCTGGCGGTTGAGCAGCAGATCCCGCACGCCGCCCCCAACGATGAACGCCTGATACCCGCCATCCTTGAGGCGATAGAGGACCTTCAGTGCATTCCGGGAGATGTTCGCGCGGGAGACGTGGTGGTCGGACCGGGGGATGATGCGGGGTGAATCCGCGGTCGCCTCCGGATTGTTCGGAGGATAGGTCGGAATGGGGTGGGTCAAAACAGCTCCGGCTTGAGCCAACGGCAAGGGCGCCTATAATAGCAGCCCCGCTCCGGCGGCACAGTCACCCCAAGCTCCCTTCGTCTAGCGGTTAGGACGCGGCCCTCTCAAGGCTGAAACGCGGGTTCGATTCCCGCAGGGAGCGCCACGTCACGGCCCACATGCCCTCATTGCCCCACCACGCCAACGCCAGCTTCCACGCCCCCACTGCCGGCGTCCTGCGCCGCCTGGCCGCCGGCTGCTACGACGCGCTGCTGCTCGGGGCCCTGTGGATGACGGCCACGCTCGTCATCGTCGCTGCCCGGGGCGGCGAGCCGGTGCCTGCCGGTGAGCCCGGTTACCAGTTCCTGCTGCTGGTCATCGCAGCACTCTTCTTCATCACATCCTGGGTCCGGGGCGGCCAGACGCTCGGCATGCGTGCCTGGCGCCTCCGGGTCGAACGGGAGTCGGGCGAGCCCCTGGATGCCCGGACCGGCGTCCTGCGGTTCCTGGGCGGGCTGCTCTCGGTAATCACCGGAGGCCTGGGCCTGCTGTGGCTGTGGATCGACCGGGACGAGCTCACCTGGCATGACCGCATCGCCGGCACCCGCGTGGTGGTGCTGCCAAAGTCCCGCGACTGAGGCGGTCAGCGCGTCCTGCTGAGGACGATGCCCGTGGCGATCGCCAGCAACCCGGTGGGTAGCCACGCGGTGGCGATGGCATCGAGATTCATTACCTCGCCGCCGTCCGAGAGCGTCCGGCTGACGAGAAACCAGGCGAGGCCGATGCCCAGGCCGGCGGCCATGCGCGAGCCGGACCCGCCGGACCGCAGCGGCCCCAGCACGAACGGCACGGCCAGCACGCACATCAGCGGCACCGCGAACACCGACGCGATACGCGTCCAGAAGGCGACTTCGTAGCTGCGGGCCTCGAGCCCGCTGCGCTTGAGGTACTGCACGTACCGCCACAGCGCCGCGCCCGTCATCGTCTCCTCGCGGACCACCGTCAGGCCCAGGAGATCGGGGTTTACCCCCTCGAGCGCCAGGGACTCCTTCGTCACGCTCGTGCGCACCTCCGTCGGGGTGAACCGGCTTTCGGCGTAGTTGCTGAGGAACCAGCGCCGGTCCGGCTCGGCCCTGACTGCATCGGCCCGGCCGATTGCCTCGAGGGCGCCGTCGCTGCCGATCCGGAACACGTAGACGTTGCCCGCCGGATGCTCGTCGCTTGGCGGAGTCACGTTGAGGATGGTGTTTCTGTCGCGGATCCAGGCGCTGTAACCGGCGCTGACGCCCGCCTGCCCGAACTTGGCCAGCTCCCGCTGCTGGCGGGAGTAGCGCTCGAGAGGCGGAGCCAGGTAGAGGCTCAGTGCGGTGCCTGCCAGGGCGAGGACGATGCCCGTCAGGAGCACGGACCGGGCCAGCCCGCGGGGCGAGACCCCGGCCGCCCGGAGCACGATCAGCTCACTGCGGCTGGCCAGCGAGCCCATGCCGAGCAGCGCGCCCAGCAGCGCGGCCACCGGCAGCAGCTGCGCGACGATGGTTGGCATCTGGAGCAGCACCCAGCCGATGGCGTCCAGCAGGCCGTAATCGCCGACACCGATGTCATCGAGCTGGCCGACGAACTCGATGAACGCGGCAAGGCTGAGCAACACGGCCAGCACGAGGCCGGTGGTGCCGAGGATCGTCCTGAACAGGTAGCCGCGCAGGATCCTCACGGTCCCACCCCCGCCCCGGCGACCTGGCGCCCGGGGCCGCGGACCCATGCCCGCCACGAGCCGAGCTGCCAGAACAGCATCACGCCCGCGGCCGCCAGGAACACCCCGTGAACCCACCAGAGTCCCGCGGCCTCGGGCACCTGCCCCCGCTCGATCCAGCCCCGGCCGGCGGCCAGCAGGTTGGCATAGATGAGGTAGACGAGGACGGCCGACGCAAGTCCGGCGAACCGGCCCTTCCTGGGCTCCGTCCGGGCCAGCGGCACGGCCAGGATGGCCAGCACGAGCAGGGTCAGGGGCACGCCGAGCCGCCAGTGCAGCTCGGCCCGGTACGCGGGGTTCGCGGACGACAGCAGCGCGGCCGAGGTGAGCGCCTCGGGCTTCAGCTTCAAGGGGCCCGCCGCCGGCAACTCGAAGGGTATGCCATGCTCAGCGAACTGGACGAGCCGGAACCGGGCGTCGCCGGGCTCGCCCTCATACCGGTGGCCCCGCGCGAAGATCAGGACACGGACGCCGTCGCCCACGTCTTCCTGCCACGCTTCGTCCGCGACGATCACCTCCACGCTGTCCCCGTTGCGGCGCTGGACGAACACCTGCCGTAGATGGCGATCCGGAGTCATCGATTCGGCGTAGAGGGCTGCCTTGCCGTCCGCGAAGCTGACGAAGCGCCCTGCCTGGAGCATCCCGATGCTGGCCTCGCGCTTCGCCTGGGCGGCAAACACCTCCACCTGCCGGAGTGCCGCCGGGGACACCACCAGCGCGAGGCCCCCGACGAGCAGCGCCAGGACGCCACCCAGTGTCAGGACCGGACGGTACAGCTGCGCCGGCCCGATGCCACAGGACATCATCGCGGCCATTTCGCTGTCGTGGTAGAGCCTGGCGAGGGCCAGCATGATCGCGAGGAAGAACCCGACCGGGATGAGGATGGTCAGGTACTGGACCGTCGTCAGGCCGAGCACCTGGAGGATGGCCCCCCGGGGCAGCTTGTTGGCCGCCGCATCCCCGAGCACGGCGGCGAACTGGTTGGTCAGGAGGATCACCAGCAGCACGAGCGTGACGACGAGCCACGTCTGGAGGGTCTCGCGGAGGACGTAGCGCTGGAGGATGCCGGACATGCCAGGTGCGGACTTAGCCAGCCTCGGGACGAATCGAGTACACTAATCGGCGTTTTACAAGGGTTTGCATGCGGCGTCCCTGACGTTGATTGGCCATGGTGTCCACCATGGTTTAGGGGTCGCATGGAGTCAAGCACCCGCAAGTGAGGTCAGCATGCAATTCCAGGTGAAGACTGGCTCGGCGAGCCAGCAGCGTACGGCCTGCGCCATCGTCCCCGTTTTCTCCGGTGGCGAACTGCCGCCGGCCGCCAGGAGCCTCGACAAAGCGGGTGGCGGCCTGATCACGCGGGCGATCCGCAACAAGGACATCAAGGGTGAGGTCGGCGACCAGCTGCTCCTCACCCACACCGGCGAACTCCCCTGCCAGCGCATTCTGCTCGTCGGCCTCGGCCCGAAGGCCAAGCTCGATCGTCGTGCATGGCGCAAGGCCTTGCGCGGCGCGCTGTCAACCGTCGCGCGCGGCAAGTACGACGACGCCATCCTGCATCTCACCAGCGAACCCGTCAGTGGCGCCGACGCCTACCGGCGCGCCCGGCTGGCGGTCGAGACCTGGCACGACGTCAGCTACCGGTTCACCGCCATGAAGTCGGAGCCGGGCGAGACGGCTCCAGCCCTGAAGCGCCTCGGCATCGCGGCCAGCGCGCGTGACCAGCGCGGCGTCCGCCGGGGTATCGAGCACGGCGCGGCCATAGCGCAGGCGGTGGCGCTGGCCAAGGACCTGGGCAACCTTCCGCCGAACGTCTGCACGCCCAGCTACCTGGTGGAAAGGGCGCGCGGGATCGCAAAGCGTGCCAGGAAGGTGACGGTCAAGGCCCTCGGCCTCGCCGAGATCCGCAAGCTGCGCATGGGAGCGTTCCTGGCAGTCACCCAGGGCTCGGCGGAACCGCCGCGCTTCATCGTGCTCCAGTACCGGGGCGGGCGCGCCAGTGACCGGCCCGTCGTCCTGGTTGGCAAGGGCATCACGTTCGACACGGGTGGCATCTCCATCAAGCCCGCCGGCGCGATGGACGAGATGAAGTACGACATGTGCGGCGCTGCCACCGTCCTCGGGGTGCTCCAGGCCGTGGCGGAACTCGGGCTGCCGATCAATGTCACCGGCGTGGTGCCAACCTGCGAGAACCTGCCGAGCGGCACGGCCACGCGACCCGGCGACATCGTCAGGACCATGTCCGGCCAGACTGTCGAGATCCTGAATACCGACGCGGAAGGCCGCCTGATCCTCTGCGACGCCATCACCTATGCCCTGCGCTTCAAGCCGGCGGCGCTGATCGACATCGCCACGCTAACCGGGGCATGCCTGGTTGCACTGGGACGGATCCGCTCCGGGCTCCTGGGCAACTCCGACAAGCTGGCCGACGACCTGCTGGCCGCCGGCCAGGCGGCGGATGACCGGGCCTGGCGGCTGCCGCTGGACGAGGACTACGGGGAGCTGATCAAGAGCCCGTTTGCCGACGTGGCGAACGTGGGCGGCAGGGATGCGGGAACGATCACGGCAGCCAGCTTCCTGTCGCGCTTCGTAGGCAAGACCGACTGGGCCCACCTGGACATCGCCGGCACGGCGTGGAACGTGGGCAGCAACAAGGGTGGCACCGGCCGGCCCATCCCGTTGCTCATGGAATATCTCCTCCACAGGACGTAGGCCGCCCGGGTCGATGAGTCCAACGCGAGTGACCTTCTATGTCCTGACCGGCGCCGATTCGGGCAGCCGCCTCGGCTATGCCTGCCGGCTGGCGGAGAAGGCC
The DNA here is from genome assembly GCA_016789845.1 of Chromatiales bacterium. Lineage (GTDB taxonomy): Bacteria > Pseudomonadota > Gammaproteobacteria > Steroidobacterales > SHZI01. The sequence goes on from JAEUQA010000037.1 coordinate 177,451, forward strand.
TACAAGCTGCAGCATCGCATCCACGCCCACGCCGTCGACAGCAGCATGGCAAGGAACCTGGACGAACTGCTCTGGACATTTCGCCAGGGCAGCTTCGTCCCTCACGAGCTGCTGGCCCAGGGAGGCACGCCCCCGCTGGCGCCCGTGACCATTGGTGCCGCCGATGCCGAAGGACAGGCCGAGCCGCCGGCCGCGGACCTGCTGATCAACCTTGCCACCGAGGTGCCGGCGTTCTACAGGCGGTTTCCGCGCGTTGCGGAGATCATCGATGGCAGTCCGGCAGGCCGCGAGGCGGGCCGGGCACGGCACCGCTTCTACCGTGCACAGGGCCTCGAACCGGAAACCCACGAGGTGGCGTGAACATGGACCGGTCCCGCATTCCCGTCCTGACGGATGTCGTGGCGCGTCCGCGGCGCAGCGCCGCGGACGAAGTCCCGCGCCCCGCCCTCACCGAATCGGAGCTGGCCGAACTGCAGACGCGGATCGCCACCGGCAGCTTCATGCTGGTGGAGAAGCTGCTGCACCAGGCCTACAAGGAGATGGAAGCAACCCTCTTCGACGAAGTGGTTGGTCGCCTGCGCCATGAGCTACCGGAACTGATCGACCAGGTGCTGCGCGAGCACTTCGAGCAAGACCTGAAGGATGACTGAGTGACAGACGAATCCGCCGGCAACACCGCCGCTCCTCTCGACAAATCCTACCAGCCCGCCGGCATCGAGCAGCGCTGGTACGCCCACTGGGAGTCCGCCGGGTATTTCGCGCCGTCCGGCCACGGCGCCCCCTTTTGCATCATGATCCCGCCGCCCAACGTCACGGGCACGCTGCACATGGGCCACGCCTTCCAGCACACGCTGCAGGACGCCCTGACGCGCTACCACCGGATGCGCGGCGACAACACCCTGTGGCAGCCGGGCACGGATCACGCTGGCATTGCCACCCAGATGGTCGTCGAGCGGCAGCTCAATGCCGAGGGCCAGCGCCGCCAGGACCTGGGACGGGAGTCCTTCGTGGCCCGCGTCTGGCAGTGGAAGCAGGAGTCCGGTGGGACGATCACCCGGCAGATGCGCCGCCTCGGCAATTCGGTGGACTGGTCCCGGGACCGCTTCACGATGGATGAGGGCCTCTCGCGGGCCGTCACCGAGGTCTTCGTCCGGCTGCATGGTGAGGGCCTCATCTATCGCGGCAAGCGCCTCGTCAACTGGGATCCGGTGCTGCACACCGCCCTGTCCGACCTGGAAGTCCAGTCGGAGCCCGAGCAGGGTTCGCTCTGGCACCTCCGGTACCCGCTGGCGGACGGCAGCGGGTACCTCGTGGTGGCGACCACCCGCCCCGAAACCATGCTGGGCGACACCGCCGTCGCCGTGCACCCGGAGGACGACCGGTACCGCGCGCACGTCGGGAAGCAGGTCCGGCTGCCGCTCACCAACCGGCTGATCCCGGTCATTGCGGACGAGTACGTGGACCGGGAGTTCGGCTCGGGCTGCGTCAAGATCACGCCGGGGCACGACTTCAACGACTACGAGATGGGCAAGCGGCACCAGCTGCCGCTCATCAACGTCTTCGACAGGGACGCCCGCATCATCAGCAGGCCCGACGCCGCGGGCTCCGGCTATGACCCGGGCCAGGCTCTCGACGAGATCCCGGCAGACCTGCGCGGCCTGGACCGCGCGGAAGCACGCCGGCGCATCATCGCCCTCCTCGAGGATCAGGGGCTCGTCGAGCGCATCGACCCACACACCCTGCAGGTGCCCCGAGGCGACCGGAGCGGCGCCGTCCTCGAGCCCTGGCTCACCGACCAGTGGTACGTGAAGATCGCGCCGCTGGCGGCGCCGGCGATCGCCGCCGTCCAGGACGGCCGGATCCGCTTCGTGCCCGAGAACTGGTCCAAGACGTACTTCCAGTGGATGAACAACATCCAGGACTGGTGCATCAGCCGCCAGCTCTGGTGGGGCCACCGGATCCCGGCCTGGTATGACGCCGACGGCAAGGTCTACGTGGGCCACAGCGAACAGGCCGTGCGCTCGGCCCACCAGCTGGGCCCGGACATCGCGTTGCGCCAGGACGAGGACGTGCTCGACACCTGGTTCTCGTCGGCGCTCTGGCCCTTCTCCACCCTCGGCTGGCCGGAGCAGACGGAGGCGCTGAAGACCTTCTATCCCTCCAGCGTGCTCGTGACCGGCTTCGACATCATCTTCTTCTGGGTCGCGCGCATGATCATGTTCGGCCTCAAGTTCGCCGGGGACGTGCCCTTCCGCGAGGTGTACATCACCGGCCTGATCCGGGACGAGAACGGCGACAAGATGTCCAAGTCCAAGGGCAACATCCTGGATCCGCTGGACCTCATCGACGGCATCGACCTGCCGAGCCTGCTGGCCAAGCGCACCACCGGTCTGATGCAGCCCCAGCTCAGGCCCCAGATCGAGAAGGCGACGAAGAAGCAGTTCCCCAATGGCATTCCCGACTACGGCACGGACGCCCTGCGGTTCACGTTTGCCGCGCTCGCCAGCACTGGCCGCGACATCCGCTTCGACCTGAACCGCATCGAGGGCTACCGGAACTTCTGCAACAAGATCTGGAACGCGGCGCGCTTCGTGCTGATGAACGTCGAGGGGCGCGAGCTCGCCCGGGGCGCCGCCGCGATGGCCGCGCTTGGCCTGCCGGATCGCTGGATCCTCTCCCGCCTCTCCAGGACGGTCGAGGCCGTGGAGGGACACTTCACGACCTACCGGTTCGACCTCGCCGCGCGCACCCTCTACGAGTTCATCTGGAACGAGTACTGCGACTGGTACCTGGAGCTCACGAAGCCGATCCTCCAGGACGCCGGCACATCGGCCAGCGTGCAGGCCGTGACCCGGCGCACGCTGGTCACGGTGCTCGAGGCCCTGCTGCGTGCCACCCATCCGTTCATGCCGTTCATCACGGAAGAGATCTGGCAGCGGGTTGCCCCGCTGGCGGGCGCCTGCGGGGAATCGATCATGACGCAGCGCTGGCCGGATCCGTCATTCTTCCCCGTGGACGATGCCGCCGAGGCCGAGCTGGGGTGGATACAGGGGTTCATCCTGGCCGTCCGGCAGATCCGCGGCGAGATGGACATCGCGCCGGGCAGGCGCATTCCCGTTCTTCTCCAGGACGCGATGCCGGATGACACGCGGCTCCTCGCGGTGCACGACCGCTATCTCCGGGAGCTTGCCCGGGTTTCCGGCATCGAACTGCTGGGGGCCGGCGTCCAGCCGCCGCCCAGCGCCACCGCACTCGTGGGCAGCCTCAGGGTGCTGGTCCCGATTGCCGGCCTGATCGACGTGGCGGCGGAGCGTGCGCGGCTGACGAAGAACCGGCAGAAGGCAGCCACGGACCTGGAGCGGGTCGAGCAGAAACTGGCCACCGAGAGCTTTACCAGCCACGCGCCGGAGGCCGTGGTGGCCAAGGAGCGCGAACGACAACAGGCCCTGCGCCGCGACCTGTCAAAGCTGGACGCCCAGCTGGCCCAGCTGGCTGCCTTGTAAGAGGCACCGGGTTTGGCATCTGGGCATTTGCGCGGCGTTGCCGCGCAAATGCCCAGATGCCAAA
>JAEUQA010000072.1 GCA_016789845.1 Chromatiales bacterium
CGGACCCCGGCGGCCGTTCGCCAGGAGTGGCTGAACGGGACTATGCTTACTGCAAACCTCACGGCTTGAGTGGCTACAAAAAGGGATCTCAGGTCAGCAAACCTCACGGCTTGAGTGGCTACAAAAAGGGATCTCAGGTCACCCCCCCGCACATCTCGGCCACCCGAGTTCTAATGTTGTCAGTGTGTATGAATGCATACGCATGCGTTTCAAGTCCTTCTCCACGATCGAGGGCCTTCTGGCTTGCTCCGCAATACTCACACCTGCCATCCACCCATGTGTGATCCATCCGCTCGAACCAAATGTTGCCTGTGCCGCTGACAAAGCCCTTCGCGATGGAATGCTTACCGTTCGCCTGCTTAGAGCAATAGACGCTGCGCCGAGCGAGCAGACTCGTGAGATTCGTGAGTCCGATGCCAAACACCTGCTTTGTCAGGATGTGGCTCACGCGCTCTTCGAGGTCCGGAAATCTGACCTCCAAGCCTTTGGTCAAACGGCTTGTAATCTCCCGCAGGAAAACGCCAGACTTCGTGCACGGGTCAAGGAATCGCACTGAACTGTCCGCCCAGATACTCGCACCCCCGTTGTTGTCCGCCCACGCCTCTGTCAGTGTGTCCAGCATCCGGTTAGCGAACTCAGGCGGCGTGAACACCTCGTCGTTCGAGAGGTTGGCGATGCAGGTGAGCACGTCCGGGTTTCGGCCCCGAAGCGTGAAGGCGACTCGCTCGGTCATACGTGGGCTCCCAACACGAAACGGGCGCTCTCGATGCGCAGCATCTGGTAGGGAGTCATGAACCGCACGTCCAACCCGACGCAGGCATTCGGAATCTTGATCCGCGCGGGCGAGTTGGAAGGCACCTCGTGGCTCACCACCACGTGATTGCCGGCCAACGCATGGGCGAGCAGGTAGAAGTCCGCGGCCTGCAGGAAGGTGTTGATGGCTGCCGGGGTGTAGGCCTGTCCGTTGGCCCACGTGCTGACCTGGGTGAAATTGGGCGCCAGTGCCGGCGGAGTCCGCCGAAAGAGCCCTTTGCCGTGGGTTCTGGCCCAGTCCGACAACTCGTCCTGACCGGCCTCGATCTCATCGGCGACCTTGTCGATGCTGAACACCGAGCCAGTATTGCCCTTATGGACCAGCCAGTCCCAGAACGCGGGGCAGAAATCCAGCCCGTAGTGCAGGTTCTTGGCCCTCATGAATACATCGGCGTCCAGCAGATAGCTCACGCCGTGACCCCCAGTTCACGAGCCGCTTCATAGAACGTGGCGGTCTTGCGGACGCCCAGCATGCGGAATGCATCTGGAAACGACGTCAGGCCCTCCAGCGTGCTGGACACGATGGCGCGGGCAAAGCGCTTGCTAGTGCGGGCGCTCAAGGACCGGTAGAAGTCGCCGCCGCCACTCGTGCGGTCCTTTAGCGCACGCAGCCGCTCCTGTTCCTCCCGGTAGCGCTGCCACAGCGCGGTCCGGCTAATGTAGCCCGCATCGAACAGGCGGCGCAGGGCAACCAGTGTGCTCACCTTGAAATCCCGCGCCAGCCGCTGGATCGCTTCCGGAATCGGCACATTGCGCCGGTGCGCCGCTCGAACCTCCTCCATGGGCATCAGCAGTTCCGCCGCGACCTGATTGCACCAGCGTTCAATCTGCTGCTCCGGCACCTCGCCTGCCTGCGAGTCCGACACCCCGGTTGCACCAAGCCACACATGGGCCAGCTCGTGTGCCAGCGTGAACATCTGGGCTGCCTTGCTGTCGGCGCCATTCAGGAATACCAGCGGCGCAAGAGGGTCCGCCAGGGCGAAGCCGCGGAACTCCCCCACGTCCAGCTTGCGGTGGCTATTGCTACCCACCACGGAGCTGGCCATTACCATTACCCCGGCGTCCTCGGCCTTCGCGATCAACTGTCGCAGCGCGTCCGTCCAGGTAGGAAGCTGGCGACGCGCTTCGGCAGACAGACCCAGCGTCTGTCGCAAGCGACCGGCCACCGCCTCGGGCGCTTCCTGCAGGTTGGCGCTGCCGACGAATGCCAGGGCCGGCAGGCCGTGCATACGGGCGTGCTCGCGGTACCAGTCCTGCCGCTGCTGGCACAGGTAGAGTGTGTCCAGCAGGTTAGTGCTCGGTTCATCGAGCGCCTCGTCGCGCAGGGTGCGGAAATCCGGCACCGGCAGAACCAAGGCCGGCGGCTGCGGCAGGAAGAAATAACCAATGGCCGTGTGGGTAAGGCGTGCGAAGTCTTCCAGCTGCTTGAGCGTGGGCTGGGCTTCGCTGGTCAGCCAAAGCGGCCACTTCCGGAAGCGGCCCGCCAGGAAGCCGTCGTCCAGGCGCGCGCGTCGCGCTGCCCAGCGAAGCACCGGCACCGACGCAGCGACGGTAGTCATACCCCCTGCCCTCGCGATGCTGCAAGGCCCTCGCGCGCAAACCCGGCAGCCAGATCGGCCACGGTCATTGGCGGCCAGGTTTTGGCCGGCGTGAAGACTTCGTGCTTACCGAGGTGCGCGAACAACGAATCCTCGGCACTGAAAGCCGACGAGTGGGTCAAGATATCGAACCTGAAATCACGTCGCTGGAACTTGCCCTTCCCCAGGTAGCCCCATTCGGCAAAGGTGATAGGCGCTCCGGCGCTGTCCTTCATGGTTAGAGCGTCGCCGTGCACGAGGTTAAGGGACAGCACATGGCTGCCGGCGCGATACAGGTCGTCCGCCGCATCGAGGTTCAGGTACTCGGCAAAGATATCGACCAGATTGGCACGGCACTCGGTGATGTTGTCGGCCAGCAACTCGATCCCGTAGATGCACATCAGCCCAAGCAACGCATAGTGCGTTCGCTCGAAGCCGGACTTGCCGTACTTGGCTTCAACGGCAGCCAGCTTGCGGCGCAGAATCTGCACCAGGAAATTGCCGCTGCCGCAGGCAGGCTCCAGGAAGCGGGCGTCAATGCGCTCAGTCTCACCTTTGACCAGGTCGAGCATGGCTTCGACCATCCACGGCGGCGTGAACACCTCTCCATGGTCGGCGACGCGCTGCTTGGACTTGACCAGGGTCATGGGTATCGGGCGAGCTCCAGGGGCAATCCGGATCATGGTAACTGAACCGCCAGGAAGTCAGCCCCCGGTGCACGAACCGCGCCCGCCCCACCCGCCTGGAGGCGCGGTACCCGGTCATCGTGGGGAGAACCGGGCGACGGGGCAAGGCGCGGTCCGTGCCCCGACAGTGTCCGCACCGCCGTCTCAAATCCTGAGAACCCCGGGGCAACGATCAGGCGCTGCCGCTCCGGTAGCGGCCCAGTGCGGCCTCAAGTTCGCCGGCCACCTGCTCCCGCAGGGCCGCCGGCTCCACCACCTCGACCTCGGCACCGTGGCGCAGGATCTCCATGACCAGCTCCCGCGGATCCCGGTAGGGCACCCGGAGCTCATAGCGCCCGTCCGTGAGGTACTGGCCCGACTGCTGCGGGTGCCAGCGCTCGTCGGCCACCCAGCGCGCGCGGTCGGCGGAGAAGCGCAGCAGCGCCTCCCGGTTGGCCCTGCCCGCGAAGATGCCGAAGGCGCTCGCGTAGTGCTCGTCGAGTTCCTGGTCCGGGATGTCACGGGCCGCCTCGCCGGTTAGCTCCGGGCTGCCGATGCGGTCGACGGCGAAGGTGCGCAGCGCCTCGCGGCCGTGGTCGAAGGCATCCAGGTACCAGTTGTCCCGGTAGTGGGCGAGCCGCTGGGGCGACACGTCGCGCTGCGTGGCCTTGTCCCGGGCCCGGCCCCGGTAGGCGAAGCGCAGGCGCCGGCGCTGCAGGACGGCCGCGGCCACGCCGTCGAAGGCGGCTCCCGGCGGGCGGCCCAGGCCGCCCAGCAGTCGGATGCGCCGTGGCGCCTCGTCCAGGCGGAGCCGCCCGTGCCGGAGCAGCTGCTCGATGCGCTGCTCCGCGGGCCGCAGGTGCTCGGCCAGCAGCCCGCCATCCAGGTTCCCGAGGAGCTGGCGGAACGCCACCAGCGCCTGCAGCTCCGCCGCCGAGAACCAGAGCCCCGGCAGGTCGTAGGGGCGGCCATCCGCCGTCGGCGCGTAGATGAAGCCCGCCCGGTCGGCGTCGTGCTCGATGGGCGCGCCCAGCCGGTCACGGAGGAACGCGATGATCCGGTACAGGGTCGCGCGGGAGCACTCCAGGCGCGCGAGGAGGTCCCCGGCGCTTACCGGCGTGCGCCGGCCGGCCAGCGCCCGGTGCAGCTCGAAGATGCGGTCGTACTTGTCCATCGGGGCCGCCGTCGCCGGCGGCCGGGACTATGGCGCGGATCGCAGGCTGCTGTCCACACCGCCCGGGCGTGGGGCACGGGCACCAGGGCCAGGTCGCCGTCCGGTCAGTGCATCAGGGCTGCACGCCGGACGGTCCCGGGGGCAGGCCCAGGAGCCCCCGGAACAGTACCGTGTCCTGGGCGTTCACCGTGCCGTTGCAGTTGAGGTCGGCCACGTTGTAGGCCGGTGCAACGCTGGGCTGGCCCAGGCGCTGGCGCATCTGGATGGTGTCCTGGGCGTTGGTGACGCCGTTGTTGTTGAAGTCCCCGTCGCACTGGTTGCCGAAGCCGTCGCCGTCGCTGTCGCACTGGCTGGCATTGGCAACCAGTGTGCAGTTGTCCAGATTGTTCGGAATGCTGTCGCCGTCCAGGTCATCGGGGGTGGGCGTGATGTCCACCCGCAGCGTCAGGGTGGTGGACGACAGGGGCAGGTCCTGGGTCGTGCCGAAGACCGACTGGCCGCTGCCCGACCCGGTGATCGTGGTGATGGCGCCGCCCAGCGCGATGGTCGAGCCGAGGCCCGCCGTGAGGTAGGCGACCGCCGTGGGACTGTTCAGGAAGACGGCGATGTCCTGGTCGACCTCCGAGGAGGCGATGGTCCGGCTCCCCAGCGTCAGGCCGCTCCCGAGGTCGATGTAGGCGGCAATGCCCCCCGTGCCCGCGGTCAGGGCAGGGATGGCCGTGGTGACGTCGTAGACCACGTAGGTCTCGGAGGGGTCCGTCCCCAGGTAACCCAGCGGCGGGTTGTACAGGCGGAGGGTCGCGTTGAGGACCGTGCCGTTGAGGCCCGACAGGTCGAAGACCAGGAAATTGCGGGTGGTCGTCTCGAAGTAGGTGCCCCCCGAAGTGAGGTACACGTAACCGGCGGCATAGTTGGTGTTGGCGGGGAAGTGCTCGCCCGTGTCCCGGTAGTTGCCCCGGTCCACCGCGTTCAGCACCAGGTTGACGATGGCCGCCGGCGCCGGCGGGGCCACCAGGAGCATGCCCAGCAGGAGGCCGGGGACGGGCAGGGAGCGCATGGCGGGCTTCTCCGTGCAGCTGGTCGGGGGTAGTCCGAGACTATACCCGTCGTCAGCGGCTTGCCAGATCGGCCAACCGGGGGGGTCGGTTCGGGATTACGTCAAACCGGGAACCGGGCCTCCGCCATTGTCCCGGCGCTCAGTTCCCCAGCAGCCGCAAGAACTCGTTCCGCGTCTGCGGGTGCGACCGGAAGTTGCCGAGCATGCAGGACGTGGTCATCACCGAGTTCTGCTTCTCCACGCCCCGCATCATCATGCACATGTGCTGGGCCTCGATGACGACGCCGACGCCCTTGCCGCCGATGGCCGACTGCACGCACTCGGCGATCTGCTTGGTGAGGACTTCCTGGATCTGCAGGCGGCGCGCGAAGAAGTCGACGATGCGGGCGATCTTCGACAGGCCGAGCACCTTGCCGTTCGGCAGGTAGGCCACGTTGCACTTGCCGATGAACGGCAGCATGTGGTGCTCGCACATGGAGTACATCTCGATGTTGCGCACGATCACCATCTCGTCCGTGTCGCTGGTGAAGACGGCCTCGTTGATCAGGGCGCCGATGTCCTGCCGGTAGCCCCGGGTCAGGAACCAGAAGGCCTTGGCGGCCCGCTCGGGGGTCTTCACCAGGCCCTCGCGCTCCACGTCTTCCCCGAGCAGGGTGATGATGTCCTTGAAGCGGTCGGTCATCGTGTCGATGGCCCGCTTCTCGTCCTGCTCGGACACGGGAAACTTGACGACGCCAAGATTGGGACTGGGGTTCGACACTGCGCCGGCTCCTGTGGTTTCCTTGCCCGCGGCCCGGGATACGGTCCGGATCTTGCTGCTCATGATGCACCTCATGTCAGGTCCGGCCTCGCCCTGTCCGCGAGTCGGATTGTAATGGGTCGGAGGGCCGTGGCCCCGGTTTCTGGCCTTGGGAGGCTATTGGAAGCCTTGCCCCCCATCGGAGTAATCGTCCGGGGGCGGCATCCGGATTCCTTCCGGACGGAGGAAGCGGGCCAGGCCCCGGATCGTGGGGGCCTCGAACACCCGGATCAGGGGCAGTTCAACCCCCAGGCGGTCCCCGATCCGGGCCACCAGCCGGGTGGCGAGCAGCGAGTGGCCACCCAGCAGGAAGAAGTCGTCGTCCAGGCCCACCTCGTCCCGCTTCAGGAGCGCCTGCCAGATCCCGCGGAGGGTCGACTCGACGGTGCCCTCTCCGGCAGGAGCGCCTTCAGGCGCGACCCCCCTCCCGCGAGAATCGAGTCCGCGAGTCTCTCGCGGGAGGGGGGTCGCGGCTGAAGCCGCTCCTACGGAAGCCAGCGCCAAACGATCGACCTTGCCGTTGGGCAGGCGGGGCAGCCCGGCGCAGGGAATGAAGCGGGCGGGGATCAGCGCGGCAGGCAACAGTTTCGCGAGTTGTGCGCGTAGCGTCGCCGGGTCAGGCGCGGGCTCGTCCGGCCGCGTCGTGAAGTACGCCACCAGCACGATCTCGCCGGGTACGTCTTCCAGGGGCAGGACGATGGCCTCCGCGATGCCAGGCTGGGCGCGCAACGCCGCCTCGATGTCCCCCGGCTCGACGCGGATGCCGCCGACCTTCACCCGCTCGTCCCGGCGCCCGACGAATACCAGGTCGCCATCGGGCAGATACCGCGCGATGTCGCCGGTGTGGAATCGGCGCGGCGCCCCAGGAGCGGCGACCGCCGCGACCCCCCTC
>JAEUQA010000028.1 GCA_016789845.1 Chromatiales bacterium
CCGCAGCCGCTGCAGCCAAAGCTCGAATCCGGGTACTGGCGGACAGCGACCTCGCAGCGTGGGCAGGCGAGGAGGGCGGTGACGTCGGGTGCGGGCATGCCGCGATTATGGCATCGGGCGGGTGCGCGTAGGAGCGGCTGAAGCCGCTCCTACGGGCTATGCGTCAGATCGTGCCGTTGACGATCGGCTGGAACGCCGTCAGCGAGTCCCGCAGTGCGGGCGGCCCGAGGCCGTGGCCCGGGAACAGCGTGGCGAAGTTGCCCTGCTCGCCGTGCAGCGCCATGTAGTTCAGCAGCACGGTCTCCACCAGCAGGTTCACGTTGTTGGCCGCGGGCGTCGCCCCCGTCTCCACCGAGCCGTCGCTGCGCATGAAGCCGAGCTGCTGGCGACGGGCCTGCTGCTCGGGCGTCCCGCCCATGAGCATGGCGCGCCCGCCCGGGTTGTAGACCAGGAAGAAGGACGCCGCCGTGGACTGGTTGTCGCTGGTCCACTCACCCTTGCCGCGGCCGTCCACCGTGTTGTCGATGGCGCCGTCGCTGGACAGCGAGCCGTCGCTGAAGACGTACAGCATCAGCGGCACGCCGACCCGCGCGGCGTACTCCAGGCAGGCGCCCATGCAGCGCCCGGCGCGGAAGTCCTTCACCTCGCCCTCGGCGCGGCGGCCGCCGTGATAGTCGTAGCCGCCCATGGTGATCGTGCCGGCGCCGGCGAAGCCGTTGATCACCAGCTTCATCACCGAGGCGGTCTTCCGGAACTCGTCGCTGCTGTCGTACTCGGCCTGGCTGAAGATGCCGCTCGGGCCGACGATGTCCGGGTCGATGGACGGGTTCAGGCTGGACGGGTCGCCGAAGCGGTCGGCGATGTCAGCCGACTTCACGTAGCCGCAGTTCACCAGGTCCTTGATCACGTCGTCCTGGGTGACCGTCAGCTTCGTGCTGACCCGCTGGAGCTTCATGTCGCTGACCCGCTGGATCGATTCGAGCACCTTTACGGCGTCCGCCTGGCTCAGCAGGCCGACGAGGGCGCCCGTGTCCACCAGGCCGGTCACGTCGCTGGGCCGGTCCACCTTCGTGGGCCGGTCCTCCGCGTTGATCATCATCACCGGTGCCATGGAGTTCCCGCCGGAGTCGGAGTTGCGCGAGCCGATCAGGCCGAGGAGCGAGCCGTCCGCGCCGGCGCGCGCGATGCCGTACATGGGATTGTGCGGGTTGTTGCCGGTGTCGTTCTCCGACCGGGCCGGGATGACGGCACCGTTGATGTTGGCCGCCGTCCCGCCCGAGACGTTGGTGAGCATGCCGCGCAGGAAGGCGCTGTCGCTGTGGAAGGCGAGGCCCAGCGTCTGGTCGATGTGGTCCTGCTGGGTGATCGAGCTGACCACCGGCGGGATCATGTCGCCCGGCAGGCCCAGCTTGCTGTAGCCCGCGGTGGACAGGAAGTCGAGCTGGCCGCCGGCGCCGCCGACGAGCACGTTCGAGCCCGCCATGTTGGCGCCGCCCGCCAGGTCGAAGCAGATGAACGGGATCTTGCCGGCGCCCTGGGTGGCGATGCCGCAGGAGGCCTTCAGTGCCTCCAGGTCCGGGGCGAGCGCCGCGTAGGCCGCCCGCGGGTTCGCGAACAGGCTGAAGACGCCGGCGCCGACCACGGTCGCCGTGCCCGCCATGAAACCCTGGGCGATCAGCTGTCGCCGGGTGACGGGCCGCGGGTGGTCGGGGTGCCGCTGCGGCTCGAAGTAGTTGCGATTCTTGCGATTGCGTGCCATTTCCGTTGCCCCTACTGCACCAGCGTCACTGCGCTGCCGATGGTCGCGGCGCAGGCTGCCTTCACGATGGTCCTGGTCCGGTTGGCCGCGCAGGAGCCACCGCAGGAGGCCAGGTCCGTCGTCAGGTTGTCGAGCTCCATGCGCACCGCCGCCTCGTCCGGCTGGCTCATGACGTTCGTGTTCATGGCCTTCGTCAGCAGGGGGACGAAGATCTGGTCCCGTTCGGGACCCGTGTCGAAGGCCGTGCTGGCGGGCGCGCTGAAGTTGAAGCCGCCCCACAGGTTCGTCCTGAGGGTGTTGTCCTCCACCAGCGCGTTGCAGTACTCGATGGCCAGCTGGGCGATGCCCACCTGGTGCGAGGCCAGCACCGCGTTCAGGTCCACCACCGCCGGAAGCTGCTGCCGGACCAGCGCGTAGGTGGCCTTCACGGCCGGCTGGTTCGGCGACACGCCCGTGATGGTCGCCATGGTGGCGTTGATCTCGTCGAAGGTCTTCACGCCGATGTCGGACACCGGGGCGCTGTCGGACGGTGGCGGCGGGACCAGCGGCGCCGGTTCCGTCACCACGTTGGTGCTGTTGCCGAACACCTCGAAGGTCAGGAAGAATTCATCCTGGTCGGGGCCTTTCTCCAGCGGCATCACCGTGCCGAGGCTCGACAGCACCTGGCCCGTCTCCGGCGCGTAGCCGTCGGCCACGCTGACCGCTTCGTCCAGGTTCCGGTAGGCCTGGCTGATCGGCACGACCACGCCGTTGGCGCCGATGCGGAGCCCGCGGATCGGGATCGGGGCGGATGGCGACCAGTCGGGGTCCAGGCTGATGAAGGTCGGCCGGTTGAAGAGGTAGCTGTAGCTGTCGAACTGGCTGACCTCGAAGAGCACGTAGCTCCCGGCGGCGCCGCTGTGGGTGCTCACGTCGAACAGCAGGAAGAACTTCTCGCCCACGCCGGCGTCGTAGTTCTGCTGGACCTGGGCCGGCGTGAGGGCGCGGTTGTGGATCGCGGCCATGCGCAGGACGCCCTGCCACTGCCGGTTGCCCGATGGTTCGTTGCCGAGCACGAGGGCAAAGGTGTCGTCCCAGTCGCCCAGGGTGCCGCCCGCCGCCGGGTCCTGGTCCTCCGTGTACACGCCGTTCACGTAGATGCGCCGGCCCGCCACGGGGTCGTAGGTCATCACCACGTGCTGCAGGGTCGCCTGGGCGTCCTCGTCGTCGTCCAGGGTCTGCAGCAGCGGCGAGCCGTTGGCGTCGGAATTGCTGCTCCGGTTGAAGAAGTCGTAGCTGTACAGCGTCTGGCCCATGGTGAAGTTGCGCAGCGTCGGACCGGCGGAGTACGTGACGATGCGGGCGTCCTCCTGGTTGACATTGGCGGGCGCCGCCCAGGCCTCGATGGTGAACTGGCCGGTGGCAGTGATCAGGTTGCGCAGCTTCCGGCTCGCCGTGGTGGAGCCCTGCGCGCGGCCGCTGCGGATGTTGATGCCCCAGCCGCCGACCCAGGCGATGTCGCCTGACAGCGTCAGGTTGATGGCCGGCTGCACGCCGCTGGTGTCGAAGGCGGTGCTGCCGCTGCCTTCCTTGAACTCCCACAGGGCGATCTGGCCCGCCTCGTAGCGGCTGCCGCCGCTCGCGACGGTGCCGTCGTACATGGTCAGGGCCTTGCTGATGACGAGCGACTGGTCCACCGCCGTCACCGGGATCTGCTGGGCGTAGGCCCGGATGGCGTCCTCCATCTCCTGGGCGTTGGCGGTGCAGTTGTTCCAGCAATTGTGGAACTCGTTGCGCAGGCGGAGCACCAGCCGGGAACTGGCCGGGCTGTCCAGGTTGATCTTGGTCTTGACCGCCGCGTAGGCGGTTGCCACGTCCTCGTCGGCGAAGAACGGGGACTGCTGGGTTGCGGAGGTTGAGCTGTGGCAGCCCGCGCAGTACTCGCGGACCAGCGGGTAGACGGTGGCGGCGAAGCCCGCGGAATCGGCCGGGAAGTTGCGGCTCTGGCCGACGTTCTTGAGCGGCGGGGCGACCAGCTGGATGGTCTTGGTGCCGCCGCTGGCGGTCCCGGACACCCAGTTCTCGACCCAGGTCTGCATGGTGGTCGCGCAGGCCTGGATGGCCGGCTGGTTGCTGCCGAGCCAGCAGTTGTGGCCCCCGGCCATCTTCTGGACGATGGTCGACATGCCGGGGTCGGTGCGATTGACGAGCTGGTCGGCGGCGGCCCACGCCAGGTTCACGTCGTCATCCCGCGCGAAGAGCGGGGTCTGGGTGGTGCCGTGGCAGCCGGCGCAGCGCGCGACGCCGCCGTTCCGGACGTTCGTCCAGAGCGCGTTCATGAAGTTCAGGATGTCCGCGGTCTGCGGCGGGGGGCCCGTGTAGCTGGACGGCGGCGTGACATTGTTGGGCGGCAGGCGCTCGGTGCTGGCCCCGCCACCGCACGCCACGAGCACGGAGGCCGCAACGGCAACGGCAGTCGTCTGCAGGAGCGCCTTCAGGCGCGATTCCATAATCACCGTGAAGCCTCCGTTCAATCGCCCATGCAGTACGCAGCGGACTCGGCAAAGACCTGCTTCAGCCTGTAGCCGCCGGACCGGAACGAACCGACCATCGAATCAATCTGGCTGCGGTCCGCGCCGTCCACCGGCGAGCGCAGGCACACGTTGCGGAAGACCTTCTCCACCTGGCAGCGCGCGAAGGCAGTGCTGTTGGCGAGTTCCTGGCCCATGGTCTTGGCGCCCGCGCCGCTGCCCGGTAGCTGGCTGTCCCAGCCGAGGAGGGCGTTCTGGCCGGCCCGCCAGTAGTTGCTCCACTCGTCGTTCGGCGTGCGGTAGCCGTACTGGAAGGTCGCGTCGTTGTTGAAGTACTTGGGCTGCACCACGTCCTGCGTGTAGACGATGCGGCCCTGCGCGGGATCGAAGGTGTAGTAGGCGAAGGCCTGGGCCAGCGGGTCCATGCCGCTGTGGCAGCCGATGCAGTTGTTCAGGAAGATCCGGCTGTCGCCGCCCGGGCTGCGCGACACGTCCTGGCGGATGCGGTCCGGCGCGCGGCTGGTGTCCATCACCTGCTCCATGTCGCGGCACAGGTGGTTCAGCATGGTGAAGCGGAACATCGCCCGGTTCGTGCCGGCGATGAAGAAGGCCTCGGCGGCGGCCCGGGTGGTCATGACGCCGGCCGTGGCGGCATCGGGCAGCCCGCTGACCGCCGTCTGGCTCGAGGCCATCAGGCGCGCCTTCAGGTCGGCGTTCTGGCTCTCCAGCGCCTCGTAGTGATCGTTGCTGGTGGGTGAGTAGGCGGGGATGCCGCCGCCCGTGCCCACGTAGACCAGGTTGGCGGACAGGAGCGTGTTGAAGGGCACGTCGTCGCGCACCATGCCGATGACGGTGGCCGTGTAGTCGTTCAGGGGCACGAACACGCTCTGGTCCCGGTTGGTCCAGGGCGCGGCGAAGTTCTTCAGTGTCACGCTGTAGAAGTTGCTGTTCTGCATGGCGGTGTAGGCCGCATCGGTGGCGCTGTTGCCCGCGACGTCGGCCTGCATGTCGGCCAGCACGGCCTCGGTCGGCGGTACGCCGGCCAGCCGCTCGTGGATGCGCCGGGCCTGCTCGCGCGGGCCCGCGCCCGCAGCGGCGCTGGCCAGCACCAGCAGGGCCGACAGCGCCGTCATGCTCAGGATCCGCCCACGCGGGGCCGATGTAGCGACGGCAACGCGCCGTCCTGACAGCAAGGTGATCAAGTTGTGCCCATCCCAAAAGCCTGGCGCCTTGCGCGCCGGGGTGCATTTAGCTGCCGGGGCGGTCCGGCTTTCTGTGACTGCCTTAACGGTTCGCGGAAATGCCGATGTATTACGTTATCTCGCGGGCAATTGGGCGCCGCGCATCGGCTCTTATGCATCACGGCCTTTTCCCGGGCAGGCCGTGATGGGGATGATGATGACTGCAAGGATGCGGAACACTCCGTCGCCGGCGCTTGCGCGCGCGGCGGCTCGTTTGGTGGCGCTGGTGCTCGCCGGCACGCTGGCCGCCTGTGGTGGCGGCGGCGTGGGTGGCGGGCAGAATCCCGACCCGGTCGTCGTGGATGTGGCGATCGCCTACGTCAAGCGTCCCGTGCCCGTGGACAACCAGGGCAACCTGCGGCCATCCGACGTGCGCCGGTTGCGCACCTTCAACCGGGGCGCCGACCTCTTGGTGCGCGAGCGGGCCGCGGTCTCGGCCGCCGAGATCAATGTCACCAACCGCATCACCCAGGGCGGCGGGCTGTACGACATCCGCGACCTGGAGATGGCGTACGACGGCTCGAAGGTCGTCTTCGCGATGCGCGGGCCCTTCATCCAGGGTGCCCAGGAGGAGGACCAGCCCACCTGGAACGTCTGGGAGTACACCCTCGCGACGGACGACCTCCGCCGCGTCATCCCGTCGGACCTGAACGCCGAGGCCGGTCACGACGTGGCGCCCCATTACCTGCCGGACGGGCGCATCGTCTTCTCGTCCACGCGCCAGCGGCAGTCCAAGGCCGTGCTGCTGGACGAGGGCAAGCCCCAGTTCGATGCCCAGGACGAGGACCGCCGGGAGCCGGCCTTCGTCCTGCACGTGATGAACAGCGACGGCTCGGACATCCACCAGATCTCCTTCAACCAGAGCCACGACCTGGACCCGACGGTGCTCTCGAACGGCCAGGTGCTGTTCACCCGCTGGGACAACGCCGCCAGCAACAACGAGATGAACCTGTACCGGATGAACCCGGACGGGACGGGCCTGGAGCTCTACTACGGCGCCCAGAGCCACGCCACGGGCACCAACGGCGTCACCGTGCAGTTCCTGCAGCCCCGGGAGATGCCCGACGGCCGCATCCTGACGGTGGTCCGCCCCTTCCAGACGGCAGACGGGGGCGGCGATCTCGTCGCGATCGACGCGGTTAACTTCGTCGAGAACCTGCAGCCCACGGCACCAAATGCCGGCCTGCTCGGCGGCCCGGCCCAGGCGCGCGTGGTGGTGAACGACGTGCGCACGGACGACACGATCTCCCCCGGCGGCGAGTTCAGCTCCGCGTACCCGCTGTTCGACGGCACGGACCGGATGTTCGTCAGCTGGAGCCCGTGCCGGCTCCTCCGGACACCGCAGCAGATCGTGCCCTGCACCCCGTCGGCGCTGGCCGACCCGAACGCCGTCGCCGCGCCGCCCGTGTATGGCATCTGGATCTACGACCGGGGAGCCAACACCCAGCAGCCGGTGTTTGCCGCCGAGGAGGGCGTCGTGATCAGCGACGTCGTGGCCGCGCAGCCCCGGGCGGTGCCACCGATCATCTACGACCTGGAAACCACGGGCGCGGCCGATCCGGCGTTGCTGGCCGAGGGTGCCGGGCTCATCGAGATCCGCAGCGTCTACGACCTGGATGGCGTGGCGAGCCAGAACATCGCCCGGCTCGCCGATCCCGCCCAGACCACCGCTGACCAGCGGCTTGCGCGGTTCCTGCGGCTGGAGAAGGCCGTGGCGCTTCCCGACGACGACGTGCGCGACTTCGACAACAGCGCGTTCGGCATCAGCCAGGGCCAGGGCATGCGGGAGATCCTGGGCTACGTGCCCGTGGAGCCCGACGGCTCCGTGGTCGTCAAGGTGCCCGCCAACGTGCCCCTGGCGCTCTCCGTCCTGAACAGGGATGGCCGCCGCATATCGAACCGCCACCAGAACTGGCTCCAGGTGCGGCCCGGCGAAGTCCTGACCTGCAACGGCTGCCACGCGCCGCAGAGTGGCGTGTCCCACGGGCGCCGGGACGCGTTCGCCAGCGCCTGGGCCGGTGCAACCGCCGACGGCCAGCCGTTCCCCAACAGCGAGCCCGCGTTCTTCGCCGACTTCGGCGAGACGATGGCCCAGGTGAAGAAGCGGATCAGCTGCGCCACGGACTGCGCGCTCGTGACGCCCAGCGTCGACGTGGTCTACGACGACATCTGGACCGACCCCGTGGCCGCCGGGCGGGCGAAGGACGCGAGCTTCGCCTGGCGCTACGCCGACCTCACGACGCCGCTGCCGACGCCGGGCTCCTGCGTCGCGGCCTGGTCACCCGGCTGCCGGATCACGATCAACTACGAGGCCCACATCCACCCGCTGTGGTCCAAACCCCGCGTGACGCTGGACGTGGATGGCGTCACCGTGCTGGCGGACGACACCTGCACCAGCTGCCACTCGCCCGTGGATGCGGACCAGGCGGCCCGGGTGCCGGCCGCGCAGCTCGACCTCAGCGACGGGCCGTCGGACATCGACGCGAACCACTTCAAGGCCTACCGGGAACTGTTCTCGGGCGACAACGAGCAGGAGCTGAACGGCGACGTCCTGCAGGATCGCCTCGTGCAGGTCGGCGTGGATCCCGTCACCGGCGACCCGGTGTTCGCGCCCGTGGGCGTCAATCCCGTCATGAACGTCGCCGGGGCCCTGTCCTCCGTCAACTTCTTCAACCGCTTCGCGCCGGGTGGCAGCCACGCGGGCCGCCTCACGCCGGCCGAGCTGCGCCTGCTTTCCGAGTGGGTGGACATCGGCGCCCAGTACTACAACGACCCGTTCCTGGCGCCCCTCGACTAGGCCCTTCCAGGAACATTCATGCGCCAGTTCATCCTCATTGCGGCCCTCGTTTTCTTGCCCTCCGTCACACCGGCTTATGGCAAGACCGGCCACTATGAGGCCGTCGTGGCGGAGCCCTTCCTCGAGCTCCACACGGGACCCGGGCGGGGCTTCCCGGTGTTCCATGTGGTGGACAAGGGCGAGCAGATCGACGTGGTGAAACGCCGGACCGACTGGTTCCAGGTGCGCACCCGGAAGGGCGTCGAGGGCTGGGTGAAGCTGGAGCAGATGGCCGAGACGCTGGATACCGCGGGCCGGCCCACGGCGCTGGACGACCCGACGGCCGACGACTACACCGGGCGCCGCTGGGAAGTGGGGCTCCAGCTCGGCGACCTGGACGGGGCGAGCGTGATCTCCCTCTACGGCGGGTATCACTTCACGCGGAACCTGTCGACGGAGTTGCGGGTGGGCGACATCAGCGGCGACTTCTCCAGCGGCTGGATGGCGACGGCCGACATCGTGCACCAGCCGTTCCCGGAATGGCGGGTGTCGCCCTACGCGGCGCTGGGCACGGGGGTGATCCACATCGAGCCCGCGGCGACGCTGGTGCAGACCGAGGACCGCACGGACCAGGTGGGGCACGTGGGCCTCGGGCTCCGGATGTACGTGAGCCGGCGCTTCATGTTCCGGGGTGAGTACAACAGCTACCTGACCTTCACGAGCCGCGACGACAACGAGGAACTGGACGAATGGAAAGCGGGCTTCGCGTACTTCTTCTGACCGGGCTGGTGGCGGCCATGACCGGCTGCAGCCTGTTCGGCCGGGACGACGCGCCCCTGGAGGACGCCGGGGCATCGGCGCCGGTCATCTCGCCGGAGGTGGAGCGGCGCCCCATCAGGACACCGAAGATCGACACGGAGAACTTCGAGATCACCGCCTATTACGGCCTGATCAGCGTCGAGGACTTCGGCTCGAACTCCATCTACGGCGCCCGGATTGCCTACCACGTGACCGAGGGCCTGTTCCTCGAGGGCACCTATGCCATGGCTGGCGACGTGGACCGCTCCAGCGTGGAACTGCTCCCCACCGACCTGCTGGGCAGCGACCGGGACTACAGCTACTACGACCTGGCCATCGGCTGGAACCTGCTGCCCGGCGAGGTGTTCATCGGCAAGAACCACGCCTTCAACTCGGCCCTGTACGTGGTGGGCGGCGCCGGCAACACGAGCTTCGCCGGGGAGGACCTGTTCACCCTGACCTTCGGCGCGGGTTACCGGGTGCTGGCGACGGATTCCATCGCCCTGCACTTCGACGTGCGGGATCACCTGTTCGACAACGACGTGACGGGTGTGGACAAGACTACCCACAACATCGAGTTCAACCTTGGACTTTCCTGGTTCTTCTGAGGTGTCCATGCGCACGAAGTCGTCACGGATCCTTGCTTCACTCGTCATGGCGGGCGCCCTCATGGCGGCGCCGGTCATTGCCGGCGATGCGGCCGCTCCGGCGGCTGACTTCAGCCTGAAGTCCCGCTCCGGGGAGGCGGTTTCACTCGGCGCCCTGAAGGGCCAGGTGGTGCTGATCAACTTCTGGGCGACCTGGTGCGGCCCGTGCCGCAAGGAGATGCCGCTGCTGGAGCAGATCCAGAAGAAGTACGCGCCACTGGGCTTCACCATGCTCGGCGTCAACGTGGAGGAGGACACCCGCCTGATGGAAGCCTTCCTGAAGGACGTGCCGGTGACCTTCCCGATCCTGCTCGATCCCGCCAACGGCGTGAGCAAGCT
The DNA here is from genome assembly GCA_016789845.1 of Chromatiales bacterium. GTDB lineage: Bacteria > Pseudomonadota > Gammaproteobacteria > Steroidobacterales > SHZI01. The sequence continues at coordinate 10,071 of JAEUQA010000028.1, forward strand.
CTACGACGTGTCGGCCATGCCCAGCACGGTGATCGTCGACCGCAAGGGCAACGTGCGCTACATCCACCAGGGCTACAAGCCCGGCGACGAGGGCAAGTACCAGGACATGATCCGCCAGCTGATCCGGGAGAAGGCATGAAGCGCGCCGCCGCCATTCTCGGCGTCGCCCTGCTGCTCGCGGGCTGCACCGGCATCGAGCCCTGGGTGAAGCCCTACGAGCGGGACCGCCTGGCCGATCCGATCATGAGCTTCGACCGCAACCCGGTGTCCGGCTCCTACATCGACCACGTCCACGAGGCCCGGGAGGGCGCCCGGGGCGCCTCGGGCAGTGCGGGTGGCGGCTGCGGGTGCAACTGAGATGAGCGCCGTGCGCAGCCTCCTGCTGGTACTGGTCGCGCCCGCCGCGCTGGCCGGCGTGCTGCCCGAGGAGCGGGCCGACGCCCTCTACCACTACTACGA
>JAEUQA010000060.1 GCA_016789845.1 Chromatiales bacterium
GAGACCCCGGGGGCGCGCCGGGGCCGCGCGCCGGGCGGCCAGCCCGACGGCGGGGGCGGCGGAACAGCCTGAAAAAGGGACCGGCCCCTTCGGTGTGCGATTGGCTTAGTTCTGGAGCCAACAACTAAGCAAACCGCACAACTAAGTGTCCGGTACCTTTTTGTTCTTTTTGTTCCTTTTTGTTACAGGCCCAGGCCTTCGGCGTGGTGGCGGAGGTGGTCCTCGATCACGGAGCTTACGAACCAGTAGCCGTGGCCGTAGCCCTCGTGTCGCCGCAGCACCAGCGGGTAGCCGGCGCCCCGGGCAGCGGCCTCGAAGAGTTCCGGCCTGAGCTGGTTCACGAGGAACTCGTCATCGAGGCCCTGGTCGACCAGCAGCGGCGGCCGCCCCGCCACTGACCCCAGGTCGCTCATCAGTTCCGTGGCGTCGTACTGCCGCCACGTGTCTGCGTCCGGCCCCAGGTACCGCGGCAGCGCCTTCTGTCCCCAGGGGCACCGGGTCGGGGCCACGATCGGCGCAAGCGCCGACAGGCTGCGGAAGCGCCCGGGATTCTTCAGCCCGATGGTCAGGGCGCCATGCCCACCCATGGAGTGCCCCATCAGCCCGATCCGCTCCCCGTCCACCGGAAACTGGCTCGTGACCAGGTCCGGCAGCTCCCGCGCCACGTAGCTGTACATCCGGTAGTGGGCCGACCAGGGCGCCTCGGTGGCGTCCAGGTAGAACCCCGCGCTCAGGCCGAAGTCGTAAGCCTCGTCGTCGCCCGGCAGCCGCACGCCCCGCGGGCTCGTGTCCGGCGACAGCAGCGCCAGCCCAAGCTCGGCCGCCACCCGCTGCGCACCCGCCTTGATGGGAAAGGTCTCCTCGTTGCAGGTCAGCCCCGCCAGGTAGATGACCAGCGGCACCCGCTCGTGCTCGGCCTGGGGCGGCAGGTACAGGCCGAAGCGCATCTCGCAGGCTGTCGCCCTCGCCGCGTGCCGGTAGAAATGCTGCCAGCCGTCGAAGCAGCGGAAGCGATTGGACAGGATCAGGTTTTCCGGCGCACTCATCGGGGGACCTCCGGTAGGCTCGGGGCATCTTCTCATTCGGGAGCCGGACGATGTACCTGGACGCGATGCGGTCGACGGTCGCCAGCTTTTCCCGGCGCGGCGTGCTGGGCCTGGGCGTTGCGGCTGGACTCGGCGGCCTGTCGGGCCTCGCCGGCCTGGCATCGGGGCCGGCCCGTGCCGCCTCCCCTGCCGTCGGCAAATCAGGCGCCCTCGACCTGACCACCGCCGCCGACAATATCTACGCCTTCGCGAAGACCTGGGGCACCCTCGGCGACGAGATCGTGTTCGGCGGCCACGAGGGCGTGTTCTTCGCCGTCGTCGGCGACCGGCGCGCCATGCCCCTCTTCGGCTACGTGGGCTTCGGCAGCCTCCAGTTCCGCATCCTGCCGAACGGCGACGCGGAGTACCGGGGCAAGGACGCCACCTTCTACACCGACCTGAAGACCGGCGAACTCCTCGACGCCTGGCAGAATCCTTTCACCGGCAAGACCGTGAAGGTCTACCCCTACATCAACGAGCAGGTGACCACGACCATCCCGGCCAGCTACCCGGCCGACCGGATGGTCACCGATGCCTACCGCTGGGAGATCGCCATCGGCAACGCGGCCTCCCGGAAGGAGGACGCCCACAGCTACCGGGGCGATCAGGGCGAGTCCGGCAGGTCGGTGCCCTTCGTGCTCCCCTGGCGCCGGGTCGGCAACCACTACCTGCTGACCTGGGACTGGATGCTGGAGGTGGCCAATCCGGTGACCCCCGAGGGCTGGCCCGAGGCCTCCACCGGCCCGGTGATCAACCCGTCCGAGCACTTCACGTTCTTCGTACCGGCTGGCGAGCTGGAGGACCGGGGGCGCCCCTGGGCCACCATGACCGCCGGCTTCTTCCGCCAGTGCCCCTGGCTCCCATGGATGCGGATGGGCCGGAGCGGAGTCGAGGGACGCATGTTCGCCAACTCCCACAGCTACAAGATCACGGGCGGACTGGACAACATCCCCCGCCCGGTCCGGGCGCGCCTGGAACGGGACCGCCCGGACATGCTGCTGCCCCCGAAGGACTGGACCCAGCACCCGGTGGGCTCGTCCTGGGGCTACTACGCCAAGGTCGCGCCGAAGGAATAGGGACATGCCTCATTTACGCACTGCCAAAATCAGGCATGTCCCCAATTTCCGCTACAATGCGCGCCCCGCCGAAGACCTTGATAAATGGCGGGTTTAGCTGGTTGTGTCGATCTACTGTCAAGTAGGTGGCAATAACATGGCTAGTCTTTTTGCCGCCCACGCCCGACAGGAGACACCCTAGTGGAAGTCGACATCATCCTGGAGCCGGACCTCGGCCCCTCCCAGCTCGTGGAACTCGCTACGGCCGCCGAGAAGTACGGCATCCGCGCCCTCTGGACCTCCAACTATTTCGCCCACTGGGACCCCTTCATCAGCCTGGTGCCCGTGGCCCAGGCGACGAAGAAGCTGAAGATGGGCGCGCTCGCCGTCAGCCCCTTCGAGATGCACCCGCTGAAGATCGCCAACGCCCTGCTCAGCCTCAACGAGCTATCCGGCGGCCGGGCGATGGCGGCCATCGGCGCCGGCGAGGGCAACCTGGACGCGATGGCCCTGCACAAGCCCCAGAAGATCGTGGTGGCGGTGCGGGAGGCCCTGGAGATCGTCATCGGCGCCGGCCACAAGAAGCTGGCGAAGGACGGCTACAAGGGCGAGGAGTTTAACGTCACCTACCCCTGCGCCTACGACTGGCTGAAGGCGCCGCCGCCCTTCGTCTATGGCACCGCCTACCGCCACATGATGATGCGGATGGAGGCCCGGGTGGCCGACGGCGTCTTCATCGGCTGCACGCCCACCGAGATCATCGAGCCCGCCATGGAGCAGGTCCGGGTCGGCGTCGCGAAGCGCGAGCCCGGCATGCCGCCGATCCGCGTGAACAGCTTCTGGGCCTGGCACCTGAAAATGGATCGCAAGGAAGGCTACCGGGAATCGCGCCGCGAGCTGGCCTGGCGGGCCCGCAAGCTGGATGCCGACCTCATCAAGCTCTGGCTGTCGCCGGACGAAGTGCAGACGGTGGTCAACAACTTCGACAAGTTCGTGGCGGCGTGGTTTGACCGCTCCGGCAACGTCCAGGGCGTGCCCGAGGAACTCTGCAACCGCCTCTGCGAGGGCCTGACCTCCACCGGCGGCATCGAGGACCTGGACCGGGAGATCGAACGCTTCAGGAAGTTCGGCAAGGCGGGCCAGACCGAGATCGCGCTCCGGCTGCACGACAACCCGATGGACGCGCTAAAGATCATCGGCGAGCGCGTGGTGCCGGCGCTGCGGTAAGCACCGGGCCGGCCCCGGGGTTTTCCCTTGGTCGCTAGGTGAACACGCTCCCGCCGGGAAAACCCCGGGGCCGGCCCGGTGCTTACCGCATCACAGGCCGAGGGACGCGGCCGGGGCGTTCAGGTTGGCGAGCTGCCGGCTGACGAGGGCGCCCACGGACTCCGCCGGGTTCGGCAGCACCGTGAAGACCGGCGGCTTGCGCCGCAGGCTGGCGACGTCCCCGGTGGCCAGCAACTGCTCCAGGTGCCTGAGGTTGTGGTCGATGGCTAGCAGATACGGGTTCTGGCCGCCGAAGAGCGGTTCCACGTTCCGGTAGGCCCGGTTGAAGCTCTTTTCCAGTCGTGCCCGGGCCGAATGCTCCCAGAAGCCGGGCGTCTGCCGGAGCAGGTCGGCGCCGGAGGCATAGCGCACGATGCGTTCCCGCGGGCTCTTCTGCTCCACGGCGATGCCGGCCAGCACGAACTCGCCGTACAGCCGGTCCCGGCATTTCTCCAGGTAACAGCGGTCCGCCATCTGGGCCAGCATGTCCGCCGTGCCGAGCAGATGGCCGACGGTGCTGTCCCGCGGGTCGTCCAGCTCGATGTCGTCCAGGCTGATCTCGTAGCCGGTGAAATGCACCACCTGCCGGGCGACCGGTACCCAGTGGCCAAGCCCGATCCGCGGGAGGTAGCCGGCGAGGAACTCGGCGCTGCGGGAGATGTGGCTGGGCGTGACCTCCGCGCCGTTCCGGTGCCGCTCGCCCACCCGGCGGATGTAGCCGGAATCGTGGAAGAGGGCGCAGATCAGGCCGACTACGGCCCGCTCGTGCCCGAGCCGGTCCGGGTCGGTCGCGGTCTGTTCGTAGCCCGCCAGGAGCCGGGCCATGGCCAGGGTGACGTCCAGGGAGTGCTGCTGGTCGTGGTAGAGGGTGTCGCAACCCACGTAGCCCTCGGCCTGGCCCCGGAACAGCCGGCGGAAATCGTGGAAGGCCAGCCAGAGCTGGTCGAAGGCGGCGCCGGGCCAGGCCAGGTGGAAGAGGTCCTGGCAGGCGTTGCGCACGTCGTCCACGGAGCTGACGCGCACCGTGTTGGTCACGTCGTAGTCGTTCCGGCGACTGCGGGGATTGAACTCAAATGGGGCAGGGGCGGTCACGGGGGGATTCTTGCACGCGCCCCCGAAGGCCTCAAACGGGAAAAGCGGGCTTTTTCAGCAGATTTGCGCCCGACAGGCGCCGGGCAATCTGCCGTGAGTTCGCGCTCAGTAGTCCGGCAGCGGGATGAATTCCGACTCGCCGGGCACCGGCGCAAAGCGGCCCAGCTTCCAGTCCTGGCGGGCGCGCTCGATGCGCGCCTCGGAACTGGCAACAAAGTTCCACCAGATGTGGCGCGGGCCATCCGCCGGCTCGCCACCCAGCACCATGCAGCGGCACGCGGCCAGGGCCTGCAACTCCACGGCGCGACCGGGCAGCAGCGTGGCGCAGGCGCCCGCCGGTACGGCCTCGCCGTCGATCGCCAGCTCGCCATCCACCAGGTACACGGCGCGCTCCGCGTGTTCCGCCGGCAGCACGCAGCGTGCCCCCGCCGTCAGTTCCAGCGCCCCATAGCCCATCGCCGAGAAGGTCCGGACGGGCGAGGTCAGGCCGAGCAACGTGCCCGCGATGACCCGCAGGCGCACGCCATCGCGGTCCAGCGCCGGAATCTCGCCCGCGCCGTAGTGATGAAACTCCGGCGCCGTCTCCTCCGCCCGCTTCGGCAGGGCCACCCAGGACTGGATGCCATGGAGGCGCGATGGCCGCTGCCGGTTCTGTGGGGGGGTGCGCTCGGAATGGGCGATGCCGCTGCCCGCCGTCATCCAGTTCACCTCGCCGGGCCGGATCAGCTGGGCGAACCCCAGGCTGTCCCTGTGGAGCAGCTCGCCTTCGAACAGCCAGGTGACCGTGGCGAGCCCGATGTGCGGGTGGGGCCGGACGTCCACCCCGGTGCCGGGGGCGAAGGTGGCGGGGCCCATGGCGTCGAAGAAGATGAAGGGGCCCACCATCTGGCGCGGCCCCGCCGGCAGCACCCGCTGGACGCTGAAGCCGCCGAGGTCCCGCTCCCGGCCGCGGATGAGGGTGTCGATGGCGCTCATGTGCTTAAGTTCGGCAGCCGGCCTTCCTCCAGGGAGAATCTGAGTCTAGCAGAGGGTTTTCCGGCGAATCCGCTACCATGCCGATCCCCGCAACCGAAGCAACGCTGATCGAGGACCAAGACCATGACGACCCACACGGTTTGCCGCGTTGAAGAACTGCCGGTCGGCCAGCACCGCCTGTTCACGGCGGGCGAGACGAAGCTGATCGTCTACCACCTGGACGATGGGTTCTTCGCCACCCAGGCGAGCTGCACCCACATCTTCGCGCCCCTCGCCAAGGGCAAGATCGTCGACGGCTGCAAGATCCAGTGCCCCTTCCACCGGGCGCGCTTCGATATCCGCACCGGCAAGGTCATCGACTGGGCCAACTGGCCGCCCGGCCTCGTGAACGTGCTGAACGCCGTGCGCGGCGAGAAGGACCTGCAGACCTGGCCCGTCCGCGTCGCCGGCAACCTGGTGCAGGTGGACGTCGCATGACGGTAGCGCCACCGCGCGCGCTGATCTTCCTCCTCGTCACCATCTTCATCGACACGGTCGGCTTCGGGATCATCATCCCGGTGCTGCCGCGCCTGCTGATGCAACTGCTGGACGGCTCGCTGAGCACCGCCGCCCTCTATGGCGGCTGGCTGATGTTCCTGTTCTCGGCACTCCAGTTCCTGAGTGCCCCGGTGCTTGGCAATCTCAGCGATCACTTCGGCCGCCGGCCCGTGCTGCTGGGCTCCCTGGCGGCGTTCTCGGCGGACTTCGTCCTGATGGGGCTCGCGCCGACCATCGGCTGGCTGTTCCTGGGCCGGGCCCTGTCCGGCGTGTTCAGCGCCACCTACGTGGTGGCGAGCGCCTACGTGGCGGATCTCACCGCGCCGGCGCAGCGCGCCAAGAGCTTCGGCCTCATGGGCGCCGCGTGGGGACTGGGTTTCGTGGTGGGGCCGGCCATCGGCGGGCTGCTGGGCGACGCGAATCCCCGGCTGCCCTTCTTCGTGGCGGCGGGGCTGGCTGCTGTCAACGTGGTGTACGGCTATTTCGTGCTGCCGGAAAGCCTCGCGCCCGCCAACCGCCGGCCCTTCGCCCTGAAGCGGGCGAACCCGATCGGTGCCTTCCGGCAGATGCGCCGGTACCCCCTGGTGATCGGCCTGCTGGGCGCGCTGTTCCTCTATCACATCGCCCATGACGCAAACCCGTCCACCTGGACCTACGTGACCATGGCCAAGTTCGACTGGACGCCCCGGGACATCGGCCTGTCCATGAGCTTCGTGGGGCTCTGCGCGGCGCTGGTGCAGGGCCTCGCGGTGGGGCCGGTGGTGAAGCGGCTCGGCGAGCGGCGCGCCATGCTCGGCGGCTTCGCGCTGTTCACGATCAGCTTCCTGGGCTACGCCTTCGCCACGTCTGGCTGGATGATGTACTTCTGGATCGTGCCCTTCTCCTTCGGCACCATCGCCGGCATCGCCGCCAACTCGCTCCTGTCCCAGCAGGTACCGGCCAACCAGCAGGGCGAGCTGCAGGGCGCCGTCTCCAGCCTGCGCAGCATCACCGCCTGCATCGCGCCGCTGATGATGACGGGACTGTTCAGCTACTTCACGTCGCCGGCGGCGCCGTTCCGGTTCCCCGGGGCGTCGTTCTTCGCGGCCTCCGTGCTGACCCTGATTGCCCTGGTGCTTGTCGTCGGCGTCCTGCGTCGCCAGCCAGCGCTGTAGGAGCGGCTTCAGCCGCGACCCCTTACCCGCGAGAATCGAGTCCGCGAGTCTCGAGCGGGTAAGGGGTCGCGGCTGAAGCTGCTCCTACAGGCGGGCGCCGCCGGTGACTTCGAGGATCTGGCCGGTGACGAAGGACGCGTCGTCGGAGGCGAGGAAGGCCATGACCGAGGCGACTTCCTCGGGCCGGCCGATCCGGCCGAGGGGGTAGGTGCCGCCGACGCCAGCCTTTATCTGCTTCCAGACCTCCGGCGGAACCGTCTTCGTGATGCTTTCCACCTCGATCAGGGCCGGCGCCACCGCATTGACGCGGATTCCGTCCCGGCCCAGCGCCAGGGCCAGGGACCGCGTCAGCGCGTACACCCCGCCCTTGGCCGCCGAGTAGGTGAACTGCTGCTGGCTGCCGCGCCAGGTCAGCGACGACATGTTCACGATCGCGCCGGACTTCTGCTTCTTCATCACGACGGCGGCGGCCTGGCAGCAGAGAAAGCAGGTGGCAAGGCTGGAGTCCAGGTTGGCGCGCAACCGGTCCAGCGTCAGCTTCTCCAGGGGGACCCCGGCGTCGTTGTCGAAGCCCGCCACGTTGATCAGGGCGTCGATGCGGCCGTAGCGGTCGATGACGGCCCGGAACAGCGCGGCCACCTCCGGCTCCCTGGTCAGGTCCGCCGCGAAGAAGAGTGACTCGGCGGCGCCGTCCGTCAGGTCCGGTGGCACGTCCGCCGCGGTCCTGTCCCGGTCGGTGATGGCGAGGCGCGCGCCCTCGCTCGCCAGCCGGCGCACGACGGCGGAGCCGATCCCGCCGAGCGCGCCAGTGACCAGCACGACCTTGTTGTTGAACCTGCTCATGTCCATTCCCGAACCAGGCGGCACCGGGCCTCAGCCCTTCCGCAGGGTTTCCTTGACCCGCTTGTCGATCCACTTGAGGAAGTTGGGGTGGTCGGACATCCCATTCTCCTGGAAGCGGAACTCGAGGCCGGCCAGGTCCTTCTGCAGCTTGGGCTGCAGGCCCTGGGCGTTGATGACGTAGGGGACGACGAGCACCTCACGGCCCTGGGCCCGGGCATCGGTCACCAGCTTCCGGAAGGCCTGCACGTTGGCAGCCCGGACTTGCGGTGGGGCGTCGTCCTGGATGTTCAGCGCATCCACGCTGGCGAACCTGCCCTTCTTCTGCACCCAGGCGGCGAGCTTCCGGACCTCGGCGAGATCGGGCGGGTTGTCCACGTCGTCCTCGGGCCCGTGGGCAATGATGATCACCGCTTCCTTCCGGCGGTCGGTGCTGAGCGCCTGCGCATGATCGAGCAGGATTTTGGCGATGAGCGGATCGTCGTTGATCGGCTCGGCCATGAGGATCCGCGCCTTGCTGGTGACCAGCGGCACGGCCACATAGGCCGCCTTGTCCCGCTGGCCGAGGATGTACTGCCACTGCCGGTAGATTGACTTGTGCTCGCTGGACTCCGGATCCACGGCCACGATGGTGCTGACACCCCGGGCATTCAGGTCATCCACGGCCTGCTGGAGGGCCTCCGAGGTGGTCATCGCCATGCCGAAGCTGATGGCCGTGGGGCGGGTGCGGGCAATCGGCGCCAGTCGTTCGGTGAAGAGGACGTCCGACGCCTCGTTGATGCCGTGGTTGAGCACGAGCACGCCGACCTTCCCCTTCGTCCTGTCGGGGCTGATGTACCAGGCGTAGTCCGCCCGCATCATGTTCATGATCATGTGGAGCGCGGGGTCCGGAACCTTGTCGAACACCGGGATGGCCGCCTTCAGCTTGGCCGTCATCTCCGGGGAATGGTCGTGGGGAATCATCGGGTGGCGCCCGGGCTGGAGCTCGGCGGGCGGCGCATTCACGTCCGCGGAGTGCAGTACCGGGGCGAACAGCATCACGAGGCAGGAGGCCAGGGCTGCAGTGACGTGTCGATGGTTCTTGTTCATTTCCGCTCCTTCAATGCCGGATGATGCGGCTGTCCCTCTCGGGGAACTGGCCACGGCGGACTATAGCAGCAAGGCGACGGATCTATGGAAAGTGTCGATAAACGTTCGCCGGGTGGTCGTCCCGTAGGAGCGGCTGAAGCCGCTCCTACAGGACGGCGACGACGGGCGCGTGGTCCGACGGCTTGTCCAGCCTGCGCGGTGCCACGTCGATGGTGGCGCCCGAGCACGTGGCCGCCAGCGCCTGCGACGCCAGGATCAGGTCGATCCGCAGGCCGTGGTTGCGCCGGAAGCCCATCATCCGGTAGTCCCACCAGGAGAAGGACTTCTCGGGCTGTTCGAAGAGGCGGAAAGTGTCCACCAGGCCCAGGCTCAGCAGGGCCTTGAGCCGCTCCCGTTCGGGTTCGCTGCACAGGACCTGGCCGCGCCACAGCTCCGGGTCGTGCACGTCCCGGTCCTCGGGCGCGATGTTGAAGTCCCCGACGATGGCGAGGCGCTCGTGGCGCTTCAGCTCGGCGGCCAGGTAGCCGGCCAGGGCGTCCAGCCAGTCCAGCTTGTAGCGGTACTTGTCGGACCCCACGCTCTGCCCGTTGGGCACGTACACGTTGATCACCCGGGTGCCGCCGTAGGTGGCCGCTATCACCCGGCGCTGGTCGTCCGCGAAGTCGGGGATGCCGGTGGACACGTCAGTCGCCTCCTCACGGGAGAGCAGGGCGACGCCGTTGTAGGCCTTCTGGCCGTCCAGCACGCAGCGGTAACCCGTGGCCTCGATCTCGGCCAGCGGGAACGAGCTGGCCTCGGTCTTGATCTCCTGCAGCGCGAGCACGTCCGGCTCGTGGGCATTCAGCCAGTCCACGACGTGGGCCAGGCGCTGGCGGATGGAGTTGACGTTCCAGGAGGCGAGCTTCATGGGCAATGCGTACCTGCGTAAGTGAATTCCCCAATACCCCGGCGGGCGTTGGCACGCAACCCTGAGACCCTCGGGGCCCAGCGCGGGCGGGGTGGTCCTGCCCGGCGCGGCGTTCCCTGAATGGAGAGTGCCATGAGAACTCCCGCGTTACTCGCCATGCTGGCCAGCCTGGTGGCGCCGGCCGCCGGAATCGCCGCAGATTCCCTCATGCAGGCGGCCCAGGCCCAGTTCAAGCCGATTCCCGCCCAGCCGCCGGCCTTGCCGGGCAACCCCGCGTCGCCGGCCAGGGTTGAGCTCGGGAAGATGCTGTTCTTCGACCCGCGGCTCTCCGCCAGCCATACGATCAGCTGCAACTCCTGCCACAACGTCGGCCTGGCCGGCGTGGACGTGGCGGAGAAGTCGATCGGGCACAAGTGGCAGAAGGGGGGCCGCAATTCGCCGACGGTCTTCAATGCCGTGTTCAACACTGCCCAGTTCTGGGACGGGCGCGCCAAGGACCTGGAGGAGCAGGCCGGCGGCCCCATGGTCAATCCGATCGAGATGGCCTCGCCGAAGGAGCACGTGACCGAGCAGCTTCGCGGCATCCCCGGCTACGTGGCGGCCTTCAAGGCTGCCTTCCCCGGTGAAGCCAGCCCCGTCACCCTGGCCAACGCCCAGAAGGCCATCGCCGTCTTCGAAGCCACGCTGATCACTCCCAACGCGCCCTTCGACCGGTACCTGAAGGGCGATGCCGCCGCCCTGAACGCCAACCAGACCGCCGGACTGAAGCTCTTCATGGACAAGGGCTGCGCCGCCTGCCACAACGGCATCAACGTGGGCGGGGGCCGGTACGCGCCGTTCGGCATCGTGGAGAAGCCGGGCGCCGAGCTTCTGCCCGCCGACGACAAGGGCCGCTTCGCGGTGACGAAGACCGCCGGCGACGAATACGTCTTCAAGGTGCCGACGCTCCGGAACATCGAGCTGACGGCGCCATACTTCCATACGGGAAGGTCCTGGGACCTGCGCCAGGCCGTCGGGGTCATGGCATCCAGCCAGCTCGGGTTGCCGGTGACCGACGATGAAGCGCGCAAGATCGTTGCTTTCCTCGAGGCACTCACGGGAGACCAGCCGAAGATCGTCTACCCGGTGCTGCCGCCCAGCGTCGCCACAACCCCGCGGCCGCAGCCCTAGACCGGCCGGCGCGGCACTCGCCGGCGCTCGAAACCGGGAGAGCGCCGGGTTACGCTCCCGTGGGTCAGCCGCCAGTCACGGGACTCCAGTCATGCGCCGGCCCCTCTCGTTCAGCCTGATCGTGATGCTGCTGGCCACGGACCCTGCACACGCGGCCGATGACCTGCTCGCCACGGCCCGGGCCCGCTTCCAGCCCATCCCGCTCAGGGCACCGGCCCTGCCGGGCAATCCCGCCACGCCCGCGAAGCTGGAGCTCGGCCGGATGCTGTACTTCGACCCGCGGGTCTCCGCGAGCCGCCCCGGCAGCTGCAACTCCTGCCACAACGTGGGCCTGGGCGGCGCGGATGGCGGGGAGACGGCGATCGGCCACAGCTGGCAGAAAGGTGGCCGCAACGTGCCGACCGCCTACAACGCCGTGTTCAACACGGCCCGGTTCTGGGACGGCCGCGCCCAGGACCTGGACGACGAGGCCGGCGGCCAGGCCTTCAATCCCGTCGAGCTGGCCCTGCCCCGGGACCAGCTGAACGCGCAGCTCGCCGCCATTCCCGGTTACCTGGCCGCCTTTCGGGCCGCGTTCCCGGGTGAGTCCGCGCCGGTCACGCTGGCCAACGCGCAGAAGGCCATCGCGGTGTTCCAGGCCACGCTGATCACCCCGAACGCGCCCTTCGACAGGTACCTGCGGGGCGATGCCTACGCGCTCAACGCCGCGCAGAAGGACGGCCTGAGGCTTTTCATCAGCAAGGGCTGCGCCGAGTGCCATGACGGCATGAACCTGGGCGGCACGCGGTACGCGCCGTTCGGGATCCTGGAGCGGCCCGGCGCCGACGTGCTGCCCCGGACCGACAAGGGCCGCTTCATGGTCACGGACACCGTGGGCGACCAGTACGTGTTCAAGGTGCCGCAGCTGCGGAACATCGCCCTGACCGCGCCGTACTTCCATTCCGGCCGCGCCTGGGACCTGGCCCAGGCGGTGGCGGTGATGGCCGCGAGCCAGATCGGCGCGCCGGTGAGCGACGAGGAGAACGCGCGGATCACGGCCTTCCTGGAGAGCCTGACGGGGGAGTTGCCGCGGGTTACCTACCCGATCCTGCCAGCCGCGGTCGGCCCTCCGCCCACGCCCTAGGCGCGACTGATCCCCGACTGCCTGAGCAGCGCGTCCACGTGGGCGGGCCGGCCGCGGAAGGCCACGAAGGCCTCGGCGATGTCCCGGGAGCCGCCGATCTCCAGCACCTGCTCCCGGAAGCGCCGGGCCAGCGCCGGGTCGAACAGCCCGGCTTCCTCGAAGGCGGCAAAGGCGTCGGCGGCCAGCACCTCCGCCCACTTGTAGCTGTAGTAGCCGGCCGCGTAGCCGCCGCCGAAGATGTGGGTGAAGGCGTGGGCAAAGCGGTTCCACTCCGGGGGCCTGATCACGGCGACCGCGTCGCGCACCTCGGCGAGGATGTCCATGAGCCGGGAGCCGTGGGCGGGGTCGTACTCGGCGTGGATGCGCAGGTCGAAAAGCGCGAACTCCAGCTGGCGAACCATGGCCAGCGCCGACTGGAAGTTCTTCGACTCCCGGAGGGAAGCGAGGATCGAAGCGGGCAGCGGCTCGCCGGTCTGGTAGTGGCCCGAGCACAGGGCCACCACCTCCGGCTCCCAGGCGAAGGTCTCCATGAACTGGCTCGGCAGCTCCACCGCGTCCCAGGGCACGCCATTGATGCCGCCCACGCTCGGGTAGTCGATGCGCGTGAGCAGGTGGTGCAGCACATGGCCCATCTCGTGGAAGACCGTGACCATCTCGTCGTGGGTGATCAGGCAGGGCGTGTCCGCCGTCGGCAGCGAGAAGTTGCAGACCAGGTGGGCCACCGGCACCTGCAGGCCCGAGCTATCCCGGAGGCGGTTGAGGCACTGGTCCATCCAGGCGCCGGAGCGCTTGGTGGAGCGGGCGTAGAAGTCGGTGAAGAAGCCCCCGACCTCCCGGCCAGACGCATCGACCAGCCGGAAGTACTCCACGTGGGGCTCCCAGGCGTCCACGCCGGCGACCGGCTCGATGCGGATGCCGTAGAGCTTCTCCACCACCTGGAAGAGACCCGACAGCACGGTCGGCAGCGGGAAGTAGGGGCGCAGCGCCTCGTCGGAAATCGAGTACTTCTGGTGGCGCAGCTTCTCGGAGTAGTAGGCGATGTCCCAGGGCTCGAGCTCCCGGCCGGCAAAGGCCTCCAGCTCGGCGAGCTCGCGCCGGGCGGCATTACGGGAATGCCTGACCAGTTCGACCAGGAAATCCCGCACCTCGGCCACTGACTTCGCCATCTTGGTGGCCAGGGAGTAGGCCGCGAAGTTCGGGTAGCCGATGATGTTGGCCGCCTCGTGCCGGAGCGCGAGGATCTGTTCGATGAGCGCGCTGTTGTCATGGCCCGGTGAGTAGTCGGCCTCGTCCGACGCGCGGGTGCCCCAGCCCCGGTAGACGGACTTGCGCAGCTCCCGGTCGTCGGCGTGGGTGACCACGGCCACGTAGGTGGGCTGGTCGAGCTGGAAGAGCCAGCCCGGCCTGCCCGCAACCCGGGCCCGCTCCGCCGCCGGCTCGAGCACCATCGCCGGCACGCCGCGCACCCGGGACGCATCGGAGATGTGCAGGGACCAGGCGGCGGCCGAGTCGAGCACGTTCTGCTCGAAGCTGGCCTCGGCGGTCGAGAGTTCTTCCATGATCACCTTGAAGCGGGCCTTCTGGTCCGGCGGCAGGTGCACGCCGGAGAGCCGGAAGTCGCGGATCGCCAGCTCGAGCAGGCGGCTGGCGCCTTCGCCCGGCCCGGCCGATGCCTGCTCACCCAGGCGCCTGTAGAGCTCATAGAGGCGCTGGTTGTGGCCCATCTCCGTCTCGTACCGGGAGATGGCGGGGAGGCACGCGTTGTACGCGGCCCGCAGCTCCGGCGAGTTGGCCACGGACTGCAGGTGCCGGACCGGCGACCAGACCCGGTGCAGCCGATCGCTGAGCCGCTCGATGGGCAGCACGGCGGCGTCGAACTCCAGTTCGAGCTGGTCGGCGGCCGCCAGCAGCTGCTCGAGCTCGGCGCGATTGGCGTCCAGCGTGGCGAGCACGGCGTCTTCCACGTGCTCCGGCCGGATGCGGTCGAAGGCGGGCAGTCCTGAGGCGGCGAGGAGCGGGTTGTTCTGCATCGGGAAATGCTAACGGAAAAGCGCTCCGCGGCCCACACAACCGCCTTGCTACACTCCCGGGCCGTGTGACGACCACCTGAGCCAGCAGGGCCCGCAGCATGACCGAGCAGTTCGACCTCATCACCATCGGCGGCGGCAGCGGCGGCCTCGCCGCCGCCCAGCGCGCGGCCGAGTACGGCGCCAAGGTGGCGCTCATCGAGCCGGCGCCGCTGGGCGGCACCTGCGTGAACGTAGGTTGCGTGCCGAAGAAGATCACCTTCAACGCCGCCAGCCTGGCCCACGCGCTGGACGACGCGCGGGACTATGGCTTCGACCTGGTGGTCAAGGGCCACGACTGGGCCGGCTTCGTGGCCAAGCGGTCGGCCTACGTGCAGCGGCTGAACGGGATCTACGAGCGGAACCTGGCGAAGAAGGGCATCGCGCACATCGCGGCCCGGGCCCGGTTCACGGGGCCGCACACCGTCGAGGCCGGCGGCCGGGTGCTGTCGGGCAGGCACATCGTCGTGGCCACCGGCGGGCGGCCGTCAGTGCCGCAGATTCCCGGGCGCGAGCTCGGCTACGTGTCCGACGACTTCTTCGGCCTCACCACCCGGCCCCAGCGGGTGGCCATCGTGGGCTCGGGCTACATCGCGGTCGAGTTCGGCGGGGCACTCCGGGCGCTCGGCTCCGAGGTGACGCTGCTGGCCCGCCACGACAGCGTGCTGCGCCACTTCGACGAGTACCTGCAGCAGGGCCTGCTCCGGGCGCTGGCCGAGGACGGCATCCGCTTCGTCGGCCATGCCACGCCGTCGGCCCTTGCCCGCGGCAAGGACGGCCTGGAACTGTCCACCGCCGACGGTCGCAGCCACGGTCCCTTCGACGCGGTCTTCTGGGCGATCGGGCGCGAGCCCTGCACCGCCGACCTGGATCTCACCGCCGCCGGCGTCCTTACCGACGCCCAGGGTTTCGTTACCACCGACGGGTTCCAGGTGACGAACGTGCCGCACATCTACGCGGTGGGCGACGTCACCGGCCGGGATGCACTCACGCCCGTGGCCATCGCCGCGGGCCGCCGCACCGCCGACCGCGTGTTCGGCGGCATGGCGGGTCGTCACCTGGACTACGCGAACATCCCCACGGTGATCTTCAGCCACCCGCCCATCGGCACCTGCGGCCTCAGCGAGGCGGTGGCCCGGGAGCGTTTCGGCGCTGCCGTGAAGGTCTACACCGCCGAGTTCGTCCCCCTCTACAACGGCATCACCGACCACAAGCCGAAGACCCGCATGAAGCTGGTCACCGCGGGCGCGGAGGGGAAGGTCCTGGGCTGCCACATCATCGGCCCCGGCGCCGACGAGATGCTGCAGGGCTTCGCCGTGGCGATCCGCATGGGCGCCACCAAGCGCGACTTCGACGACACGGTGGCGATCCATCCCACCGCGTCGGAAGAACTCGTGACGATGCGGTAGTTGGGGACATGCTTATTTTCTGGGAGCCGCGGTCCGCCATGGGGTTCCACTACCAGTGACATTTCCTGCCCTTGAGTTCATAGCTCTCGACTATTCCGGCAGTGTCGTACCCCAATTGGACTTCGCACTCCTCCTTGGCGTGGCCGACGTGGACAGACTTGCCGTTCGTGGCTGGCAGCACCTTAGGCTGGTAGCCAGCAAGTTTTTGTGCGCTTCCCGGTCGTTCGGCGAATTCAACGCGCCTCGAAACTGGAGTTCCAATTAGTTGGTCGTAATGACGTGTAGCGCTTGCGACCGATGGACATCCCGCGAGTAGAGGAAGGGCTACGCACGGCAGCGCCTTTCCCCGAGATCCTTTGGGACTTCACGGTTATCTCCGATTCTCATTGGGTCCAGGATCGCCCGGTCCGGCGGCCTTCCGAACCTAAACGCAGGACCATGGGACGGGCGAATCCCCGAACATTGGCCAGGTTCTCGTCGTGCCTGGGCCCGCTCTGTCGCTTACTGTCCCCGCATGCCAAGGACCGCACGCAGCATCCATGCCGGCCTGTACTACCATGTCCTGAATCGCGGCAATAACCGGGCAACCGTATTCACCAGCCCGGAAGATTTCGACGGCTTCCTGCGCCTGGTGAAGCGCGCGCAAGCGCGTCGCTCCGTGGACATCTTTGCCGCCTGCCTGATGCCGAACCACTTTCATCTGGTTGTACGGCCCGGCGTGGCCAGCGATCTTTCAGCCTGGGTACACTGGCTGCTCACTACCCACGCGAAGCGTCATCACCGTCAACGGGCCTCGTCCGGGCGGATCTGGACGAGCCGCTTCAAGGCGTTTCCCATTCAGGATGATCGTCACCTGCTGACGGTCGTCCGTTACGTCGAACGCAACGCCCTTCGAGCCGCTCTGGTAACAAGTGCCGAAGACTGGCCCTGGGGCAGTCTCAGCTGGCGCTTCGAGGAGCGACCGAAACTCAGTCTGGCGCCCTTGCCGATCCAGCTCCCGGCCGACTGGGCTGACTTCGTCAATGCGCCGCAGACGGCGGCGGAGCTCGCCGAGGTCCGTCGTTGCGTGAATCGGGGACGCCCCTTCGGCGACTCGGCCTGGGTTCAGCAGACTGCACCGGAACTCGGGTTGGACCACACGCTGGGACGGCGAGGACGCCCGCGTAAGCCACAGCAGGGGAAAGGCACGGACGTTATTCCTATTGCGTCGCCAAAATGAGGCATGTCCCCAATTACGCGAGGCGCTTCTTCATGGTGTCGGTGGCGCCGGGCGCGCCGGGCAGCTTCGCGATGACGGGCCGGGTGTCGGGCCGCACGCCCCGCCAGGCGTAGAAGGACTCCGCCGCCTGCTCCACCAGCATGCCCCAGCCCTGGGCCACGCGCCCCGCGCCATTCATCCTGGCCCAGGCCACGAAGGGCGTGTCCTGCATGGCGTAGGACAGGTCGTAGCAGAGCGTTTCCGGGCCGAGGATCGAGGCGGGGAACGGCGGCATCTCGCCCTTCAGCCCCGCTGAGGTGGCGTTGATCACCAGGTCGAAGCGCTGGCCACCCAGTTCCTGGAACTGGCAGGCATGGATCTTCCCGAGCATCCGGAAATCCCGGGCAAGCTCTTTCGCCCGGTCCAGCGTGCGATTGGCGATCATGATGTCCCGGGGATTGGTGTCAAAAAGCGCCGGCACGATGCCCCGGGTGGCGCCACCGGCGCCCAGGATGAGCATGCGGGTGCCGGCCAGCCGCGTGCGCAGGTTCTGGCGCAGGTCGTTCACCAGGCCCGTGCCGTCGGTGTTGTCGCCTTCGACGGCGCCGTCCGCGTGGACGATTAGCGTGTTCACCGCGCCGGCCAGCTCGGCCCGGGACGTGAGCCGCGAGGTGAGCTTCACGACCTCGGTCTTGTGGGGCACCGTGACGTTCAGGCCCCGGTAGCCATCGGCAAACAGCTGGCGGACCCGGCCGGCCAGGTGCTCGGGCGGGATGTCGATGGCGTCGTAGGAGATGTCCTGCCCGGTCGCCTCGGCGAACAGGCGGTGGATCACGGGCGACTTGCTGTGGGAGATCGGATGGCCGATGACCCCGTACCGGTCTGTCATGTGCTGCCCCGCCCCCCAGGAAGCTTATCTTTTTCCATAATGCGCCGGCCTGTCGAGGGGCGGGCGGCCATTTCCGGCGGTTCCGGGCAGAAAGTGGGCTCGCCGATGCTGGCGGCGCTCCGCTAAGGTTGCGACCCATGGCCAAGTCCCTCGTTCGCTGCCCCTGGTCCGAGGGCGTCAGCCCCGCCTACCTGGAGTACCACGACCGGGAGTGGGGCGTACCGGTCCACGACGACCGGCGCCAGTTCGAGTTCCTGATCCTGGAAGGGGCCCAGGCCGGCCTGTCCTGGTCCACCGTCCTGCACCGGCGCGAGGGCTACCGGCGCGCCTTTGCCGACTTCGACCCGGCGAAGGTTGCCCGCTTCACACCGGCCCGCATCGAGAAGCTGCTGCAGGATCCGGGGATCATCCGCAATCGCCTCAAGGTGGAGGCGACGGTAACGAACGCCCGCGCCTTCCTCGAGCTGGTCGCCGCGGAGGGCAGCTTCGACGCCTACATCTGGGGCTTCGTGGGCGGCAAGCCCGTGCGCAACAAGTGGCGCAGCCAGGGTGAGGTGCCCGCCACCAGCCCCGTGTCGGATGCGCTCTGCAAGGACCTCAGGAAGCGCGGCTTCCGCTTCGTGGGCAGCACCATCATGTACGCCCACCTGCAGGCCACGGGCCTCGTCAACGATCACCTGGTGAGCTGCTTCCGGCACCGGGAGTGCGCAAGCCTCGCCTGAGGTCCGGTCAACGCCAATGAAGCCGCAGATCCGACCCTACACGCCCGGCGCCGAATACTGGTTCCCCGAAGGCTGCCATATCGATGAGCTGCTGAACGACCCTAATGACCCGGTCGTCTCGATTGCCAGGGCCCGGGTACCGGCCGGCGGCATCACCCGCTGGCACCGCCTCCGCGGTACGGCGGAGCGCTACCTGATCGAAAGCGGCCGCGGGCGGGTTGAACTCGGGGTGCTCGAGCCCCGGGAGGTGGGGCCGGGCGACGTGGTCATCATTCCGCCGGATTGCCGGCAGCGGATCGCTAACCTTGGCAACGGCGACCTGGTGTTCCTAGCCATCTGCACGCCCCGGTTTCGCCAGGAGGATTACGAGGATCTGGAGGCCGGCAGCCCGGACTGAGGGCGGGGATCTCCGCACCGCCGGCCGGCGCCAGCAGCTAAGCTGCGGTCGTGAGGCCAGTCGATAACCCGCCGCCCCGCCACCTGCCCCGCGGCGTCGTCGTGCTCGGCCTCGTGTCCCTGTGCATGGACGCGTCCTCCGAGCTGGTCCACAGCATCCTCCCCGTGTTCCTGGTCACGGTGCTCGGGGCCAGCGTGGCCACCGTCGGCCTGCTCGAGGGCATCGCGGAAGCCACCGCGGCCATCACCAAGGTCTTCTCCGGCGCGCTCAGCGACCGGTGGCGACGGCGCAAGAGCCTCGTCCTGGCGGGCTATGGCCTGGCGGCGCTCAGCAAGCCGCTGTTTCCCCTGGCGGATTCGGTGACCTGGGTATTCACGGCGCGGTTCCTCGACCGGGTGGGCAAGGGCATCCGGGGTGCCCCGCGGGATGCCCTGATTGCCGACCTGGTGCCTCCCGGCCAGCGCAATGCAGCCTATGGCCTGCGCCAGTCGCTGGACTCCGTTGGCGCGTTCCTGGGTCCGCTGGTCGCGATTGGCCTGCTGCTGCTGTGGCAGAACGACCTCCGGGCGGTGCTCTGGGTGGCGGTCGTGCCGGCCTTCCTCGCCCTCGTCCTGCTGCTGTTTGGCGTCGAGGAGAATCGGCCAGCGGCGCCGGTCGCCCGGGCACGTACTCTGGCGTTGACCGGACTCGGCTCGCTCGGCCGCCGCTACTGGTTGGTACTTGGCCTGGGCTCGGTCATCACGCTGGCCCGGTTCAGCGAGGCGTTCCTCGTGCTGCGGGGCCAGCAGCTCGGGCTGCCGATGGCCTGGGTGCCGGCCGTGATGCTGGTGATGAGCCTTGTCTACGCGGCGTCCGCCTACCCGGCCGGCCTCGCGACGCGGTACTGGTCACGGCGCACGCTGCTCGCGACCGGCCTGCTGGTACTCATCGGCGCGGACCTGGTGCTGGCGACCGCCGACGGGGTTGTCCTGGTACTCGCCGGAGCCGCGCTCTGGGGGCTGCACATGGGCCTCACCCAGGGCCTCCTGGCGGCGCTGGTGGCCGACGCGGTGCCGCCGGAGCGCACCGGCACGGCCTTCGGCCTCTTCCACCTGGCGACGGGCGTGTTCCTGCTGCTGGCGAGTGCCGTGGCGGGGATGGTGTGGGATCGCTATGGAGCGCCGGCCACGTTCCTCACGGGTGCGGCATTCAGTGCGGTTGCCGTGGCGGGCCTGCTGCTCACTCGCCGCTGATACGGCATGGGCCTTGAGAAAGGAATTTATCCTTGCTAGAGCAAGGAAATGCCCAAGATCACCAGCAAGCTCCAGATCACCATCCCCAAGCGCCTGGCCGAACAGGTCGGTCTGGCCCCGGGGGATGAGGTCGAGTTTGTGGCCGCGGGCGACGGCATCCGCATGGTGCCGGCCGGCAAGTCCAGAGTCGGCGGGCTGAGCACGGCCGAGCGCTTGCGGCTCTTCCGGGCGGCCACCGAACGACAGCAGGCCCGGGACAAGGCCCGGCCCCTCGAACGGGTCGAGGGCGAACGGGTCGAGGGCGGCCGCGGCTGGACGCGGGAGGAGCTCTACACCCATGCCAAGCCTCGTTGATACCAGCATCCTCGTGTATCGGGTCGATCCGCGGGACCCTGCCAGGCAGCGGCGGGCAACGGCACTCCTGGAGGCGGGCATCGCGGACTGTTCGCTGGTCCTGGCGCACCAGTCCGTCATCGAGTTCGTGGCGGCCGCCAGCCGCCCGCAGCGCGGGAAGGGCAGCCTGCCGCTGCTGCCTCTCGCCGAGGCCCTGGTCGAAGCGGAGCAGCTGATTGCCCAGTTCGACGTGCTTTACCCGACGCGGGACGTGCTGGTGACTGCCATGCGGGGCGCAGCGACTTACGGGCTGCCCTGGTTCGATGCCCAGATCTGGGCGACCGCTGAAGTCCACGGGCTGCCGGAGATCCTGTCGGAAGATTTTCAGCACGGTCGCCACTACGGGCGGGTGCGGGCGATGAATCCCTTCCTCGCGGCCAGTCGGGTGCACGAACTCCCTGCCCTCTACGAGGGCTGACCGGGTTCCGCCGCCAGGCCGCGAGCGCCTGCTGCATCCTCGCCGTATTGGCTGAGGCCCGCTGCTCGGGCGGGGCATTTGGCGCTGGCATTCCAGTCATTACTCGAAAGAGCTTGTAGCGTGCGGTACCAAGCTATCTGGGCGGCGTCCAGCGCCGTTCCCGGGTAGTGCGGGCCGATTTCCCTGTTATGTCAGCTGAACTTGCCGGACGCCTGATTCTGCGACTAGAGTCGCCCCCAGGAAGAATAAACGGCCGACGTGGGGGTCCTATGCTGACGATCCGTTCCCGTTTCCTGTGCGCCATCGTCCTGTGTGGCCCGGCCATCGCCACGTCGGCGCAGGCCGCCACGACCTTCGTAACGGTCTCTGCGCAGGCCAATGACAGCTGCTCGACCCAGCAGGAGTGTTTCGCCAACCTGCCGGGAAATTCGGATTACAGCCAGGCGAGCGACCCGACGGGGAGCGGCATCAGCCGGTCCGCCCAGGCCTCCGGGGCCTACGGCCGCACCACGGCGCTTGCCGAGGCCTCGGCGGGCGTGGGCTGGTTGCGGGTGGGCGCCTCCGGCAACGGCGCGGGTACCGTCAGCGGCTTGACGCCCGTGGCCATGACGACCTATTCCCAGGCCATTGCCTCCTGGACCGATTCCCTGCTGCTGAGTGCCCCCGGGACCTTCAGCGGCGTCTACCTGACGGTGGACCTGATCATCGACGGCGGCCTGGTCGCCAACCAGTCGGGCCCCAGCACGGCCATCAGCAACTTCACCCTCAGCCTCAAGTCCCCCTGGCCCTACGTGCCGCCCTCCGCGGGTGGGCAGAACAACAGCGACAACCTGTACTACCAGTTGCAGGAATCCGCGACCAGCGGCACGACGTTCACCCGTCAGGTCACGAAAATCATCCGGAATGCCGTCCAGCCGATCGTCACGACCAACCCGCCCCTCCAGGATTCTTCCCTGGTGGGCGAGATCTGGACGTTCAGGCAGTGGTTCCCGACGGGGTTCGACACGACCTTCATCATGGAGATGGTGACGAATACCTCCGGTTCGCTGGGCCGCATCGGCCTGGAGGACGGCTCGGGCAATGGCACCGGGGCTTTCGGCGCGGCATCGGATTTCCGGCACACGATCCAGTGGGGCGGGATCAGCGCCATCACGGACCAGTTCGGCAATGACGTCAGCCAGCTGGTGACCATCACCTCGGGGTCGGGGGTCAACTACCTGCAACCCATCAACGCCCCGCCCGTGCCACTCCCGGGAACGCTGGTGTCCCTCGCCACCGGAGTGGCCGTGCTGGGCGCGCGGACTCGCTGGGCCCGGCGGCGCCGCGAACCTGCGGTTACCTAGGCAGGCGTCCCCCGACGTCGCATCGCGTAGTGGCGATTGACCGCCGCTAGGCCGCGAGCGCCTGCTGCATGCTGGCGATGTCCGCCTGGCTGACAGCTACCAGATCCATGAACGAGCCCTTCCCCAGGTTCACGCCGTTCAGCAGGAACTCGGCGTCGGGGTGCTGCAGGCGCAGCTCCGGCTCCACTTCCAGTCGGTGGCGCAGCTTCGCCGCCGACAGCAGCCGCGTGAGGGGCTCCAGCTCGGCAGAGCCCCCCTCCAGCAGGTAGTCCTGGTTCTCCACCGCGTCGCAGATCCGCTGGGGCAGTCCCCAGGCCTCGAGGATTGCCTTGCCGATGATCGGCTGCCAGGTCTCCAGGGTTTCCGCAAAGGCCGGATCCTGCCGCATGGTCGGGTCGTTGTGGTGGGCGTGCATGAGGATGTACAGGCGCCCGATCGAATGCAGGAGGCCAGCCATCATGGCTTCGTCCGGCTGCCGGCCGAAGGCCTGCTTGGCGACGGCGTAGCAGATGGACGCGACCTCGTTGCTGGTCTTCCACACCTGCTCAAGATCCTGGCGGATCGCGCCCAGCGAGCTGTCCCGGCTGAGCTGGCGGAGAGCGAACGCCGTGGCGACGGTCCGCACGAGGTTGAAGCCGAGCCGGTTCACCGCGTTGTTCAGGCTGGCCACCGGCGTGCCACCCGGATTCATGGCCGCGGAGTTCGCCATCTGCATGAAGCGCGCCGAGAGCACCGGCTCCGACGAGATGATGCCGACGATGTCCTTGATGGTAGTGCTGTCCCTGACCAGGGCGATCTGCAGCTGGCGCACCACCTGGGGAAAGGCCGGCAGGTCCAGCTCCGGCTTCAGGTTGGCCGCGAGCTGCTGCACGAACTGGAACGTCCGGGAATCCGCCGTCATGATTTGCCGCCCCGCCTGACCCACGCTGCCCGCGGAAAGTATGGGCGGTCGCCGGGTCAGGGAGCGGTGATCTCGATCACGGTCTGGTCCAGGACGTTGGCGCCGTCCGTGTGGGTCACCAGGCCCAGGTACAGGCCGGTCTCCAGCCCCTGCCAGCTGACCGACAGGGTCTCGTTCGTGCCGGCCGTCACGCTGGACGGGGCCGTCACGCTGGCGTTGCCCCGGTCTGCACCGACGGTCCACACGAAGAGCCGGAAGGTGGCGGCGCCGGCCGGTGCATCGAACCCGTGCACGTCCACGTAGTACTCGCCGGGCGTGACGAAGCCAGCGCCTTCGGCGGGAATGACATTGATCGCCTCGTTGGATTCATCCCCGACGCTCGCCTCGGCTTCCTCCGTGCAGGTGCTGAACCCGGGGCAGCGGTACAGGTACAGGTCCAGGTCCGCCCCGGGACTGCTGTTCTGGTTGAAGAGCGCCACCCGGAGGTAGCGCGTGCCCGCCGGGACGACGATGGGAATGCGGCGCACGCTGTCGGGGGGCGTGCCCGCCGTCGGCTGGACGAACTCGTACATGTCGTACGGATCGTCCAGGACACTGCCGGTCAGCTGGGACTGGATGCTATCCGACTGGCCCTGGCCGCTCGCCTCGAGCCCCTGGAGCACCGCCTCGAAGCTGCCCGAGTAGCCCACGCGCACAGGGAGGTCGAGGCTGCCCGCGGTACCGGCGGCCCGCACGACCACCGGCGCCGCGAAGGGCAGGGCGCGAATCGCCAGGGGCGAGCGGACCACGGTCCCGGCCCCGGTCCAGGTGAGTGCGCCGAACTGCCAGGCGTCCAGGGTGGTGCCGTCGGTCGTGAAGCTCACCTGCACGTCGGCGCTCTCGCCGGCGCCGAGCGTCAGGACCGCGGGCGTCACTTCCACATCGATGGTCGTCGGGGCCGTGACGCTGGCGGTGAACTGGCCGGCGTCGCCCACGTTGGTCACCCGGCGCCGGACGACCTGTGAACTCACCAGTTCGTCGATGGCAATCGATGGCTGGTTGAGGTCGCTGCCCCCGGTGGGGAACCCGGCCGCTTCCAGCCCGGCGCAATCGACGGCGAGACGGGCCTCGCCACGGCCGCAGAGGAACGCGTCGTAGTCGCTGGTGCCGGCGTCATAGACCAGGCCCGGCTTCACGGCGCGGTTCGGCACCAGGTGACCCCCGCCGAAATCGAACGGATCGGCCGCCGTGCTGTTGTCTTCCTTGCGGATGTCCTGCCGCGCCGTCGTGACGAGCGCGGACCGGAGGGCCGCGGGACTCCAGTCCGGGTGGGCCTGCTTCAGCAGCGCGGCGACGCCGGCCACGTGAGGCGCGGCCATGGACGTCCCCGACAGGTACTGGAAGCGCTCGCCCTGGACGTTGTTCGCCACGTCGGGCGTATGGCCGGCCAGGATGTCCGCGCCCGGGGCGGTGACGTCCGGCTTCAGCACGTCCGGCGCCCACTTGCTGGGCCCGCGCGAGGAGAAGCCCTGCATCTGGTTGCCCTGGTCCCGGACGGTCAGGAAGACCCGGCTGTCCAGGGTCACTTCCACCGGATCCTTGGCCACGAGCCGGTCCCGCAGCAGCTGGCCGTCGGCCTGGCCGATCATCAGGGCCGGAATGCCCAGGGAATTCCGCGGGACCGTCATGACGATCGGTTCGCCCTGGTTGCTGAAGACCACCACGGCCTTCGCCCCGGCGGTCTGGGCATTGCGGATCTTCACCTCGAACGAGCAGCCGCCCCGCTGCATGAGGGCGACCTGGCCGGTGACCTCGGCCGTGTTCACGATCGACTCGCAGCCGTCGAAGGTGCTGCCGGCGACACCGTCGAAGCTGCCCACCACGTTGTCGTCCACGACGATCAGCCGCAACGTCAGTGGGCCCACATCCCGGAGCCGCGGCGTGAATGCCGCCTCGACCGCCGGGTAGTCCTTCCTTACCGAGGCCGGGCTGTTCACCCGGATCGCCGCCCGGAACCGGTCGCCGCGGCGGCTGGAGGCGCCAACGGCCACTACCCAGGGCGCCGCGGCCGGCGAGTTCATGGAGCCTGGTGCCGGGCCTTCATTGCCGGCCGCCGCGACCGTCAGTACGCCAGCGTCGGCGGCCGCCAGCAGGGCCAGGTCGTCGGCGTCGGTAATGCCGTCATCACTGCCGACGGAGTAGTTGATGATGTCCACGCCATCGGCCACCGCATCCTCGATGGCGCGCGCCAGGTCCGCTGTGCTGCACGTGCCGCGGGCAGCGCCGGGCTCGAGCCAGCAGGCCTTGTACACCGCGACCCGTGCGCGCGGTGCCATGCCATTGATCCTGGCGACCCGGTTGCCGGCCAGGGTCGCCTGGACGAAGTTGCCGGCGGCGGTGGTGGCGATGTGGGTGCCGTGCCCGTCCGCATCCCGGGGGGAGATGAACTCGTTCGGGTCCAGGTCGTATTTCTCCAGGAAACCGTCGATGTAGTAGCGGGCGCCGATCAGCTTGTTGTTGCAGCTGGTGGTGAGGAAGCGCTCGCCCGCCTCGCAGGTTCCCTGCCAGCCGGGCAGCGGGCCGTAGACGAGGGTATCCGGCTTGTTCTTGAAGCGCTGGCAGAGCCAGAGGCCGAGCAGGGACGACTGGCCCCACTCGGAGCGGCAGAGGCGCGGCCGCTTGGCGGGCTCCCTGTCGTCGAGGCTCGGGTGGCCCGGTGCGATGCCGCTGTCGATCACGCCGATGACGATGTCCTCGCCCCGCAGCTCCAGGTCGCGGCGCAGCCCGCCGCTCGGATCCGTGAGCCCGAGGAAGATGGCGCTGTCGTTGGTCTCGACGTACTTCGGCCGGTCTTCCCAGACCTGGCGGACATCCTTCCGGGCCCGGAGCTTCCGGGCCTGGGCCGGCGTCAGCCGGGCGGCCACGCCATTGAGCGCGTAGCGGTAACTGTAGAGCTTGTCGTTGCGGGCCCCCACCGCATCCAGGGCGGCGTCGTGCCGGGCGGTGAGCTGGTCGGCGTAGCGGCGGACGGCCGGGGCCCCCGCGTCGAAGCGCCGCCGGCGGTTCTCACCCCGGCGCAGGGTGCTGGCCCGGGCCTGGCGGCGCGCGGTACCAACCGCAAGTGGGGCCCCGGTCGCTTCGCCGCTGTCGAGCCCGGCATCCTGGCGGATCGCCGGCTCGGCGACTGCCGGCGGTTCCCGGAACTGGATGATGTACACGCGGGTGGCATCGTCCCTGGCATCCGCCGCCAGCGGTCGCAGGCGCACCCCGACCGCCGCCCGTTCGCTGGTGGCCGGGCTGGCCGCGGTGGGTAGGACGGGCGACACGGCCAGGCCCAAGCCCAGGCTGAGGGCGAGTCCCGGCAAGAGCAGGCGGCGGAAAGGGGGCAGGATGCGCACTCTGAAGACCGTCTTTTTCTTATTGCCCGGCAGCGGCTTAGCAGTTTTTGTTAAGTGGGCAGACTAGCACAGCCTCAGGGCGTGGCTGAAGTTGGCTCGTTATCACCACTATATCGACATCGTATAGACAGTATCCAGTCATTCCGGGCTCTTCACCCGGCCCGGATCACCTGTCCCGACGCCGCATCCCGGATCTCCGTAGGTCCTGCCGCGCCGCCCGTTGCGCCGCCCACCACCAGGTCCAGCCACCTGCCGAAGCGGAGCCGGGCACCCAGTGCGGAGCGGGCCGGCGGCTTGCCGCGCCGGTTGGCGCTGGTGGAGACCAGGGGGAGTCCCGACGCCAGGCAGAGGCCGGCGGCCACCGGGTGCCGGGTCACGCGGATTGCCACGGTCGGCCGGCCACCGGTGATCCATTCCGGCGTCAGTGGTCCCGCCGTGACCAGCCAGGTCACCGGGCCGCTTCGGGTGGCAGTGAGCTGGCGAATCTCCCGGCCGGTGGGTTCAATCCAGTCCGCCAGCTGCTCGAAGCGGGCGGCGATGAGAATCAGGCCGGCGGAGACGGGCCTCTGTTTCAGCTCGAGCAGGCGCTGGACCGCCCGCGCATCGTCGGGACGGCAGCCCAGCCCAAAGACGCCCTCGGTGGGATAGGCGATGACGCCGCCCGCGTGGAGGACGGCGGCGGCGTGGCGCAGTCGCGGAGCCAGGAAATCCGGGTTAGCCACAGCCGTAGGCGCGGGGGCGACCGTCCCGCCCTACCCGCCGGCCGGGTCCGCGCTGTCGTCCGCGACGGCCTTGCCCTTCGCGGCCCTGGCCGCCACTTTCTTGCGCGGCCTGGCAGGCTTGCGTGCTGCCTTGGGCCTGGCGTCGGGACCGTCCGCCCCATTGCCTCCGGCAGCTGGTGCCTTGGGTGCAGACTTTCTCGCCGCCTTCTTCGCCACCTTCTTCTTGGTCACGGGGCGGCCCCAGCGGCGCTTCGGCAGCGGCGCGTTGGCGATCAGCTCCCGGGCCTCATCCAGCGAGATGGTCTCGGGCTCCCGGTCCTTGGGCAGCCGGGCGTTCTTCTCGCCGTCGGTCAGGTATGGGCCCCAGCGGCCGCGCAGGAGGCGCAGGTTGTCCACGCCATAGTCCTTGATCAGCTTGTTGGCGTCGGCTTCCTGCTTGGCGCGGATCACCTCGATGGCCTCCTCGAGGGTGATCTTGTAGGGATCGTGCTCGCGGAGGGAGACGTACTTCTTCTTCACCTCGCCGGTGGACTGGTCCACGGCCTCGTACTGCACGTAGGGGCCGAACTGACCGGTATTGGTGCTGACCGGCTCGCCGGTCGGGAGGTTGCCGAGCACCCGTGGCAGCTTGAAGAGCTCGAGGGCCTCGGGCAGCTGGATGCTGAACATGCTCTGGCCGGGCTGGAGGCCCTTCCACTTCGGCTTCTCCTCGTCTTCCCGCTCGCCGATCTGGATGAAGGCGCCGTACCGGCCGAAGCGGGCCGACACCGGCCGGCCCGAAGCCGGGTCGGTGCCCAGCTTGCGCACCTGCTTCGCCCCTTCCGGGGTCACGGACTTCTCCTTCTCCTTGAGCAGCACGGCGAAGGGCTTCCAGAACTCCTCGAGCACGGGAACCCACTCCCGCTCACCCCGGGATACTTCGTCGAGCTCGTCTTCCATGTGGGCCGTGAAGTCGTAGTCCACGTAGCGCGTGAAATTGGTCGTGAGGAACCCGCTGACGACGCGGCCGCCATCCGTGGGCTTCAGCGCCCGGCCCTTCAGTTCCGCGTAGTTGCGGTTCAGCAGGGTGGAAATGATCGTGGCGTAGGTGGATGGCCGGCCGATGCCACGCTCCTCCAGCGCCTTCACGAGGCTCGCCTCCGTGAAGCGGGCGGGCGGCTCCGTGAAATGCTGTTCGGGCTTGATGGCCTCCAGCGGCAGCAGGTCGCCCTGCTGGACCGATGGCAGCTTCACGTCGGTGTCGTCGTCGCCTTCCTCGTCCCGGCCTTCGAGATAGACCGCGATGAAGCCGGGGCTCACCAGCGTGGAACCCGTGGCCCGGAAGCGCCCGGCCTCCGCGCGCTGCGCCGGGACCAGGTCCACGGCCAGCATGTCGTACACCGCCGGTTCCATCTGGGACGCGATCGTCCGCTTCCAGATCAGGCTGTAGAGCTTGAACTGCTCGTCGGACAGGAAGCTGCGGAGTTCCTCCGGCACCCGGCGGATGCTGGTGGGGCGGATGCCCTCGTGGGCCTCCTGGGCATTCTTCGCCGTGGTCTTGTAGACGTTCGGCTGGGCCGGCAGGCTCGCCTTGCCGTAGCGCTCGACGATGAAGCTGCGGATGTCCTCGATGGCCTCCTTGGCGAGGCCGACGGAGTCCGTGCGCATGTACGTGATGAGGCCGACGGTGCCCTCGGGGATGGCGATGCCCTCGTAGAGCTTCTGGGCCACCTGCATCGTGTTGCGCGCACGGAAGCCGAGCTTCCGCGAGGCCTCCTGCTGCATGGTCGACGTGGTGAACGGCGGCGCGGGGCGGCGCCGGCGCTGGCTGCGCTCGACGGCCTTCACCCGGAGTTGGCCGCCGGCGGCGGCCTCGAGCGTTTCCTTTGCCTCCGTGGCCTGGGCAGCGTTCTGGAAGGAGAAGGTCTCGGGCTTCTCCCGGTTGAACGTGTCGATGACCTTCCTGCCCGCGTACTCGACCAGGCGCGCGGCGAACACCGCGGGCGGCTTGCCGGTGGCGGCCTCGATGGACCAGTACTCCTGGCTGCGGAAGGCCTCGATTTCCTCTTCGCGCGCCACGAGCATGCGCAGCGCCGGACTCTGCACCCGGCCGGCGGACAGCTTGGGGCTGATCTTCCGCCACAGCAGCGGCGACAGCTTGAAGCCGATCAGGTGGTCCATGGCCCGGCGCGTGCGGTAGGCGTTGACCAGGTCCATGGAGACCTTGCGGGGCTTCTGGATGGCCTCCTTCACTTCCCGTTCGGTGATCTCGTAGAACACCACCCGGTAGACGTCCCGGTCCTTGAGCAGGCCGCGCTCGCCCAGAACCTCCTGCAGGTGCCAGGAGATGGCCTCGCCTTCACGGTCGGGGTCCGTCGCCAGGTAGAGCGCGTCGCCCTTCTTCAGGGCGCTGGCGATCGCGTTGATGTGCTTCTCTTTGTCTTCCGCCACGGCGTACTTCATCAGGTACCCGTGCTCCGGATCCACCGCGCCGTCCTTCTCGAGCAGGTCGCGCACGTGACCATAGGAGGCCAGCACCTTGAAGTCCTTGCCCAGGTACTTCTCGATGGTCTTGGCCTTGGCGGGTGATTCGACGACGACGACGTTAGCCATTCAATCCTCTATAGACGACGAAGCCGCGACACTAGCGCGGCTCGATCCCGAAATGGTGTTTTTCGAGCTCAATTCATTGCGCCGGTGCTCTCCTCGAAGACCAGATCTTCCATCCGGGAGAAGGCGGATTCCTGGCCGGGCTGGGCGAAGAGCACCATGAGCACGACCCACTTGACCTGCTCCTTGTCGACGGTGCCGGAGCCCAGCGCCATGAGCCGGTCGATGACCACCTCGCGTTGTGCGGGCGACAGGATGCCGATCTGCTCCAGGTACAACAGGTAGCCGCGGCACTCCAGGTCGAGGCGCCGCAGTTCGACTTCGTTGTAGACCCGGATGGAGCGGTCGCCCGGCACGCCGGCGAAGGGGGCGCTGGTCTCATTGAGGCCATCCAGCCAGTCGAGGGCGCTGTCGACCTCGGGCTCGCCGAAACCTGCCTTGAGGAGCTCCTCGCGGAGGACATCCTGGTCGGCGGCCCCTGACTTATAGTCGGGGGGTTCCTGGTCGGAGTACGTTTCGAACAGGTACAGGAGGACGTCGAGAACGGTATCGCTCATGTGTCGACGCTCCCTGGTTTACCTGCCCGTTGATAGCGGCCACCGGTGAGTGCCCGCACTGAACCCCGCATTTCAAGCAGCAGGAGCATGGAGGAAACCTCCCCGATCGTCAATCCGGAGCGGGCCACGAGGGTGTCCACGTCCACGGGATCCCAGGCCAGGCAGGCCAGCAGGCGCGCGTAATCCGCATCGCTCTCCACCGTGCCGGCGCCGTTGCCTGGCGCGGCCTCCAGCGCGAGTTCGCTGCCCGCCGCTGCATCGTCCCGGCGCAGGCTGGCCAGCAGCCCGCCGAGCTCGTCCACGATGTCGGCGGCCGTCTCGACCAGCTTCGCGCCGTTGCGGATCAGGTGATGGCAGCCGCGCGCGACCGGATTATGTATGGACCCCGGGATGGCGAAGACTTCGCGCCCCTGTTCCATGGCGTGGCGTGCCGTGATCAGGGCCCCGCTGCGCAGGCTGGCCTCGACCACCAGCGTGCCGACCGCCAGGCCGCTGATCAGCCGGTTGCGGCGGGGAAAGTTGGCGCGGAAGACCTGCGTGCCCGGCGCGAACTCGGAAACGATGGCGCCGCCGCCGGCGACGATCTCCTCCGCGAGCGTTGCGTGCTGGCGCGGGTACACGATGTCGGGCCCGGTGCCGCACACGGCGATGGTCGTGCCCCGGGCCGCGAGCGCGCCGCGGTGCGCGGCGGCGTCGATGCCCTCCGCCAGGCCGCTCGTGATGCAGAAGCCCCGCGCCGCGAGGTGGGACGCGAAGCTGTGGGCCGTCTCGGTTCCGCCGGGCGTCGCGTTGCGGCTGCCGACGATGGCCAGCTGTGGCAGTGACAGCGCGTCCAGGTTGCCGCGGACGAAGAGCTGCGGGGGCGGGCTGGGTATTTCCCGGAGCAATGCCGGGTAGGCGGCATCGGCCGGGGTGAGCCGATGGTTCTCGGGCCGGGACAGCCAGGTTTCAGTGGGCACGATGCTTCCTGCGGCGGGGCCGATGCCCGCCGCAGGGCCAGCCGGCGGGATCAGCTCGGGTTGCGAACCTTGTCGAGCGTGTGGATCGGCCCCTCGGCCCGCACGACCAGGGCGTAGCTGAGGCGATCGTAGGTCTTGAAGACCATTAGAAGCCCGGCCTGCTCGTCCGGCAACTGCACTTTGCGGCCGAAGAGGCTGGAATCGACATTGTCCGTGACCCGGGCGCCGGCCTGCCATACCGACAGCACGTGGCCGGGCTCGAGCCCGTGGCGGGCGCCGCGGTTGATCACGATGACCTGGTACTGGCCGATCTGCGTCACGCCGTCCACCACATGCACGATGCGGCCCTCCACCGGACGGTCCGGGGAGCGCGGCTCGAACTGGAGGGGCAGGGGCTCCGACCGGGCAATGAGCCGATCGCCCTTCATGGCCTCCCGGCGGGATTCGCTGAGGGACACCGTGGCCGGGTCGCCGCCGCGGCGCACGCGCCCCTCGCCGACATAGATGCCCTCATAGCCAAGGAGGTCCCCGTCGTCCGGGTCCACCAGCTTGTCGCCGATGTGGACCACGCTGTAGGTGGACTCGACGCCGGCGATGTCGCCGCGCACGTAGGCCTCGTTGCCGGAGGCGCCGACCAGGTGATCGTCACGCAGCGAGACGATGTGGGGCAGGCCGTCGATCTCGTTCCTGCTGAGGACCATGCCCTTGTCCAGGAACGGGGCAATGACACCGTAGGGGATGGTGGTCACGGCTGCGCTCAGCGATTCCTCCCGGATCCGGGGCGAGAGGCGCTCGGTGCCGCTGGCAGAGGCGACATCGCCGCGGGAGCTCCGGATCTGCGGCTTCCCGTCCACGTAGACCAGGGT
This sequence comes from Chromatiales bacterium, assembly GCA_016789845.1. GTDB lineage: Bacteria > Pseudomonadota > Gammaproteobacteria > Steroidobacterales > SHZI01. Next base: position 32,332 of record JAEUQA010000060.1, read on the forward strand.
CAGCACGTCACCGGGATAGATAAGGTGCGGATTCTCGACCTGGGGGTTCACGTACCAGATCTCGGGCCAGTACCAGGGGTCCCGGAGGAACATGCTGGAAATGTCCCAGAGGGTGTCGCCCTTCTTCACCACGTAGGTGTCCGGGTGAGCCGGATTTAACGGAATGCCGCCTCCCTGTTGGGCAAACAGGCCGCTGGCCGCTGTAGCGAGTGCCATCGACAAGACCAATGCGGCGGCCGTCCGGCCGTTCGTCCGGGAGATTTTCATGGGGACTCCATGCATTAAACTGGGCGTCCGGCCCATGCCCATAAAAAGAGGGCCGAATCCGGCCGCGACTTCTGGCGCCAAGCGGCTGCAGATGTAGCATAAAATCAAGCCACTTACATAGCACTTATGGCCATACTGTGAAGTACGCACCATGGCGGTCCTGAAAATCCTCGAGTACCCGGATCCCCGCCTGCGGGTCAAGGCCGAAGCTGTGGAGGCCGTCACCGACGATATCCGCCGGCTGGCCGCGGACATGCTGGAAACCATGTACGCCGCCCCTGGGGTCGGCCTGGCCGCCACCCAGGTGGACCGTCACATCCGGCTGGTCGTGGTGGACGTTTCCGAGTCGAAGGACCAGCCCCACGTGCTGATCAATCCCGAGATCCTGGCCCGGGAGGGCAAGGAAACCGGCGAAGAGGGCTGCCTGTCCGTGCCCGGTGTCACCGAGGGCGTGGTCCGGGCCGCGCGCATCCGCGTCCGGGCCCTCGATACCGCCGGCCAGCCCGTGGAGTTCGAGGCGGAGGGCCTGCTCGCCGTGTGCATCCAGCACGAGCTGGATCATCTGGTCGGCAAGCTGTTCGTGGATTACCTGTCGGAGCTGAAGCGCCAGCGCCTGAAAAAGAAGGCCACCAAGGCGCGGCGCCGGGAGGTTGGCAGCGAGCCTGTGCAGGAAGGTCCGTCGCGAGACCGGGTGCCTGTCATCTGAACGGGCGGGTCATCTTCGCCGGGTCGCCGGCTTTCGCCACGCCCACGCTCCGGAAACTGGTGGACCTCGGCCACGCGCCCGTGGCCGTCCTCACCCAGCCGGACCGTCCCGCGGGCCGCGGGCGCGCCGTGGCTGCCGGGCCCGTGAAGCAGCTGGCGCTCGACCTCGGCATTCCCGTGCTCCAGCCCGCCACACTGAAGACCGACGAGGCCCGGGCCGCGCTCCGGGAGCTCGCGCCTGACCTGGTCGTGGTGGTGGCCTACGGCCTCCTGCTCCCGGCCGACGTGCTGGGGCTGCCGCCCCGCGGCTGCGTGAACGTGCACGCGTCGCTGCTGCCCCGCTGGCGGGGCGCGTCGCCGATCCAGGCCGCCGTGCTGGCGGGCGATGCCGAAACCGGCGTCAGCATCATGCAGCTGGAGGCCGGGCTGGACACCGGCCCCGTCTATGCCACCGCGAAGCTCGCGATCGGCGCCGACGACACTGCCGGCGAACTCGAGGCGCGCCTGGCCCAACTCGGGGCCGATACCTTCGGCACGCTGCTCGAGGACCTGCTGGCCGGCCGGCTGCGGCCCGTGGCCCAGCCGGACGAGGGCATCACCTACGCGCGCCGCATCAACAAGGCGGAGGCCCGCATCGACTGGCGAGAGCCCGCGGCGGTGATTGCCCGGCGGGTCCGGGCCTGGAACCCCTGGCCCGTGGCCGATACGCTGCTGGACGGGCAACAGCTCCGCTGCTTCGCGAGCGAGCCCCTGGGTGACGATCCGCCGGATGCCAGCCGCATGCCCGGCCAGGTACTGGCAAGCGACGCGCGGGGCATCGAGGTGCAGACCGGCGCAGGGCGACTGCGGCTCCGAACGGTGCAGGCGCCCGGCCGGCAGCGGGTCGCGGCGGCGGATTTTGCCCGGGGCCATGCGCTCGTCGGCAAGGTCCTCGGCTGATGTCCGCGGGCGCGCTCACCCGGGCCCTGGCGGCACGGGCGGTGGCGGGCGTGCTCGCCCGGGGCCAGACGCTGGATGCGGCGCTGGAGGCCGTGCTGGCGCAAGAGCGGCAGCTGGAGGACCGGGATCGCGCCCAGGTGCGGGCGCTGGCCTTCGGCGCCGTGCGGGGTCACCACCGGCACCGGGCACTGCTGAAGCTGCTGCTGAAGAAGCCGCTGCAGGGCGACGACCCCACGCTCGAGGCGCTGCTCTCCGTGGGCCTGTTCCAGTTGGCCGACCCGGATCATCCGGACCACGCGGCAGTCTCGGCGACCGTCGCCGCCACCCGCCTGCTGGGGCAGGAAAGGGCATCGGGCCTCGTGAACGCCAGCCTGCGCCGCTACCAGCGGGAAGCGCCCGCCCTGCTCGACCGCCTGCGGCCCGACGGGGCCGCCTGGTTCTCCCATCCGGCCTGGCTGCTGGACCACCTGCGCGCCGACTGGCCCGAACAGTGGCAGGAGATCGCCGCCGCCAACCAGCGGCACCCCCCGTTCTGGCTCCGGGTAAACCGCAATCGGGCCAGCGTCAGCGACTACGCGGCCCGGGTCGGCGCCGAACTCGGCGTCGGCGCGGCCCCGCTGGCCGGCTTTCCAGACGCGCTGCGGCTCGACTCGCCCGTTCCGGTCCAGCGCCTGCCCGGGTTCGCAGACGGACTCGTCACGGTGCAGGATGCCGCGTCCCAACTGGCCGCCCCGCTGCTCGCCCCCGAGCCCGGGATGCGGGTGCTGGACGCCTGCGCGGCGCCGGGGGGCAAGACCACCCACCTGCTCGAGGTGGCGGGCGGCACGTTGGACCTCGTGGCCGTCGATATCGCCGCGGACCGCCTCGCCCTGGTCGACAGCAATCTCCGGCGGCTCGGCCTCGAGGCGACCTTGCTCACGGGTGACGCCACGCTCCCCGCGTCCTGGTGGGACGGCCGGCCCTTCGACCGCATCCTGGTGGATGCGCCCTGCACGGCCACGGGGGTGATCCGGCGGCATCCGGACATCAAGCTGTTGCGCCGGCCCGAGGACGTGGCGGGTTTCGCCCGCCGGCAGCGGCTCCTGCTGGACCGGCTCTGGCCGCTGCTGGCGCCCGGCGGCCGGCTGTTGTACAGCACGTGTTCCCTCCTGCGGGCGGAAAACCAGGCCCTCGTGGGTGATTTCCTGGTGGCCGGAACGGCCCGCCTCGAGCACGGCACGCCCGCGCCGGGGCTGCAGCTGCTGCCCGGGGACCGGGATACCGACGGGTTCTACTATGCTCTAATGGGCCCCGTGGCCCCGGCGATGGCAGGCGGCTGAGCCCGCCACGTTGCGCCCGGGACACCAGCGACGTGCAGAAGAGCAACCATCGTCATCCCGGACTTCGCGCGGCACTCGTTGTCCTCATGGGGCTGTTGTGCTCGGGACTCCTGCGCGCCCAGGAGACGGGCCTCGAGATCCGCGACGCCAGCACGCAGCTGACCGAGGGGGTCTGGTACCTCTCCGCCCGGATCGACTATCGCCTCAACCGGGACACCCTCGAGGCGCTCCAGAACGGCATTGCCCTTACCTTCGAACTCCAGGTCGAACTCACCCGGCAGCGGAACTGGCTGCCTGACGAGGACGTGGCGGAGCTGCGCCAGGACTATGAGCTGTCGTGGCAGCCGCTGTCCCGTGGCTATCTCGTCCGCAACAAGAACAGCGGCGCCCAGCGCGCGCACACCACGCTGTTCGCGGCGCTCAACGACCTGGGCCGGATCAGCGACCTCCCGCTGATCGACGCGACACTGGTGAAGGAGGGTGAGAACTACGAGGTGAGCCTGCGCGCGCTGCTGGACCAGCAGCAGCTCCCCGGACCCCTGCGCATGCTCGCCTTCTGGGACGACAACTACGCGCTGGAGTCCGACTGGTACCGCTGGGACCTGCGCACGGGTGAGAAGCGATGACGCCTGCCGGCCGCCAACGCCTCCGGCGCTACGCGAGGATCGGCATTGCCGTGGGCAGCGTGGCCATGGGCGTCGGCGCGTTGATCCTGCTGGGCCGCTACGCGACGAGCCTGGCGGACTTCGGCCGCCGTCACGTGCTGATCCTCGCGGTAAACGCCGCGGCCGCCGTCGTGCTCCTCGGGCTGATCCTCGTCAACCTCTTCCGGCTTGTCCGGGACTACCGGCGCAGGGCGCCCGGCGCGCGCCTTCGGGCGCGGCTGGTCGGCCTGTTCGTGGGCCTCACCCTGGCGCCCCTGCTGATCGTCTACTTCTTCGCCCTGCAGTTCGTGAACGGCGGCATCGACAGCTGGTTCGATTCCGACCTGGAGCAGGAACTTTCCTCGGCCCTGCGCCTCAGCCGGGAATCGCTGGAGGTGCAGGCCACCTCCCGGCTGGCGCAGACCACCGCCCTGGCCGCCGCGCTCGGGAATCTCGACGGCGAGGCGCTGGCCCGCGCCCTGAGCGTGCTGCGGGTGGATGCGAGCGCCGACGAGCTCACCGTGTTCACGCCCCAGCTGCGCGTCGCGTCGTCGAGCTCCCGCAGCGCCGTCTTGCCCCCGATGCTGTCGGAGGACGCACAGGACGAGCTGGCCCGGACCCAGCGCTTCGTGGCCCTCGAGCCGATCGGCAATGAGCGCTACCAGGTGCGGGCCGCCGTGCCGATCCCCGGCGAGATGCCGGTTGATGCCGGGGTAGCCGGGCCACGTTACCTGCAGGCCGTGTTCCCGATCGGCTACCGGCAGGGGCGCCTGGCCGATGCGGTCCAGGACACCTACACCCGCTACTCGGAGCTTCGCTTCCTGCGCGGACCGCTCAAGGACAACCTGACGCTGACCCTGTCGCTGGTGCTCCTGCTCTCACTCCTGTCGGCTGCCACCGGGGCCTTCTACCTGGCCCGCAGGCTGGCCGCGCCGATCGAGTCCCTCGCCGCGGGCACCGAGGCCGTCGCCAAGGGCGACTTCGACACGCGCCTGCCGCCGGGAGCTGCCGACGAGGTGGGCTTCCTCATCGAATCCTTCAACGGGATGATCGAGCGGCTGGGCCGGGCCCGGGAAGAAAGCCGCGTCAGCCAGCAGCAGCTCGAGCGCGAGCGGGCCAATCTCGCGACGATCCTCGGGCGGCTCTCCACGGGCGTCATTGCCATTGGCCCCGACGGCCGCATCCGGATCGCGAACGACGCCGCCGGCGCGATCCTCGGCGTGGACCTGGCTTCCCGTGCCGGAGCGCCCTTCGAGGACATTGCCGGGGCGGGTCCTCTGCCAGCCCAGTTCATCGACGCCTGCCGGCCGCACCTCGGGGCTGAGCAGCGCGAATGGCGCGGCCAGATCGTCCTCCGCACCGAGGGCGCGCGGCGCATCCTGAACTGCGCGAGCTCCGCACTGCCGGGGGAGAATGCCGATGGCGCCGGGGAGGCGGCGGCGGTCGGCGCCGCCATCATCGTCTTCGACGACGTGACGGAGCTGCTGGTTGCCCAGCGCGAAGCCGCCTGGGGCGAGGTCGCCCGGCGCCTGGCCCACGAGATCAAGAATCCGCTCACGCCGATCCGCCTCGCCGCCGAGCGCATCCGCCGCCGCTACCTGCCGACCATGGCCCAGGAGGACGGGCAGATCCTCGACCGTTCGACCCATACCATCGTCCAGCAGGTAGAGGCGATGCGCGACATGGTCAATGCCTTCAGCGAGTACGCCCGGGCGCCTGCCGTCACCATCGCCCGGGTGGACCTGGGCCAGCTGGTGCGGGAAGTGGCCTGGCTGTATCGCGCCCAGGAGGGCCAGCCGGTCGTGAAGCTGGCGCTGGAGGAGGGCCTGGAAGTGGAGGCGGACGCGGTCCGCGTCCGGCAGCTGCTCCACAACCTGATCCGCAACGCACAGGAAGCGGTGGAGGGCCAGGCCGACGGGATCATCGAGATTGCGGCGCGGAACATCCCCGGCGGCGAGCGGCCCCTGGTCGAGATCACCGTGACTGATAACGGCCCCGGCATCGAGGCGGACGTGCTGATGCGGCTCTTCGAGCCCTACGTGACGAGCAAGAAGAAGGGCACGGGCCTAGGCCTCGCCATCGTGAAGAAACTGGTTGAAGAGCACGGCGGCACGGTCGCCGCCGAGAATCTGGCCGGGCGGGGCGCCCGCCTCGTTGTGAGAATGCCGGTCCGGGCCATGGTCCGTGACGCACTGAGCGAGACGCGGCCGGTCCGCGTCGAGCCGTGGAGGGAAAGAGCATGACTGCTGCGCACATACTCGTCGTGGATGACGAAGACGACATCCGTACGACCATCAGCGACATCCTGGAGGACGAGGGCTATGAGGTCACCGTCGCTTCGGACGCGGCCACCGCCCGGGCCGAGGTGACCCGGGACAGGCCCGACCTGATCCTGCTGGATGTCTGGATGCCCGACGTGGACGGGATCACCCTCCTCCGGGAGTGGTCGCGGGAAGGCTCGCCCCGCTGCCCGGTGGTGATCCTCTCGGGCCACGGCACGGTCGAGACCGCCGTCGAAGCCACCCGCCTGGGCGCCGTGGACTTCGTCGAGAAGCCGCTGTCGCTGGCCAAGCTCCTGCGCACCGTCGAAAAGGCCCTTAACAAGGCGCCCGAGCCAAGCCGGCCCGCGGTACGCACGCTGTTGCCCAAGCGCCTGGAACCGGGTGGGCGAAGCCCGCTCATGCGGGCATTGCGGGAGCAGGCGGCCAGTGTCGCGCGTCGCCACGAGGCGGTCCTGATCGTCGGAGAGCCTGGCGTGGGCCGGACGGTCGTAGCGCGCTACCTGCACGACCTGGCGGGCGGCCAGCGCCCGTTCGTCGCGCTCGTCGGTGCGGCGATCCCGGAGGAGAACGCGGCGGCGCTGCTTTTCGGCAGTGTCGTGGACGGCGAGGCCGAGGCCGGTGCGCTGGAGAAGGCGGCCGGCGGCACGTTGTTCCTCCGGGACCTCCAGGACCTGTGCCCGACGGCGCAGCGGTTGCTGGCTGGCGCCCTCGAGCAGGGCAGCTACGCGCGGGTTGGGCAGTCGGCCCCTGTGCCGCTCGACGTGCGCGTGATCGCCTCACTGGCACCGGAAGGCGCCAGCCTCGTGCGCAAGGACCTGCTGGCACGGCTTGCGGTCCTCGAGTTGCGGGTGCCCGCGCTGCGCGACCGGCACGAGGACGTGCCCGAGCTCCTGCGCTACACGGTGGACCGTTACGTGGACGAGGAAGGCCTGACTTTCCGCCGCTTCGGCCTGGCGGCCCAGAACCGGCTCCGCCACTACCCCTGGCCCGGGAACGTTCGCGAGCTGACGAACCTCGTGCGGCGCCTGCTCGTGGCGGGTGGCGCGGAGGAAATCAGCCTCGCCGAACTCGAGACCCACCTGGCGCCCGCCGGCGGTGGCGCGGAGCCCCTGGTGAAGCAGGACCTGCTCAGCCTGCCGCTGCGGGAGGCCCGGGAGAAATTCGAGCAGGCCTACCTGACCCAGCAACTCGCGCTGTGCGGCGGGCGGGTCGGGCTGCTGGCGAAGCGGGTCGGGATGGAGCGCACGCATCTCTATCGCAAGCTGCGCGCACTGGGCGTGGACTTCCGGCAGGCACCGGAAGAGGACTGAGCCTCTTCGGATTCCAAACGCCTTCAGCACCGTGTCCTGGTTCGGCAACGACGCCAGGCGGCTATTCCGGCGGAATGAAGTAGAGGTCGATGCTGCGGCCGATCCGTTCCCTGGGCAGGTAGGCGTCGAGCCAGGCATAGCCGCCGGGCGCGGCGGCCCGCGCCAGCGCAGTGACGGCGATCCAGCCCGTTGCGCGCTCTCCCGGCTTCAGCGGGCGCCAGGGCGGGAGCGCCTCCCTGTAAAGGTCGGCGGTGCCGCGATAGGCCAGCGACACCGACGGCACGTCCAGGCTGGCAAGCCGCCGTTCTAGCCGGCGCAGGTCCTGACCCCAGTCGAGGTCGGAGTCGATGAGAATGTCCCGGGGTTCCCGCACGGCCTCATTGAAGTACGCGAGGTAGTCCGGCCAGGCCAGGATCGGGGACGCCAGTTGCCAGAGTACGACCGCCGCGAGCGCCGTGCCGCAAAGCGAGCGGGCGGTCGCCGGCCCGAGGCGCCGGACGGCCTCAGCCATGCCGACGATCGCCTCGGCGGCCCCGAGGGCGAGCAGTGGGTACAGCACCAGCACGTGGCGCACTCCAATGTTGATCCGGCTGAAGACGCTGCAGAACGCGAGCAGGGCTGCGAACAGCACCAGCGGCGCCATCTGCCAGGAATCGTGGCGCCGCCAGCCCGACAGCCCCAGCGTCGCCAGGCCGGGGACGCCCAGCAGGAGCAGTGGGAGCGGCGTCTTCACGGCGAGGGCTACCAGGTAGAAGTACCAGCGGCCGTCCGTGTGCACTTCTCCCAGCAGGTAGGACGCGTGCCCCACGGCGTTGTGCACGGAGACCGCCTGGATCCCGCCAATGAAGAGTCGCAGCCCGTCCGGGAGCGGTACGCCTGCGGCGGCGTCGTAGGCGAGGTCGTGCAGTCGCCCACTCGTGCCGAACAGGTAGGCGAGCGCCTGGTTGTAGCGATGGGAGTCGTCCGTCCAGTCCGTGAATCGCCCGCCGTAGGTGAAGGTAATACACACGAGGACGAGCAGGGCAGCGACCAGCAGCCCGGTCCAACGCGATGGGGGCGGAACCAGCGACGGGTGCCGGCCCGCGAGGCGCTCCGTAACGAACCCGGTTGCCGAGAGCATCACGAGCCCGACGCCAAGGAACGGAATGGCCGAGAGCTTCGTGCAGACCGCCAGGCCGGCGGCAACGCCGAAGGCCACGGCGTTGCGGAAGGACCCGCGCTCGATCCAGCTCTGCAGGGCGTACAGCCCCAGCAGGCAGGTGGCCGCGGCGGGCACGTCCAGCGTGGCGAGCGCCCCGTGCCCCAGCACGACCGGCGTGGTGGCGAGCAGGGCAGTGGCCAGCGCGGCTCCCGCCGGCGGCAGCACCCGCCGGCCCCAGAGCCAGGTGGCCCAGACCAGCAGGGCCACGAACGGCAGGGCGCCGGCCCGGGCCAGGGTCAGGAACTGGTCGTAGTGCCCGGTGTCGTAGAGGATCCTGACGCCTTCCGGCCCGCCGTCAGGGGGCGGCGTGCCGCGGGAGCGCGCGCCGGCCAGGTACGGCCCGGCCGCAATCAACAGCCGCGCGAGCGGCGGTTGCTGCAGGTCGTACTCGTACTTGCCGCGGTCGAGGAGTTCCATGCCGGCGGCAAGGTGCTCTGGTTCGTCCCAGGTGTGGCCGAAGACGGACCACGTGCTAGCCGCCAGAACGCAGGAGACAGCCGCCGGGACGAGCGGAAAAAGCCATGTCGGGATGCGCCTGTGGCGGGTGGTGGTCATTGGCATCGAGGGCGTTCCGCTCCCCGGCATTGTGCGCCACGACCACGTCCCGGGTCCTGTGCCCGACAGTGCAGTAATTGCTGGCCACCTGGACGTTGTCGCCGCCCGCCGTTTCGTGCGTTGCACAACAGCCCCGGCGATACAGCTTCAAGAGGAAAGGGCTTTGTTCGGCCTGCAGTCGGTTGCGTCTATACTCAAATTTGGGTTGAGCGAGAGAGACTTCCGCCATGTTCATCAACTTCTGGTACCCCGCCGGCCGCAGCACCGACATCACCGCCACCCCGGTTCGCCGGCGGATGCTCGCCCAGGACTTCGTCCTGTGGCGCGACGGGACGGGGCAGGTCCATTGCCTGGCCAACACCTGCATCCACCGGGGCGCGTCGCTCGCCGACGGCAAGGTTCGCGACGGTGCCGTCCCTGCTGGTGAAGTCCAGTGCCCGTACCACGGCTGGCGCTTTGCCGGCGACGGCCGGTGCACGGCGATTCCGTCCCTCGGCAAGCAGGCGCGCATTCCTGGCCGGGCGCGGGTCGATGCCTATCCGGTGGTCGAGAAGTACGGCCTCGTGTTCGCCTTCCTCGGCGACCTGCCGGAGGAGGAGCGCTGCCCGATCATGGACATCGCCGAGTACCGGGGCGACCAGCCCGACCCGGGCTGGCGCGCGACGATCCAGCACTTCGAGTGGGACATCGACTACAAGCGCTCCATCGAGAACGGCCTGGACGGCGCCCATAACGAGTTCGTCCACCCCACCCACGGCTACTCCGGCAACCGCGACGACATCCGCATCGCCGTCGAGGACTACGAGATCGTGAACACGGAGTGGGACAGCGGGCATTTCAGCAGCCGCCGCGCGCCGCCGCTGGCGGACGCGAAGATGCGGGAGGCGTCGGGCCGCACGGTTGACGCCATCATCCGGGGCGGCACCGGCCACCACGGCGCGGCCCAGGTCTGGACCCTCATCCACCCCACCGACAAGATGAGCATCCACCAGTACCTGTTCGAGGCGCCGGTCGACGAGGGCCGCACCAGCCTGTTCCTGGTGAACCTGCGGAACTTCCTCGTGGACGAGTCCGAGGACGCCCGCATGATGGGCCGCAACGAGGTGGTCGCCTTCCAGGACCGGGATGTGCTGCTGGATGTCCGGCCCGTCGTCACGCCCGAGACACGCACCAAGGAATTCTTCACGCCGGCCGACATCACCATCGCGGGCTACCGGGACAAGGTGAAGGCGTGGGAGGACCGGGGCTGGCGCATCGACATGGCCGAGGTCAATCGCAATGCCCGGCGCGTGGCCTACGCGATCCCCAGTCCCGCCCGCCGCCAGCACTCCGGCTGGGTGCTGGACAGCGTGCCGCTCGTGGCGCCGCGGGCTGCCGCCGCGGAGCGTGTTGCCGAGGGCCAGCGGTCCTCTCGCTAGCGCTGCCCTCGCCGGCTCCGCCAGATCTCCTTCGGCCGCTGGAGCGAGGCGCGCGTTGACCGCGGCCACCGTCGCCCGGTCAGGGGGGGAAGAACTTGAGGAATGCCTCAGGCAACGCCGAGATATCCGCGTCGGGCAGTCCCGCCGGATAAGGCCGCGAATTCCACGTCTGCCAGAACACCGGCACCTGGCCGGTTAGCCGTCCGCTCCGCGCGTCGGCCACGAGGCACGCCAGCGCCTTGCCCGAGTAAGTGGTGTCCAGCTTCAGGCCCTCCAGGTCGCGGGCCAGCGCCACCGCCTCGACGCATTCGGGGGTCGGAATGGCGTAGCCCTCGCCCGCAAATTCCCCGCGGAACTCCAGGTGGGCGGCGAGGTCCTCCGCTGACGGCGCCGTGCCCGCCCGCAACAGTTCGCAGATGTCGCCAGCGAGGCGCAGCACCGCCGCCGCATCCACCACGTGCTGGGGCACCACCTTCACGCTGACCACCGTGGCCGGCACCCGCGCCATCCGCAGGCCCACCAGCAATCCCGCCACGCTGCCCATCGTTCCGCACGGGAGGTAAATGCGGACCGGCCCGCCGATCCGCCTGGCAGCCAGCTGCGCCGCCAGCTCGGCGCCCGCGTCCACGAAGCCGAGTGAGCCGAGCGGCGACGAGCCGCCCCAGGGGATCTCGTAGAGCTTGTCCGGACCCGTGGGATGCATGGCCCTGAGCCGCGCCGCCTCCGCTTGGGACTCGACGAAGCCGGTGGTCGGCACGATGCGGGTGCCGAGCAGGCAGTGCCAGCGGAGGGTGTTTGCCACCCAGGGCGTCGGGATCTGGTCCGTCAGCACGGCGTAGCAGTCGAGGCCCACCTGCTTCGCGTACACGGCGGTGGCCAGCGCGTGATTCGACCCGGCGGCACCGAAGGTCACCACGGCATCGCAGCCCCGGGCGATGGCATCGCCCAGCAGGTACTCGAGCTTGCGGACCTTGTTGCCGCCGTAGACCGGCCCCGCCAGGTCGTCGCGCTTGGTCAGGAGGTTTGGCGCACCGATGGCGGCGCCCAGCCGTGCGGCCGGCTCCAGCGCCGTGGGCAGCGCCGCCAGCGCGAGCCTACTCGCCGACGGGAATGACGAGGTACTCGATGCCATTCTGGCGCAGCCGGGCCCGCAGCCGGTTCAGCTCGTTCAGGTTGTCGATGGGCCCGATGCGCACCCGGTGGAACGTTGCGCCGTTGGCCTCCGCGGCCTGGATCTGGGAAACCACGCCGAGCAGCGCCAGGCGGGCCTTCACCTTGTCGGCCTCCGCAAAATTCGGAAAGGCGCCGGCCTGGACCACGTAGGTGCCTGGCACGGAGACGGGCGGCGGGCCGGCGGCGCCGGTGGCCCTGGGCTGCTCGGGCACGTCCACTTCGGCGTCGGGAAGCATGTCGTAGAACTCGAAGCGGTCGGTCGCCTCGGCGGGCGGCGGCGCTTCCGGAGCAGGCCTGGCCTTGGCCACCTTCTTTGGCGGCGTCTGTGCCGTGTCGTCCCCGCCTGCCGTTGGTGCCAACGCCGTGCCCAGTTCCGCCCGGTATGTCCAGGCCGCCAGGCCCGCACACGCGAGCAGCACGACGACCAGCACGGTGCCGCCGGGCAGGCCGGCGGAACCGCGCCGGCGGTTGCGCCGGCGCCGGGACGCGGCCGTGGCCTTCGCCACTACATGTACTCCAGCGGGCGGATGCCGAGCAGCTTGAGACCGCTCGCCAGCACCGTGCGCGTGCTGCCAACGAGCATGAGTCGGGCCCGGCTGCGGGCGGGGTCGGCCTCGTTCAGCACCATGTGCTTGTTGTAGAAGGCGTTGAACACGCTGGCCAGTTCGTACAGGTAATGGGCCACCTCGAAGGGCTCGCGCTGTTCGGCGGCCCGTTGCACCGCGTGGCTGAAGCCGCGGAGCTTCTGCAGCAGCGCCCATTCCTCATCAGCGACGAGCAGCCGCGGGTCGCCCGGCTCCGGCTGCGTGGCCAGGCCGGCCTCGACGGCCTTGCGGAAGATGCCGCTCATGCGCGCGTGGGTGTACTGCAGGTAGGGCCCGGTGTTGCCCTCGAACTGGAGTACCGTGTCCCAGTCGAAGCTCACGTCGGTCATGCGCCGGGACGACACGTCGAAGTAGAGCAGGGCGGCCTGGCCGACGGCTTCGCTGATCTCGGCCACCTCGGCGGCAGGCAGGTCGGGATGGGCGCGCGCGTTGGCGGCCGCCCGCTCCTCCCGGTAGCGGGCGGCCCGGTCCCGGGCCTCGTCCAGCACTGCCTCCAGCCACACGGCCTCCCCCTTGCGGGTGGACATGCCACGGACGAATCCGAAGCTCACGTTCTCGCAGAGGGCGGGCCAGTTGTCCGGCCACTCTTCCGCCACTGCGAGCTTGCCGAGGGCCGCGAAGACCTGGGCGAAATGATCCTCCTGCCGGGAGACCACGTAGATGTTGGCGCCGAACCCGTACTTTTCCCAGCGGTCGATCGCCTCGGCGCAGTCCCGGGCGGCGTAGGTGGAGGCGCCGTCGGACTTCTGCAGCATGCAGGGCGCGATCTCCCGGCCGAGCACGTCCGACACGTCCACCACGATGGCGCCCTGGGACTCCCGGGCCACTCCGGCCTCGAGGAAGCGGGCGATGACGGGTTGCACCTTGTCGTTCACCGAGGACTCACCCTCATATGAATCGAACTCGATGCCGAGCCGGCCGTAGGTGCGGTGGAAGCCCTCCAGCGACAGCGCGCGGAACCGCTCCCAAAGGGCGATGATTGACGGGTCGCCCTGCTCCAGGCGGAGGAACAGCTTGCGGGCGTGTTCCCGTATGCCGGGATCCTGCCCGCTCTGCTGGTTCGCCCTGATGTACAGCTCGACCAGGTAGTCGATGGCCCGGGCCTGCAGCGCGCCTTCGTCGCCCCACTGCTGCCAGGCCCAGATGACGAAGCCGAACTGGGTGCCCCAGTCGCCGATGTAGTTCTTGCGGATCACCCGCCAGCCCTGGAAGGCGAAGATCCGGGCCAGGTCGGCGCCCAGGTTGGTGGAGCGCAGGTGGCCGAAGTGGAAGGGCTTGGCGATGTTGGGGGCGGAGAAATCCAGCACCAGGGTGCGGCCCTGGCCGAGGTCCCGCCGGCCGTAGGTCCCCGGGTTGTCGCGAATCTCGCCCAGCACCTGTTCGGTGACGTTCGCGCGGTTCAGGAACAGGTTGAGATAGGCGCCTTCCGCCCGGGCACTGGCGATGATGGGGTCAGGGCCGATTTTCGCCGCCAGGCTCTTCGCGATCAGGTTGGGGGCCGACCGCAGTTCCTTCGCCAGCTGGAAGCAGGGAAAGGCGACGTCGCCGAGCGCGGCGTTCGGTGGGGTGGCGAGGGCATCCGCGAGCTGGCCGGTCCGTTCAACCGGCCAGTCGAGTGCCCTGCGCACGACCTGCGCAATATGAGTATTGGTCTGCATCTTGTTGCTTGGCGGGAACCGGGGACGGGCTGGATTCTAGAACACTCTGCAGCCCCTACGGCGCTAGAACAGTTCCGCCGGATCCACGTCGAGGCTCCAGCGGACCCGGCGCTGGGAGGGCACCCCGGCAAGTGCGGTCCGAAACTCCGGCAGTAAACGCTGCAGGTCCCGGCGCGCGGTTGCCTGCAGGAGCAGCTGGCCCCGGTAGCGGCCAGCGCGCCGCTCCATCGGCGCGGGCGCCGGGCCGAGCACCTTCAGCCCGGCTGGCGCCCTGTCCCGGACGAGCGCTCGGGCGCTCGCGGCGGCTTCCTCCAGGAAGGCGAAGACCGGCGCGCGCTGCGTCGCTTCGGCCCGCACCAGGGCAAGCGCGGACCAGGGGGGCCAGCCCGCCTGCTGTCGTTCCTCGAGCGCGCGGGCCGCGAAGGCGCCGTAGCCCTCGGACAGGAGGACCCGGAGCAGCGGGTGATCGGGGAACAGCGTCTGTAGCCAGACCTCGCCGGGCCGGTCCGCGCGCCCGGCCCGCCCGGCCACCTGGATGAAGGTCTGGGCCAGGCGCTCGGCACTGCGGAAGTCGGTGCCGAAGAGCCCCTGGTCGACGTCGATGATGCCCACCAGCGTAACCCCGGGAAAGTCGTGGCCTTTCGTGAGCATCTGGGTGCCCAGGAGCAGGCGGGCCTCGCCGCTCCGCACCCGCTCGAGCCGGCGCTCGATCTCGCCCCGCCGCCGGGTCGTGTCCCGGTCGATGCGCTCGAGCGGGTGGCCGGGAAATTCCCGGGCCAGCGCCTGCTCGAGCCGCTCGGTGCCCTGGCCGATGGCGCGCAGTTCAGCCTGGCACTGGGGGCAGGCGACGGGCGCGGGCCGGTCGCTGCCGCAGTGGTGGCAGGTCACCCGGCCCCGCTGCTGGTGGAGCACCATCCGCGCGTCGCAGCGGTCGCAGCCGACGACGGTGCCACAGCCCACGCAGACGAGCGTGGGCGCGTAGCCCCGCCGGTTGAGGAAGATCAGCGCCTGGCCGTCGTCATCGAGATGCCGGCGGATTGCCGCCAGCAACGGCTGGGTCAGGCCATCCGTCGGCTGGTGGGTGCGCATGTCGATGAGATGCACGGTGGGCTGGCCGGCGGTGCCGGCCCGCTCCGCGAGTACGAGCCGCTCGTAGCGGCCGCTGCGGGCGTTTTCCACGGATTCCAGGGCAGGCGTGGCCGAGCCGAGCACCAGTGGCACCCCCAGTTGCCGCGCGCGCCACACGGCCAGGTCCCGGGCCGAATAGCGGAAGCCATCCTGCTGCTTGTAGCTGGCGTCGTGCTCCTCGTCGACGACGATCAGCCCCGGCTGCAGCATTGGCGTGAAGATGGCGGACCGGGTGCCGATGACGATGCGCGCCGTGCCGTCCCGGGCCGCGGTCCAGGCGCGCAGGCGCTCGCCCTCGGCGAGCCCGGAGTGCAGCACCGCCATCGGCACCGGGAAGCGGCGGCGGAAACGGTCCAGCAGTTGCGGCGTGAGGCCAATCTCCGGTACCAGCACCAGGCACTGCTGGCCGGCGTCCAGCCGCTCCCGGATGCAGCGCAGGTACACCTCGGTCTTGCCGCTGCCGGTGACGCCGTCGAGCAGGAAGCAGCGGAAGCCCGCAGTTCGGCTGATGGCGACGACGGCCCGGGACTGGTCGGGGGTCAGTTCAGGGGGCACGTCGGCCGTGGCCGGAACGGGTTCCAGTGCCGGGGCGAGGCGCGTTTCGGCCGCCCAGCCCCGCGCGATCAGTGCATGGATCGCGCGTCGCCAGGCGGGGCCCAGGGATTCCAGCCGACTCGCCGGCAGCGGATCGGTGGAGTGGAACAGCAGCTGGAAGGCGCGCCACTGGGCTGGCGCGCGCTTCAACAACGCGTCATCGGTGCACCGGCCGGCGGGCGTCAGGCTGAACGCTGGTTCACCCTCGGCCAATCCGCGGCCCTCCCGGAGTCCCAGCGGAATCGCCGTCGCAAACACCTCTCCGGGCGGGTGCTGGTAGTAGGCAGAGGCCCAGCTGAGCAGGCGCTGCAGGTCGTCGGGCAGGAGTGGCTCACCGTCGAGCACGGCGTCGACGCGCCTGAGCCGGGATGCCGGCAGGTCGCTGGTTGCCTTGAGGCCCATGACGAGGCCCACTCGGGTGCCCCGGCCGAAGGGCACCCGCACCCGGATCCCCGGCTGCAGGCGGTTGGTCTGGTGGGGGGGGTAAAGGTAGTCGAAGACACCCATGAGCGGCGCCGGTACGGCCACCTCCAGTACCGTTGTTGGGGTCAGCGGGTCGGGCATGGGAGTTGTCCACAGATCCTGTGGATAAGTCTGTGGATGAGATGGGTCAAACGGACTCCCCGGCCAAGCTTGTCAACCATTATGACAACCTGAGCAATTTTTGATCGATTCCTATTATTCAATATTTTCAAGATCTTAAGAGTCTGTGCTCAGGTGCGCAACGCAATGCAGGCTCTAACTGCGCCCCATCCGTGAGGAATGTGCATAAGTGCAGACGCAGCGACCGTTTCGGGACAAGTTCCAGGCGGTTTGTCAACCCCGGATTGGCTCGTTCGCCTCAGGTCGTCGAGGAGCTGGACGCGGCGCCAGTATGCGGAATCGGGACGCGGTTGCGCCCTGCCGATCGCGGCCTGGTGCCCGGGTAACGAGCCGGATTCTGACAGCAGATGGCGACCGGGCAAATTTGATTTCTGATCCGGAACCCGCAATATACGGGCGCGGCAGGGCCGACCCAGACATGTTGTACCTCCACGAAGACGTCAGCGATTTCTCGCAGCAGGTCCTGCGGACGGACGCGGCTGGCATGCCGCTGGAGTGGATCGATTACCGGGACGCCGTCCGCCTCTACTACCTGGGACAGGTGGCCTACAGCTGCGGCTCGCCGCTGTTCCGTGTCCACGGGGGCATCAACGCCCGCAGCCTGCGGCAGAGCTGCATCGAGGTGAACTCCATCGTGGCCACCGTCGGCCGCTCGCCGGATGTGGCCGAGCTCATGGACTCCTACGTGCCGCCGCTGAACAACAAGACGCTGTTCCGGCGCGACTCCAACGTCTGCCTCTACTGCGCGCACCAGTTCCCGGTCCGGGACCTCACCCGGGATCATGTGCGGCCGCTGTCCAGGGGTGGTGGCGACACCTGGAACAACGTGGTTACTGCCTGCCGGCGCTGCAACAACCACAAGGGCGGCCACACGCCCGAGCAGGCGGGCATGCAGCTGGTGGCGGTGCCCTTCACCCCGACCTACGCCGAGTACATCTACCTGAAGGGCCGCCGGGTGCTGGCGGACCAGATGGAGTTCCTGCTGGCCCACATCCCGCGCACCAGCCCGCTGCACCACCGGCTGGCCTCCAGCCTCAAGACGGCTAATTCCTAACCCCGTTGCCGGGGTTCGGGCGTCTACAGACTCAGAGGCCACCCCGCCGGGTGGCGGAGTCAATCGCGCTACAAGGCGCCCGATGGCCACACCAGCAAGCTCATCGAGCAGCCCGTCCGCCGCGCCAGCCGACGCTGGCGAAGGGCCCCAGGTGCGACGCTAGTCACAGCCGGGCCGTTCACCCGCCGGGCCGGCTGGCATATGCTGCCGGCCATGGCGGGTGGAACCGACGACGCACAGCTCATGACCCGGTTCGCGTCTGGCGACCTGGCGGCGTTCGAGACCCTCTACAGCCGCCACAAGGGTGCCCTCTACCGGTACTTCCTCCGCCAGTGCGGGGACCCCGAGATGGCGGCAGAACTGTTCCAGGAAGTCTGGGTCCGCGTCATCAAGGCGCGGGAGCGCAACGAGCCCAGGGCCCCGTTCACCACTTACATGTACCAGATCGGGCACAACTGCCTCGTGGATCACTACCGGAAGGCAGGCCGGTCCCTGACGGACGGCAACGGCGAGCCCGAGGCCTCGGAGATCCCGGATCTCCTGGCCGAGGAGCTGGATCCCGCGTTCGCCTCAGCCCGCTGGTCCCTGGTGGACTGGGAGCAGGGCCCGGCCGACCCGGCGCCAGGCCCCGAGGCGGCGAATTCGGTGGCCCAGCGCGCTGCCCGGCTCTGGTCCGCCCTGGAGGCGCTTCCTCCCGAGCAGCGGGAGGCATTCCTGCTGCACGAGGAAGGGGAGATGGGGCTTGCCGAGATCGCCACCGCGACCGGCGCGAATGCAGAGACAGTCAAGAGCCGCCTGCGCTACGCGGTCAGGAAGCTTCGCGCGGCGCTTGGCGACCTGGCTCCCGCCGGTTCCCGGGAGGCACTGTCGTGAGCAACGGCAACACGCCGCGGGACGACGCCGAGCTCGAGAATTTCCTCGGCCGGCGGTCGCCGCTGTCGACCGCTTACGACGCCATCGAGCCGGTGCAGCCTCCCGAGGTGCTCGACGCGAAGATCCTTGCCATCGCCAAGGCCGCCGCCAGCCCGCCGTCGGCGAAGCCCGCGCCAACCCAGGCCGCGCCGGCCCCGAAACCGGTGGCTGCTTCCGGGCCCCCGCCGGCCGCGAAGGCCCGGCCCATGCGCCCGCCCGACCCTGCCCGCGATGACGATGGCGACGATGAACATGACACGCCGCCCGCCCGTCGTCCCCGCTGGCTGGTGCCGGCGGCGCTCGCCGCCAGCGTGCTGGTGGCCGTGGGCGTCGGCGTCGCGATGCTCGGCACGGGACCAGCCGATGACCTCGCGGATCCCGGCGCCGCGAAGGCCCCGGGCTCACTGTTTGCCAAGCGCGCCCGGGAGCGCAGCGAGGCGGACAAGGCCACGGCGGAAACAGCCGCGGCTGCCAGCCAGGAAGCCGAGGTCGAGATCGCGCCATTGCCACCGCCGCCCATCTTCGAACCCGAGGGTCCCCAGGTCGAAGACCTGGACAAGGCGATTGCCCTCATTCGCCGCGAACTGGTGCTGGCGAACCAGCGGGCCGCCATGGCCGAGGACGCGCCGGCCGGAGCGGCAGACCCGCGGGCTGGCGCCGCCGCGCTGGCAGCGCCGTCGGCGCCTCCGGCCGATGCCGCCAGCGCAACCGGGGTGATCCAGCCCCGGGACCGGCGGCTCACCAAGATCCTCGAGCTCTATGACGGCGGGAATACGGATCTGGCCGCGGATTCCCTGGAGATCTTCCTGCGGGACTTCGAGGACGACCCGATCAGCCAGCGGATACTCGCTGCCCAGCCAAGGGCCACCGACGTCGCCGTGGAATGAGCATGGCCAACATCGAGTCCGTCCTCCACGAGTCCCGCAAGTTTTCCCCTCCTGCTGCCTTCACCGCCGGGGCCCGCATCCAGGCCGCCGACTACGCGGCACTCCGGGCCGAGGCGGAGCGGGACAGCGTGGCCTTCTGGGGCCGGCTGGCCAGCGAGGAGCTGCGCTGGCACGTGCCCTTCAGCAGGATCCTGGACGACTCAAAGGCGCCCAACTTCCGCTGGTTCACCGATGGCGAGATCAACGCCTCGTTCAACTGCCTGGACATTCACCTGGGCGTGCGGGGCGACAAGCCCGCGATCATCTTCGAGGGCGAGCAGGGCGACGGCCGCACGCTCACCTACCGGCAGCTCACTGCCGAGGTCTGCCAGCTTGCCAACGCGCTGAAGGCCCAGGGCGTGTGGCCCGGTGACCGGGTCGTGATCTACATGCCGATGGTGCCGGAGGCGGTGATCGCCATGCAGGCCTGCGCCCGCATCGGCGCCACGCACTCGGTGGTCTTTGGCGGCTTCTCGGCCCATTCGCTGCGGGATCGCATCGTGGACGCCGGTGCGAAGCTGGTCATTACGGCCGACGGTGGCTTTCGCTCTGGCAAGGTCGTCCCGCTGAAGCAGGCCGTGGACGAGGCGCTGGACGGCGGCTGCGACAGCGTCGAGAAGGTCATCGTGCTGAAGCGCACCGGCGAGCCGGTGGCCATGCGGAAGGGCCGGGACCTCTGGTGGTCGGACGCCGTGGGCGGCCAGGACACCGTGTGCGAGCCGGCCTGGGTGAATGCCGAGCATCCGCTCTACCTGCTCTACACCTCCGGCTCCACCGGCAAGCCCAAGGGCATCCAGCACTCGACGGCGGGCTACCTGCTCAACGCCAAGCTCACGGCCCAGTGGATCTTCGATTTCCGCGAGGACGACGTCTTCTGGTGCACGGCCGACGTGGGCTGGGTCACGGGCCACACCTACGTGTGCTATGGCCCGCTGGCGGCCGGCGCGACCATCGTCATGTACGAGGGCGCGCCGGTGTACCCGGACGGCGGGCGCTTCTGGAGCATCTGCGAGCGGCTGGGCGTCACCATCTTCTATACCGCCCCGACCGCGATCCGCGCGCTGATGAAGCTGGGCGACGACATCCCGAACGGCTACGACCTGTCGAAGCTGCGGCTGCTGGGCACGGTGGGCGAGCCCATCAACCCGGAGGCGTGGATCTGGTACCACACGGTGATCGGCAAGGCCCGCTGCCCCATCGTGGACACCTGGTGGCAGACGGAAACCGGCGCGACGCTGGCGAGCCCCCTGCCCGGCGTGACGGCCACCAAGCCCGGTTCCTGCACGCTGCCGATCCCCGGCATCGACATGGCCATCGTGGACGAGGACGGCGACCCCGTGACCAACCCCGACCAGGGCGGCTGGCTCGTGGTGCGCAAGCCCTGGCCCTCCATGCTGCGCACGATCTGGGGCGACAACGACCGCTACCTCTCGACCTACTGGGCGAAATTTGGCAACCGCTACTACGTGGCGGGCGACACGGCCTACCGGGACGCCGATGGTTACTTCTGGGTCCTGGGCCGGGCGGACGACGTATTAAAGGTGTCCGGTCACCGGCTGGGCACGGCTGAAGTGGAGAGCGCCTTCGTGGCCCATCCCCGGGTTGCCGAGGCGGCGGTGGTGAGCCGGCACCACGAGATCAAGGGCGAGTCGATCTTCGCCTACGTGGTGTTGAAGGGCCAGCGGCCCACGGGCAAGGATGCCGAGAAGCTCGCCGGCGAGCTGCGGGAGTTCGTCGGCAAGGAGCTCGGTGCCATCGCCAGGCCCGACGACGTGCGCTTTGCCGACAACCTTCCCAAGACGCGGTCCGGCAAGATCATGCGGCGGCTGCTCCGCGCGATCGCGCGGGGCGAGCCGATCACCCAAGACGTTTCCACCCTGGAGAATCCGGCGATCGTGGAGCAGCTGCGCGGGGCGGAGTAGCGGCCGTGGGTCGCGCCGGTCCCGGAGGAGGTGCAGGGGTTACCGGCGTTGCCGGCGCAGCAGGGCCCCTAGCGCCCCCAGCCCGCCACCGAACAGCCAGGCGGCCGCCGGCACCGGGACCACGTTGTACGCGTAGGTGACCTTCACCTCGCCCTGGATACCGGTCGACACGCCGAAGGGCGCCGGGTTCGGCAGGCCGCCCGACTGCAGGCCGGCCGCATACAGCGAGTCATTGTTCAGGGTCGTCAGGTAGAACGCCAGGTTGCCGTTGCCGATGTAGTCACCGAGCGGCGATTCATAGAAGGTATTCGTCGCACCCAGGATGGGTCCCGCTTGCGTCCAGTTTGGCTGCCCAACTACGTTGAGCGCCTCGGCAAGAATGAAACTGCCATCGGCGGGACCTGTGCCGACGATGCGGATCGGGGCGTTGCTGGCAGAGATGGCCACGCCGCTGTAGGCGCCCGTACCCGCCAATGACAACTGGTAGTCGAGCTTGTCCCACCCAACGTAGAAGTTGCCGTCGTTGGTGGCATAGGCCGACGTGTTCATCGTGGCAGTCAACTCGAAGGTCGCCGACACGAGCGTGCCCAGGGACGAATCGAACTGGGCCACGTTGATCACCTGGTTGGTGACGTCCGTGCCGCCGGCAAACGTGCCCGTGTAGCTGACGGTGGCCGATTGCGCCGCAACAGTTAGACACATGAGGGCAAGGCCAAGGACGGTTTCGCGAACCTTCGTAGTGGGCGCTCGCGTCACTCGCCATGTGCGTGTGCCTGGTTTCATCTTGACGCTCTCCCTGTATCAGGTGGATCAGAACAGTCACTTTGCGCCCCGTCCCGTTCTCCCGACCGAGGTCCGCAGGATCGATACTTGTGCTTTCCCGGGCAGCGAACTGTTCGGTTTCCCACATAGGCCGATACGACGGCGGGACCCTTCGGGCCAGAGCTTCCGCCAGATTCACCGGGCATTGCCAGTGGACGCAGGGCAGTGTTCTCCAAAAAAACGCCCCGCCGAGGCGGGGCAATTGCTCTGGGGGATTACGGGAGATTTATAGGCCCCCGCAATTCCCCCTACGGTGCGAAACCACACATAGTGAAATGGCACCCTCGGCAGGTGTGGCACTCTTGACGGCGTGGATTGACCCGCTCCCCGGATGCTGGTCCGGCCCCGCGCTGCCGACGCCTGGTCGCATATCGATTAGGGCCCGAAGGTGGGTATGATTGCGAAATGCCGGGCCTCGCCGGCTAGTTCTCGGTCCACATGCGCTGCAGGTTGCTGTGAGCGAAATCGAGCTGGAGGAAGGCGTCGCTCCGTCCCGCACTGGCCAGAAGCTCGTTCCGGACCCGCCATATCGCCCCAAGCACCTCACGCCGTTCCTGCTGCGGCACCAGGCTCTGTAGCCAGCCTATCGCCGCTCTCCGGCAGCCACTGGTGACTTCATTGACCCGATGAACGAGCCCGGACGGGTAGATGGCCATGTCCCCGAGTTCGTACTTCACGGCGAACTCCTGGCCGAGAATCCTGAGGACCAGTTCCCCGCCCTCGTACTCATCGGGCGATGAAAGGAAGATCGTGAACGACATGTCGCTCCGTAGCACCTGGCCGTGGTCCCAGTTTACGGGGTTGTCGGTGTGCTCGCCGTACTTCATGCCCTCCATATAGCGGGAGAACGTGATGCCGGAAACCCGGTGGGGATAGGCACAGGCCTTGAAGTCCTCGCACCTCAAGAGGGCGTTGTGGACCAGCTGGTTCGCCTTGGGCCCATTAGGGTCCTTCGGGTCAAGCTGCAGGTTCGACTTTATGCTTTGCCCGGCACCGCCGGCGGACACCCGCCCGTCCGTGAACTTACCCGTCTTCAGGAGACGGGCAAGTTCGTCGAGCTCCGTAATGGAAAGTACCTTCCTGATCCGGATCATGCCTGCCTCGCTCGGCCTTCGTGAAGTCGGCTTCGATGGGCGGATTATAGGATGAAGTCCAGTTCGCATTCCGCGGGCCACCGCGCTTGCCGCGCCCCTTCGTCCCGGCCGACGGCGTATCGACTGGGGCGGGAAGGTGGGTATCATGGCGCGCCGACGCTGGGGAATCCCTCCGGCAAGTCGCCACGAACTGCTCCGTTCCGAACCTGATGCCGAGGTTGCCATGCCCCTGACCATTGGAGTCCCACGGGAAGTTTTTGCCGGCGAAAAGCGCGTCGCCACGGTTCCCGACGTGGTCGGGAAGCTGATCAAGCTGGGCTTCGCGGTCACTGTCGAGCGCGGCGCAGGCGATGCCGCCAACTTCAGCGACGACGCCTACAGGGCCGCGGGCGCGCAGATCGCCGGCGACGCCACCGCGCTCTGGGCTGCCTCGGACCTGGTCTTCAAGGTGCGCGCACCGGTCGCCGAGGAGGTCCCGCTGATCAGGTCGGGCACCACGCTGGTCAGCTTCGTCTGGCCCGCCCAGAACCCGGACCTCATGCAGCAGCTGGCGGGCCGGGGGCTCACCGTGCTGGCCATGGACAGCGTGCCGCGCATGTCCCGGGCCCAGAAGATGGACGCGCTGTCCTCCATGGCCAACATCGCGGGTTACCGCGCGGTCATCGAGGCGGCCCAGCATTTCGGCCGCTTCTTCACCGGCCAGATCACCGCCGCCGGCAAGGTGCCTCCCGCCAAGGTCTTCGTCATCGGCGCCGGCGTCGCCGGCCTCGCGGCGCTCGGCACCGCCGTCAGCCTTGGCGCCATCGTTCGCGCCAACGACACGCGCCCGGAAGTCGCCGACCAGGTGAAGTCCATGGGTGCCGAGTTCGTGCCCGTGGATTACCAGGAGGAGGGGACCGGCGTTGGTGGCTACGCGAAGGTCATGAGCGAGGGCTTCCAGAAAGCCCAGCTGGCGACGTTCGCGAAGCAGGCGAAGGACGTGGACATCATCATCACCACCGCCCTGATCCCCGGCAGGCCCGCGCCGAAGCTCATCACCACGGAGATGGTGAAGTCCATGCGCCCGGGGAGCGTGATCGTCGACCTGGCCGCCGAGCAGGGCGGGAACTGCGAACTCACGGCGCCCGGCGAGGTGGTCGTGCGGCACGGCGTGACGATCATCGGCTATACCGACCTTCCCAGCCGTCTCGCGGGCCAGGCTTCAACGCTCTATGCCAACAACCTGCTGCGGCTGGCCGAGGAACTGTGCAAGACGAAGGACGGCGCCATCAACGTCAATTTCGACGACGAGGTGATCCGCGGCGCAACGGTAATAAAGGAGGGCACGGTCACCTGGCCGCCTCCTCCGCCGAAGCTCTCGGCCGCGCCACCACAGGCCAGGCCTGCCGCCGCGCCGCCGCCCGCCGCGAAAAAGTCCGGGCACGGGCATGGGGCCGGCGAGCCCATGTCCGGCAAGGCCCTCGCCACGGTGTTCGGTGCCGGCGCCGTGCTGTTCCTCCTGGTTGGCGCCTTCGCGCCGGCCTCGTTCCTGTCGCACTTCACGGTATTCGTGCTCGCCTGCTTCATCGGCTACATGGTGATCTGGAACGTGACGCCCGCGCTGCACACGCCTCTCATGAGCGTGACCAACGCGATCTCCAGCATCATCGCCGTCGGCGCGCTGGTGCAGCTGGCGCCGCCACCCGGTGGCGCCGGGGCCGACCGGCCCGACGGCCTGATCCTCGGGCTGGCCGTAACCGCGCTCGCACTGACGGCGGTCAACATGTTCGGCGGCTTCGCCGTCACCCGCCGCATGCTGGCCATGTTCCGGAAGTAGGGAATAGACGATGTCCTCGAGCCTTGCCACCGTCGCCTACATCGGCGCCACGATCCTCTTCATCCTGAGCCTGGGTGGCCTTGCCAACCCGGAGACCTCCCGCCGCGGCAACCTCTTCGGCATGGCCGGCATGGCCATTGCAGTGCTCGCGACGATCCTGGGGCCACGGGTCACGGCCGCCGGCATCCCCTGGATCGTTGGTGCACTCCTGCTCGGCGGGAGCGTTGGCCTGTATGCCGCCCGCAAGGTGCAGATGACCCAGATGCCCGAGCTGGTGGCGCTCATGCACAGCCTGGTCGGCCTGGCCGCGTGCCTGGTCGGCTTTGCCAGCTACATCGACACCTCGATCGAGTTCACCGGCGCCGAGAAGTCCATCCACGAGATGGAGATCTACATCGGCATCCTGATTGGCGCCGTTACTTTCTCCGGCTCCGTGATCGCCTTTGGCAAGCTGTCGGGCAAGATCGGTGGCAAGCCGCTGCTGCTACCGGCGCGGCACTGGCTGAACCTCATCGGCCTGCTGGTGGTGATCTGGTTTGGCTATGCCCTCCTGCAGGCGCCGGACATCAATGCCGGCCTGATGCCGCTCACCGTGATGACGGTCGTGGCACTCCTCTTCGGCATCCACATGGTGATGGCCATCGGCGGCGCCGACATGCCGGTGGTGGTCTCCATGCTCAACAGCTACTCGGGCTGGGCCGCCGCCGCCACGGGCTTCATGCTGGCCAACGACCTCCTGATCGTCACCGGCGCCCTGGTCGGGTCCTCCGGCGCGATCCTCTCCTACATCATGTGCCGGGCGATGAACCGGAACTTCCTGAGCGTGATCGCCGGCGGCTTCGGCACGGGCGAGGGCGCCGCACCGGCGGCGGCGGGCTCCCAGCCGGCCGGCGAGGTGACGCCGGTGAGCGCCGTGGATACGGCCGAACTGCTCGGGTCGTCGAAGAGCGTGATCATCGTGCCCGGCTACGGCATGGCGGTGGCCCAGGCCCAGCACACCGTCTACGAGATCACGAAGTTCCTGCGCGAGAAGGGCGTGAACGTGCGCTTCGGCATCCACCCGGTGGCGGGCCGCATGCCCGGCCACATGAACGTGCTGCTGGCCGAGGCGAAGGTGCCCTACGACATCGTCATGGAGATGGACGAAATCAACGACGACTTCCCGGAGACCGACGTGGCCATGGTGATCGGCGCCAACGACATCGTGAACCCGGCAGCCGAGGACGATCCGGGCAGCCCCATTGCCGGCATGCCGGTACTGCAGGTCTGGAAGGCGAAGACCTCCATTGTCATGAAGCGCTCGATGGCGTCGGGCTATGCGGGCGTGGACAACCCGCTCTTTTATAAAGAGAACAACCGCATGCTGTTCGGCGATGCGAAGAAGATGCTGGACGAGGTGCTGGGGGCGTTGAAGGGTTAGGATGCCTCAGGGAGGGCCCTTCATGTGGTCCGGCTACTGAGGAAACTGCCGAGCCTGGCCCTGCTTGCCGCAGCGGCAGCAGGGGCCGTTACGTCTCCGCAGTCAGAGCCTGCGACGGTGTCATCAGCGTCAGAGCCTGCGACGGCATCATCAGCGGTGGAGCCCCCCCCGGCGCCCCTCGCCGAAGTCGTCGTCTCGACCACCGAGCCGCGCTACGTGGCGCCGACCCTCCGCGACCGCATCGGCAGGATCTGGGCACCCGTATACCTGAACGGCCAGGGACCATTCCGCCTGGTGCTCGATACGGGGGCCAATCGGTCGGCCGTGGTCCAGAAGGTCGCGGACGCCCTGGGCGAAGGCGCCCGGACGACGTCCACCGTGCGGGTCCGCGGCGTCACCGGGACGGGCATCTACCCGCTGATCCGCGTCGACCGGATGGACATCGGCGACCTCCTCCTCGAGCCTGCATTCCTCCCCGTGGTGCAGGACGTCTTCGGCGGCGCGGACGGCGTTCTCGGCAACGAGGGCCTGCGCGACAAGCGCATCGTCATCGACTTCAGGAACGATTCGATCACCGTCCGGCGCTCCAGGGGCGAGCAGCCGGGCCCGGGCTTCGAGACGCTGCCCGTCAGGATGATGCGCGATTACCTGCTGGTGGTGGACGTGATCATCGGCCGCGTGCGCACGAAAGCCATCATCGACACCGGCGCGCCGGACTCGCTCGGCAACCTCGCGCTCCTCGAGGCGCTGAAAAAGCAGGCGGAGGAAGATCCCGGTACCGACATCGTGGGCGTGACCCTCGACGTGGAGCGGGGGAGCCGCGTGCGGATGCCCACGATCCACATGCAGGGAGTACAGATCCGCGGCGCCGTCCTGACCTTCAGCGACGTGCACATCTTCCAGCACTGGCGGATGACGCGGGAGCCGGCCGTGCTGGTGGGCATGGACGTGCTCGGGGTGCTCGACCAGATCATCATCGACTACAAGGCGCGGGAGATGCACCTCCTGACGAGGCGGCGGTGAAGGGCCATGCGCCCCGCGGGGCGGACATGAATGCCGGCCGCCCAGACCGCCCCTACGTGGGGTTCTGGAACCGGACCGCGGCAGCGCTCATCGACTCGGCGCTGCTCCTGGTCGTCACCCTGCCGCTCCAGCAGCTGCTGACGGGCGCGGCACTGGACTTGCCCGGCGGGAGCCCAACAGGCTTCTGGGACGTCATGGTGGGCTACGTGCTGCCCGCCATCGCGATCCTCGTGTTCTGGAAGTACCGGTCCGCGACACCCGGGAAGATGTTCATGTCGGCCGAGATCGTCGACGCGGCGACGGGTGGCAAGCCGTCCAGCCGGCAGCTGGTGGTGCGCTATGTGGGCTATTACGTCTCGACCCTGCCCCTGCTGCTCGGGCTCGTCTGGGTAGCCTTCGATCCGAAGAAGCAGGGCTGGCACGACAAGCTGGCCGGAACGGTGGTGGTGAGTACTGCCGTCACTGCCTCGCCCGGCCGCTATGCCCCGACCTCGCCGCTGACCTACCTGATCTGCGCCCCCATCCTGCTTTTGCTGCTCGCGCTGATGATCGTGGCCTTTGCCGTCGGCATTGACCCCGGCAGCCTCCGGACCGGAAATCCCCTCCTCGGGTAAGCTTCGAGCCCATGCTTGTCCTCTACGGCATCAACCTCTCCACGTTCACCCGCAAGGTGCGGCTGGCGCTCCTGGAGAAAGGGATCCCGCACCGTCTGGAAATCGCGCCGATGGGCTCGCCGAAGGTGAAGGCGCTCCATCCCCTCGGGAAGATCCCGGTGATCCAGGACCAGGGCATCGCGGTCCCGGACTCCTCGGTGATCATCGCCTACCTGGAGCGGGCGTACCCGGACCGGCCGTTGTATCCGGCGGCGGCCGTGCCGCTCGCCCGGGCGCTGTGGCTCGAGGAGTACGCGGATACCCGGTTGCGCGAGGCGACGCTCCCGTACTTCTCGGAGCACGTGGTGAAGCCCCTGTTCCAGGGCAAGCCCGCGGACGAGGCTGCGCTCGCGGCGGCAGCAGGGCCTCGCGACGAGGCCTTCAACTACCTGGAGAGCGAATTGCCGCCAAACGGTTACGCCGCCGGCGAATCGCTGACGGTCGCCGACGTGGCCATCGGCGCCCAGCTGGTCACCTACTGCCAGGGCGCCGGCGCCATCGATGCCAGCCGCTGGCCGAAGCTGGCACGGTACCTGGCGGCCTTGCTGGCCCGGCCCCACTGGTCCGAGGTGCACCGGGAGGAGGAGTCCGCCCTGGAGGCGGCGCGGGCACGGCGCAAGGGATCGCCCTGACGTCGTTCACGGCGTGATCGCCACCTTCAGCACCCCGTCCCGCTGGTGGCCGAACAGGTCGTAGGCCTTTTCGATCTCATCCAGCCTGAAGCGGTGGGTGACCATGGCGCCGAGGTCCACGCGGCCCGACTGGATCACGGCCATCAGCCGGCGCATCCGCTCCCTGCCGCCCGGGCAGAGCGTCGTCACGATCTGGTGATCGCCGAGCCCGGCGGCGAAGGCGCCCAGCGGGATCTTCAGGTCCGTGGAGTAGACGCCCAGGCTCGACAGGGTCCCGCCCGGCCGCAGCACCCGCAGGCAGGCCTCGAAAGTGGCCTGGGTACCCAGCGCCTCGATGGCCACGTCCACGCCGCGCCCGTCCGTGAGCCGCATGATTTCATCGACAGGGTCGGTGCGGCTGCCGTCGATCACGTGGTCGGCGCCCATCCGGGTGGCCATCTGCAGCCGGTTGGCCAGCCGGTCCACGCCGATGACCGTGGTGGCGCCACTGAGCCGGGCGCCAGCGGTGGCGCACAGCCCGATCGGCCCCTGGGCAAACACGGCCACCGTGTCGCCAATGCGGATGCCGGCGCGCTCCGCGCCGCCAAAGCCGGTGGACATGATGTCGGGGCACATGAGCACCTGCTCGTCGGTGAGTTCGTCCGGCACGGCCGCGAGGTTGGCCATGGCGTCGGGGACCAGCACGTACTCGGCCTGGCAGCCGTCGATGGTGTTGCCGAACCGCCAGCCGCCCATCGGCTTCCAGCCGTGGGCCGTGCCGGCGCCGTCCTGGGAGCCGCAACCCGACAGGCACGCATTGCTCCACCCGCTGGGCGTGATCGCCCCGGCGATCACGCGCTGCCCCTCGTGGAAGCCCTGCACGGCCGAGCCCAGCTTGTGGATGACGCCCACCGGCTCATGACCGACCGTGAGGCCGCGCGCCACCGGGTACTCGCCCTTGAGGATGTGCACGTCGGTGCCGCAGATGGTCGTCGTCGTGACCTTGAGCAGCGCATCGAGCGGTCCCACGTCCGGGATTGGCTTGTCGTCGAGCACGATGCGCCCGGGTTCTGCAAAGATTGCCGCCTTCATCAACACGATGCATTCTCCTGAAACAGGGCTCCGGGGCACGCTCGCACGGGGGCCGGAGGAATGCCACAGCGGGAAATACCTAGTCTCCGCCGCGCCGGCGGCCTTGCCGCCCTGCAGTCAGCACTCGGTGCCGCCCCGGCGCGGCCAACAGGCGCCACTCGTGCATAGCCGGGCGCGTTCGTGAATCTGTTCCCCCGAGCCGCCGCACCCCCGACACAATCCACCTTTCTTCTGGCGTTCGAGGGGAGCACGGAGATGACGAGCAAGTCACTGACCAGGCGCACGGCCATGGGCAACCTGCTGGGCGCGGCGGCCCTCGGCGCCGCCGCGGCACCGCTGTCGGCCCTGGCGAAGACCCCGGCCCGGGTGCCGCTGGCCTTCAGGGATCCCGTCTGGAACCGGGAGATGTTCGCCCGGATCGAGGGCGACACGGCGCCCGGCAAGTTCATCTACGGGCTGGCCTCGGGCATCGTCCACGGGGTTCGGGACGGGGAGGCCGTGAAGCCGCTCTTCGGCTTCGAGGTCTTTGCGACCCACAGGGTCCTCCGGCAGCCGGACGGGAGCTACCAGCGCCTCTGCCGGGAACTGGTCTTCTACCGGGACCTCGGCACCGGCCAGCTGCTGGACGAATGGGACAACCCCTACAGCGGCGAGCGGGTGCGGGTCGTCGACATCGCCAATGACCCGTTCAACTTCCGGATCTCGGAATTCTTCCCGGACCCGCCGAGCTACGGCGGCCTCAACGCCGAGAAGCCCCCGAAGCGCCCCTTGCTGCTCAACTGGGGCCTCGTGAACGACACCGTCACGCTGGATTCCGACATTCACCTGTACTACCGGAACGCCCTCGACCCCGCCGCCTGGCCCCGGGAATCCTCCGGGCCGATGAACCGGGTGTCGGAGTTCTTCCGGTACTTCATCCGGCGCGAGGATGCGGAGGACCCGGCGAAGACGCACCTGCCCCACAACGGCGTGTGGTCCCGGGTAACGCCCTGGCTGCCCTGGATGCTGATGGGCCCGGCGCCCGGGCACGTGCTGTACATGGGCCGCTTCACCAGTATCGAGCGGCCGGAGGAGGCGCCGCCCGGGGTACTGGCGCGGGTTCAGGAGCGCTACCCGCTCTACCTGACGGCCCCGGACAGGTGGGTGGAGCCCAGCCTGTCGAGCCTGGAGAACTACGCGCGCACCCAGAAGCCCGCGCCGCTGCCGAAGCCGGCGGCCGACTAGCCCGTCCAGCCCGGCTCCTGCCCCGGCGAACGCCGGGGCACTTCCCTGCCCGTTCATCTTTCCCGCCGGCTCAGGGAGTTGCGGCGCCGTCGCCCGCAACCGCCGGCCCTTGGGCGAAGACCGGCCAGTGGAGTTAGACTCTGCACCGGCGGCACTCGTGCTGCGCCAACGAAAAAACGCCCCGCCGGCTCGCCAGGAATCCCCGGACAGACATGGCCGTCACCGCCGACGTAGTCGACAGCGCCGAACGCACCGGCATGCGGCCTCGCGAGGCCTTCGAGTTCTTCGTGCTCCTGCCCTTCGGCCTCGGCCTCTTCCTGGGCGCCGCCCGCATCGGCGCGCAGCAGTTCGAGACCGTGGGCCACCACATGGTCTACGCATCCCTGTTCTCGGGCTTGTCCTGGGCCTGCTATGCGGTCGGCTGCAAGGTGATGTCCTGGCTACTGCGTCCGTGGAAGCCGTCGCTGCTGGTCGTGCTGCTGACGGGCAACATCGTCGGCGGGTTTACCCTGTGGTGGCCGTGCCGGGATGTGCTGAATCTGGCCTTCGAGGGCTTCCTGGTGCCGGGGTCCAGCTTCGGACCGTTCTGGCCACCGCCGGCCGATGGCCTTGGCTCGTACATCGCGATTACCCTGCAGGGGATTGCCTGGTGGCTACTCGCGAACTGGGTGGACTTTCGCTACCGGCGGGTGCCGCGCTTCGGTTTTTCCCCCACGCCAGTCCCGGTATCCGACGGGAACCCGACGGCCGCTGCCCCGCTGGCCACGGACCCGGCGGGCGCCCCGGCCAACGCGGCCCCTGCCAGTACTCCGGCGAGCCCGCCCGCCGCTACCGGAGGCGACCCGCGCCTGGTCGCCCGGTTGCCCGCCAACCTGCGCGGTGGCGAGATCTGGGCGCTGGAGGCCGAGGAGCACTACACCAAGATCCACACCAGCAAGGGCAACACCCTGCTGCTCATGCGTTTTTCCGACGCCATCGCCGAGATGGAGCCCCAGCCGGGGCTGCAGGTGCATCGCTCCTTCTGGGTCAGCCGCCGGGCGGTCGAGCGGGTAGCCCGGGTCGAGAAGCGCTGGGTCGTCCAGCTCAGGGGTGGCCTGGAGATTCCCGTGAGCCGCTCCTACCGGGTAACGGTCCAGTCCGCCGGACTGCTGGGCGGCTCCGCGATGACCGAAGACTAGCGCCGCACCTCGCCCGGGCCCCGCCTGTTGCGCAAACCCGGGTAAACTGTCCGGATTCCGGTGCAGTTCGTGCTGCGCCAGTGAACTACCCGCGTCGTCTGGCGCCATTTTCCATGTCGTCCGTGAAATCCGGGGTCATTCATGCATGGACCTGGAACCCGACCGGGAGTCTGCTCCTAGACTCCTCCCGAACCGGTGGTTCGCGGCCCGTTGGCGGCCAGCCACCCAGAGATCAACCGAGGGGGTTTTTATGTTGTCTTCTGGCCACAAAGGCGTGCTCATGCTGGCCGCGCTGGGGTACGGCGCCGTGCCGGGTCCGGTGCTTGCCCAGGATTCCACCGGCGAAGCCGGCGCGCGGGAGGTCACGGAGATCATCGTGACGGCCCGTAAACGGGAGGAAAACATCAACGAGGTGCCCCTGGCCATCTCGGCCTTCAGCGGCGACGACATCGCCAGGCGCAACATCGAGGGCCTCGGCGACGTGGCCAAGTACACCGCCGGCTTCTCCTTCGAGAACTACGCGGGCGGCACCAACCCGGCCCCGATCATCCGCGGCCTGTCCCAGAACACGCTGACCGACCGCAACCAGAACGTCGGCACCTTCGTGGACGGGGTGCACATCCAGCAGCAGGGCAACATCGACTTCGCCCTGATGGACGTGGAGCGGATCGAGGTCCTCAAGGGCCCCCAGAACTCCCAGTACGGCCGCAGCGCCTTCGCCGGCGCCATCAACTACGTGTCCCGCAAGCCCGTCATGGACCAGCTCGACGGCACCGTGTCGCTCACCGCCGGAACGGACGAGCGCCTCGAGTCGCGCGCCAGCCTGAGCGTGCCCATCGTGAAGGACATCCTGGCGATCCGGGTCTACGGCGTGAAGAGCGAGTCGGACGGCACCTGGAAGAACAGCTTCAGTGGCGGCAACCGGGCCATACCGACGGAAGACACCAGCTTCGGCAACAGCTTCGACGGCACCGACGGCAACCTGGGCGGCTGGGACAACAACGCCGGGCAGGTCCAGATGGCCTTTCACCCGCTGGACAACCTGCGGCTGGACCTCGGCTACTACAAGTCCAACGTGAACAACGAGCAGGGCGCCATCCAGTTCATCCGTCCCGGCGCCATCACGACCTGGGGGCTCGACCGGGAGACCAACTGCAATCCCAGCGCCGCCACCGGCGTCCTCCGCTTCTACTGCGGCAAGCTGACCCTCAACTCCGACGACATGCCCGTCGACCCCCGCAGCGTGGGCCTGTATGCCGAAACCCAGCTGATCTCGGCCAAGGGCGAGTGGGACATCACCGACGCCGTGATGGCCACCTACCTCTTCGGCCGCAACGACCTGGACCAGAACTCCTTCAGCCACTCCTCCAACCCGCCGAACCCGGAGCTGGAGGGCTGCGGCGCCTTCGCCTCCACGGCGCCGCCCTGCGCGACACCGCAGACGCCGACCGGCATCCTGTTCCAGACGGGGCCGACCGACCAGAAGGCCACGTCCCACGAGCTGCGCTTCGACGGCCAGCTTCTGGACAGCGTCCTCAACTGGCGGCTGGGCTTCTATCACAGCGAAGTCAACGACGTGTCCTACGTCAATTCCGTGGAAAGCCGCCGTTCGGTCATCCAGGACCCGGGTGGCCAGCTCGTCAATGGCGCCTTCCCCGTGGCCCCGGCGACCTACAAGGACAAGACGGACGCCATCTTCGGCTCTGTCGGCTACACGTTCCTGGAGATCTACACCCTGGACGTGGAAGCCCGCTACGCCGCGGAGGAGCGGGCCCAGACGTCGGGACCGCTGCCGCCCGACACCTTCTACGACTTCACGCCCCGGGTCAGCCTCAAGGCCCAGCTCAACCCGGACTTCATGGTCTACGGCTCCGCCGCCAAGGGCTCCAAGTCGGGCGGCTTCAACACCATCACCGCCGATCCCGGCTTCGAGACCTACGAGCAGGAGACCAACTGGACCTACGAGGTCGGCATCAAGCAGACCCTGCTCGACGGCCGGCTGCAGCTGAACTACGACGTCTTTTACATCGACTGGAAGGACCTCCAGCTGCCGACCGCCGACCTGGTGCCCTTCAACCCGGCCAGCCCGGCGACCGACGCCAACTACATCGTCAACGCCAGCGGGGCCGAGTCCCTGGGCGTGGAGCTCGAGGCCTTTGCCGCGCTCACCGAGAACTGGACGGTCAACTTCACGGCGTCCTATGCCAATCCCGAGTTCGACGACGACGTGATCGACTTCGGTCTGGGCTCCCAGTGCGCCGGCAGCTCGGATCCGGTCTGCCCCTTCGTCACCGTCGTGCGGCCGCCCCGGCCGGATGCCTTCGGCTCGCCCATCGGCGGCAACCAGCTGGCCCGGACGCCCAAGACCAAGCTCTCCACCGGCGTTGAGTACCGCGCCGAGGTGGGGGAGTGGGAGTACGCGATCCGTGGCGACCTGAGCTACCAGGACAAGCAGTACGCGGAAGTCCTGAACCTGGCCTACCTGCCGGCCCGGACCCTGCTGGACCTGAACCTGACGGTGGGGCTGCCGAACCGCGACTGGACGGTTAGCCTGTGGGGCAAGAACGTCACGAACGAGGACTATGTCTCCAACTCCTTCGTCATCGGCTTCGCCAACAACTACGGTGCATCGCTCGCTCCGGGGGCGACGTGGGGCATAACCGCCCGCTACGACTTCGGCGGCAACTAGTACTCGCCGCGCTGGCGGTGCTCGGCACCGCCAGCGCGGCACTTGCTGCCGAGCCCGTCGTCAGCTTCGTGGCGGCGCCGGACGGCCTGCCCCTGTGCGTGGCCGAGGCCGGTAACCCGGCCGGACCGCCGCTGGTCTTCATCCACGGCTACTCCCAGACCTACGCGGTCTTCACGCGACAGTTCGACTCAGCGCTCGCCCGGGACTACCGGCTTATCGCGCCCGACCTGCGCGGCCACGGCTGCTCCGGCAAACCCTGGACCGAATCCGCCTACGCGGGTGCCCGGCCCTGGGCCGACGACATCGCCGCGGTTCTCAAGGCGAAGGCGGTCACCCGGCCGGTGCTGGTGGGCTGGTCCGCCGGCGGCTACTGGATCGCCGACTACGTCCGTGAGCACGGCGTCGCGGGGCTTGCCGGCATCGTGCTGGCGGGCTCCCACGGGGGGCTCATGTCGGCGGAGATCAATCCGGCTCTGCCGGAGATGGGCAAGGCGATCCGCGCCGCCAACCGGGGGTACCCGCCGGACATATCCCAGGCCCTGGTGAAGGGCGAGCAGTTCGTGCCGCTCATGTCCGCCCGGCCGCTGCCCGACGACCTGGGGCGGATCATGTACGCGGCAACGCTGATGCTGCCGGCCTACGCCCGGCGGGCCATGGCGACCCGCACCATGGACAACGCCGACCTGGTGCCGCGCCTGCGACTCCCGGTGCTGTTCATCCAGGGTGACCAGGACCGCGGGGCCACGCCGGACCAGATGCGCGCCCTGGTGGCGCAGTTGCCCGATGCCCGCCTGTCCCTCTACCCCGACACCGGGCACGCCACCTTTGCCGAGCAGCCCGAACGCTTCAACCGGGAACTCGCGGAATTCGCGGCGCGGGTCCGGCCGGGGCGGCGGCCATGACCGTCATCGGCCGCGTACTGGGCGTCGTCGGGCTGCTGGTGGCGCTGGCGGCGGGCCTTGGGGCCCTGGCCCTCGAACGGGGCTGGTTCGAGCTGCCCCTCGACGAGCTCGTCAGCCGGTACCGGCTGCCGGACTCCCGTTTCCTCGACGTGGACGGCGTGCGGGTGCACTACGTGGACCGGGGAAGTGGCCCGCCCGTGGTGCTGCTTCACGCGTCCTTCCTGAGCCTGCGCAGCTGGGACGCGCTGTCCGACGAGCTGGACGACCGCTACCGGGTCATCCGTCTCGACCTGTCCGGCGCCGGCCTGACCGGCCCGGATCCGACGCTCCGCTACGGCATCGAGCGCAACATCGAGCTCGTGCACGGGCTGCTCGGGCAGCTGCAACTGCCATCCGTGGCGCTGGTGGGCACGTCCTCCGGAGGAATGACGGCGTTCCGGTATGCCGCGATGTATCCGGACCAGGTCTCCCGGCTCGTGCTCATCAACTCGGCGGGGATGCCCCGGACGGCGGCCACCAATCCCCTCCGGCCGCCGTCATCGTGGCTTGCCGGGTGGGTCGACGCGCGGCTGCGCTCCCGCCGCTTCTGGGCCGGCTCGCTGCGGGAGAACTTCGTGCCGCCGCACGAGCCCACGGCGGAACTGGTGACGATGACGTACGACATGAACCGCCGGGCCGGCGGCCGGGAGAGCAGCGCGCTGTACGTGGCGAACTTCCGCACCGGGGATCCGGAGGCGATGCTCGCGCGGGTGCGGGCCCCGACCCTGATCCTCTGGGGCCTGGACAACCGCACCCTGATGCACCTGGAGGCGGACGTGTTCGCCCACTGGCTCACCGGGGCGCCGACGCTCGTCCGCAAATACCCGGGCCTCGGGCACTATCCCTACCTGGAGGACCCGGGCCTGGTTGCCCGGGATATCGGCGACTTTTTGTCGCAGGCGCTGGACGCCGGCTTGCGCCCGGCGCAGTGCGGCGTCAGCATCGGCCCGGCCGAATCCAGGCAGCAGGAGACGAATCCGTGAGCATTGCGCACAAATGGCTCGAGCAGGAGCCCTGGCCCACCCAGGTGATGCCGAAGAAGTTGCTGGAGAGCCGCATCCAGCGGGTGCTGACGCTCACCAATATCGGCTATCTCGGCACCGTGAAGAAGGACGGTTCGCCGATCGTCAGCCCCGTCGAGTTCTACAACGACGGCTTCAGCCTGTACGTCTTTCCCCAGCCGAACAGCCCCAAGGTGCACGCGCTGCGCCGGGACCCGCGCCTCTCCTTCGCCATTGCCAACCCGATGGCCGGCTGGGCCTGCGTCATGGGCGCCCAGTTCTTCGGCAAGGGCACGCTGCTGGACGTGGACACCCCCGAGTGGGAGCACGGCATGAAGGTCTTCAAGTGGGTGGCCTCCAGCTTCGAGCTGGGCAAGCTCACCATGAAGCCGCCCCGGGGCCAGCTGCTGCGCATCGACCCGGACCGGATCGTCTACACCGAGCACTTCATGCGCAGCGAGGGCTACGCGCCGCGGCAGATCTGGACGCCGGGCGAGGAGGCACCGAAGGTGGTGCCCGGGCGCAACGCGCCGATCTAGGCCGGAGCAGCGCCAATGCAGACCATGCCCGTTCTCCACCGCTACTCGGAACCACGGTTCCGCGAGAAGCTGGTCCGGGTAGCCCGTGCCGCCGGCCGGGAAGTGGTGGAGAAGGCCCTGTGGCTGTTCTTTGCCGCACGGCGGCCGGAGACGCCCCGCTGGGCCAGGGCCACGGTGTACGGGGCGTTGGCCTACTTCATCGTCCCGCTGGATGCGATCCCGGACGTGGCCCCGCTCGCCGGTTACACCGATGACCTCGGCGTGCTCGCACTGGCGGTGGGCACCATTGCCGCGTACATCGACGACGGCGTGAAGGAAAGAACCCGGCGCGTGCTGGCCCGCTGGTTCTGACCCGGCGTAGCCACCCCGCGGACAGTTTGCCGGTTCCGGCCGGCCGCCACGTTATGTCCGGTCCGCGATTGCGAAAGGCATTAATTTTAGGCAATGTCACGCCAGCGAACGGCTAACCGTTTGCACTGA
Organism: Chromatiales bacterium; assembly: GCA_016789845.1. Classification (GTDB taxonomy): domain Bacteria; phylum Pseudomonadota; class Gammaproteobacteria; order Steroidobacterales; genus SHZI01. The sequence continues at coordinate 70,130 of JAEUQA010000060.1, forward strand.
ACGTCTGCCACCCGAGCACCAGAATTCGGGGTAAGCACCGCCCGGCGCGGTGCCGCTAGACAAGCCGCCTTACACAACCTGAGTGGGGAAACCATGTTCAAGCATCTGCTGTCCGCCGCGATCCTCGTGCTGCTCTCGACCGGCGCCCAGGCGTCCACCACCTACGTCCTCAACAACATCACCTACGACAATTCCTTCGGCACCGCCCCCGTGATCTGCGACGGCTGCGGCACGGGCACGGCGGTGGATGATGGCGCCGGCAACATCACCCTCACGGGCCTCGCCTGGAGCTTCAACTCCGGCGGCAGCGAATACTCCGCGATGATCAACGGCACCACCACGCTCGCCCCCACCTACACCCCGGTCACGAGCCCCGCCAACTCCCTGCCCGCCGGCAGCGAGATCCTGGGCAATACGGGCTTCTGCACCACGGTCCTCTTCGCCCAGACCGACCCGTGCAGCACCATCGGTTATCGCTCGAGCTACGGCGTGTCGTCGTTCCGCACCGGCCTGACCAGCGCCCCCACCCCCGGCACCTGCGGCCAGCCCGTCAACCTCGCCAACCTCGGCGCCATCGACCGCTGCCGGGTGGACCTCTCCATCCTCGGCAACGGCGACCTGCAACTGGAACTCAAGCGGGCCCTCTCCGAGAGCGCCGGTACCACCAGCTTCGGGCGCCTGACCTTCACCTTCTCGCCGACCGTCGTGCCGGTGCCGGGCGCCGTGTGGCTTTTCGGCTCGGCGTTGGGCCTGCTCGGGTTTGCCCGTCGCAAGTTCGCCTGAAGCCAGACAGGAGCACCCATCATGCGCATCAAGTCAATCCTGGCCGTCGTGGCCCTCTTCGGCGCTGCGACGTCCGCGGACGCAGCCCTCCTGGGCCGGGACCTGAACGGCAGCCCCGGGTCCTTCGAGGCCTACTACGACACCACGCTCAACATCACCTGGCTTGCCAACGCGAACCTGGCGCTGACCACCACCTTTGGCGTGTCGGGCATCAACGCCCAGGGCCGCATGGAGTGGGCCACGGCCACCGCCTGGATCGCGGCGATGAACAGCGCCAACTACCTGGGTATCAGCACCTGGCGGCTGCCTGCGATGTTCGACATCGGCAACGACGGCTGCACGGTGAACTCGCTCGTGTCCTACAACGGGGGTGACTGCGGCTACAACACCGTGAGCACGGGGCCCCAGGCCTCGGAGATGGCGTCGCTGTTCTACGACACGCTCGGCAACCTGGCCTTCTACACGACGGGCGGACTGCCGAACCCCGCCTGCGTGGGCTGCCCGAAGTGGCAGAACACTGCCCCGTTCTCGAACCTTGGCGCCAGCAATTTCTACTGGTACGGGCAGGACACCACCACCGACAGCACGGGCATCGATTACGGCTTGCCCGCCTACTACGCCTGGTACTTCGGCCCCTCGGGCGCGCAGCGTCCCCAGGACAAGGAAGGCAGCTTCTACAATGCCTGGGCCGTGGTGGACGGGGACGTGCAGGTGGTGCCGGTGCCGGCCGCCGTGTGGCTGTTCGGTTCCGCCCTGGGCCTGCTGGGCCTGGCCCGTCGTCGCGCCTGAAGGCGCTCCTACGGGCTGCCAGCCGGGGCTTCAGGCCTCGATCACGAGGAACGCCCAGAAGGGAATTCCCATCACGCCCCAGCTGGCCGAGGCGTCGCTCAGGATCTCGATGAGCGTGTCGAAGTCGTCGTCGCCCATGGCCCGGAAATCGCCCAGCTGCTCCAGGACCAGCACGTAGCCCGCGGCTTCCCGCCAGCTGAAATCCGTCAGGCAGTCCGCCAGGGCGTCCCAGTTCTGGCCGTACCACTCCGGGAAGTGCAGTTGCTCGCCGAGGCGGGCCAGGACCTCGCTGCTCTCGGTGCAGCCGGCGAGGCTCACGCGAAACACCGCGAAGCTGGCCGCCGTCGCGACCTCGACCAGCACCGGAATGTCGTGGGCCGGCAGGCTGAAGACGCCGGCGCGATCAGCCTGGGGCAGTGTGTTGGCCAGCTCTTCCCGGTTCATGGCAGGGACTCCTCGTCGGGATCGAAGGGGCTGAAGCTCCGGTAGTGATCGCCGGTGTAGTACCAGACCGACGGCGGCGAGCCGCCCGTGACGATCCGGCGCGCGCCCCGGTCGGGAGATCCCGGCGTCGGCACGGTGTACTCCCGGTAGTAGCCCTGCACCTTGTCGGGCAGCAGGCCTTCCCGGTTCCCGAAGGTCCTGCCGTCCTGGCGGTAGGGGAAGGGTCCGCCCTGCCGGATCAGGGCGATGGTGTCGAGGGCTTCCGCCGGCAGGTCCGTGCCCGCGCGACCAGGGCCTGCCTGCTGCCGCCAGAGGGTGACGGCGCCGATCAGGATGATCAGCAGGGGAATCAGCAGCCGGCGCATGCACAGTCTCCCGCGGCGCATTGCCGCCGATCGCCGCCATTGTGCCCGCCGCCGGTCGGGCCGGATACTGTCCGCCGGGGAAGTGCAAGGAACATGCCGCCATGAAATCTGTGCAGCTCACCGCCGTCGTCTGCCTGGCCCTGGCCGGTGGCGGACAGGGCAGCCTGGCCGCCGACAGCAAGGCGACCGGCTCATCCGGCGTGACGAACATCCCGTCGCCGGCCGGTCCCGGGAGCATGTCCCCGCACCTGGCACTGACACCCGCAGGCAACGTCGTGATGAGCTGGCTGGAGCCGACGGGCGAGAAGACCCACGCGCTCCGGTACGCCACCCTCGACGGCGACCAGTGGTCGCCCACGCGACGGGTCGCGGAAAGCGCGGGCTGGTTCGTCAACTGGGCGGACTTCCCGTCGGTGACGCCCATTACTGCGAAGGACTGGGTGGCCCACCGCCTCGTGATGCAGCCCGGTGGAACCTATTCCTACGACCTGGCCCTGGCCATCTCCCGGGATGGCGGTGTCACCTGGGGCGCGCCCTTCACGCCCCACACCGATGGCACGCGCACGGAACACGGTTTCGCGTCGCTCTTCCCCTGGGGCGACGGCTTCGGCGCCGTGTGGCTCGACGGGCGCAATACCCAGCAGGACACCGGCAAGGGCAAGCGGGAGGAGGGCGTCGGCGGCATGACCGTGCGTTTCGCCCGCATCGGCTTCGACGGCAGGACCCGGGAGAGCGGCGAGATCGACAGCCTGGCCTGCGACTGTTGCGCCACCGACGTGGCGGTGGCAACGGCGGGCCCCGTCGTGACCTACCGGGACCGCACGCCCGACGAGATCCGGGACATCGCCGTCAGCCGTTACGCCGATGGCAAGTGGCAACCGCCGGTGATCGTCGGCAACGACGGCTGGCAGATCGCCGGCTGCCCGGTGAATGGCTCGACGATCGCGGCCCGGGGCCAGCGGGTCGCCGTGGCCTGGTACACCGCGCCGAACCGGCAGGCGCGCGTGCAGCTGGCCTGGTCGACGGACGGTGGCCGCACGTTCGCGCCGCCGGTGCTGGTCGAGGCGGGTGCCGTGAGCGGTCGCACGGACGTGGTGCTGCTGGCCGATGACTCGGCGCTGGTCACCTGGACCGGCAAGTCTGCCAGCAGCGAAGGGCAGCTTCGCCAGCGGCGCATCCCGGCCACCGGTGCTCCCGGACCGGTGCAGGTCATCGCCGGGGGCGACGTGTCCCGCAGTGCGGGATTCCCCCAGATGATCAATGGCCGCGACGGGCTGGTGTATGCCTGGACCCGGCCCGGGGAGCCATCCCAGGTGCTCACGGCCCGGGCGCCGCTGCCGAAGCGCTGACGGGGCTGGCCACCTTCCGGGCTCTGCCCGGACCGGGGGGTTGGCGGGCGCGGGCGTGCCGCGTTACAAGGGTGCGGTGAAACGGAAGAAAACTGCCGCCCGCAAGCGCGTCGCCGCGCCGAAGCGCCCACCCCGGTCCGCCAGGACCCCGAGAGCCCGGCCGGCCGAACCGGCCGAGAGCCAGCCCTTCGAGGGCGGCTGCCACTGCGGCGCGATCGCCTACACCTACGTCACCGCGCTGCCGGTTCGCCGGTGGCCCGTGCGGGTCTGCCAGTGCGCGTTCTGCCGGGCCCACGGCGCCCGTCACACCTCCGATCCGCTGGGGGAGCTCCAGTTCCGCTTCGAGCGCCCGGAGTTCCTGCGCCGGTACCGCTTCGCGCTGCGCACCGCGGACTTCCTGATATGCAAGGAGTGCGGCACCTATGTGGCGGCGGTGCTGCTGTCGGGCCGGGGTGCCCAGGCAGCCGTCAACGTGAACACTCTCCGTGCACCGCCCGCGGGCCTGCAGCCCGGCAAGCCGGTAACCCACGATGGCGAGTCGGGCGAGGCCCGCCGCGCCCGGCGCGTGCAGACCTGGACGCCGGTCGTCGGTCCGGTCTGAGTGGCTGCTGATAGCCTAGTAACTGGCCGGGGGCACGCCAAGGTTTCCCCCACGGCCTCCAGAACCTGACCCATGAGCATCCGAAACCTGCCCGCCGCCTACCAGCTGGAGGCGTCCATCCTCAAGGAGATCCAGCGCGGCTTCGCGCCGGAGCACCGGGACTACGTCACCACCAGGCTCGCGAACACGGGCCTGCCCATGGGCGCCGTCGCGCCGCCGCCCCGTGTGCACGCGGCCATCCTCCTGCTCGCGAAGGGTAACCTGGCGAAGTTCGACGAGGCGCTGGCGGGTGCCTGCGCGGACTGGCGCGACACGCTCGCGGCGGCGGGGCTGGCAAACCAGAACTGGAAGCTCGTGCTCGACAAGCGGGGCATCGACTGCACCGGCTGGCCCACCGGGCCGGCGGGCCCGGCCGGGTAG
>JAEUQA010000069.1 GCA_016789845.1 Chromatiales bacterium
TGCAGCCCTGCTCGTTGCTGCTGAAGCTGCCGCTGATCTCAACGACGGTCTCAACCGCATTGGCCTGCACCGACACGCCCAGCGACCCCGCGGCGATGATGCCCGCGGACAGTAGATTCCTCATTGCGACGATCCTCCAAATAAAACGGGCGTCCCGACCTGCTGGCAGCCCACGGACCATCCCTGGCAGCATGACGAGCGCAAGAATGCACAGCGCAGACCGTCTCATTCGACTCCCCCATCGTAGCTTCGTGGCTCAGGCTGGCGCCGCCCGGCTCATGTCTTTCTGCGAGCCTACACTGGCCCATGACTGATTGGGCCACCAAGCAGCCTCAGAGTCTCGTTACGTCAAACCGAATGCGAGACTAATCGCCGTACACTGCGCGAGGTCATTCGCGCGGGGTAGCACTGAAGGAAATCGCCGCCCGGTGCGGCGTTACCCGCAATGTGAATCTCAGCCTCAGAGCACCAGCCCCGACGGCCCCGGCGGCTTTCCCAGCAGCTGCCGGAACCGCACAGTGTCCTGGGCATTCACCGCGCCGTTGCAGTTCAGGTCGGCCGCGTTGTACGCGGGCCCCGCGCTGGGCTGGCCCAGCTGCTGGCGGAACAGCGTTGTGTCCTGGCCATTGGTCGCGCCGTTGTTGTTCAGGTCCCCATCGCAGTGGTTGCCGTAGCCATCCCCGTCCGAGTCGCACTGGCTAGGGTTCGCCACCTGGGCGCAGTTGTCCACCACGTCCACCACGTCGTCGCCGTCCGCATCGGGACTGATCACCGTAATCCTGACGAGCCCGACGTCGCCCGCCGAACCGGTTTGCAGGTAGTACCAAAACCAGTCGGAGCCGGCGAATCCGGGGTCGGGCACGTAGCTGATCGAGATCCCGGCCGGGCTGCCGGGTGAGCCGATGACGGACGCCGTACCGTGCGCCGGCGGGAACAGGATGCTCACGTGCACCGTGGCCGCCAGGTCGTTGTCGTTTGCCAGCACGTCGATGGCCACTGGCGAGTCCATTGCCGTCGTCGCCCGGTCCTCCACCGCATGACCCTCGGTGATGCTCGAGAAGCTAGTCGTGTAACCGCCCACGGTAAGGTCCGTGTACACCGCGGTATGCAGCGCGGACGAGCTGATGTGCCGCACCCTCACGGAACTGCCATTGACCAGGTAGCCAGCCGCGCTGGTGAAGGGACCGCCGTCGATCGAGTACTCACCGTCTCGCACCGCGATGCTGGTGCCCGGTGCCTGGAAGGTGATGGCGATCGGCGCGGACGTAATCGCGGTTGACCGCGGCACGTCGGTCTGGCCGGGAATCACGAAAGGAAACGGGTCGTACCATTCGGGCGGATAGAGCACCCCGGTGAACGTCCATTGCTGGCCGGCATTGAACGATCCGGCCGGCAGGGTGCCGCAGGCCCCGGCACAGGTCCTGTTGGTGAGCACGACGGTGCCGAACGCGGTACCGTTGACCACCGTCATGGCATCGAGGGCCGCTATCGACTGGGGGGAGCCGAAGGCGACATCGTCACCGCCAATCGTGCGGGAAACCGCCGTGCCGGGACCCCAGGCTGCCGTGGACTCGTCCAGGAAGTTGGCGCCGAAGCTGTAGTTGCCGCAGATGCTCGCGCCCACGTTGGCGCCAAAATTCCCCTCGGTGCAGACATAGCTGGCCGCGCTGGCGGGTCCGCCCGCGCCCATGACGAGACCCACGGTGGACGTGCGGAACAACGTGGACGTCGGCGCCGTCGTCAGCCGGACATTGAACACCCCGCCCGTCTGGCTCAGCAGTCCGGTGACATCGTTATAGGTCCATGTGGCCGTGGATGAACTGATGTTGCCCGCCACCGCGCCACTGTTGCTGAAGTACAGGACCTCGTTCAGCTGGACGGTGAACACCGCAGCCCCGGCTGCACCGGGGGTCGCGCCCATGGCGGCGGCCAACGCGACCGGTATTGCCCTGCTACCCCCCATCGTGCTGCGCCTCAGGGCACCTGCCCCGACGGCCCCGGCGGCTTCCCGAGCAACTGCCGGAACCGCACCGTGTCCTGGGCATTCACCGCGCCGCTGCAGTTGAGGTCCGCCGCGTTGTACGCCGGCCCGGCGCTCGGCTGGCCCAGCTGCTGGCGGAACAGCGTGGTGTCCTGAGCGTTGGTTGCGCCGTTGTTGTTCAGGTCCGCGTCGCAGTGGTTGCCGTAGCCATCCCCGTCCGAGTCGCACTGGCTGGGGTTCGCCACCTGGGCGCAGTTGTCCACCACGTCGACCACGCCATCCCCGTCCGCGTCCTCGATGAGCTGCAGGTTGCCGAAGGTCCACTGGTGACCGAAGTTGTTGCCACCCGGCGGGCACGTGCCGGTACAGCTTTTGTTGGTGAGTACCAGCGTGCCGCCCGGAGTGAAGCTGACGGTGTACATGCCGTGGAAGCGGTCCAGGTTCTGCGGCGTGCCGGCGGCGTAGTCGTCGCCCCCCAGCGTGCGGCTGTAGGCCGTTCCGGGGCCCCAGCCGGTGGTGGATTCATCGATGTAGTTGCCGCCCAGGTAGTAGTTGCCGCAGATGCTGGCGCCGACGGTGGCGCCGAAGTTTCCCTCGATGCACACGTAGCTGTTGGCAGTGGCCAGCTGGCCATTGCCGATGACGAGGCCCGTGATCAACGTGCGGTAGAGGGTACTGGGACCGGACGAGACCCGCAGGTTGTATTCGCCGCCGGTCTGCGTCAGCACCCCGGAGACGTCATCGTAGGTCCAGGTGGCCGTGGACGACGAGAAGTTGCAGGCCGAGCCGAAGGGCGCGTTGTTGGCGTAGGTGAGGGCCTGGGTGAGCGTGGCGGAGTAGACGGCGGCGTCGCCGGTGCCGGCGGTCATGCCCAGCGCGGCGGCCACGGCTGTGGCCAATGTCCTGTTGCTCGTCATGGAAGTCCCCCCCTGTGGAACCAGACTGGATGGCCCCGGCGGTCCCCCACTCTGCCGCCGCTCTTGTCGTTATACGCGTTGCGGCGAGCATAGCAGCGCCGCGGGTCAGCGGCGATTCGACATAACGTCGTGTGCCCTACATCCCCGCCGCCAGCTCCGACCCCTGCCGGATCGCCCGCTTCGCATCCAGCTCGGTCGCCACGTCCGCGCCACCGATCAGGTGCGTCGTGACGCCCGCCGCCTGCAGCGGCGCCAGCAACTCCCGCAGCGGCTCCTGCCCCGTGCACAGCACGACGTTGTCGACGGCCAGCACCTGCCGCTCCCCGTCGATGGTGATGTGCAGGCCCGCGTCGTCGATGCGCTCGTAGGTCACGCCGGCCAGCATCTGCACCCGCTTCATCTTCAGCGTCGCGCGGTGGATCCAGCCGGTGGTCTTGCCGAGGCCCGCGCCGGGCTTCCCCGATTTCCGCTGCAGCAGCCAGACCTGGCGCGCCGGCGGCGTCACCACCGGCGTCACGCCAGCCACGCCGCCCCGGGCCCTGGCCGGATCGTCCACTCCCCACTCCTTCAGCCAGGCGGGCAGGTCCAGCGTCGGCGAGTGGCCGTCCTGCACGAGGAACTCCGCCACGTCGAAGCCGATGCCGCCGGCGCCGACGATTGCGACGCGCCTGCCCACCGGCCTGCCGTGCAGGACCACGTCCACGTAGGAGAGCACCATCGGGTGATCCTGCCCGGGAATTCCGGGGTTCCGGGGCGTCACGCCGGTGGCCAGCACGACCGCGTCGAACCCGCCCGCCACCAGCCGCTCCGTGGTGACGCGGGTGTTTAGGCGCACCGGGATGCGGAGGGTCTGGAGCCGCTGGCTGAAGTAGCGCAGCGTCTCGTGGAACTCCTCCTTGCCCGGGATGCGCTTCGCCAGGTTGAACTGGCCGCCGATCTCGCCCGCCGCCTCGAAGAGCTGCACCGCGTGGCCCCGCTCCGCCAGCACGGTGGCGGCGGCCAGGCCCGCGGGGCCGGCGCCCACCACGGCGATCCGCTTCTTCGTCGCGACCGGCAGGTAGTTCAGTTCCGTCTCGTGGCAGGCGCGCGGGTTCACCAGGCAGCTCGCCACCTCCTTCACGAAGGCGTGGTCCAGGCAGGCCTGGTTGCAGGCGATGCAGGTATTGATCGACCCGGCCCGGCCGGCGGCGGCCTTGTTGACGAACTCCGGGTCTGCCAGCAGCGGCCGGGCCATGGACACCATGTCCGCGTCGCCTTCCGCCAGGATCTTCTCCGCCACCTCCGGCGCGTTGATGCGGTTGGTGGTGCAGAGCGGAATGCCCACCTCCCCCTTCAGCTTCCGCGTCACCCAGGCGAAGGCAGCCCGGGGCACCGACGTCGCGATGGTCGGCACGCGCGCCTCGTGCCAGCCGATGCCGGTGTTGATGATGGTGGCGCCGGCCCGCTCGATGGCCTTCGCCAGCATCACCACCTCGTCCCAGGTCTGGCCATCGGGGATCAGGTCCAGCATGGAGAGCCGGTAGACGATGATGAAGTCCCGGCCCACGGCCTCCCGGGCCCGGGTGACGATCTCGACGGGCAGCTGCATCCGGTTGGCGAAGCTGCCGCCCCACTGGTCCGTGCGCTGGTTGGTGTGGGTCACCAGGAACTGGTTGATGAAGTAGCCCTCGGAGCCCATCACCTCCACGCCGTCGTAGCCCGCCTCCCGGGCCAGGGCCGCGCACCGGACGAAGGCGCGGATCTGGCGTTCGACGCCGGCGGTGGACAGGGCCCGCGGCCGGAAGGGCGTGATGGGCGACTGGATCCCCGACGCGCCGACGGACAACGGGTGATAGCCGTAGCGTCCCGCGTGCAGGATCTGCAGCGCGATCTTGCCGCCGGCGGCGTGCACGGCGTCCGTCACCGGGCGGTGGACCCGGGCCGCCGCGTGGGACGCGAGCCGGGACGCGAAAGGCAGCAACCAGCCCTCCACGTTGGGTGAGAAGCCGCCGGTCACGATCAGGCCGACGCCGCCCCGGGCCCGCTCGGCGAAGTAGGCGGCCAGGCGTGGGAAGTTGCTGGTGCTGTCCTCCAGGCCCGTGTGCATGGAGCCCATCAGCACGCGGTTCCGCAGCGTGGTGAAGCCCAGGTCGAGGGGCGCGAGCAGGTGCGGGTAGGAAGTCATCGTCAGCTACCGATTCGCCGCGGGACGAATGGCAGCTCCGGCTGCTCCGGGCTGCGCGGCGCGTTGCGCCGGACGGCGATGCGCTGATTCCGGCCGCCGATGACCCGGCGCTGCCACTGGCGTTCGGCGGCGAGGGCCTCCGCCTCGCCCGCGTGCCAGCTTGCCTGGAGCAGGAACTTGGCGGCGGCAACCGCGTCGGGGGAGCGGGTGGCGATCTCGGCGGCGAGCGCCCTCGCCTGCTCCAACGGTGCTTCGGTGACGCGGGTGACGAGCTTCAGTGCGTGGGCTTCGGTTCCCGACACGATCCGCCCGGTCATGGCGAGCTCCTTGGCCACGTCGATGGGCACCAGTTCCCGCAGGAGCGCCGCGCCGCCCATGTCCGGCACGAGGCCCCACTTCACCTCCATGACGGCGAGCCGTGCGTCCGGCGTGGCCAGGCGGATGTCCGCCCCCAGCGCCAGCTGGAGGCCCGCGCCGAAGCAGTTGCCGTGGATGGCCGCGATGACCGGAGCGGGAACTTCCCGCCAGGCCATGCTCCACTCCTGGAAGCGGTTGCGCCCCGGCGAGAACAGGGACGCCAGGCCCACGGCAGCGGACCCGGGATTGCCGAGCACGGACTTCACGTCGAGCCCGGCACAGAAAGACGGTCCTTCGCCGTGGATGATCACCGCGCGCACCTGGCGATCCTTGCGGAGGAGCCGGGCGGCCCGGCGCACGGCGTCGAGCATCCGGAAATCCATGCCGTTGTGCTGCTGGGCGCGCGTGAGGCAGACCAGGGCGACGGGCCCCTCCCTGTCGACACGGACCCGGTCGCTCATGGCGTGACGCCAGGCCGGAAGTTCAAGGCTATATCGACCCGCATGGCCCGACACTAGGCCGACGCGTCTGGCCTGTCCAGTGTGATGCCCGCGGAGGAGCGCCTTGACGCCCCCCTACAACCGCTGCCCGTGCTCCCGCGTGGCATGGAAGCCGATCTGGGGCCAGCGCTCCAGGGTCAGCTTCAGGTTGTACTTGTTGCCGGAGAGGAAGACGGGATTGCCATCCACGTCCTTCGCCAGTGACATGGCCTCGTCCTTCTCGAACTTCTTGCGGGTGGCCTCATCCGGGTAGGTGAGCCAGCGGGCCGTGTAGATGTCCACGTTGTCATAGACCGCGTCCACGTTGTACTCGGCGGACAGGCGATGGGCCACGATCTCGAACTGCAGGCGGCCAACGGCGCCCAGCAGCGTCTGGGCGCCCTGGCGCGCGGTGAGCACCTGGATGGCGCCCTCCTCCCCGAGTTCCTGCAGGCCCTTCTGCAGCTGCTTGCTCTTCATGGGATCCCGCGGCCGCGCAGCCCGGAACAGCTCCGGCGCGAAGTAGGGAATGCCCTTGAAGGCCAGCGCCTCGCCATCCGACAGGGTGTCGCCGATCTGCAGCTGGCCGTGGTTGTAGATGCCGATGATGTCGCCCGCGACCGCGCCCTCGCTGGCCACGCGCTCGTTGGCCATGAAGGTGAGCGCGTTGCCGAGCTTCATGTCCCGGCCGCTGCGCAGGTGCCGGGCCTTCATGCCTGGCGAGTAGCGGCCCGAGCAGATGCGGAAGAAGGCGATCCGGTCCCGGTGCTTCGGGTCCATGTTCGCCTGGATCTTGAAGACGAAGCCGCTGAAGGCCGGCTCGGTGGGCTCCACCAGCCGCGCGCCGCCGTCCCGGGGCTGGGGCGGCGGCGCCCAGTCCACCAGCGCCTGCAGGACCTCCTGCACGCCGAAGTTGTTGATGCCGGAGCCGAAAAAGACCGGGGACTGCCGCCCGGCCAGGAACTGCGCCTGGTCGAAGGGCGTGCTGGCGTCCCGGATCAGGCCCACGTCGGCCCGCAGGCTGCCGACGTCGTCGGGGAACAGTGCGTCAAGCTGCGGATTGTCGAGGCCGTGGATCTCCTCGACGCTGGAACGCTTCTCCTCGCCCGGCGTGAAGCGCAGCAGCCGGTCCTGGAGCAGGTGGTACACGCCCCGGAAGGTCTTGCCCATGCCGATTGGCCAGCTGATCGGCGCGCACTCGATCTTCAGCGCGCCCTCGATTTCCTCGAGCAGTGACAGCGGCGAGCGCACCTCCCGGTCCATCTTGTTCACGAAGGTGATGATGGGCGTGTTGCGCAGGCGGCAGACGTCCAGCAGTTTCAGCGTCTGTGCCTCCACGCCCTTGGCCGCATCGATCACCATCACGGCGGCATCAACGGCCGTCAGCACGCGATAGGTATCCTCCGAGAAGTCCTCGTGGCCGGGTGTGTCGAGCAGGTTGATGGTGTGGCCCGCGTACTCGAACTGCATCACCGAGCTGGTGACGGAGATGCCACGCTGCTTCTCCACTTCCATCCAGTCCGACGTGGCGTGCCGGGAACTGCGCCGCGCCTTCACCGTGCCGGCCAGCTGGATCGCACCGCCGAACAGCAGCAGTTTCTCGGTCAGCGTGGTCTTGCCGGCGTCCGGGTGCGAGATGATCGCGAACGTGCGGCGCCGGCCGACCTCTTTCGCGAGGTCGGAGGAACATGCAGGACTGGTGCCGGGCTGGGTCATAAGGCCGCGAAGGATACACTGGCAGGAGGGCCGACCGGCGCGACCGGCCACCGGCACAGGGATTCGCGTGTTGTCGCGGCTGAAGCCGCTCCTAAAGGGGCTTCCGGAACCGCAGGACCACCTGGTCAGTCCGACCCTGCACGGAGGGATCGAAGGCGCTCTTCGTCCGGTCGTCCTCCGGGTTCACCAGCACGTCGCTCTCGGCCTCCAGGACGAAGCCCGCCGCTGTGATCTCGCGCTTCAGGAGGCCGGGATCGATCCGGTGCAGGGTGCCGCCGGTCTCCGGCGGGGCCCCGGCCACGGCGGCATGATCCGTCACGCCGAGCACGCCGCCGGGCTTCAGGCTCCGGAAGACCTCGGCCAGCAGCTTCGGGCCATCGATGCGTGCCCAGCCCGCTTTCTCGTCCACGAAGTAGATGTCGTGATAGACATTGGTCATCAGCACGGCGTCGAACCGGCCTGCCGGCAGGGCGAGCTGGTTGTTCTCCGCCAGCAGCCGCTCCACGTTCGGCAGCCGGCCCGGCGCGAAGCGCACCGCCAGGTCGTCCTGGGCAAACCGGAGGTACGGCGTGTTGTTGTGGGCCACCACCCGGCCGCTGGCCCCCACCACATAGGACAGCAACTCGGTGTAGTACCCGCCGCCGGACCAGAGGTCGAGCACGGTCATGCCCGGCGCGATGCGGAAGAAGGTCAGGACCGCGGCACTCTGGCGCGCCCGGTCCCGGGCACGGTCGGCCGCAGGGCGCGCGCTGTTGGCCTCTGCGGCCAGTACCGCCCGCTCGACGGGATCGGCGGGCGTGGGCCGGGAGCCGGGCCGCTTCACGGCATCCTCGGAGCGCAACTCCGGACCCGTCTGGGTGGACGCCTGGCTGGCGCTGCCGGCCATGGCCGCGGACTTTTCCGGGTCCAGCCTCGGACCGCCGGCGCAGCCACCGACCAGCAGGGCCAGGGCAAGTACTACAGGATTGCGAAGCGCCATGGTCATACCCCCAGAGTCAGAAGTGAAAGCTGAAACTTTCCCGGTCGAGATGCCGTTGCCAGGTCACGTCGTGGGGCGGCGCCAGCCACAGGTGCCAGGTCTGCTGCCGGTTCCGGTAGGGTTCCGCGACGGCACGAAAAACTGCCGGCGTCAGCACGGCCAGGCAGAAGCCCGCCGGGTGCCGGGCCGACTCGTAGCGTAGCAGTCCGATCGCCGCGGCACGCGCCTGCCGGGCCAGTTGCTGGGTGGCCCGGTAGTCGTTGGGGTCCGTCCACAGCACGCGGTCGGCGTCCAGCGGTGGCCGCGCCAGGTCCAGCGCCCGTGGGCTCGCCCCGTGGAACTCGAACAGGGTGAGCTCGAGAGACGCGGGGCGGCTGGCCAGGCCCGCACTGTCCAGCCAGAAGCGCAGGCGCCAGTAGCCCGCCTCGGCGCAGGCCGTCTGCCGGTCCTCCGCGCCGTAGAAGACCCCGGGATCATCCGGCCGGCGGAAGCGGGAGCCCGTTGCCACCGGGCGGTAGCGAAAGGGCGTGGCCAGGAGCCAGTGCAGTCCGGCCAGCGCATCGGGCACGGGCGGCTTCACCTCGTCGAGAATGGTTTCGAGCGTGGCCTGGTCGGTGAGGTTGCCCGCCGCCAGCGACATGCTCGCCACCTGGTGCTGGGCTTCCACGGCACGCCAGCCGCTGCCCTGCCACGCAACGGCCTCAGACGCGAGCGCGGTGGGCGTCCACGTAATCGCAGGCATGCACCAGTCCCTCCACGCTCCGGATGACGTCGAGGGGCGTTCTGCCGTCGAAGGCCTCGTTGGCCGACCGGAGCCAGGCACGGGCGAGGTCGTCGTCGCCACCCACCAGGGAGGACAGGGACCGGTACAGGCGCACCAGGTGCGCGCCCAGCTCCCAGGACTTGGCGCCCTCCACCAGCTGGAACCTGCCATTCAGCAGGCGCGAGGCGGTCGGCTGGCTGACGCCAATGATGGCGTTGACCTCCGTGGACTTGAGCTGCAGGCGCCGCGCCGTTTCCGCCACGGCCCCGGTCAGGACCCGGGCCCGGTCGGGAGCCGGGTTCCGCGGGGTGGCCCCCGGAGATCTGCTGGCTGCTTTCATGACGCGGTCTATTCTAAGGAATATTTATTGGATACAGAAGCACTCCAGATCCCGTTTTAGCCGGCTTATGACAAATTGAAACCGCCGACCGGCCGGCGCGCGCCGCCACCCACGCCGGGCAACGAGCGCTTATATTGCCTGGGCAGACGCCCCCTGGAACCAGAACCATGCACGCCAGAACGATGCCGGACGCCGCTACTCCCGACCTGGGGCACCACATCCAGGGCAGCCCGGTCCCGGGCGAGTCCGGGCGCCACGGCACCGTGTTCAACCCGGCCACCGGCCAGCCCCGGCTCCGGGTGGCCTTTGGCTCCCGCGCCGAAACCGGGCGGGCCATCGCAGCCGCTGCCGCGGCGGCGCCGGCCTGGGCGGCCACTCCGCCCCTCCAGCGGGCCCGGGTCCTCTTCCGGTTCAAGGAACTCATCGAGCAGCACCGGGACGAACTGGCCGGGCTGATCACCGCCGAGCACGGCAAGGTCCTCGCGGATGCGCGGGGCGAAGTCACGCGGGGCCTCGAGGTCGTCGAGTTCGCCTGTGGCATCCCCCACCTGCTCAAGGGCGAATTCAGCGAGAACGTGGGCTCGGGCGTGGACAGCTGGTCGCTGCGCCAGCCGGTGGGCGTGTGTGCCGGCATCACGCCGTTTAATTTTCCTGCGATGGTGCCGCTCTGGATGTTTCCCGTCGCCATCGCCTGCGGCAACACCTTCGTGCTGAAGCCCTCCGAGAAGGATCCGTCCTGTCCGCTGCGCCTGGCCGGGCTGCTGACGGAAGCAGGCCTGCCGCCCGGGGTGCTCAACGTGGTCAATGGCGACCGGGAGGCCGTCGACACGCTGCTCACCGATCCGCGGGTGGGCGCCGTGAGCTTCGTGGGCTCCACGCCCGTTGCCCGGCACGTCTACCGGACCGCGGCCGAGCACGGCAAGCGGGTGCAGGCGCTGGGTGGCGCGAAGAATCACATGGTGGTCCTGCCCGATGCGGACATGGACCTGGCTGCCAGCGCCCTGATGGGGGCGGCCTACGGTTCCGCCGGTGAGCGTTGCATGGCCATCTCGGTGGCCGTCGCCGTGGGTAATGCGGGCGACCGCCTGGTTGCGGCGCTCCAGGCGAAACTGGCAGCGCTGAAGATCGGACCCGGCACCACCGACGTGGACATGGGACCGCTGGTCACCGGCGAGCACCGGGATCGCGTGCGGGGCTACATCGACGCGGGCGTCAGCGAGGGCGCCACGCTGGTGGTGGACGGGCGCACGACCAGGATTCCCGGCGGTGACGACGGCTTCTTCCTCGGCGCATCACTGTTCGACCGGGTGACGCCTGATATGCGCATCTACCGGGAGGAGATCTTCGGGCCGGTCCTCGTCGTCGTGCGCGCCAGCACGGTCGGCGAGGCACTGCAGCTGGTGAACGACCACGAGTTTGGCAATGGCACGGCCATCTTCACGCGGGATGGCCGCGCGGCCCGGGAGTTCGCCAGCGGCGTGGCCGCTGGCATGGTGGGCATCAACGTGGCCATCCCCGTGCCCATGGCCTTTCACAGCTTCGGCGGCTGGAAGCGCTCGCTGTTCGGCGACCTGAACGTGCACGGCCCGGACGGCGTGCGCTTCTACACGCGCCTGAAGACGGTCACCGCCCGGTGGTTTGCGGATGACGCCCCAGGCAGTGCCGACTACCGGATGCCGACGATGAAGTAGCACCGGGCACGGCCACGGCCACGGCCAGGCGACCGCTAGGGCATTGCCGGCACCGGCGCAAAGACGAGCAGCAGGTTCCCCTCCGCATCCGCCAGCGTCAGCTCCGTCCCGGTCCGGCTGTAGGCCTTTGCCTGGACCAGCAACGCGAGGTAGATCTTTTCCGCCTGCATCGCCGCCGCCGGGCCCGCCATCATCGTGCTCCCGGCCTGGCTCACGGTGAACCTGCCCGCCGGCCCCTCGGTATAGGCCGCGAAGTAGTTGTTGACGGCGGCCTTGCCGGCCACGCGCCCGTCGGCGAAGGTCGCCGTGATCGTGAATCCCCGGGGGTCGACGTTGGCGTCGGACCAGCGGTCGAGCTTCCAGGAGGTGCCGGCCAGCGTGGGCCCGGACTTCGCCGCCGTCCCGGCGCAGCCGGCCAGCAGCACGACGGCGATGGCGGCAAAGGCAACGACGAGACGCATGACTGACTCCCGGCCCCTGGTATGGTGACAAGGACCAGATCCTACCGGTTCCTCACGAGGATTTGCGGACCCGGGTCGGCACTGGGCCGGGGTGGAAACCTACCAGGCGAGCTATACCGTCTCGAAGAGCCAGATCCCGTCGGTGGTGAGCCGCCGTCGGGCGCGGCGGCGGGCGATGAGGCAATTGAGGTGGGCCAGCGACTCGCCAGTCGCGAAACCCAGCAACTCGCTCGTCACGGCGCCGGGGAACAGGGCGCCGAAGAGGTCGACGACCCGCTGAGGTCCTGACTGCAGCCGCTGCTCGACGCGCTTCAGGCAGAGTTCGTGGCCATCGATCAGTTCCTGCAACCGCCCATGGGCGCCCACGAAGGGCTCGTTGTGGGCAGGCAGCACCAGCACGTCGGGTGGAATCTCCCGCTGCAGGCGGACACAGGACTCCAGCCAGTCGCTGAGCGGGTCCGCGTCGGGCTCGGTGGGGAACACGGAAACGTTGGAGGAGATCCGCGGCAGGATCTGGTCGCCGGAGATGAACAGGTTCAACTCCGGACTCCAGAGGCAGATGTGCTCCGGCGAGTGGCCATGGCCACCCAGCACTCGCCAGTCGCGCCCGCCGATCCGCAGCGACTCCCCGGCCGTGACCCGCCGGAAGGAATCGGGCATGGCCTGCACCATTCGCCCGTACTGGCCGAAGCGCTTCCGGTAGGTGGCCAGCGCCGCCTCGTCCCAGCCGGCCGCCCGGTAGAAGTTCACGCCGTCCTCCGGCGCCTCCCGCCCCGTGTCGGCCACCAGCATGCGGCACACGACGTACTCGAGCCGGGACATCCAGAGCGCGCAGTGGAAGCGGTCGGTGATCCAGCCCGCGAGCCCGACATGGTCCGGGTGCATGTGGGTGCAGAGCACCCGCGTGACGGGCCTGCCCTGCAGCGCGGGGCTCGCGAAGATCGTCGTCCAATGGGCGCGGCTCTCATCGGTCGCCACACCGGTGTCCACCACCATCCAGCCGTCGCCATCGTCCAGCAGCCAGAGGTTGATCCACTTCAACGCAAACGGCAGCGGCATGCGCACCCAGAGCACGCCGGGGGCGATCTCCTTCGTTTCACCCGCCGGGGGCGGGTCGCCGCAGGGATACTCGAATTTCATCGGCCGCAGCTTACCGCGGCCGGGCGGCCGGCGGGCCCGCCCCAATCTAGGGCACAATACGCGCCCTGCCCCTCCGCCCCCCCAAGAACCTTTCAGAACCTTTCAGAACCATGCCTGCCGAAGCCGCCCCGATTGCCTTCACCGACCTCGCCCTGCCCGACCCGTTATTGAAGGCGCTGGCGGACGTGGGCTACGAGTCCCCGTCACCCATCCAGGCGCAGGCCATCCCGCCCCTGCTGGCGGGCCGGGACCTGGTGGGCCAGGCCCAGACGGGCACGGGCAAGACGGCGGCCTTCGCCCTGCCGATCCTGGCCCGGCTGGACCTGCAGAAGTTCGGGCCCCAGGCGCTGATCCTGGCCCCGACCCGGGAACTGGCGATCCAGGTGGCGGAGGCATTTCATAAGTATGCGAAGCACCTGCCCGGCTTCCACGTGCTGCCCATCTACGGCGGCCAGGCCTACGGCCCCCAGCTCGGCGGCCTGCGCCGCGGCGCCCACGTGGTCGTCGGCACTCCCGGCCGGGTGATCGACCACCTCAATCGCGGCTCCCTCGACCTGCAGGGCCTCTCGACCCTCGTCCTCGACGAGGGCGACGAGATGCTCCGCATGGGCTTCATCGACGACGTGGAGCTCGTGCTCGAGAAGTCGCCGCCCGGCCGGCAGGTCGTGCTGTTCTCCGCCACCATGCCCGCCGAGATCCGGCGCATCGCCAAGAAGCACCTGAAGAATCCCGCCGAGATCACCATCCGGAACACCACCTCCACGGTCGCCAATACCCGGCAGCGGTACTGGATGGTGAGCGGCATGCAGAAGCTCGACGCGCTGACCCGCATCCTGGAGGTCGAGCCCTTCGACGGCATGATCATCTTCGCCCGGACGAAGGTGGCGACGGAAGAGATCGCCCAGCGCCTCGAGGCCCGGGGCTTCGCCGCCGCCGCGCTGAACGGCGACATGGTGCAGGCCCAGCGCGAGCGTACGATCGCCCGGCTGAAGAACGGCGACCTGGACATCCTGGTGGCCACCGACGTGGCGGCCCGGGGCCTGGACGTGGACCGCATCAGCCACGTGGTCAACTACGACATTCCCTACGACACCGAGGCCTACGTGCACCGCATCGGCCGCACGGGCCGCGCCGGGCGCAAGGGCGAGGCCATCCTCTTCGTCGTCTATCGCGAGCAGGGCATGCTCCGCGCCATCGAGCGGGCCACGAAGCAGCCCATTGAGCCCATGAACCTGCCGACCGCCGCCGCGGTCAACGACACGCGGATCGCGAAGTTCAAGCAGAGGATCACCAAGGCGCTCGAGGGCGCCGACCTGGCGACGTTCCGCGGCGTCATCGAGCAGTACGAACAGGAGCACGGGGTCCCCGCCGTGGACATCGCCGCCGCCCTGGCCCGCCTCGCCCAGGGCGACTCGCCCCTGCTCGTCGCGGATGCGCCACGTCCCCCGCCGCGTGCCGTCCGGCCGGACCGGCCGGCCTTCGAGAAACCGCACAAGCCGCGTCCCGGCCCCGAACTGGGCTCGCCGTTCCAGCGGGCGAAGCGGCCCGATCGGCCGGGCGGACCACCGTCCCGGCCACCCGAGTCCGGGACGGTCCGCTACCGGCTCGCCGTCGGCCACACCCACGGCGTGAAGCCGGGCAATATCGTGGGCGCCATCGCCAACGAGGCCGGCCTGGACAGCAAGCGCATCGGCCGCGTGGACATCCGTGACGACCACAGCCTGGTGGACCTGCCCGCCGGCATGCCGGCCGACGTCCTCCAGCACCTCAAGAACGTCTGGGTGGTTGGCCAGCAACTGCGCATGGTCGAGGACGGGAAGCCGTTCGACGCCCCCCGTAAACCCGGTAAGCTTGCGCTCGGCGACGACCAGCCCCGGAAGCCCAAGCCCCGGTTCACCAAGGCCCGGCCCGCCAAGGGTCCTGGCCACGCCTTTCCACCCCGGAAGTCCAGAGGAAAACCATGAACCAACGTCTCGCACTCGCCGGTTGCACGGCACTGCTGCTCGTCCTGGCCGGCTGCGGCCAGCCCGGCAACAAGGCGCCCACGCCCGCCGCCACCAACGCCGGCTTCGAGGCCTTCGTGAAGGCAGCCGCCCGCAAGAGCGCCGCGGAGCTCACGCCTGAAGAACTCACCGAGGCCGTGAACCAGTACGTCGGCATGCAGGTTGCGGCCGAGGCCGCCGTCAAGACCGGCCTGGACAAGGATCCCGACGTCGGGGCCCAGCTAGACCTCACCCGCGCGAACGTGCTCAGCGAGACCCTGCTTGCCCGCTACCTCAAGGCCAACCCGGTGACCGATGGCGAAATCCAGGCCGAGTACGACGCCCAGGTGGCGGCCACGCCGCCGGAGTATCACGCCCGGCACATCCTGGTGGACGACAAGAGCCTGGCCGAGGCGATCATCCAGAAGCTCGAGGCCAAGGGCGACTTCGCGGCGCTGGCCAAGCAGTACTCCAAGGACAGTTCCGCCCAGAATGGCGGTGACCTGGGCTGGTTCAGCCCCCAGGCGATGGTCAAGGAGTTCGCCGACGCCGTGGTCGCCCTGGAAAAGGGCAAGTTCACCACCGCCCCCGTGCAGACCCAGTACGGCTGGCACGTGATCCAGCTCGATGACACCCGGGCTGTACAGCTGCCGCCCCTCGACCAGGTCAAGGACCGGGTCGAGCAGCTGGTGCAGCGGAAGCGGGTCGCCGCCCACCTGCAGGAGCTCCGCAAGGAATCGAAGCTCGACGTGGAGAAGCTCAGCGCGGCGCTGACGGAGTACGCCAAGACACCGAAGGAGAAGGCCCCGGACGCGCCGGCAGCGACACCGGCTGAGGCGCCTGGCGCTAACTGACGCCACACCGCAGGAGCGGCTTCAGCCGCGACCCTCCTCCCGCGAGAATCGAGTCCGCGAGTCTCGAGCGGGAGGAGGGTCGCGGCTGAAGCCGCTCCTACGACCCGCGCAGCATCCGCCGGAGCACGTTGTCCTTCACGACGACGTGGTGCCACAGGGCGCCTGCCACGTGCAACGCCAGCACAACCATGCCCACTTTCCAGCAGGCCTCGTGGATCTCCGCGTAGAACTCGTAGGGTGCGTGGGAGCCGTCCACGGCCTGGGGCACGATGCGCGGCACGTTGTCCCACCCGAAGAAGAAGATGGGGAACTCGCCCTCATAGGCCGACAGCGTGGCCCAGCCACTCAGCGGGAAGGCGAAGAGCAGCGCATAGAGGAACACGTGGGTCAGCCGGGCCAGCCACCGCTGGTAGGCGGCGAGCCCGGCGGGCATGGCCGGCGTCGGGTTCGTGACGCGCCAGGTGAGGCGCAATGTGGTCAGGATCAGGATCAGGAACCCGTTGGTGTGGTGCACCCGGGAGATCAGCAGCAGCTGGGAGAAGTCGAAGCTCTTCGTCGCGACCAGCTCGTTGTAGACCGCGTTCATCCAGAAGCCCAGGGGCACCTGGACGGCAATCATGGCGGCGATCAGCCAGTGGAGGTTGCGGGAGACGAGGCCCCAGGACGTGGCGGTATTGCGGAGCATCGGATCTCCCCGTAGGAGCGGCTTCAGCCGCGACCACCATCGGTCGCGGCTGAAGCCGCTCCTGCGGAGAGTCGATCAAGGACTTCGAGCAGCGCCTCCGGCGGCTGGGCGCCGGAAACCGCGTACTGGCCGTTGAAGATGAAGAACGGCACGCCGCTGACACCCACCTGACGGGCTTCCTCGATCAGGGCCTGCACCCGGTCCTCGTCCTTCCCGGCCCGGAGGCCCGCCTCGACCTCGGCCGGGTCCATGCCCGCTTCGCCGGCGATCCGGGCCAGGACGGCGGGATCCCCCAGGTCCTCGGAGTGCGTGTGGTGGGCGGCGAAGAGCCGCTCGGCGAGGGCGTTCTGGTCCACATCCGGACGCTCGCCCGCCCAGTAGAGCAGCACGTGGGCCGAGAGGGTGTTGGGGGACCGGGCGCCCGGACCGGCCTCGAACACCAGGCCCTCGGCGGCGGCCGTCTGGCGCATGCCCTCCATGATGCTCCGGGCCCGCTCCGCGCCGAAGATCGCCGCGTAGTGGGCCTGGCGGTCCTTGCCCTCCCGCGGCATGTCGGGGCTGAGCTGGAACGGCAGCCAGGTCAGCCTGACGGCCAGGTCTGGCCGGGCAGCCAGCGCCCGTTCAAGGCGGTGCTTGCCCACATAACACCAGGGGCAGACCAGGTCGGAGACGATCTGGATGTGCAGGGGTTCGGCCATATCCCGCAGTGTAGGAGCGCCTTCAGCCGCGATTCAATGCCGGTCGCGCCGGTCGGCGCTCCCGCGGAGCGCGCCCACGGCTTTCGCGAAGAGCCCCAGACACTTAAACTGTGAGGTCGTGGGCCGCCTGTCGCGACCCCCGTTACCGACCCCGAGACAGATCTTATGGACAACCACCAGCGGAGTGGCGGGCTTCCCCTGCCCTCGATAAACCAGCGGCCGGCCGGCCACCAGGCCCCCGGCAAGCAGGGCCTTTACGACCCGGCCCATGAGCACGACGCCTGCGGCGTCGGCTTCGTGGTGGACATCAAGGGCCGCAAGTCCCACCAGATCCTGTCCCAGGCCATCCAGGTGCTGCGCAACCTGGATCACCGGGGCGCCTGCGGCTGCGAAGTGAACACGGGTGACGGCGCCGGCGTGCTGCTGCAGATGCCCCACAAGTTCCTGCAGAAGGTCGCCGAGAAGCACGGTTTCACCCTGCCTGCTCCCGGCGAGTACGGCAGCGGCCTGCTCTTCCTGCCACGGAATGCCAGCAAGCGCCGCAAGCTCGAGGAGAAGTTCGAGCAGATCGTGCAGTCCGAGGAGCAGACCGTGCTGGGCTGGCGCACGGTGCCCACCAGCAACAAATCCCTGGGCGAGACCGCCCGGGCTTCCGAGCCCTTCGTGCGGCAGGTGTTCATCGGCCGCGGCCCGGCCAACGGCATGGCAACCGATGAACTCGCCTTCGAGCGCAAGCTGTACATCATCCGCAAGCGGGCCTACAGCGAGATCCGCACGTCCACGCTGGACGGCGCGGACTTCTGGTACGTGTGCAGCCTGTCCTGCAAGACCCTCGTCTACAAGGGCATGCTCCTCACCGAGCAGCTGGCCGCCTACTACCCGGACCTTACGGACCCGGACATGGAGACGGCGCTCGCCATGGTCCATTCCCGGTTCAGCACCAACACCTTCCCGAGCTGGGACCGCTCGCACCCGTACCGCTACCTGGCCCACAACGGCGAGATCAACACGCTCCGCGGCAACATCAACTGGATGCACGCCCGGGAGGCACTGTTCGAGTCCGAGCTGTTCGGCGAGGACATCGCCAAGATCCCGCCGATCGTCAACCCCAACGGCAGCGACTCCGCCATGTTCGACAACGTGCTGGAGCTGCTGGTCCTGGCGGGCCGGTCGCTGCCCCACGCGATCATGATGATGATCCCGGAGCCCTGGTCGAGGCACGAAGGCATGGACCCCGCCAAGCGGGCCTTCTACCAGTACCACTCCTGCCTGATGGAGCCCTGGGACGGCCCCGCGTCCATCGCCTTCACCGACGGCCGGCAGATCGGCGCCATCCTGGACAGGAACGGCCTGCGGCCGTCGCGCTACTACGTCACCACGGACGACCTCGTGATCATGGCATCCGAGGCCGGCGTGCTCGACATCCCGCCGGAGAACGTGCTCCGCAAGGGCCGTCTGCAGCCGGGCCGCATGTTCCTGGTGGACACCGAGGAGGGCCGCATCGTCGAGGACGACGAGATCAAGCGGCAGATCGCCAACGAGCGGCCCTACCGCCAGTGGCTCGACGAGCACCTCGTGCACCTGGAGAAGCTGCCGTCCGCGCCGGAGGTGCCAGCCCCGGACCACGACACCCTGCTCCAGCGGCAGATCGCGTTCGGCTACACCTTCGAGGACCAGCGCATCATCCTCATGCCCATGGGCAAGGATGGCGTTGAGGCCGTCGGCTCCATGGGGAACGACACGCCGCTGGCGGCGTTGTCCGGCAAGCCCCGGCTGCTCTTCGACTACTTCAAGCAGCTGTTCGCCCAGGTGACCAACCCGCCCATCGACTGCATCCGCGAGGAACTGATCACGGCATCCGAGGTCTGGCTCGGTTCCGAGGGCAACCTGCTGGAGCCCCAGCCCGCCGACTGCCGGCGGCTGCAGCTGCAGAGCCCGATCCTGACCAACGAGGAGTTCGCCAAGGTCCGCCGGATCGAGCTGCCAGGCCTGCGGGTGGGCGTGCTGTCGAGCCTGTTCCGGATCGCCCGGGGCGAGAAGGGCCTGGTCGGCGCCCTCGAGGACCTCTGGAGCAACGCGCGACGCCTCATCGAGAGCGAGAGCATCAACGTGCTGATCCTCAGCGACCGGGGCGTGAACCGGGAGTTCGCGCCGATTCCCTCGCTGCTCGCCGTCTCGAGCCTGCACCACTACCTGATCCGGGAAGGCCTGCGCACCCGCGTCAGCCTCGTCATCGAGACCGGCGAGGCCCGGGAGGTGCATCACTTCTCGCTGCTGATCGGCTACGGCGCCAGCGCCATCAACCCGTACCTGGCCTTCGAGACCCTGGATGGCATGATCGTCGACGGCCTGCTGCCGGGCGTGGACCACAAGACGGCCTGCAAGAACTTCGCCAAGGCCGCGACCAAGGGCGTGGTCAAGGTCATGTCCAAGATGGGCGTGTCCGCGGTGCAGAGCTACCACGGCGCGCAGCTGTTCGAGGCCGTTGGCCTGCGCCAGGACCTGATCGACGAGCACTTCACGTGGACGGCATCGCGGGTCGGCGGCATCGGCATGGACGTGGTGGCCCGGGAAGTCCTCCTGCGCCACCAGGCGGCCTTCCCGGACCGGCCCGTTGCCGGCCAGGCCCTGCCCGCCGGCGGCCAGTACCAGTGGCGCGCCAATGGCGAATACCACCTGTTCAGCCCGGAATCCATCCACCGGCTGCAGAAGGCAGTGCGCACCGGCAGTTTCGCCACCTACAAGTCCTACGCCAGGCTGATCGATGACCAGGCCGGGCACCTGTGCACGCTGCGCGGGCTGCTGGAATTCAAGCCCGGCAAGGCCATTCCGCTGTCCGAGGTGGAGCCGGCGGAAAACATCATGCAACGGTTCAAGACGGGCGCCATGTCCTACGGCTCCATCAGCAAGGAAGCCCACGAGACCCTCGCGATCGCGATGAACCGCATCGGCGGCAAGAGCAACACCGGCGAGGGCGGCGAGGATCCCGACCGCTTCAATCCACTGGCGAATGGTGATTCGAGGAATTCCGCCATCAAGCAGGTGGCCTCGGGCCGCTTCGGCGTGACCAGCGAGTACCTGGTCAACGCCAAGGAACTGCAGATCAAGATGGCCCAGGGCGCCAAGCCCGGCGAGGGCGGCCAGCTGCCGGGCACCAAGGTCTACCCGTGGATCGCGAAGACGCGGCACACGACGGCGGGGGTCGGCCTGATTTCGCCGCCGCCCCACCACGACATCTATTCGATCGAGGACCTGGCCGAGCTGATCCACGACCTCAAGAACGCCAACCGGGATGCCCGGATCAGCGTCAAGCTGGTGGCGGAGGTCGGCGTCGGCACCATCGCCGCCGGCGTCGCCAAGGCCCATGCGGATGTGGTGCTGATCAGCGGCTACGACGGCGGCACCGGCGCGTCACCGCAGACGTCCATCACCCACGCAGGCCTCCCGTGGGAACTCGGCCTCGCCGAGACCCACCAGACGCTGGTGCTGAACAACCTCCGCAGCCGCATCGCCGTGGAGACGGACGGCCAGCTGAAGACGGGCCGCGACGTCATCGTCGCGGCACTGCTCGGCGCGGAGGAGTTCGGCTTTGCCACGGCGCCCCTGGTCTCCGTGGGCTGCATCATGATGCGGGTCTGCCACCTGAACACCTGCCCCACCGGCGTGGCGACGCAGGATCCGCGCCTCCGGGAAAAGTTCACCGGCAAGCCGGAGCACGTGGTCAACTTCATGCGCTTCATCGCCGAGGACATGCGCGAGCAGATGGCGCAGCTCGGCTTCCGCACCGTCGAGGAGATGGTGGGCCGGGTCGACCGCCTCGAGCCCCGCAAGGCCATCGACCACTGGAAGGCCAAGGGCTTCGACTTCAGCAACATCCTGTACCAGCCGGACGTGGGTCCGGACGTGGGGCGCTTCCGCCAGATGGACCAGGACCACGGGCTGGACAAGGCCCTGGACGTGACCACCCTCCTCGACATCTGCAGGCCCGCGATCGAGCGGGGCGAGAAGGTGTCGGCCACCCTGCCCATCCGCAACGTCAATCGCGTGGTCGGCACGATCACCGGCAGCGAGATCACCAGGAAGTGGGGCGCCAGGGGCCTGCCGGAGGACACCGTCCACCTGCGCTTCACGGGCTCCGCCGGCCAGAGCTTCGGCGCCTTCATGCCGAAAGGCATGACCTTCGAGCTGGAGGGCGACGCCAACGACTACTTCGGCAAGGGGCTGTCGGGCGGCAAGGTCATCGTGCGGCCCTCGCCGAAGGCCACTTTCGTCCCCGAGGAGAACATCATCATCGGCAACGTGGCCCTTTACGGGGCGACCGGTGGCGAGGCCTTCATCCGGGGCATGGCGGGCGAGCGTTTCGCCGTGCGCAACAGCGGCGTGGACACAGTGGTCGAGGCGGTGGGCGACCACGGCTGCGAGTACATGACCGGCGGCCACGTCGTCGTGCTGGGCCCGGCCGGGCGCAACTTTGGGGCGGGCATGTCCGGCGGCATTGCCTACGTGCTGGACGAGGCCGGAACCTTTGCCGGCAACGTCAACCTGCAGATGGTGGCCACCGAGAAGCTCACCGAGCCCGTGGAGATCGGCCGCGTGAAGGCACTCATCGAGAAGCACCTGAAGTGGACGGACAGCAGCCGTGCCCGGCAGGTCCTCGCCAACTGGGACGCCAGCGTGCAGCACTTCGTGAAAGTCATCCCCAAGGACTACAAGCGCATGCTGGCGTGCATCACCCGGGCCCACGACCAGGGGTTGACGGGCGACGAGGCCATCATGGTGGCGTTCGAGGAAAACGCGCGGGACCTTTCCCGCGTTGGCGGCAATTGATGAGCGTGAACTGAAGATGGGCAAGCCAACCGGATTCATCGAGTACCTGCGGGAGCTGCCCGTGGACCGGACCCCGCGGGAGCGGGTCCGGGACTGGAACGAGTTCCATCACCACATGGACGAGAAGCGCCTGCGCCAGCAGGGCGCCCGCTGCATGGACTGCGGCGTGCCCTTCTGCCAGACGGGCACGATCATCAGCGGGGCCGCGGCGGGCTGCCCCGTCAACAACCTCATCCCTGAGTGGAACGACCTGGTCTATCGCGGCCTCTGGCAGGAAGCGCTCGTTCGACTGCACAAGACCAACAACTTCCCCGACTTCACCGGCCGCGTCTGCCCGGCCCCCTGCGAGGGCTCCTGCGTGCTGGGGATCAACAGCCCGCCGGTGACCATCAAGAACCTCGAGGCGGCGATCATCGACAGGGGCTTCGAGGAGGGCTGGGTCGTTGCCGAGCCACCGAAGGTCCGCACCGGCAAGAAGGTGGTCGTGATCGGCTCCGGCCCGGCCGGCCTCGCTGCCGCCGCCCAGCTCAACCGGGCCGGGCACCTGGTGACCGTCCTCGAGCGGGACGACCGGCCCGGCGGCCTGTTGATGTACGGCATCCCGAACATGAAGCTCGACAAGCGCGCCGTCGTCGAGCGGCGGCTCAGGCTGCTTGAGCAGGAAGGCATCAAGTTCATCTGCAACGCCCACGTCGGCGAGAACGTGGAAGCCCAGCTGCTACTGAAGGACTTCGACGCCACGGTGATCTGCACGGGCGCGACGCAGCCGCGGGACCTGAAGGTGGACGGGCGCAACCTGAAGGGCGTCCATTTCGCCATGGACTACCTGACGGCCAGCACCAAGGCGCTGCTCGACGGCAAGCCCGACCAGGCGCCCATGCACGCCAGGGCCAAGAACGTGGTCGTGCTCGGCGGCGGCGACACGGGCACTGACTGCGTGGGAACGGCCATGCGCCAGGCCTGCAAGACGCTGACCCAGCTGGAAATCCTGCCGAAACCGCCCATGGACCGTGCCGAGGACAACCCCTGGCCGGAATGGCCGAAGGTCTACAAGCTCGATTACGGCCAGGAAGAGGCCGCGGCGAAGTTCGGCGCCGACCCGCGCGCCTACCTGACCACCGTCAAGCAGTTCGTCGGCGATGCCGCCGGCAATGTCACGGCGGTCGTCACGGTCGAGATCGGCTGGGAGAAGAACGCCGCGGGCCAGCTCGTGCCCGTAGAGAAGGCCGGCAGCGAGAAGACCACGCCCGCCGACCTGGTGCTGCTCGCCATGGGCTTCACGGGCCCCGAGGAAGGGCTGCTGAAGGACCTGTCCCTGGAGCGGGATGCCCGCAGCAACGTCAAGGCCGAGCACGAGAAGTACACGACCAGCGTGAAGGGCGTGTTTGCCGCCGGTGACTGCCGGCGCGGCCAGAGCCTGATCGTCTGGGCCATCAACGAGGGCCGCGGCGTGGCCCGGGAAGTCGACAGGTACCTGATGGGGAGCACCCAGCTGCCATGACCCTCGCCGCAGGAGCGCGTTTGGGCGCGACCGTTCTGCTCGCCCTCCTCACCGGCTGCGCTTCGACGCGAGAATCGCCCACCAACGGCCTGATGGCCGAGCAGTCCATCCCCATGGAACCCGCCCGCAACCAGTCCATGCTGGACGCGGAAATCACTGCGTTTCTCGCCCGCTACGCGGATGCCTACAACCGGGAGGACTACACCACGCTTCTCGGGATGTGGGACCAGGACGACCCCGACGCCTTCTACATGGCCGAGGAAATCGACCCGCCCATGCACGGCTGGAAGACGATCCGCGCCTACTTCTCCCGTGGCGGCGTGCTGGACGGCATCCGCAACGAGTACAGCAACGTCCGCGCCCACTACGTGGCACCCGACGTGGCCGTCGCCACCTACCGCCTGCGCTTCGACATCAAGGTGAAGAACATGCAGGCCCTCTCCAGCTTCGACCGCATCATGGCGGTGTTCCGCCGCAAGGACGGCGAGTGGAAGATGATCGCCTACGCCGAAGCGCCCCAGGCGCCGCTCACGATGATCCGCAAGGCGCTCAAGACGTCGAAGTCCCTCGACCCCGCCCAGCAGAAGGAACTCCTGCGCACCGTGCAAACGCTGCTGCAGGATGCCGTGCCGGAAGACTTCAACGCGTGGCTGGAGCAGCAGCAACCCCTGCGGGCAAAACCGTAGGCGCGGCTCTAGCCGTGACCAGGACTTGATGAAAAGGGGTCGCGGCGAAGGCCGCTCCTACAGCAACGTGCCCCATCAGTATCCCTCCCCTGCCCGCGCCTGGTACCTCGTCGCACTGCTGACGATTGCCTACATTTTCTCATTCATAGACAAGTACATACCCGCGCTTCTTGTGGAGCCGCTGAAGCAGGATCTGGGGCTATCCGACACCCAGATGGGCCTGCTGCTGGGCCCCGCCTTCGCCGTGCTCTACGCCACCCTGGGGCTGCCCCTCGGCTGGCTGGCGGACCGCCGGCGACGGACCACGCTGGCCGCGGCCGGCGTCGCCCTCTGGTCGATGGCGACGGCCCTGTCCGGCGTCGCCCGCAGTTTCGGCCACCTGCTGCTCGCGCGGGTCGGCGTCGGCATCGGCGACGCGGCGCTGGCGCCCTGCGCGCTCTCGCTGATCTCGGACAGCTTCCCGCCGGAGAAGCGCGGGCGGCCTGTGGCGCTGTACGTCGCCGCGCAGTCCTTTGGCGCCGGTCTCGCCATGCTCGGTGGCGCGGCCGTGCTCGCCTGGGCCACGAGCCAGGCCGAGATCCGCCTGCCCCTCGCGGGCCTGCTGCAACCCTGGCAGTTCACGTTCATCGCCGTGGGAATCCCCGGCCTGCTCATCGCGCTGCTGCTGGCAACCGTGCGGGAACCGGCCCGGGACCCGATGACGGGCGGGGCCGTGAGCATGGGCCATACGCTGCGCTTCCTCGGGAAGAACTGGCGGCAGTTCGGCAGCCTGACGGCGGTCGTCTGCGTGATGACGATCATCGCCTACAGCCAGAATTTCTACGCCGCCCTCTATCAGCGCAACTTCGCCTGGGACATCACGCGCTTCGCCACCTGGAGCGGCCTGGCCCTGATCATCCAGGGGCCGCTGGTGGTGAACCTCACGGGCTGGGCCTGCGACCGGCTCGCAGCCCGCGGGATACCTGGCGGTCCCCTGCTCATCACGGTCGCCGGCACGCTGCTGCTGGTGCCGACCGGCATCGCTGCGCCGCTGATGCCGACCGGTGAGCTTGCGTTCCTCGTCTGGCTCTTCAACCTGGCCGGATTGTCGATGGTCTCCGCGGCGGCGCCCGTGGCACTCCTCGGCATCACCCCGGGCGAGATGCGCGGGCAGGTCTCGGCGCTGTTCTACATGGTGATCATGCTCACGGGACTCGTGGTGGGTCCGCTTGCAGTCGGGCTGTTCAATGACCAGCTATTCGCCGGGGAAAGACTCGACCTGGCCTGCGCGCTGGTGCCGTGCATCGTTGGCGTGCCGGGGCTCTTGCTGCTGGGCTACGCGCGACGCCACTACACTCCCGGGTAGTCGCATGCGCACCGGGGTTCCTGCCGACGACTCGACGCCGCTGTACCGGTTCTGGCAACCCCGGTACTGGGGCATCTGGCTCTGCCTGGGCCTGCTCCGGGTGAACGCGCTGCTGCCCTACCGGGTCCAGATGGCGGAAGGGCGGGCACTCGGCGGGCTTCTCTACCGCCTGCTCCGCAGCCGGCGTCGCGTGGCAGCCGCCAATCTGGCGCTGTGCTTTCCCGAGGCCACCCCCGTGGCCCGACAGCAGCTCCTGCGTGAGCACTTTGCATCGCTAGGCAAGACGGTGATGGAGCACGCGCTGGCCTGGTGGGCGAGCGATGCGCTGGTCCGCCGTCTCGTGGACCTGCGGGGCACGGAGAACCTCGAGCGGGCCATGGCCGGTGGCCGCGGCGTGATCCTGCTCACGGGGCATTTCGGCGCCCAGGAATTCAGCGGGCGCGCCTTCGGGCTGTCCTGCCCGACAGCCGCCGGCTTCTACCGGCCAAGCCGCAACCCGCTGCTCGATGAACTGTTCAAGCGCGTGCGGAAGAAGTCGGCGCCGATCCTGATTCCCAAGGATGCCGTGCGCCGCGTCGTGCGGTCGCTCCGGCGCGGGATGCCCGTGTGGTACGCGCCCGACCAGAGTTACCGGCGGGCACAGAGCGCCCTGATACCGTTCTTTGGCGAGCCGGCAATGACCAGCACTGGCCTCAGCGAGCTGGCGCGCCTCGGCAACGCAGCCATCGTGCCGCTGTTGCCGACCCGCCTGCCGGGTGGGCGCGGCTACCAGCTCGACATCCTGCCGGCGCTCGAGGATTTCCCGGGAGCAAGCCCCGAGGAGGACGCCCGGCGCGTCAATGCAATCCTGGAGGCGCACATCCGCGCCGTGCCGGAGCAGTACTACTGGCTGCACCGGCGGTTCAAGGGGCGGCCGGAAGGCTTTGCGGATCCGTATTCGGGCTGACGCCCCGTGATCCGCCGTCGTCGCGGCTAAAGCCGCTCCTGCAGGAGGTCGGCGATGTCCTGGAGCAGGCCCTTGTCATCGGGCTTCGTCGCCGGCGGGTAACGCCTGACCACCTTGCCATCGCGCCCGATGAGGAATTTCTCGAAGTTCCACTCGATGTCCCCGGGAAACTCCGTGGTCAGCCACTGGTAGATCGGGTGGCGCCCCGGGCCATTGACCTCGAGCTTGCGGGCCAGCGGAAAAGTCACGTCGTACTTCGCCTGGCAGAACTGGACGATTTCCTCCTCGGTGCCCGGCTCCTGCCCGCCGAACTGGTTGCAGGGGAAACCAACCACGACGAAGCCGTCACCCTGCAGGTCCCCGTACAGCTGCTCGAGCCCCTTGTACTGGGGCGTCAGGCCGCACTTGCTGGCCACGTTCACCGCGAGGACGACCTTGCCCTTGAGGTCCGGCACCAGATTGCCGGAGCCATCGATACGGTCAGCCTGGAAATCCTGCAGCGCGCTCACCGGGGCCGGCTCTAGCGCGTCGCCGCCGTGGCGAGCGCCTCGGCCTGCTGCTCGGGCGTGAGCTTCTCCGCACAGCAGTCCGCCGCCTCGACGATGTGCGCGGGTACGGCGGTCACGGGCTTCAGGTCCCGCAGCAGGAAACGCTCGACCGGCTTGCCGCCGAGAACGTGCTGCTCGATGAACTCCGGCACGTTCTCCGCCTTGAGGCCGCTGTACCAGACGCCGTCCGGGTGGACGACGAAGACCGGGCCCGCGGTGCCGGGCTGCCGGCACTGCATGATGTTGACCTTCACGCTCGCCATGAGCCGGCGCTTCGCCAGCTCCTGGCGGAGCGCGCCGGACAGTGCGGCATTGCCGTTGGCCTCGCAGCCGCAGAAGTCCTTGCCGTCGGTGCACAGGAAGATGTGGAAGCGAAGCTTGTCCAGCACCCTGGGAGGCGTGTCCTCCCAGGCCTGGGCGACGCAGTGTTCGTGTTCATTGGCCATGACGATTGTTCCTCAGGATGCCGCGGGCTGGCGGGCCGGGGGCGCTTGCACGCCCTTGCCGGTGGGCGGGTTCACCGTGCGATGGATCAGTTCCTTCACGGGCTTGCCGCCGATGATGTGCTGCTCCAGGACCTTCTCCGCATCGGCCATCTCCCGGATGCGATACCAGATGCCGTCGGGGTAGATCATGACCACGCAGCCGTAGGCATGCTGGGCAATGCAGGCGTTGGGGCTCACCACCACGTCGCTGATGCCGGCGGCCTGAAGCCGCTGCTGGTACATCTCGTAGATACCGCCGCCCATGGTCAGCCCGCAGTGTAGTCCCCGGTGGCCATCGGCGTGCTCCTCCGCGGGCGCATTCAGCAGCTTTGCCCGGTCCTCCGGGCTCATGGCCGCGACCTGGGCCGCCTTCTTGGCGATGGTCTTGGTCCAGTGGTCCCCGTACTCGGTGGTGCAGACAAATACGTGTCGCATGGTCGCGTCCTCGGCTTCTGTTCCGGTAATTCCGCCCCGGATAGTAAACGATCGGCGCTAAAATGCCGCCACCATGAGTGATCGCAGCAACTTTTGCAGTGCCTGCGGGCAGCCCGTCGCCACGGTCGTCCCCGAGGGAGACAACCGGCCCCGGTCCGTCTGCTCCGCCTGCGGCACCATCCACTATGTCAACCCGAAGCTCGTGGTGGGCTCGGTGCCCGAATACGAGGGGCGAATCCTGCTCTGCCGACGCGCCATCGAGCCCCGGAAGGGCTTCTGGACCGTTCCGGCAGGCTTCATGGAACTCGGCGAGACCCTGGGCGAGGCCGCCCTGCGGGAAACCTGGGAAGAGGCCCTGGCACGGGTCGAGCTGGGCAGCCTGTTCTCCGTCGTGGACGTGGTCCATGCCGGCCAGGTGCACGTCTTCTTCCGGGCCCGCCTGCTGCAGCCGGAGTTTGGCGCCGGGGCGGAAACCCTGGAAACCCGGCTCTTCCGCCCCGGGGAAATCCCCTGGGAAGACCTGGCCTTCCCGAGCATCCGGATTGCCCTGGAGCAGTACCTGGAAAATGGCCGGTCCGGCAACGTGGAGGTGCGACTGCAAGCCGCACCTCGCGTGCGGCTCGGTGCCGCGCCCCAAGCCTAGTCAGAAGCGCCTGAAATCACTACAGTAGCGACCCCTGCAGGAGCCGTCCGACCATGACTTTTGTCGTCACCGAGAGTTGCATCAAGTGCAAGTACATGGACTGCGTGGAAGTGTGTCCGGTGGACTGCTTCCACGAGGGGCCGAACATGCTCGTCATCGATCCCGACGAGTGCATTGATTGCACCCTCTGCGAGCCTGAATGCCCCGTGGAAGCCATCTTCTCGGAGGACGAGGTGCCGGCAAACCAGAAGGACTTCACGAAGCTCAATGCCGAACTGGCCAAGGGCTGGCCCGTGATCACCGAGGCCGGTACGCCGCCCGCCGATGCGGACGAATGGGCGAAGATCAAGGAAAAACGCCAGCTCATCGAGCGGTAGGCCCGCAGGAGCGCCGACCGGCCCGACCGGGTATCACCTTCCGGCGAGAATCGAGTCCGC
>JAEUQA010000085.1 GCA_016789845.1 Chromatiales bacterium
CACCTCAACGCCCAACACACCCCGCCCGCCCCCTTCTCGACCCGTCACCGCACCCTGGGCGATTCTCGCTTCGTTCTGCCCCCCGGCCGCCCGGCCCAAACAACTAAGCAAAAATAACTAAGTGTCCGGTACCTTTCTGACTTACTGCTGGACCACGGGCTGGAGGGTGATCTCCACGCGCCGGTTCTGCTGGCGGCCTTCGGCAGTGTCGTTGCTGGCGATGGGCCGGGTTTCGCCGTAGCCCACCGTGATCAGCCGCTGGCTGTTGATGCCCTGGGCGGCCAGGTAAGAGCTCACGCTGGAGGCCCGGCGCTGGGAGAGTTCCATGTTCTTGACCTCATCGCCAACGCTGTCGGCATGTCCGGCCACGTCCACGACGGTCTTGTCGAATTCCTTCAGGACCAGCGCCACGGAATTCAGCACCTGGTAGAAGCCGGCGTTGATATCCGCGCTGTTGGTCTGGAAGGTCACGTTGCCCGGCATGTTCAGGATGATGTTGTCACCACTCCGGGTAACGCTGACGCCGGTGCCCTGCAGCTGGGCCCGCAGCTTCGCCTCCTGGCGATCCATGTAGTTGCCGACCGCGCCGCCCGCAAGCCCGCCGGCCACACCCAGCTGGATCGCGCGCCGCTTCCGCTCGGACGAGCTGTCACCGACGATCAGGCCGACCGCCGCGCCGGCAGCGGCACCTATCGCCGCGCCCGAAGTGGTCTTGCTCACTTCCTTCTCGCCCGTGTACGGGTCGTAGGTCATGCAGCCCGTCACCAGCGCGGTGGTACCCAATGCCAGCGCGGTAATCCGTCCGATGTTCCTGATGTTCATAAGCACCTCCCTGGAAGAAACTGGCAATAGCACGACTCTATAACCCAAAAAGGGGTCTAGGGCGGCGGTCACAGAAGGCTTGCTGGCAGCGACTGAACGGGGTATGAACTCCACTGTGACGACCCAGGCAACACAGCTGCTGGCAGAGTATTCGGCGGATCACCAGCACCCGTTCAATCGCCTGATGCACAGCGTCTGCGTGCCGCTGATCTTCGTCTCGCTGGTCGCCCTCCTATGGGCCGTCCCCGTTCCGGCCACCCTGGCGGCCCGCTCATCCTGGCTCAACTTCGGGACGCTCGCCCTGGCAGGCGTCACGCTCTACTACCTTCGCCTTGCGCCGCGACTCGGCATGGGCATGCTGGCGGCGGCGCTCGTCATCATCCCCCTCGTGGCCGCTGCCGCCGGCCTGCCGTGGCCCCTCTGGCTCACCGCCAGCGCCGTGTTCGTGGTCGGCTGGGTCGGTCAGTTCGTGGGCCACTACGTCGAGGGCCGCCGCCCATCCTTCTTCCGGGACCTTCGATTCCTGCTCATCGGGCCGCTGTGGGTGCTGGCCAAGCTCTACGCCGCCATCGGCATCCGTCCCTAGTTGGCGTCGGACGCCTACAGCCACCGGGCGATCTGGGCGATTGCCCTCCCGATGATCATCTCATCGGTGTCCGTGCCGCTCGTCGGGCTCGTGGGCACCGGCGTGCTCGGCAACCTGGACGACGAGGTCTACCTGGCGGCTGTTGCCGCGGCCGTGCAGGTTTTCAGCATCCTGTTCGTGGGCCTCAACTTCCTGCGCATGGGCACCACGGGCATCACGGCCCAGGCGCACGGTTCTCTCTCGAGGGATGCCGGGGGCGGCACGGCCATCCGCCAGTCGCTGGGCGAAGCCGCGATCATGGCACTGGTGCTCGGCCTCCTGATCATCCTGCTGCGGGCGCCGATTGCGAATGCGGCGTTCGGGGTCATCGGCGCCGAACCCGGGGTGACGAGTTACGCCCGCCAGTACTTCGACATCCGGGTGTGGAGCGCCCCGGCGGCCCTCTTCAACTTCGCCGCCCTCGGCTGGCTGCTCGGCATGCAGAATGCCCGCGGGCCGCTCCTCATCACGCTGGCGATCAACCTGACCAACGTCGCGCTGGACCTCTGGTTCGTGCTCGGCCTGGGCCTGAAGGTGCGGGGCGTGGCCACGGGCGCGCTGCTGGCGGAACTGGCTGGCGCCGGCGTGGCCGTGTGGCTGGTCCTGCGGGAGCTGCGGCGACATCCCGGCAACTGGTCCGGAACGCGCCTGCTGGACCTCAGGTCCTACCGGGCACTCCTGCGCATCAACGGCAACCTGTTCATTCGTACGCTGGCCCTGATGTTCACCTTCGCCTTCGTGACCGTCCAGGGCGCGCGGATGGGCAGCGTCTTCCTCGCCGCCAACGCGCTGCTCATGAACTTCCAGTGGCTCACCGCCTACGCGCTGGACGGCATCGCCAACGCGGCCGAGGCGCTGGTGGGCAAGGCCATCGGCGCCCGGGATCCGGCAGGCTTCCGCCGCGCGGTCCGGCGCACAATGGCCTGGTCGCTGGGCTTCGCCGCGCTGTTCAGCCTGGCCTTCTGGATCGCGGGACCGGCCATCGTGCGCACGCTCACGAGCCTGCCCGAGGTCCGGGCAACGGCGCTGGAGTACCTGCCCTGGATGGTCCTGCTGCCACTGATCTCCGTCTGGAGCTTCTTCTACGATGGCGTGTTCGTGGGCGCCACCCTGAGCCGGGAGATGCGGGTGGTGATGACCACGACGGCGCTCCTGGTCTTCATTCCCGTGTGGTACTTCACGCGGGACCTCGGTAACCACGGCCTGTGGCTGGCGTTCACCGCGTTCATGGTCATGCGGGGGCTCGGCATGCACCTGTGGTTCAATCGACTCAAGGAGACGCTGGCTCATGGCCACACCACCTGACGCGCCGGAGGGCGCCAAGCCCTGGCAGACGCTGTCCACCCGCCTGGAGTTCGAGAACCCCTGGTTCGCCATCACGACCCACGACACCATCGCGCCCGACGGCAGCCGGCCCCACTACGGCAAGATCAGCTTCAAGAACCGGGCTGTCGCCATCATCCCGCTGGATGACGAGCAGCACACCTGGCTCGTGGGCCAGTGGCGCTTCCCCCTCGGCGAGTACTCCTGGGAGCTGCCCATGGGCGGCGCGCCACGGAGCGAGGACCTGGAGGCCGCCGCGCTTCGTGAACTGCGGGAAGAGACCGGAGTCACAGCCAGCCGGCTCCAGCTCATCATGAAGCTGCACCCGTCGAACTCGGTAACCGACGAGGAGGGCTACGTGTTCCTCGCCGAGGGCCTCGCACCCGGCGCGCCGGCGTTCGACGAGACGGAGCAGCTGGCCATCCGGCGCCTGCCCTTCACCGAGGCGCTGGCGATGGTGATGGACGGCCGGATCACCGACGGCATCTCCGTGGCCGGCATCCTGAAGCTCGCCCGGTTGATCGGCGCGTAGGAGCGGCTTCAGCCGCGACCGGCAAG
>JAEUQA010000029.1 GCA_016789845.1 Chromatiales bacterium
GAGAATCGAGTCCCCGAGTCTCGAGACGGAGGGGGCTCGGTCGCGCCGGTCGGCGCTCCTACTGCACCCGAATCAGACGTTGAGTTTCTGCGGCAGGTCCGGCGACGGCTCTGCGCCCATGACGATCTCGCCCTTGCCCAGCTTCGAGTGGCGGATGCCGTAGAGGAAGTAGACGACGATCCCGCCGACCAGGTAGATCAGGAAGAAGCTGCGGGTGTGGGCGCTCGCCATCAGCGACATCAGCAGGAACAGGCACATCAGCGCACCGAGGATGGGGATGAGCGGGAATAATGGCGTCCGGAACGGGCGCTTGAGGCCGGGCACCGCGTAGCGCAGGTAGAGGACGGTGATGCACACGATCGAGAACGCCGCCAGCGAACCTACGTTGGTGAGGTCCGCCAGCGAGCCGAGCGACATCAGGCCGGCAAAACCCGCAGCAATGGTGCCGACGACCAGCGTGTTGATCCAGGGCGTGCGGAACTTCGGGTGCACGGCCGCCAGTGGCGCGGGCAGCAGGCCGTCCCGGGCCATCGTGTAGAAGATCCGGGTCTGTCCGTAGAGCAGCACCAGCATTACGGACGACAGTCCCGCGAGGGCGCCGACCTTGACCAGGATCGCGAACCAGGGCAGCCCGATCATGTTGACGGCCTTGGCGATCGGCGCCGGATCGTCGAGCTCGGTATACGGCACGATGCCCACGAGGACCGCCGCCGTGAGGATGTAGAGAACGGTGCAGATGATGAGCGACCCCAGGATGCCGATCGGCATGTCCCTGGCCGGGTTCCGGGATTCCGCTCCCGCCGTGGACACCGCCTCGAAGCCGATGTAGGCAAAGAAGATGGTGGCCGCGCCAGTGATGAGACCACCGATGCCGTAGCGGGAGTCGTTCTGGCCCGTCATCACGTCGACGAGCGCGCGCCAGATGTCGGCCCAGATGCCGCGGGGCGTCCCCGCGGGGGGCTGGGGGATTTCCGCCGGAACCAGTGGTACCCAGAGGTCCGGGTTCACGAAAAAGCTGCCGATCGCGATGAAGGCGATGACGACTGAGAGCTTGATGGCGACGACGATGTTGTTGACGGTCGTCGATTCCGAAATGCCGATCACCAGCAGCGCGGTCACGGCCAGGATGGCGAGGAGGGCAGGCAGGTTGACGATACCGGTGGCGATGACTACTCCCGCCTGCTTCACCTCGACGCCCGGTGCGGCGGTGAATGCGGGGGCGATGTGGATGCCGATGTCGCTCAGCAGGCTCACGAGGTACCCGGACCAGCCGACCGCCACCGTCGCCGCGGCGAGCCCGTATTCCAGGACGAGCAGGAGGCCCATGACCCACGCGGCCAGCTCGCCCATCGCTGCATAGGAATAGGAGTAGGCGGACCCGGATACCGGCACCGCCGAGGCGAGCTCCGCGTAGCAGAGGGCCACGAACGTGCACAGCAGGCCGGTGATGATGAAGGAGATCATGATCCCGGGCCCGGCGAAATTCGCGGCGGCCCGGCCGGTGAGGACGAAGATGCCGGTGCCGATGATGCAGCCGATGCCCAAGAGGACCAGGTTGAGAGCCCCGAGTGTGCGTTTGAGGTCGCCCCGGGCATGTTCGGCGTGCATCTGCGCAACCGACTTCCGGATGAAGAGGCGGCGCAGGCCGGTCACCTGCCCCGGCGTGCTGGTGGACCCTGATGCTTCGGACATGCTGTTATCCCTGTACTTCGATACAGAACCGCCGGAATTCTATGCGGCTTGCGGTCCGGCCGTGAGCCTTTAGGCAGCGCACTGCCCCGGGGATGAAACGCCCGGGCTCTTTTGCGGTGCTTTGCAAAGGGCTCCGGCCGAAGGAACTGTCGCCCATCGCATCGGCCGAAAGCCCGTGCTAGAGTCGAACCGTAGGCTGAATATTGGGGACCAGTCCCGGATTTTGGCCGCTGTCGTTCACCTGGAGAGGCTAGGCGCTCGCTTTACTGATCAGCGGTCATCACCGCACTCCTTACGAAGCCGCGCGCAACGATCTTTCATCCCTCCCGTGCACCTTTCCCCCCGGATTGTCGGACCATGGACGTGAGCCCTGCTCGCGCCTTCGCCGCTTCATTGCTGCTGTCTGCTGCGTTCGCCTCCCCGGTCATTTCGCCCGCCCTGGCTGCCGGGCCGGCGGCCGTTATCGGCAAGGGCAGGAAAGTCGACATCGAATACACCCTGACCCTGGATGACGGCTCCACCGTGCAATCGAACGTGGGGGAGAAGCCCTTGTCTTTCGTCGCCGGCGAGGGGCAGATCATCCCGGGGCTCGAGACGGCCCTGGACGGCAAGGCGGCTCGCGAGCGCGTGAAGGTCAGGATCCCGCCCGAGGAGGCCTACGGGCCCACGGATCCGCAGAGGATGCAGGAAGTTCCGCTCGACAAGATCCCGGAGGATGCGCGCAAGGTGGGGACACTGCTCAGCGCGCAGGGATTCGACGGCCCGGTACGGGTCGCCGAAGTACGCCCCGACGTGGTGGTTCTGGACTTCAACCATCCGCTCGCGGGCAAGGCGCTGACGTTCGACGTTCTCGTGCTGTCCATCAACTGAGGAGTTAAGGGTACCCGTCATGACCAGGATCTACGTAGGCAACCTGCCATACACCGCCGATGAGGAATCGGTCCGTGCGCTGTTCTCGCAGCACGGTACCGTGGACGCCGTGCGGTTGATCAACGATCGCGAGACTGGCCGCTTCCGCGGCTTCTGTTTCGTCGAGATGCCGGAGTCAGACGCGCAAACCGCCATTGCGCGACTGAACGGCCACGACATGGAGGGCCGTCAGCTGCGCGTGAACGAAGCGCGCGAGCGTGAAGGCGGTGGCGGTGGCGGTGGCGGCGGTGGTCGCGGCCGCGGCGGTTTCGGCGGCGGCGGTGGAGGGGGCGGCTACGGTGGCGGCGGTGGCCGCGACGGTGGCGGTGGCTACGGTGGTGGCGGTCGGGATGGCGGCGGTGGCCGTGGTCCGGGCGGCGGTGGCCGGGGCGGCCCGCGCTACTGAGCCACTACTCTGATGGACGGCCGGTTGCGGTGCCTTCGCAACCGGACTTTCTGGGGGACTGGCTTCGATTGCCCGCCGGCGCAATGCCGGCGGGTTCTTCCCCTGGCGCCCATCGGCACGCCGGACGTGTCCCTGGAGGCGCTGCGTTGGTGGGCCCGCCAGGACTCGAACCTGGAACCAAGAGATTATGAGTCTCCTGCTCTAACCATTGAGCTACAGGCCCCCGCGCGCGATTCTATCAGGAGGTGCGTACGCGCCCGTACTGGCACCTGCATTGGCCGAGACGGCGCTGCCCGGACTACACTTACGGCCTATGGCCAACCGCACCGCCGATCTTCCCCCGCTGTCCGGCTTGCCGGGCCTCGTCCGCGAACTGCGTCATCAGGAAGCGATGCGCCAGGGCCTCGGCCTCGCGCTCATGCCCCTGTTCGCCTGGCTGGCGCGCCCGACGCCGGTCCTGTTCATGGCTGGCGCATTCATCGTCGTTCTCGGGTGCCTGGTGCGCGTCTACGCCTCCGGGTACATCGTCAAGAACAAGCAGCTGGCGACCGACGGGCCCTATTCCCTGGTCCGGCACCCGCTGTACACGGGCAACCTGCTGGTGCTCATCGGCTTTACCCTTGCCTGCGGCCAATGGTGGGCGCCCCTCGTGGCGATCGCGTTCTGGTGGTTCTACTATCCGACGGCCATCAGCTACGAGGATCGCAAGTTGCACCGGATCTTCGGCGCGCCCTGGGAGGAGTGGAGTCGCAGCGTGCCCGCGGTCATCCCCCGGCGCTTCTGGCCGGCGGGGCCGGCCAGCTGGTCGTTAATGACTTCCGTGCGCCAGAATGCTGAGCCCGTCGTCATCGCGTTCACGCTGATCTGCATCGGCTGGATCGGCGCGCGGGTCTAGGCGTGCCCGACCCGGCTCCCGGGCAGTTCCTGAGCCGTGGCTACCAGGGCGCGGTCTTCCTCCGCGGCACCGGCGCCGACCGGCGCGTCATCAAGCAGGCCATGGGCGGCAGGATCGCAAGGCGCCTGCGGGTGGCGATGCTTCGCCGGGAGCACGCTGCATACGGACGCGTGACCGGCATCCCCGGCATCCCCCGCTGCTACGGTCTCGAGGACGACGGGAGCCTGATTCTCGAGTACCTGCCCGGCGAGGCCTATCGGGAAACCGTGCCCGCGCTGCGGGACCACCGGGAGCGCTTCTTCCGGGAGCTCCGGGACCAGATACTCGCCCTGCATGCCGCGGGAGTGGCCCACGCGGATCTCAAACGGAGGGGCAACATCCTCATCAGTCCCGGCGGGGACCCGATCCTGCTCGACTTCGGTTCGGCGGTGCTGCGGAAGCACCGGGGCGGCTGGTGGAACCGCTTCCTGTTCCACCAGGCCTGCCGGATGGACATGAATGCCTGGGTGAAGCTGAAGTACCGGCGCCAGTACGACCTGCTCACGCCGGAGGACCGGCAGTACTACCAGCCGACGGCGCTGGAGGGCATGGCCCGTGTCGTTCGCCGTGTGTGGCGCAAGTTGTCCGGCCGGCGACTGCGGAAGGCGTGGCGTCAGAAGCGCCGGGACCGGCGGCAGCGCGAGGCCTCGCAACGCGCGCCCTGATCACCGGGGCGCGATGTCGGGGCAGGGGCGCACGCCGGCTGGCAGTGCGATGTAGTCGTAATCCCGTTCACCGGAATGGAGCCGGATTCCCACGCCGCAGGCGCCATCCCCGGCATCCGGGGCGCACACCTCGCCGCAGCCGGCCAGGCTCTCGCCCGGCTTCAGGCGGCGCAAGCCCGTGACGGCGACGGCCTCCGGCGGTAGGCCGAGGCGAAGCGCGAGATCCTGGCGGGCCGCTTCGCCGGATTCCCGTGGCAGGACCGGGACGGAGGACCCGCTATCCCGGGTGGGCTTGCGGAGGTGACAGATCCGGCCCAGGTTGCCGGCGACCCGCACGTCGAAGCGCCGGCCATTGGCTTCCACGAGCACCCGGTGGCCCGGCGTGATCACCTGGGCGTAGGCCATGCCGGGTTGGGGGCAGCCGAGGCTGGCGTCGGGGAAATCCCGGGCTTCGCTGCTGATCACGCGGGAACCGGCCGGCGCAATGCCCAGGGCCTCTGCCACGGCCCGGAGCGCTATGGCCTCGGGACCGGCCGGCTCGGGGTCCGCCCCGCAGGCTGTGGACGACAGGGCCGCGAGCGCCAGAAGGCTGGACGCGACCGACTGTCGAGCCAGGTCACGGAGGCGCGCCGGCCGACAGAGTAGTCTGGTGATAACGAAGTCACGCATGCTGACCATGATAGTCCTGCTCTCACGCCTCGCGGTTCTCACCGTGCTCGGCACCAGCCTGGCCACCGCAGCGGCGCTTGGGGCCCGCGCCAACTGGTTCCTGGAGCTGTTCTCGCACTTTGCCGTCCAGTACCTGTGCCTGCAGTTCGTCGCCGGGGTTGCCTGCCTGGCGTTCCGCCAGTGGCCCTGGGCGCTCGTGGCGCTGGTGGCCGCGATCCCCAACCTCCTCACCGTGGGTCCCTACCTTCCGGGATGGACGCCTTCGCCGGTCATTGCACCGGCTGCCACCACGGGAGCTCCGGTCCGCCTGGTCGCCGCCAATCTCCTGTACCGGCAGGAAGATCCGACTGCCGCGCGCGCCTACCTCGCGCGCCAGTCAGCGGATATCCTGGTGCTCTCCGAATTCACGCCGCGCTGGCGGGAGAAACTGCGGGACCTCGAGCGCACCTATCCCTACTTTGTCCTGCGAACCCGCTGGAACCCCTGGGGAATCGCCCTCTATTCGAAGTATCCATTGCGCGCCATCGAGGACCTGGACCTGGGCGACGACACGAGCTCCCACCTCCGCGTGCTGGTCCAGCTGCCCGACGGCCTCGTCGAGGTCTACGCCGTGCACCTGGCTTCTCCACCGAGCCGGCGCCAGGCCGCCCAGCGGAACACGCAGTTGCGCAGGCTGGCGGAGCGGATTGCGGCCGCCGACCCCTCCCTGCCCCGGATCGTGGCGGGGGACCTCAATGCGACGCCTTACTCACCGTACTTCCAGGACCTGCTCCGTGACGCGGGTCTCAGTGACGCGCGCCGACCCTTCGGACTGCAGGTCACCTGGCCCGCCTGGCCGTTGCCACTGTGGATTCCGATCGATCACTGCCTCGCTGGCGGCCCGTTGAAGGTGACCCGCGTCGCGACCGGCCCCCGGATCGGGTCTGACCACCTGCCGCTGGAGTGCACCTTCGCGCTATCGTCCTGATTGTGCAGAGCATCGCAGCGCGCAGGCTGCCGCTGCCCGACACTGAACGCTTGCCAAAGGCTGGTGCGTACCCATGAGCATCGTTTCCGACATCCTCGGTATCTTCTCGGCCCTGTTCGTCATCGCACTCGGCCTGGGGGCCCTCGCACTGGCGGTGATGTACGTGGTCGACATCACCCAGACCACCCATGCGATCCGCCGCAACTACCCGGTCGTCGGGCGATTCCGGTACGCCTTCGAGACCATGGGCGAGTTCTTCCGCCAGTACTTCTTCGCCATGGACCGGGAAGAACTGCCGTTCAACCGGGCCGAGCGCGCCTGGGCGTACCGGGCCGCCAAGGGCGTCGACAGCACGGTTGCCTTCGGTTCCACCCGCGATCTCCGGCCGGCGGGCACCGCGATCTTCGTCAATGCGCCGTTTCCCGGGCTGGATGAGGAGAACCGTCCGACCGCGCCGGTCACGATTGGCCCGTACTGCAGGACGCCCTATACGACGGACCGCTTCTTCCACATCTCCGCCATGAGCTTCGGCGCGATCTCGAAGCCGGCCGTGATCGCGCTCTCGAGGGGCGCCAGGGCGGCAGGCTGCTGGCTCAACACCGGGGAGGGCGGCCTGGCTCCCTGGCACCTGGAGGGCGGGGCCGACGTCGTCTTCCAGATGGGTACCGCCAAATACGGCGTTCGCGATGCCGGGGGGGAGCTCGACGAGGGCAGGCTCCGCGAACTCGCGCTGCACCCCCAGGTGAAGATGATCGAGGTGAAGCTGAGCCAGGGCGCCAAGCCGGGCAAGGGCGGCATCCTGCCCGCCGCCAAGGTCACCCCGGAGATCGCCAGGATCCGCGGCATTCCGGCGGGCCAGGACTCCCT
Organism: Chromatiales bacterium; assembly: GCA_016789845.1. Lineage (GTDB taxonomy): Bacteria > Pseudomonadota > Gammaproteobacteria > Steroidobacterales > SHZI01. The sequence goes on from JAEUQA010000029.1 coordinate 7,110, forward strand.
GAGCCCGAACCGGCACACCGACATCCGGGACTGCAACGAACTGCTGGACTTCCTGGACCGGGTGCGCGGCCTCACGGGCAAGCCGGTCGGCTTCAAGACGGTGATCGGGTCGACCGGCTGGCTGGAGGAGTTGTTTCGCGAGATCCAGAGCCGCGGCCTGCAATACGCCCCTGACTTCATCACGCTGGATTCCGGCGACGGCGGCACGGGGGCGGCACCGATGGCGCTGATCGACAACGTGGGCCTGCCGATCCGGGAGAGCCTGCCGCTGGTCGTCGACCTGCTCCACAAGTACGGCCTGAAGGAGCGGGTTCGCCTGATCGCCAGCGGCAAGCTCACGACCCCGGCCAACGTGGCCTGGGCCCTGTGCATGGGCGCAGACTTCGTGACGTCGGCCCGGGGCTTCATGTTCGCGCTCGGCTGCATCCAGGCCCTGCGCTGCAACCAGAACACCTGCCCGACCGGCATCACCACCCACGACCCGCACCTGCAGCGAGGCCTGGTCCCGGCGGACAAGGCGGCCCGGGTAATGCGCTACCAGCAGAACATGGAGAAGGAAGTGAGCGTGATCGCCCACTCCTGTGGCGTGTCCGAGGTGCGGCAGCTTCGTCGGGAGCACTGCCGGATCGTGCAGGGTAACGGCCGCTCCGTGCCGCTGGACGAACTCTTTCCGCAGCCGGCGGCACTCGTAGGAGCGGCGTCAGCCGCGATTACGTTCCCCCGAGAAACGCGTCCGCGCCTCACGAGCGGGAACCGAA
>JAEUQA010000050.1 GCA_016789845.1 Chromatiales bacterium
GCGCAAATGCCCAGATGCCAAACCCGGTGCCTCAGAATTTCACGACGGGCGGCGCGTTCACCGCGGCCCAGGCCTCGTAGGGCACGAAGTTCTTCGCCAGGACGTCCCAGAAGAGCTGGTCCTCCAGCCAGCCCCGGCGCATGGCGTCCTGGGCTGCCAGCTGCTCCGCCCCGTAGCGCTGGCGGCGACGCTTGTCGAGCAGCTCGAAGTAGGTATCCACCACGGTGTCGTAGAGCTCGGCCACGAGCCGGAAGTGCCGCTCGTCGGCCAGCATGTCCGGCCCGTACATGCTGACGCCGGTGCAGGTACCGGGCCGGTAGTACTTCCAGGGGCCTTCCCGCTTCTGCGCACAGCCCTTGCCCCGGTATTTCTCCCGGTCCATCCCGTGCCTGGCGAACACGGCGGTGACCCGCTGGTCGAAGAGCGCCAGGTCTTCGGGCGACTGGGCGGCCTGCATCATGTCCATCGTGGCGCCGATGTTGCCTTCGCCCTTGTTCGAGATCTGCACGGAGAACGTCGCGTGCAGCATGCCCACGAGCGGCGTCTTCGGGTGGACGGCCACTTCGATGAAGCGGTTCCACCTGCCCCCGATGATGAACGGCGGCTTCTCCAGCCGGGTGTTGACCGTCATGACGCCCGCCTTCTCGACCACCCTGCCCCGGTGGACGCGCACCTCGTAGTGGCCGTTGTCCGGCGGGTCCAGCACCAGGCTTTCCTCCACGACCTTGCCGGGCTTCACGCCGTTCAGCCCGTCGACCCTGCTCCAGAAGCGCGCCTCGATGTCCGCCATGAACCCCAGCATTTCCCGGGCCACCTGGGCCTGGTCGGGCGTCAGCTTGTCCAGGTCGTCGCCGGGACCGTCGGCGAGGACCGGGGCCGTGGCCAGGAATATGGCCAGGCCGGCGGCCAGGGACAGCAACGCAACGCGGCGGGCGGCGGCGTACATGAGCGTCGTCCTCAGATCAACGGGGCTGCCACTCTGAAGTCAGGGGAATCCGGGGTCAATCGGGCCGCGAAACCTCCTCCACACCACGGAGTTCCTCCAATGCCACGCCTGCAACCACGTCTCCTGCTCCTGGCGGGCCTGCTGGCTTCCGCCGGGCCGGCCGCCGCCACCGAGGAACCCGCCTTCCAGCTGCTGGAAAAGGACGGCGCCTTCGAACTGCGCCTGTACCCGGCCATGCTGGCGGCGGAAACCCTCGTGACCGGCGCGGATTTCGAGGATGCAGGCAACATCGCCTTTGGCCGGCTATTCCGCTACATCACCGGCAACAACCGGGCACGGGCAGAGATTGCCATGACGGCGCCGGTCGTCCAGACGGCAAATCCGCCTGCCCAGCGAGGGCAAAAGATCGCCATGACCGCCCCCGTCATCCAGCAGCCGGGCGCCTCAGGCGGCTACCGGGTGGCCTTCATCGTGCCGGCGAACTACACCCTGGACACCGTGCCGGAGCCCCTGGACCCGGCCGTGCGCATCGTCGGGACCCCGGCGCGGCTCGTGGCGGCCATCACCTATTCCGGCCGGGCCACCGAGGTGATGCACGGCAAGAAGGAACAGGCGCTCCGGGCGGAACTGGCGAAGCGCCAGCTGGCGGTCGCGGGGGAGACGATCACTGCCCAGTACGACGCCCCCTTCATCCCCGGACCCTTTCGCCGCAACGAGGTGCTCATCCCGGTTGCACGGGACTAGAATCCGGGGATGGGTGTCGTGGGCCGCAGGCTGAACCTCCTTGGAGCCGTCTGCCTGGCGATCGCGGGCTGCGGCACCAATCCCGTCACCGGCAAGAAGGAACTGCAGTTCGTCTCCGAGGCGTCGGAACTGCAGATCGGGGCGAAGGAGTATGCGCCCACCCGCCAGAGCCAGGGCGGTGATCTCAAGGTGCTGCCGGAACTCACTGCCTACGTAAACTCCGTGGGCCAGAAGCTCGCTGCAGTCTCTGATCGCCAGCTGCCCTACGAGTTCTCGGTCCTGAACAGTTCCGTGCCCAATGCCTGGGCGCTCCCGGGCGGCAAGATCGCCGTCAACCGCGGTCTGCTCACCGAGCTCGACAACGAGGCGGAGCTGGCCGCCGTGCTGGGCCACGAGATCGTCCATGCCGCCGCCCGACACGGCGCCAAGGCCCAGGAACGCGGCACGCTGCTCCAGGTGGGCATGGTGGCCGCCCAGATCGGCGTGGCCATGAGCGACGTGGGCTCCACCGCCGGCAACCTGATGGTGCAGGGCGCCGGGGTCGGGGCTGCGCTGGTCAGCACGAAGTACGGCCGCGACGCGGAGCTGGAGAGCGACCTCTACGGCATGCGCTACATGCAGCGGGCGGGTTATGACCCGCGGGGCGCCGTGACCCTGCAGGAGAAGTTCGTGAAGCTCTCCCAGGCGGGTGGCCGGAACCAGAACTGGCTCGAGGGCCTGTTCGCCAGTCACCCGCCGTCCCCCGAGCGGGTCGCGCGAAACCAGGCCACGCTGGCCGAAATGGGCAATCCGGGCGGCGACCTGGGCAAGGAGCGCTACACGGCCCGCGTGGCACCACTTCTCAAGATGAAGCCGGCCTACGACAAGGCGGACGAGGCGCTGGCACTCGCGCGCAAGAAGGACCTGGCCGGGGCCCGGAACCTCGCGGCCGAGGCGGCACGCCTCGCGCCGAAGGAAGCGCGCTTCCCCCAACTCCAGGGGGATATCGCGCTCGCCGAGAAGAACCCGCAGGCGGCGCTGGCCTTCTACCAGAAGTCCATGGCCCTGGACGACGGTTACTTCGCGTCCCACCTGGGCGCGGGTACCGCCCAGTACCAGCTGCGCACCGGCGACCGGGGCAAGGCGGAGCTGACGAGGAGCGCCGAGCTGCTCCCGACGGCCCCCGCACTCTACTACCTGGGCTCCATCGCGAAGGAAGCCGGTGACCGGCAGCGGGCCATGGAACTGTTCAAGGGCGCCTCAACCTCCAAAAGCGAGCTGGGCAAGCAGGCCGCCGTCGAATACGCGCGCCTGAACTTCGCCGACAACGGCACCAAGTACATCGCCAGCGGCCTGCAGCTCGACTCCCGCGGCCAGATCATGGCCGTGGTGGAAAACCGGGCGCCGTTCCCCGTCAGCCAGATCCTGCTAACGCCCGTGCTGCTGGACGCAAACGGGCGCATCGCCCAGGAAGGCCGCCAGATCCGAGTGAGCAAGACCCTGCAGCCCGGGGAACGCGCAGCGGTCAACGCCGGCGTCGGCGCGGTGGCCGAGGACGTCCGCGCACGCCTCCGCATCCGCGTGGACTCCGTCCGCGCCGAGTAGGAGCGGCTTCAGCCGGAGAAAAGGGGACAGATCTATTTTCCCTTTTT
>JAEUQA010000068.1 GCA_016789845.1 Chromatiales bacterium
GCCAAATAAATCTGTCCCCATTTCCCCATTTCCGGGTCGCGCCTCAAGGCGCTCCTGCCGCGTGCTTATCCTAGAACAGCGTGTAGATGAAGGGTGCCACGGCGGAGCCCTGGCTGAGCACGATCAGGGCGCCCAGCAGCAGCATGACGAGGATGATGGGGGCGAGCCAGAATTTCTTCCGCTCCCGCATGAAGTCCCACAGGTCTTTCATCAGGTCCAGCATCAGAATGGCTTCTCCAGTCGTTTTGGGGGCGTCGCCTTGCTCTCGATCCGGTAGCTCGGCGCCTTGTCCCGCAGGCGCCGCGCCATGTAGTCCTTGCCCATCAGGCGCATGACGAGGCCCATGGGCGTGATGACCAGGTAGAACACGATGCCCATGATGATGGGCGTCGTGATCTTGCTCATCAACAGGCCGAAGCGCATCCACCAGTGGTAGACGGGGCGTAGGGCGTTGGGGGCCGCCAGGCCGAGCAGGGCCAGCACGCCGAAGATGACCCAGGGCCAGCGGGGAATCGGCCGCTCGAGGACCCAGGGGAAGAACAGGCCGAAGATGACGCCGACGATGCCGCCGGTGACCAGGCCGAACTCCCGGAGACCCTTCCGGTCGAGCTCGGGAATCTTGTGTTCGCTGCTCATCAGGTTCCGGTCCGGTACATCAATCCAGGGCGAACTCGGTGCGCCAGTCGGTCTTGTCGGCGGGTTCCGGCTGGTCGGGCTTGGCCATCAGGAAGTTCTCGACGACCAGGTAATCCATCTCGGTGCGCATGAAGCACCGGTAGGCGTCGGCGGCATCGCAGACAATGGGCTCGCCGCGCACGTTGAACGAGGTGTTGACCAGCACGGCGCAGCCGGTCTGGGCCTCGAACTCCCTGAGGAGCGCGTGAAAGCGCGGGTTCGTCTCCGGGTGGACGGTCTGGACCCGGGCCGAGTAGTCCACGTGGGTGATGGCGGGCAGGGTGGAGCGCTTGAGCTTCAGCTTCTCGACGCCGAACAGCTGCTCCTGCTCCGGGGTGAGCGCGATGCGGAGTTCCTCGCGCACCGGGGCGACGATCAGCATGTAGGGGCTCCTGCCCTTGTGCTCGAAGTAGTCCTCCACCCGGTCCGCCAGCACCGCGGGCGCGAAGGGGCGGAACGACTCCCGGTACTTGATCTTCAGGTTCATGATGCTCTGCATCTTGGCGCTGCGCGGGTCGCCGATGATGGAGCGGCCGCCGAGCGCCCGGGGCCCGAACTCCATCCGGCCCTGGACCCAGCCCACGACATTCTCCTCATTGAGGATCTTCGCGAGCCGCGGCATGAGCTCGGCGTCAGGGAGTTCCTGGTACACGGCGCCCGCGGCATCGAGCTGCCGCCGGGCTTCGTTGGCCCGGGGGCGGGGGCCGAGATAGCCGCCCTGCATGCGGTCGTTGCCGTCCGACGCGGGGCGCTCCTTGCCCAGGTACTCGTGCCAGACGATGCCCGCCGCGCCCAGGGCGCCGCCGGCATCGCCGGCGGCCGGCTGGATCCAGATCGACTTGAAGGGCCCTTCGCGGACGATGCGGCCGTTGGCCACGCAGTTCAGGGCGACGCCACCCGCGAGGCACAGGTTGTCCTCGCCGGTCTCCTTGTGAATCGTCCGCGCCAGCCGCAGGACCACGTCTTCGGTGACCTTCTGGATCGAGGCCGCGATGTCCATTTCCCGCTGGGTCACCGGGCTCTCGGCGGCCCGGGGTGGTCCACCGAAGAGCTCGGCGAACCGGTCGTTGGTCATGGTGAGGCCGGTGCAGTAGTTGAAGTACTGCATGTCCAGCCGGAAGGTGCCGTCGTCCTTCAGGTCGAGGAGCTTGTCGCGGATCAGGTTCTCGTAGATCGGCCGCCCGTAGGGCGCCAGGCCCATGAGCTTGTACTCGCCGGAGTTCACGCGGAAGCCGGTGAAGTAGGTGAAGGCCGAGTACAGGAGGCCCAGGGAGTGGGGGAAGTCGATCTCCCAGAGCGGCTTGAGGTCCCGGCCATTGCCCACCCAGGTGGAGGTGGTGGCCCACTCGCCGACGCCGTCGAGGCAGAGCACGGCGGCCCGGTCGAAGGGGCTGAAGTAGAACGCGGAGGCCGCGTGGGACTGGTGGTGCCCGGCGAAGAGCAGCCGTGGCAGCTTGCTGGTCTTGCACCCGGCGAGGTCCGCCAGTTCCCGCTTCAGGGTCGTCTTGAGGTAGAGCTTTTCCTTGAGCCAGACCGGCATGGCAGCGATGAAGGAGCGGAACCCGTTGGGGGCGTAGCTCAGGTAGGTTTCCAGGAGCCGCTCGAACTTGACCAGGGGCTTGTCGTAGAAGACCACGCTCTGGAGATCCGTCAGGCCGATGCCGGCCTCCGCCAGGCAGTACTCGATCGCCTCCCGGGGAAAGCCCGGGTCGTGCTTCTTCCGGGTGAACCGCTCCTGCTGGGCTGCAGCCACCACGGTGCCATCCCGGAGGAGGGCCGCGGCGCTGTCGTGGTAGTAGGCGGAAAGGCCCAGGATGTAAGTCGGTGCGTTCATCGGGTTCTGGTTAATGGCGCAGAAGCGGACGGAATCCTAGCAGGTCACGGCGCGGTCCTTACGTTACCGGGTCGACATATTGACCTAATCCTCCGGGCCGGCGGGGCGTTCCGGGACGGAAATCGCCGGGGAATCCGTTAGAAACGTGCGAACCGCCGCAGCCCATTCCCCGGGCTGCTCGTCCACGATGTCGTGGGTGCCGCCGGGCAGGGCCAGGAAGGCGAAGTCCGGGCGCAGGTCCCCCGCTCGGCAGGCCATCAAGTAAAGGTCGTCGCCGGTGTTGGTGAGGATGAGCCCCGGCTGGGTGATGGCCCGCAGGGGAACCCCGACGTCGTGGGCGAAGGCGGCGCTGTAGCCCGGCCGCTCGCCGTCGCCCTGCATCTGGGCCATCAGCATCATGACCACGCCCCGGTGCATGGCGCCGAGGCTGGTCCAGCCCGGCGTGAAGTGCTTGCGCCGTTCCCACACGGCCAGCAGGTGACTGCCGTCGGCCCGGGGCCCTGGCCGGGGCGCGGCAGCGATGGCCTCCAGGTAGGCGGCGCGCTCGTCGGGCGTGAAGAGTGGCGGGCCGTTGAGGATCACGCGACGGATGCGCCGGGGCTCGAGCACCGCCAGCTCCGCCGCGATCGACGCGCCCGTGTGGTGGCCCAGCACGTCGGCGGCGTCGAGCTTCAGGTGATCCAGCACCGCGGCCACCGCCTTGGCATAGCCGGCGATGGTCGGCGGGTCCCGGGTCGGGTCCGACTGCCCGTAGCCCGGCGTGTCGACGCCGATGGGCCGGATGCCCGCGGCCACCAGCAGCGGCCAGGCGGCATCGAACTGGCCCAGGTGGCAGGGCGTCTGGTGGAGCAGCAGGAGCGGCCTGCCCACGCCGGCGTCCCGGTAGTGCACCTGCCCGTCCGGCCCGTCGGCATAGCCTCGGCGTGATTTCATGCTGCCATCGTCCACTGCAGGGGTGGCGACCGCCGCGACCGGGTCGCCCCCGGCGAGAGACTCGCGGACTCGATTCTCGCCGGGGGCGACCCGGTC
>JAEUQA010000005.1 GCA_016789845.1 Chromatiales bacterium
GGCACTTCTATAATCACCAACGACCCCACAGCGCGCTCGCTTACCGGACCCCGGCGGCCGTTCGCCAGGAGTGGCTGAACGGGACTATGCTTACTGCAAACCTCACGGCTTGAGTGGCTACAAAAAGGGATCTCAGGTCAGGCAATAGACCCTTCGTGTCACTGAGTGCAAAGCTGGCAGCGTATGTGTTGAGCCTCGAGGAGTGTGCGGCTAAGACTCATCGGGCCGAAGATCGCCAGATTTACGCTAGATATCTCGCAGATGCGGCAGGTGTGCTTGCTAAATGCGTTGCCGGCACCTCGGCAGCGGAACTTCGGTCGCGCCTTGATTCGCACGATCGACTCTGGGGTCACACGTGGTTGCAGGACGAAACGTACAAACCAGCGGCATCCGCCTGGGCAGCAGTTAAACAGGAGGCTTCGCGTGCAGCCATCTAACTACGCGTAATTGGACTCCCCTCCAGCGAAACGGCCACAAGCAGCTGCGGCCGTCCGCTGAGATCAACCGTCAGAGGCCGCACACATATCACATACCGCTGTATGGGTCTTTCTCCATACTGGTGGTAGTCTCCCGGCATGGCAGCCGATTTCGACTGGGACCCGGCCAAGGATGCCGAGAATCAATGAAAGCACGGCGTGTCGTTTGGCGAGGCCCAGATTGCCTTTCTCGAGCCCGGCCGCGTCATAGCACGCGACTTGCGGCACAGCCAGGCTGAGCAGCGCTACTACTGCTTCGGCCGCGAATCGGAGGGTATCCTGACGGTCAGGTTCACCTATCGGGGCAACATCATCCGGATCATCGGCGCCGGTTTCTGGCGCAGAGGCAGAAAACTGTATGAAGCACATTCAAAAGTACACAGATGAGCCGCTCGGACGGCTGGGGGTCATTGATGACTTTCTCCCGCCCCCAGACCAGTTGGTCCTGAAGGACGATGGGGTCAAGGTCACCATTTCTCTCAGCAAGAAGAGCGTCGACTTCTTCAAGGCTCATGCCGCACGCTCAAAGGTGCCGTATCAGAGAATGATTCGGAGCCTCCTAGATACGTACGCTGATCGTCATTCTGACCGGCCTCTAGCTAAACGCTCGACCGGTCGCGCTTCAAAGAGCACACGCCGGTCAGCGTAGCTGCTAGACAACAACGAGGGACGACGCATGGTCGAGTTCCGATCGGTATCGCTGCCGCCAGGGATCCGAGGCGCTTTGTTCCTCCACAGCATGCCTGGGCGGAGGGAGCGGCTGGAGCAGGCGTGGGATGCCGTCACGCTGACCGGCATCTCGTGCATTGTGTGTCTCGCGGACATCGAGGAGATCCAGAGAAAGTCACCCCAGTATGCCGAAGCGGTCATTGCGTGCACCGTGCCGTGTGAACGCGTTGATTACCCGATTGTTGATTACGGTGTGCCGAGCGATAAGGGCTCGTTCTTGACAACAGTTCGGAAGGCAGCGGAGCGGCTGCAAGCCGGGAAACGCCTGCTTGTCCATTGCGGCGCAGGCATTGGGCGCACCGGGACCTTTGCGACGTGCGTCCTTCTGGCGCTCGGCGTCCCGCTCGAGGAGGCAAAGCGCGCCGTCTCATCCGCGGGCTCTGCACCCGAAACGTCCGAGCAACGCGGCCTGGTCAATTGGTACGCGAGCCAGGCGAGCGGAAAAGGCCGTTAACCGCTAACCTGCGCTTGCAGCGGTCGGCGCTTCGCACCGTGGCTGAACCGCTGGGTCGTTAGACGCCAGGACACCATCCTCGCAGATGCAGCAGTTCACAGAGCCATACTTGAAGTTTTCGGTAGCAATTCCGGACAGCTGGAATGTTCTGCCGAGCGCTTGGTCTCCTATCGAGCAAATGAAGAAGGCTCGTGAGCCAGAAGCCTGGATTCAACACGCTTCCAAGCCATTTTGTGTGGCCATGCTCCATCACCAGAGCAATCGACACGCTTACCCAACGCTACAGGTGACTGCACGCCCATTCCCATTGCCGAGCAAGGAAAAACACGCAGAAATACTCAATGAGCAGATCAAGTTCATGGCTGAGCAGCACTCTGGGTTCGTTCCGGAGTGGTCAAGCCACGAAGCAATCGTCGCTGGGCATCGCACAAATATCATCCGGGGCTCATTTGTCGTGCGAACCATGCATTCACGGTCGGGCTGTCAGGTAGTAACGACGTGAGCTATTTCAATGAAGACGATTTCACTAGCATCATCAAGTCGGTCCGGATTGGCTGACCTGAGCCTGCCCTGAACGAGGATCTCCGATGACCAAGGTAACGCCCTTCCTGATGTTCAACGATCAGCTGGAGGCGGCCATGGAGTTCTACACCGCCACCTTCCCTGGCTCCGAAATCAGGAACGTCGCCCGCACCGGCAATGATGGTCCGATCACCTCCGCCGAGTTCGTCGTCGGCGGCCAGGTCTTCATGGGCTACAACGGGGGCCCGTACTTTACGTTCTCCGAAGGCTTCTCGCTCTTCGTCGACTGCGAGGACCAGGCGGAAGTCGACCAGTATTGGGACAAGCTGGTCAAGGCCGGGGCGACCCCCACCGCGTGCGGCTGGATCAAGGACCCGTTCGGCCTCTCGTGGCAGATCGTCCCGCGGCGATTCATCGAGCTGATCCGCGACAAGGATCCCCGGAGGGTGAAGGCCGTGATGGATGCCATGATGACGATGGTGAAGCTCGACGTGGCGGCCCTCGAGAGAGCCTACGATGAGGCGTAAGTGCGGACCGGCAATGCGTCGGGCCCCGTGAGCACCGCCCTCACCCGCGCGTCGCCCGACGTGCAGGCGTTCTGGGCAGCCTACGTCGGTCACCTCGGCAACGATCCGTCCGAGCGCTTCTTCCAGGCCTGCTACTTCGACGACAACGAACCGAGTGCCGATGAACTGGCGGAGTTGGTGGTTCGCGGCAGGAAGCGGGCTACTGCCGCCTTGCTCTGGGCTCACGAGGCCGAGAACGAGCCCCTCCCCGTACCCGGAAGCCTGAGCGTCGTCACACGCTGGTCGGGCGCGCCGGTCTGCATCATCGAGACCACCGCTGTTGAGGTCATCCCCTTCGAGCGGGTCGGCGCGGACTTTGCCGCTGCCGAGGGAGAAGGCGACGGTTCACTTGCCTACTGGCAGCGAACTCATCTCGCCTTCTTCGGCCGCGAGTGCGCACGAATCGGACGCGAGTTCAGCCCATCAGCTCCAGTCGTCTGCGAGCGGTTCCGTGTGGTATTTCCTGCGGACGTCGCGAAAAACGCGCCCCATCCGGTTGTACAGTAGGCACCCATGAACGTCCTCGAAACCCGCATCCCGCCGCCCCTCGTCGGCCTGCTCATGGGCACGGTCGCCTGGCTGGCCTCCTCCGCCTTCGCGCCTACCGGCATCGGCTTCCCGGTGCGGCTGACCCTGGCCGTGGCGCTCGTGCTGCTCGGCTTCGCCCTCGCTGGTGCTGGCGCCCGCACCGTCAGCAGGGCGAAGTCCACGCTCAACCCGGTCAAGCCCGAGACGGCAACGGCGCTGGTGACCGCCGGGATCTACCGTTACACCCGGAACCCCATGTACCTGGGGATGGCCGCGTGCCTGCTGGCCTGGTCCGCCTGGCTGGGCACCCTGGCTGGCCTCATCGGGGCCCCGCTCTTCGTGCTCTACATGAACCGCTTCCAGATCGCGCCGGAGGAGCGGGCGCTCAGCCGGCTGTTCGGTGCGGAGTTCAGCGCCTACCAGTCCCGCGTGCGCCGCTGGCTCTAGGCTTGGGCGAGCTCGTCACGCCCCGCCTCGTCCTCCGGCGTTTCAGCGAGGACGACGCCCCGTTCGTCCTGGCGCTGCTCAACGACCCGGACTGGCTCAGGTACATCGGCGACAACGCGGTACGGACGCTGGACGACGCCCGGGCGTACCTCCGGGAGGGGCCGCTCGCCATGTATGCGCGCTTCGGCTTCGGGTTGCTCGCCGTGGACCTGAAGGACGGTGGCCAGACCATCGGCATGTGCGGGCTCATCCAGCGGGACGGGGTGGCCGATGTGGACCTCGGCTTCGCCCTCCTTCCGGGTTTCCGCGCCCGGGGGCTGGCCCGGGAGGCCGCGTCGGCCGTGCTCGCCCTCGGCCACGAGACGCTCGGCATCCCGCGCATCGTGGCCTTCACCGCGCCGGACAACGATCGTTCGGCGCGGCTGCTCGACCAGATCGGCATGCGCCTGGAGCGGACCACGGTCCTGCCGAATTCCGCCGAGGAATTGCTGTTGTTCGCCTCCGGGCTACCCTCAGGCCCATGAGCCAGCCGGTGATCGAAGGCGACGCGCGCATCCGGCGCCGGTGGCTGATTGGCGCCGCGCTGTTCGCCGCCGCCTGGTTCCTGCTGCTGTGGCCGCTGGCCAATGCCCTCTTCGGCCTGCCCGGCAAGGCGCCCGACAATGACACGCAGGCGAACCGCCTCGTCTACGAGGAACTGGTGAAGCTGGTGCTCGTGCTGGGCCCGGCCGCGCTCGCGGCCTGGCTCGGGGTGAAGACGGTGGCAACGCGATCGTTTCCGCCGGCGGGCATGCGGGTGCCGGTGCGGATGAGCGTCAACCGGGGAGCGGCAGCGCTCGTGCCCGGGATCGGCCTCGTCCTGGCGGCCGCGGCAGTGCTGGGCTTCCGGATCGCGTCGCTGCGGGTCACGCTGGAGCTGGCTGAAGTACTGCGGCGGGTGGGTTGAGAGCGCCCGCCTAGACCGGCAGCAACGCCCGCAGCGATACGCGCACCTGCTGCTGATCCCCGCGCCCGAGCCGGCCGGCCTTGCGCAGGATGAGCTCGTTGTCGAGGGTGAAGAGCTTCATCCGCACCACCGACGGTGACGGTAGTCCGGCCATCGCCTGGCCCTTGACCGGCACGTCCAGGGGCCAGGATGGGTTATCCGCACTCGTGATCATCGCCAGCACCGAACGACCCGGCTGCGCCCCAAGGGCTCCGGCGCGCGACAGTACCAGGGCCGGGCGCCGGCGGGTGGTCGCCCGGTCCGTAAATGGAAACGGCACCACGACCACGTCGAAGGCGTCATAGGTCACGGTACGCGTCCTCATCGGCGGCCGACGACCACTCGGATAACGTTCCCGTGAGGCCACGGGCGAACTCCAGGTCCTGGTCCGTCGCCTTGGTAAGGAGGACGCCCTCAGGCGTGATCGCGAAGTGCAGCGCGTCCCCCGCCTTCAGCCCGAGGTTCTCGCGGACCGCTGCCGGCACGGTTGCCTGGTACTTGCTGGTGAGCCGGCTGACATTGCGTGCCATGTCCATCGTCCGTAATGGGTAATACGGTAATGCTAGCACGGCGTCCCCCGCCGGGAATGAGCAGTTACGCCCGTAAGGGTGCGTCCGGACAAGGGCATGAACCACGGCTATATGTGGCCTTTTTGTGGGGATTTTAGTCTTACACAGGAAAAGGCCCCGGAGCCTTGTGACGCCGGGGCCTTTCCTTGTCGCGGGTCGCGGCTGAAGCCGCTCCTACGCGGCGTTAGCGCTTCATCGAGTCGAAGAAGTCCACGTTCTTCTTGGTGTCCTGCATCTTGGAGAGCAGGAACTCGACGGCCGCCAGCTCGTCCATGGGGTGCAGCACCTTCCGGAGGATCCACATCTTCTGCAGCTCGTCGTCCTTCGTGAGCAGTTCCTCACGCCGGGTGCCGGAGCGGTTGATGTTGATGGCGGGGAAGACGCGCTTCTCGGCGATCCGGCGATCCAGGTGGATCTCCATGTTGCCGGTGCCCTTGAACTCCTCGTAGATCACGTCGTCCATCTTGGAGCCCGTGTCGATCAGGGCGGTGGCCAGGATCGTGAGGCTGCCGCCTTCCTCGATGTTGCGGGCCGCGCCGAAGAAGCGCTTGGGGCGATGGAGGGCGTTGGCGTCCACGCCGCCGGTGAGCACCTTGCCGGAGGACGGCACCACGGTGTTGTAGGCGCGGGCCAGGCGGGTGATGGAATCGAGCAGGATCACCACGTCCTTCTTGTGCTCGACCAGGCGCTTGGCCTTCTCGATCACCATCTCGGCCACCTGCACGTGGCGGCTGGCCGGCTCGTCGAAGGTGGATGAGACGACCTCGCCACGCACCGTGCGCTCCCACTCCGTCACCTCCTCGGGCCGCTCGTCGATGAGCAGCACAATCAGGAAGCACTCGGGGTGGTTGGTGGTGATGGAGAGCGCGATGTTCTGCAGGAGCATCGTCTTGCCGGCCTTGGGCGGCGAGACGATCAGGCCGCGCTGGCCTTTGCCGATCGGGGCGCAGAGGTCGATGATGCGCGCGGTCAGGTCTTCCGTGCTGCCGTTGCCCTGCTCCAGGCCCAGGCGCTTCTTCGGGAACAGCGGTTTCAGGTTCTCGAAGAGGACCTTGTTGCGCGCGTTCTGCGGGTCATCGAAGTTGATCTCGCTGACCTTGAGCAGCGCGAAGTAGCGCTCGCTCTCCTTCGGCGGGCGGATCAGGCCGGAGACCGTGTCGCCCGTGCGCAGGTTGAAGCGGCGGATCTGGCTGGGCGAGACGTAGATGTCGTCCGGGCCGGCCAGGTAGGAGCTGTCGGCCGAGCGCAGGAAGCCGAAGCCGTCCTGCAGGATCTCCAGCACGCCGTCGGCGAAGATGTTCTCGCCGCTCTGGGCGTGGGCCTTCAGGATGGCAAAGATAATGTCCTGCTTGCGGGACCGGGCCATGCCCTCGAGGCCCATGGACTCGGCCATCTGGGCAAGCTCGCCCGGCGGCTTCATCTTCAGTTCGTTGAGGTTGAGGAGGTTGACGCCGCCCTCGAGCTGGCTCTTGGCGATCACCTCGTCCTCGGTAAAGGTGACGACCTCCTCGTGCTCCCGGCCGCCCCGGCGCTGCTGGCGCCCGCCCCGGTCGTCGCCACGGCCCCGGTGCTGCTGCCCGCCGCCACCGATGTTGCCATTGGCATTGCCGCCGCCGACGTTGCCGCCGCCAACGTTGCCGCCACCGCCGCCGCCCTTGGAGCGATTACGGGCCGAATTGCCGAGATAGCCTCTCATGCATTGTTCCTTGTGGGGGAGTCGGAAAGAACCGTGGGAATACCCTGGTGGGGCCCTGGGTGTTGCACCAGCTAGAGCTTGGCTTCGAGGAGCTTCTGGAGTTGCTCCTTCGACACGATGCCGACGTGCTGGGCCTCGACCACGCCGCCCTTGAACAGCATCAGCGTGGGGATGCTGCGGATACCGTACTTCATGGCGGTGCTCTGGCTGCCTTCGACATCGACCTTGGCGATATCGACGCGGTCCTGGAAGTCGACGGCGATCTGGTCAAGGATGGGAGCAATCGCCTTGCACGGGCCGCACCACTCGGCCCAGAAGTCCACCAGCACCGGACGGCTGGCCTGCAAGACCTTCGCTTCGAAGGTGTCGTCGGAAACGTGAACTATGCTCATTGGTCCTCTGAATGTGGAGCGGCCTGGGATTTTGATGGTTTACCCCGGACCCTGACCCTGGGAGGTCACGGCCTCAGGCTGGCCTGCCGCGGGAAGTCATTTCGGGGGCGCCAGGCGGGCTTCCTCATGAAGCCGGCGTGAAGCGCGGAGCCGGATAGGGCACAATCCGAAATTGAGAAGCGTTCTCTGCAGCTTCCTGCGTGTCCCGTCCGGGTGCTTTCGTGCGCTGGACGGGCTGCGGATGGACCAATTTGAACCCGTCCCGCGGGCATTTGCAAGGGGTCAGGTTTCCTTTTTCACTAGTAGGGTGACATGAGTCGAGAGCACAACGTCCTGTTTTCCGAGCTGGGGCTGCCCCCCGAGATCATGACCGGCGTCCGCGCCGCGGGCTTCCAGCAATGCACGCCCATCCAGGCCCAGACGCTGCCCGTCGCCCTCCAGGGCAAGGATATCGCCGGCCAGGCGCAGACCGGCACCGGCAAGACGGCAGCCTTCCTGATCGCGATGTTCAACCACCTGCTGAAGCATCCCCCGACCCGCACCGGCAACCAGCCCGCGCCGCGCGCCCTTATCCTCGCCCCCACCCGCGAGCTCGCCGTGCAGATCCATTCCGACGCCCTGATCCTCGGCAGCGGCACCGGGCTCCGGATGGCCGTCGTCTACGGCGGAGCCGACTACGACAAGCAGCGCGAGGAACTCCAGCAGGGCCTTGACGTGCTGATTGGCACGCCGGGCCGGCTCATCGACTATTTCCGCCAGCACATCTACACGCTGAGCTACACCCAGGTGCTGGTGATGGACGAGGCCGATCGCATGTTCGACCTCGGCTTCATCAAGGACATCCGCTTCCTGCTCCGGCGCCTGCCGCCGCCCGACAAGCGGCTGAACCTCCTGTTTTCGGCCACCCTCGGCCAGCGGGTGCTCGAGCTCGCCTACGAGCACATGAACAATCCCGAGTCGGTGCTGATCGAACCCGACAAGAAGACGGTGGACCTGGTCACCCAGTCCATCTTCTTCCCGGGTAACCAGGAGAAGGGCGCGCTGCTGGTGGGCCTCCTCCGCAGCATGCAGGCCCGCCGCACGATGGTGTTCGTCAATACCAAGCGCGCGGCGGAAGACATCGCCCGCCTGCTCGAGTTCAACGGCCTGCCCGCCGAGGCCATCAGCGGGGACGTGCCCCAGAAGAAGCGGCTGCGCATGCTGAAGGACTTCGTGGACGGCACGCTGCCCGTGCTCGTGGCCACCGACGTCGCCTCCCGCGGCCTGCACGTGCCGGACGTGAGCCACGTCATCAACTACGACCTGCCCCAGGATGCGGCCGACTACGTGCATCGCATCGGCCGCACGGCGCGCGCCGGGGCCGCGGGCGACGCCATCAGCTTCGCCTGCGAGACCTACGCCTTCTCCCTGCCGGAGATCGAGGACTACATCGGCCACCGCATCCCGGTGGGCACCGTGGACCCGGCCATGCTCGAAGGCGTGAAGACGCCGCCCTGGGCACCCCGCAAGTACCCGCCCCAGGGCGGCCGGCCGCCCCGTCGCGGCGGCGGTGGTGGTGGCGGCGGCGGCCGCTCCGGTGGTGGTCGTCCCGGCGGTGGCGGCAGGTCCGGCAGCGGCGGCGGAAGGCGCGGCCGGTAGGAGTTGAGGTAGGAGCGGAGAAAAGGGGACAGATTTATTTTCCTGGGAAAATAAATCTGTCCCCTTTTTTTTCCGCTCCTACGCGAGCTCCGACAGCCCCGTCACCGACGCATGCCGGTCGATCACCCGCGCCGGTTGCCGCGTATCCGGCCGGGTCACGGCCAGCACGCCCGCAATCCCGCTGGCGGCCGCCGCATCCAGCACCGGCAGGCTGTCGTCGATGAACAGCGTGGTGGCCGGGTCGAAGCCCAGGCGCCCGCGGGCGCCCGCCCAGAACTCGGCCGATTCCTTGGGGGCCCCGAACTCGTGGGACGAGACGAAGGTTTCAATCCAGCGGCCGAGCCCCGCCACGCCCTTCTTGATCTCCAGCGTGTGGGCGTGGGCGTTGGTCACCAGCGCCACCGGCTTGCCAGTGGCCTGCAGGTTGCGCAGAAACTCCACGGCGCCGGGCAGGTAACGCACCCGGTGGCTGCTGGCGCTTTTCAGGGCCCGCAGGTCCAGCGAAAGTTCGGCGCTCCAGTAGTCGAGGCAATACCAGTCCAGGCTGCCCTGCTTCCGGGCAAAATGCGCGAAGAGCTCGGTCCGGACCTCGGCCAGCCCGGCCTTGCGTTCCCTGGCAAGGCAGCGCGGCACCAGTTCCTGCCAGAAGTAGTTGTCATAAGCGAGATCGAGGATCGTCCCGTCCATGTCGAGCAGGATCGTGTCGTATTTTTGCCAGTCACGCATCGGCCGCCATTGTACCGATCAAGGTGATGCCTGCCGCCATGAATAGCCCGCCCGGAAGCCTCCTGCCCGGCGTCATCGAGGTCGCGCGCGCCGCGGGCCGCGCGATCCTCGGGATCTATGCCAGGCCCGATCACGATGTGGAAACCAAGGCCGACCGGTCACCGCTGACGGCGGCGGACCGGGCCGCCAACGACGTCATCATTGCCGGCCTGGCGGCGCTCGCCCCCGACATTCCCCTGTGGTCCGAGGAGTCGGCCACCGTGGCATGGGACACCCGGCGCCAGTGGTCCCGGTTCTGGCTCGTGGACCCGCTGGATGGCACCCGGGAATTCATCAAGCGGAACGGGGAGTTCACGGTGAACATAGCCCTCGTGGTGGGGCACTCGCCGGTCCTCGGGGTGGTCCATGCACCGGTGCTGGACCGGGATTACTACGGCGTAGCCGGGCATGGCGCCTTCCGGGCCGACGCCGGCGGCGCCGGCCGGCCCATCCGTGTGCGGGCGCCGGCGACCCCGCCACTGCGCGTGGCCGGCAGCCGCTCCCACCGGGGCTCCAGCCTCGACGGGGTCCTCGCGCGGTTGGGCGAGCACAGGCTGGTCGCCATGGGCAGCTCGCTGAAATTCTGCCTGGTGGCGGAAGGCGAGGCGGACTTCTACCCGCGGCTCGGGCCCACTTCCGAATGGGACACGGCCGCCGCCCAGGCCGTGGTCGAGGCCGCCGGGGGCGCCGTGGTAGACCTTGAGGGTCAGCCCCTCCGCTACAACACGCGCCCGGAACTCCTGAATCCCCATTTCATCGCCCGTGGCGATCCCGGGCGGGACTGGCTCGAGCTCGTGCGCGCCTGAGATGCCTACCTGTCGCGCGTGGCTGGTATCCTCGTGACACCATGACCGACAACGTCAACACGGACGCGTTCAGCAGGCTGCAGCACCTTAAGGAACTGCGGGTGGCCCATCGGGACCTGGACGTGGCGATTGCGGCGCTGGCCCGGGACCTGGATGCGGACCAGCTGCGCGTCCGCCGGCTGAAGAAGGAAAAGCTGCGCCTCAAGGACATCATCGCGCGCCTCGAGAGCGCCATGATCCCGGACCTTAACGCCTAGCCCCCAAGGGCAGTCGGCGGCCTTTACAGTCCGGTCGCGGCAGTCAAGTACCTGATTTTCAAGTGCCACCCCATCCGGCGCGTGAACCCGTTATCAGGGCACGGCCACCGGCAACGTCGCTGTCCTATACAAAGCCGTGAATCCGGACCCGGGCAAGGTCCAGCGCCGGCCCGGGGCGACCCGGCCAAACCCCCGCATCCCGAGACCCGGTTCACAGAAAACCAGCCCTTCTTCCACTTCTGTCAAATGTGGGGCGCTGCCCCGGACCGATGGCACGGTTGCTGCACTTACTTCCCGCGAGGACACACTGCAACGGTCACCTGAGACATCACAGCAGCCCAAGCCCCAAAACCCCAAGCCCCAAGCCCAAGCCCAAGCTCAGGATCAAAAGAACCGGACAGAACCTCGAGAAGAAGAAAAACAACAATAAAAATAACAAGACGACACATCATCCGCGCCCATCCCCACCGCCCCTTGCCCAGGGGCGGTTTTTTTTGCGCGGCTTTTTTTGGGCATCCGGGCCGCCGTGTATGCTTCGGCCGATGGGGTGGCTGGTAGCTGACGTCGGCGGCACGAACACGCGCTGCGCGATCGCGCGCCCGGGCGGGATCCTGGAGAACGTCGAGACTTTCCGGAACCGGGAATTCCCCGGGCTGGACCACCTGCTCGGGGCCTACCTCGGCATGCTGCCGCCCGGCCAGCACCCCGCTGAGGCCATCCTGGCCATTGCGGCGCCCATCCGGGGCGACGACATCCACATGGTCAACATCAACTGGACGATTTCCGTCCCGGCCCTCGCCCGCCGGCTCTCGCTGACGCGGGTCACGCCACTCAATGACTTTGCCGCCCAGGCCTACGCCCTGCCGGTACTCGGCCCGGCGGATCTCCTCCAGATCGGCGGCGGCAAGGCCGTGGACGGCGCGCCGAAGGTCGTGGTGGGCCCCGGCACCGGCCTGGGCACCGCGGGACTGGTCCGCGTCGCCGGCCGCTGGCATGCCATCACCGGCGAGGGTGGCCACGTCACCATGGCCCCCGGCAACGAGCGGGAAGCGCGGATCGTGGCCCTCGGCCGCGAGCGCTTCGGCCACTGCTCCGCGGAGCGGCTCATCTCCGGCGCGGGCCTGGCATTCGTCTACAGCGCGGTGACCGGCGGCCCGGACCTGGCGCCCGACGAAGTCGGGGCACGCATCGCCGCCGGGGAGCCTGCGGCGCTCGATGCGCTCGAGGTCTGCTTCGAGCTGCTCGGTACCGTCGCCAGCAACCTGGCACTCACCTTCGCGGCCTTCGGCGGCGTCTACGTGGGCGGGGGGATAACGCCGCGCTTCCCCAGGGAGTTCCAGGCCTCCGGCTTCCGCCAGCGCTTCGAGGACAAGGGCCGCTACCGGCCCTACCTCGCGGACATCCCCACCTGGCTGATCACGGCGGACCAGCCGGCGCTGCGGGGACTCGCCGCTTTCGCGGAGGCCAACGCCTAGTTCGCGCCGTCGATTGCCTCGTCCAGCCCGCCCTTGCGCTGGCCGCTCAGCTCCTCTACTGACCGGGCCTTGTCCAGCGACTGCTCCAGCGGCGCACCGATCACGTTATCGTCCGCGGCTTCGGCCCTGGATCCCGCCCTGGATTCGGCTTGGGGTGCGGGCGGGCCAGGCGTTGGGCTGCAGGCGGCCAGCAGCGGCAGGCAGATCAGGATGGCGCGCATGGTTCCTCCTTGCGGGGTAGTTCCCCGAGCTCGTCGAGAAAGAGGCGAAACAGCCGGCCAAGCCCGGCCAGATCCGCCACCAGCCGGTGGTCGTCCGGCACCAGCACCACGCGGGCGGCGCAGAGTTCGCCGTAGCGCGTGCTGCCGGACCAGTGGAGCACATCATCCCGCCAGCCGTGCACGATGGTAGTGCGGCAGGCGGGCGGCGGCGGCACCGGGATCGCTTCGTAGCCCGGCACGTAGAGCGCCGGCGCCATCAGGAACAGCCCGGCCGCGCCCGCCTCGCTGGCGGCCGCGAGCGCCACGTAGCCGCCCATGCTGCTGCCCACGAGGATGGCCGGCGCCGGCTGCGCGCGGCACCAGTCGACCAGCTTGCGCGCCCGCGCCTCCGGATCCGCCATGCCCTGGTAGTCGAGCGACTCCACCGCGTGCCCGCACTCCCGCGCGATCCCGGCCAGCGCACGGATCTTCGTGCCCCAGGGGCCGCTCTCCTGCCCGTGGGAGAAGCACACGACGCTCACGGCGGCCCCCAGATCAGCTCGTCGAGATCCGGCGACCACTGGAAGTCGGGCAGGCGCACGCGCCCGTTGCTCACGACGACGCCCTCGGCCCGCAGCTTGCTGACCTGGGCGCGGTAGCCAGCGGAGCCCTTTGGGAGGGCAATCCGCCCGCCAGCGGCGATGACCCGGTACCAGGGCAGCTGCCGCGAGGCTGGTGCCTTGCCAAGCGCCCGGCCCACCTGGCGTGCGCCACGGGGCAGGCCGGCCAGCTTCGCGACTTCGCCGTAGGTACACACCCGGCCTGCCGGAATGGCGGCGACCACGCGCCAGATGGAGTCCATCGCCGCGTTGCCGTCCACTTTCTGCACATCCGGTGGCTTTTCCGGGTCAGGGCTCGAGGATCGTCGCCCCGGTGGTCCTGCGCCCTTCCAGGTCCTGGTGGGCCCGGGCCACATCCCGCAGCGGGTAGCGCTGGCCGATGGCGATGCGCACAGCGCCCCGGCCGATCACGTCGAAGAGTTCACCGGTGCCTGCCTCCAGGTCGGCGCGGGTGGCGATGAAATCGAACAGCGACGGGCGCGTCAGGTGCAGGGAGCCGCGCTTCGCCAGTTCCATCGGCGAGAACGGCTCCACCGGGCCGGAGGCATTGCCGAAGCTGACCATCGTGCCGTGCCGGCGCAGGCAGTCCAGGGACTGGAAGAAGGTGTCCCTCCCCACGGAATCGTAGACCGCGGCCACGCCGCCACCGGAGAGCTCCCGCACTTTCTTCACGAAGTCCGGATCAGCTGCCAGCACGGTCTCCGCGCACCCGTGCTGGCGGGCCAGCGCCGCCTTGGCAGCGGAGCCCGCCACGCCAATCACCCGGGCGCCCAGGGCGGCGGCCCACTGGCTGAGCAGCGTGCCGGTACCGCCGGCCGCGGCGTACAGGAGCAGTGTGTCGCCGGGCTGAACGCGGTAGCTGCGCCGGAGCAGATACCAGGCCGTGAGGCCCTTCAGCATGACCGCGGCGGCAACCTCGTCCGGGATGCCGGCCGGCAGCTTCACGAGCCTTTCGGCGGGCCAGTTGCGATGGGCCGCGTAGGCGCCCGGGGGCAGGCCGGCGTAGGCCACCCGGTCGCCGATCGCAAGACCGGCGACACCCGGCCCCAGCGCCTCGACCACGCCGGCCGCCTCCGCGCCGATCACGGCGGGCAGCGTCAGCGGGTAGAGCCCGGAACGGTGGTAGGTGTCGATGAAGTTCAGCCCGATGGCTGTCTGGCGGATGGTCACTTCGCCGGTTGCGGCCGGCGGGAGAGGAATCTCCTCCCACTGCAGGACCTCGGGGCCGCCGAAACGGTGGATGCGAATGGCCTGGGTGAATGTGCTGTGCATGGGGCCAGTATAATCCGCCCATGCAGAACACCGTCGTCATCGCCGGGGCCGGGCACGCCGCCGGCCAGACCATCGTGTCGCTCCGCCAGGGCGGCTTCGCCGGCCGCGTCGTGCTGGTGGGCGAGGAGCCCTATCTCCCGTACCAGCGCCCGCCCCTGTCCAAGAAATACCTGGCCGGCGAACTGGACGTGCCGCGGCTGCTGCTCCGGCAGGAGAAGTTCTACGCGGAGCACGCGGTCGACGTCTTGCTCAACACGCGGGTGACGCAGATGGAGCCGGCCGCCCGCACGGTCGTACTCTCCAATGGCGACCGCCTCGGCTACGACAAGCTGGTGCTGGCCACCGGCAGCCGCGTCCGCGAGGTCAGCCTGCCCGGCAGCCACCTGCCCGGCGTCCACTACCTGCGCACGATCGGAGACGTGGACCGGATCCGCGAGCATTTCCATCCCGGCGCGTCGCTGGTGATCGTGGGCGCCGGCTACATCGGGCTCGAGGTCGCGGCCGTCGCGGTGACCCACGGCCTGAAGGTCACGGTGGTGGAACTGGCAGACCAGGTGATGGCCCGCGTGGAGGCGGCGCCGCTCTCGGAGTTCATGGCGCGGGTGCATCGGGAAGCGGGCGTGGAGATCCGGTGCAACACCGGAGTCCGGGCCTTCACTGGCGACACGCGCTTGAGGGGCGTGGTCGGCAGCGACGGCGTGGAGATCCCGGCGGACCTCGCCATCGTGGGCATCGGCATCCTGCCCAATGTGGAACTGGCGGAGGCGGCGGGGCTCGTGTGCAGCAACGGCATCATGGTCGACGAGTACTGCCGCACCAGCGATGCTGACGTGCTCGCCGTGGGCGACTGCACCAATCACCCGAACCCGCTGCTGGGACGGCGGGTGCGCCTGGAGTCCGTGCACAATGCCCAGGAGCAGGCGAAGACCGCGGCCGCCACGATCCTGGGGCGCCTCGAGCCCTACGCCCAGATCCCCTGGTTCTGGTCCGACCAGTACGACCTCAAGCTGCAGATCGTGGGCTTCTCGTCCCGGTCCGAGCAGGCGGTGATCCGCGGCGATCCCGAGTCCCGTTCGTTCGCGCTGTTCTTCCTCGACGAGGGCCGCCTGACCGCCTGCTACGCGGTCAACCACCCGCGCGAATTCATGCTGTCGAAGAAGCTGATCGCGCTCAACGCCCGGCCGGATCCCGCGCTGTTGCGGGACACCAGCGTGCCTTTCAGGGACATCGCCGAAGCGCTCGAGCGCTAGCGCGTCCCGACCGGCGGCGGATTCACCTTGATGGCGATGGCCCGGCCCGGGTCCGGCAGGTCCGGGCCCGAGTGGGCGGCGGCGGGGTACAGCAGCTCACGGATCTCGCCGGTGAAGCCGGCGTAACGTCCCGACGCGCCGGTAACGCCCGCCGGGTCCCCGAGCGGTTCTGGTGCGGTCACGGCGTAGGACGGCGCCATGACTTCGCCACCCGCGATGCCGGCGAAGAAGGCATCGCGGGCCACGGCCCAGTAGTTGCTGTAGGCATTGGCAAAGACGCTGCCTTCACCCGGCCAGAAAATGCTCCAGTAGTCGTCCGTGCCAAGCTGGGCGCGCCACAGGGAATTCGCGTCGTCGGTGGCCGACACCTTCACTGCCAGTGCCGCGGGCGTGCCCTCTCCGGCCGGCAGCACGACGATGCCGATGCGGACATGGAGCAGCGCGGGGTCCATCAGGGCAATTGCACGGTCGGGGCGGGCGATGCCGAGGAGGTCGGCCACGCCGCCGTCGATGCCCCGGTAATTGTCCCAGCGGTAGGCCTTGGCGGGCGCGAGGTCGCCAGGCAGCGGCGGCAGCCCGCTGAGCCAGGCCAGCGGGTTGGCAAGCATCAGCCCGGCCCCTGTCAGGACACCCAGCACCAGTCCCAGCGCCACGACCAGGGCCCGGACCATCAGTTGGCCCCCACGGTGATGGTGGACAGCAGGATCCTGCCGCGGGTGCTGCCGTCGGCATTGACCTCTTCCAGGTCCCAGGTCTCGGTGAAGCTGCCCCGGAGCCCCGCAAACTCGCTGGTGCCACGGAGCACCCTGCCCGTCGTCCCGGGCCGCGTCGTCCCGGGCCCGTCGCCCGCCGGGGCGGGCGACGTGATCCGGATGCGCGGGCGATCGGTCCAGAACGCCGCCGCCTGGGCTGGCGCGAGGGCCAGGCTGCCCTCGGCGGCAGCCCCTTCACGCACCGTGGTGTCCAGCACATCGCTCTGGGCGAGGAACAGCGCGCCGCGGCTTGGAATGACCAGCAGCCAGTTGGACGCCGACCGCCCCCGGTCGGCGATGGCCCCGCCCGTGCCCGCCAGCCGGCCGGCAACGCCGATGACATTGTCCTCCGTGTCACGCAGGCGGAAGAGTTCTGCACTGACGCGCCGTCCCGCGCTGTCCTCGAGCACGACGGCACCCACTGCCGCAGCGGCGGGCAGGGCGGCCCCTCTCTCGCGAGGTCGGGCGATGCGGTCTTCGGGCCAGTGAATGACGAACTCTTCCATGCGACCGCCGTCGGCAGGGACGCTGGATATGGACCGGTAGCGAACGTGCTCGGGGAACGGCCAGAGGGTCGCTGCCACGGCGACCGCCAGCAGGCCCGCCACGAAGGCGATGATGAACAGCCGCTTCATGATCGGGCCCCACCCGCTGGCCGGCAGTTCCGCAGAGTGTAAATGCTCATGACGGGCTAGGCGAGGTAACGGGCCAGGTACTGGTCGAAGGGCATGTCGTCGGCCGCTTCGATCTGTGCCTGCCTCGCGAGGGAGGCCTCCGCCTCGGTCTCCAGCAACCCGCGGTGGCGATTTAATTCAGGGGCCAGCGAGCGGAAGTAGTCCCGCGTGCGCCCCGCCAGCTCCAGTCCATAGCCCGCCATGGTCTGGCCTGCGACGCGCAGTTCGCGCAACAGGGCTGCCGAGGGCGTGCGTTCCGGATCCTCGACTGCCTGCAGCTGGTGACGGATGGCGTCCACATGGCCCTGCTGCTCGCCGGGATCGATCAGCCGGGCAACGTCGACCATGTCGTTGCAGATGTGGGCAGCCCAGTCGCGCAAGAGCACGCTCTCGTCGCCGCGAACCAGTGCCAGCCCGGGCTCCCGGCCACGCCGCGCCACCAGGCCGTGATTGCGGTCGATGCGTTCCTGCTCGGCCACCGAGATTGGCGGGCTGGACTGCAGCAGGCAATAAATCAGGAATACCTCGAGGAACCTGAGCTGCCGCTGGTTGATGCCGACGGGATCCCAGGGACTGATGTCCAGCGCCCGCAACTCGATGTACTGCACGCCACCACGCCTGAGGGCCGCCGTGGGCCGCTCACCCGGGCGCGTGACGCGCTTCGGCCGGATCGTGCTGTAGAACTCGTTCTCGATCTGCAGCTGGTTGGCATTCAGCTGCCGGTACTCGCCCGCCACCTTCACGCCGATGCGCTCGAACTCGGGCCGCGGCGCGTGGGTGGCCTGGTAGAGGTCCCGCACGTACTCCTCGAGGCTGTTGGCCGAGACCACGAGTTGCGCCTGGGCGCTGTTGCGGTAGCCGAGATCGCTCATGCGCAAGGAGGTCGCGAAACGCCCGTAGAGGGTGCCCGCGTCGAGCTCGTCCAGGTTGGTGGGCCCCCGATCCCGGACGAAGCTCTTGCACAGCGCGGGCGAGGCGCCGAAGAGGTACAGCAGCAGCCAGTCAAGACGGCGCACGTTGCGCACGGCACCGAGGTACGTCGCCGAACGGAAGGCCTGCAGGTCGCCGCCCTCCCCTTCCAGGTCCTGGTACAGGGGCCAGAAGGCGTCGGGCAGCGAGTAGTTGTAGTGAATGCCGGCGATGGCCTGCATGATCCGCCCATACCGGTGGCCGAGGCCCAGGCGGTAGATCGTCTTCATCCGGCCTATGTTCGACGACCCGTACCGGGCCAGGGGCACGTCGGCATCGCTGCTGATCGAGCAGGGCATGCTGAGCGGCCAGAGCAGCTCGTCGCCGACGTGCTCCATGACGAACTGGTGGATGTCGCAGAGGAACTGGATGGTTTCCCAGTTGGTCAGCTGGGGCGGTGTGACGAACTCCAGCAGTGCCTCGGAGTAGTCCGTGGTGATGTACTCGTTGGTCAGCGCCGAGCCGAGGGCCCGCGGATGGGGCGTGCGCGCCAGCTGGCCGGCCGGCGTGATGCGCAGGCACTCACGTTCGACGCCCCGCTGGCCGCCCCGCACGAGGCCGGCCATTTCGGGTGCCGAGAGGCGCTTTAGTCGGGTCTCCAGCAGCTGTCCCAAAGGCCGGGTCCTGGGTTGGCGGGGTGGGCAGATTACACGTTATCGGGAATCTGGCGACACCACGGGGTGAACCGTCGTGCTATAAAAAATGCCATGCGCTCCCCAGGCACCCGCGCCGGCCTCGCGGCCCGGCCCCTCATCGCAGTGGCGCTCAGCCTGCTCGCCCTTGCGGCCACGCCGGCGCTCGCCTTCCGCTGCGGCAACAGGATCGTCAGCGAGGGCGACCACTACTCGAAGGTGCTCAAGATCTGCGGCGAGCCTACCGGGGTGCAGGAGCGCGTGATCTACCGGGAGGGAGTCACGCGCCCGCGCTTCCGGGTCGATGGCCCCAACGGGCTGCGGTACGACGAGGAGGTGCTGCAGTACGACCGTTCCTACGTGGAGGTGCTGGTGGAGGAGTGGACCTACAACTTCGGCCCGAGCCGGCTCATGCAGCTCGTGCGCTTCGAGAACGGCTTCGTCGTGGAAGTCGACCAGCTCGGGTACGGCTATCGGGAGTAGGAGCGCCTTCAGGCGTGGAAAATGGGGACAGATTTATTTGGCCGGCAGCCGGCCAAATAAATCTGTCCCCATTTTCC
>JAEUQA010000073.1 GCA_016789845.1 Chromatiales bacterium
GCATGTGGACATTTGCGCGGCGATGCCGCGCAAATGTCCACATGCCAAACCCGGTGCCTCTGAAGAAAAGGCCCGGAACGGCACTTGCCGCCCCGGGCTCCGGATTCAACGTCTTGCGAGACGACGTACTGACGTCGCGACGGCCTTAGTTAACCATGGCCTTCAGCCCCTTCAGGGGCAGCACGCGAACCTTCTTGGAGGCCGGCTTGGCCTTGAAGGTCATCTTTTCGCCGGTGAAGGGGTTGGTGCCTACCCGCTCCTTCGTGGCAGGCTTCTTGACGACCTTGAGCTTCAGCAAGCCCGGCAGGGTGAACAGGCCACCGCTGCGGAGGCTCTTGCGGATGATGCCGCCAACGGCATCCAGCACCGCGCTGGCGTCCTTCCGGGAAAGGCCGGTTTCCTTCGCGATGTGATTCAGGATATCTGACTTGGTCGGGGCGCCACCATTCTTGGCCATGCTTGAAATACTCCCTGGAGTTGAAGAATTAACCGCGGCCCTCAGCAAAATTGCTGGTTCCGGCGCAGGAACATAGAGTGTGCGGATGCTGGCCGCAAGCCTTAATTTCAGGGACGGCAAGCACTACTTGTATTGCCTGGGCCTTTTCTGGCAGGCAAATCGGGCACTTCCCGGACAATCGGCTCACTGCATCGAGCATCACAAACAGGAGAACCAGCATGACTTCTTCCCGCATCGACGTCATTCCCGACTCCCATCGCGCACTGCTTGACGGGCCCATCGTCGTCAGTCTCGCCACCCAGATGAAGTCTGGCCGGATACAGGTGCAGCCCGTGTGGTGCAGTTACGACGGGCGGCACATCCTGATCAACACCGAGAAGCAGCGGGCCAAGTACGACAACCTCCATGCCCGGCGGCCAGTGACCGTGCTTGCAGTAGATCCAGCCAACGTCTACCACTGGATCGAGGTCCGCGGGGAGGTGGCGGAGGAGACGGAGAAGGGAGCCGACGCCCACATCGAGGAACTGGCGAAGCTGTACCTCGGGGTGGACAAGTACCCGTTCGGCCAGCCGGGGGACATTCGCGTGCTCTTCCGGATCGCCCCCCGGCGGGTGCTGACCTACGGACCCTGACGCGTCCCCGGCAGCGCCCTCACCGGCGCGCTGCACCAGGTCGGCGCGGCGGGCGAGACGGCTTGCCCCGAGGTGGCCCGGAATCAACGCGAAAGGCCACGGAAAGCGGGACTTTTCCACGGATGCTGCCGGGGCGGCTGCCTGGCACGGAACCTGCAATTCCGGAAGCAGGAGGCTGGCAGCAACGGCCAGCCACGGGAGATCAGGGCATGGAACACCGCTGTGGCGTCCGGCATAACCTGGAGGTGACCGTGCTGGTCCGGCGGCGCGGCTGGGCTGGGTCAGTGGTCGCCCGCCTCACCGACCTGAGCATCAGTGGCGCCTTCATCGAAGGGCCGCCCGGGGCCTTCCCCCTCTATTCGCTGGTCCTGCTCGAAGCCACGCCGCCGGGGGGCGCCAGCACCCGGCTCATGTCCTGCAAAGCCATGGTGGCCCGCGTCAGCGACAAGGGGGTCGGACTGGTATTCGACCAGATCCGGCCTTCAGGCCTGGCTCCCCTTTTCGGCCCGGCAACCGGCCCGGCAACCGGCCCGGCGTGCCCTGCCGTCAGGCTGAACGAACGGCCGGCGTTGCGCTAGCGCCGGCCCGGCCCGGCGCCACCAGGGGCACCGGATCCAGGACCCAGTTGCCGGACTCGCGGCGGGCCGGGCACGGGATCGAGTAGGCCACGTCGCCCTGGGCCTTGCGCAGCGCCTTCATGTCGATGCGCCAGCCGCGCGCTTCCCATTCCTTGCAGTGCTCCCGGTAACGGAACACGGCGTGATCGCTGGGCAGCAGTATTTCCTTGTTGTTGGTTTCCGGCGTGCGCACGGGGTTCAGGTTCTCCAGGATCGCAATGTCCTCGTGGACGACCCGCAGGGTCAGGTCCTCGATGCGCTGGTCGTGCTTGTCTTCCATCAACCAGTTGCGCAGGTTGAGGAAGAAGATCCTGGTGTGGTTCTCGTCGATGGGCTGCTCGAAGAGGTACTGGTGGAAGGCATTGGTGGCGGTCAGCTCGATCCAGGTGACCAGCTGGTTCGGGCCCTGGTACCAGGAGCCCGCGGCGCCCGTGCGGGCGCCCTGGCGGTCGGCCGCCAGCGTGGTGTTCTCCTTCTTCTCGCCGAAGGGCAGGAAGAACTTGGCGCCCCAGGGGATATCCGACATGGGCGTCTGGTTGCGCTGGATCTCGAGATCCATCTTCGGCGCACCCTGCAGCGGGTGCACGAACTCGTTGTGGATCGGGTCCATGCCGTTTTCCATGGACCGCTGGTAGTAGGCATTCAGGTTGAGCACATAGGTCTGGCACTTCCACCCCGCCTGGCCGTATTCCGGCACGTCGTAGAGGGGCGGCCGCTCCGCCTCGGGCAAGTCGCCCAGGAAGGCAAAGACGATCCCATAGCGCTCCTGCACCGGATAGGCATCAACCTTGGCGCGCGCAGGGATCTTCCCGTCGTCGCCCAGCGACGGCACCTTCGCGCACTTGCCATCGCCGCCGTAGGCCCAGCCGTGATAGGGGCATACGACCCTGCCACCCTTGATCCAGCCCTTGTGCAATGCCCCGCCCCGGTGGACGCAGGTGTCGGACACCACGTGGGCAGCGCCCGCTTCGTCCCGGAAGGCCACGAAGGGCAGGCCGAAGACCTGGGCGCGGAACGGCTTTTCGCCCGTGATTTCGGTGGACAGGCCGATGGGATACCAGAAATTGATGAACATGCTCGTGCTCCAGAAAATTCAGGCGGTTGTCTGGCCGCCAATGCTAGCGCGTTCCTGTCCCGGAGGTTATCCGCGACCGGTCATAAGCCACCCCGCCACAGGTCCGTGAAACTACTTAGAGCTGCGGCGCGAATCCTGTCCTCACAAGCAGCACCGGGGACCCTGCGGGAGGCGGAACCGGGCAAACCATGCATCAGGACAGGGAAACCCGGCCGTGGCAAATCGCCTCACATCAGCATTTCGTGGCTCCCGGCCGACCGGATTGGTCCTGGCGGCCTCACTGACGCTGGTGGCGGGCGCGTTATTGACCAGCCCCGGGGCACTCGCTGACGGCTTCGACGGGCTGCGCATCCGCATCGAGCAGGGCTACCAGGACCGGAACCTGGCCGGCATCGAGGCCGCCCGCGCCGAGCTGCTGCGCCTGGCGGCGGACCAGGCGGGCGCCCCGGCCAACACGACCAGTGCGGCCTACTACGCCGCCTACGCCCGGTTCCGCCAGGCCCTGGCCGCGGAGGCCGACCGACCGGCCGCCCGCGGCTACCTGGAAGACTGCATTGCCGAGTTGCAGGGCGTCGTCCGGCAGCGGCCGGAGCACGCAGAGGCCCGCGCGCTGCTCGGTTCCTGCAACGGCATGAGCACCCTCTACGGCGTCGTGGCGACCATGACCCGGGGCCTGGAGGCCCGCCGGCAAATGGCCGAAGCCCGCCGACTCGCCCCCGACAATCCCTGGGTCGTCATGCAGGACGGCCTCGCCGACTGGGCCACGCCCCGGTTGTTCGGCGGTGACCGGGCACTCGCTCTCGCCAAGCTGGAAAGGGCCGCCGGCCTGTTCACCGAGGCCATGCAGTCCGGCTCGCGGATCGCGGCCTGGGGCGCGGCGGAGGCCTGGCACCAGCTCGGCCTGCGCTACCAGGAGCTCGGGCGGGAAGGCGACGCCCGGATGGCCTTCGGGAGGGCCAGCGCCGTCACCGCCGACCGCGTGCAGCTCGCGGCGTCGGCCTCGTAGGAGCGTCTTCAGGGGGGATCCAATTGGGGACAGATTTATTTTCCCGAGGCCATGCTGTGCGGAGACCTGCCTGACGGGAAAATAAATCTGTCCCCAATTGGATCCCCCCTGAAGGCGCTCCTACCGGTAGCGAAGCCGCTTGCAGATGCGGACTTCACACTGGGCGCACTTGGGTACCGCGCCGCAGAGGTCGCCGTGGTCGGTCGCCGTGAATAGCGTGAAGAGGTTGGCGACCAGCCGGGGGTTCTGGCCCGCGCTCTCGGCCCAGCGCTTCAGCAATGCATCCGCCTCGCCCGGACTGACCGGCACGTGGGAGATGCCCAGCCGGCCGGGGCCCACGAGCCTGGCCAGCAGGTCGGTGGCCGCCACCTTCGCCTTGACGGGCGCGTCGCCGGCGGCGGCGAGCGCCGCATCCACGTCCACCTTGTGGCGCCGGAACGTGGCGCGCACCTGATCGACAAGCTCCCCGGGATGGGAGTGGGCGCGGTTCCGCCGCAGCCAGAAATAGGCCTGGGACATGCCACCGCCGACGAGGTCCGGCAAGTCCTCGAACTCCTCCCGGGCAAAGAAGCGTTCCTGCAGATCGGGCGCGAAGAATCCCAGTATCTGCTCCCGGGCCACGCGCAACGGTCCCATCCGGCCGCTGGGCTGGCCCGGGTAACGGGGATGCCAGTGGAGCAGCACGAAGTCACCGTCGTCGCCGATGGCCTTCAGCACAGCGTCCCGGTAGGCGGGATAGCGCACCGGATCCATGTTGTGCAGCAGGCCGTGGTCCAGGACCAGGTCGAAGGGCTCCGGCACGACCCATTCCGTGATGTCCGCCTCCACCGGCCGGACCGACACGCCCGCCTCCGCCGCCCGCTTCTGCGTGAACTCCAGGGCCTTCGGCATGAAGTCCAGTGAGGTCACGTCCCAGCCCTTCCTCGCGAGGTACACCGAGTCGGTGCCGGCGCCGCAGCCGAGGTCAAGCGCCCGGCCGGGCTTGCGGCGCTCGCAGATCTCGGCGAGGAACAGGGTCGGCTCGTCGTGGGCCCAGGGCAGGTCCTGCCAGCTCTTTGCCCAGTCGTAGGTGGCGAAGAAGGTCTTCTTCTCGTGAGTGCTCATGGCGCCTGTCCGCTTCTCGGGGAGCCGTGATCGTCGCACAGACCGGGCCGGATGAAACCGTCGCGGCCGTGATAGCGTGGCCGCCCAACCCACCAAGCCCGACGCATGTTCCTGACCGGCACCGCCATCGCCCTGTTACTCGCGGCCCAGAACGCCAGCGTGCAGGGCACGCCGGCTCCCGGGGACGAAGCTAAGGCCCTGCCGGAAATCATCGTCACCGCGCGCCGCCTGCCGGAGTCCATCCAGGTCGTGCCCGTCTCGGTGACGGCTTTCGACAGCGAGGCCATCGGCCGGCTCGGTGCCACCTCGCTGGACGAACTGGCCCGCTTCACCCCTGGCTTCTCCTTCAACTCGGCGGCGGGCCGGGGCCCGAACTCCAACCGGCCGACCGTGCGCGGCCTGACCACCATCCGCAACGGCATCGACAACTCCACGGTGGCCGCGACCTTCATCGACGGCATCTACCTGGGCGGGTCCAGCCAGTCCGTGCGGCTCTACGACATCGAACGTGTCGAGGTCCTCCGGGGGCCCCAGTCCGCCCAGTTCGGGCGTGCCACCTACGCCGGGGCCATCAACTACATCACGCGGACTCCGGGCGAAACGCTGGCCGGCGGCCTGGAACTGACCGGCGCAGAGCACGACACGGCCCGCGCCAGCGGCTGGCTCGGTGGGCCTCTATGGGGGGACTGGCTGCGCTTCCTGGTGAGCGCGGGCATGGACACCTACGGCGGCGAGTACACCAATACCCGGGACGGGAGCACGACGGGTGGCGAGGAATCCACCGACCTCAGCCTGAAGCTCGAGGCCACGCCCTCGCCGGACCTGCGCGTCGGCCTGCGGCTGGCCCTGCAGAAGACGGACGACGACCACTTCGCCACCTGGCTCCAGCCCCGCACGGCCAACAACTGCTGCTTCCGCGAGGCCGACGCGCCCCGCGCCCGGGAGTACTTCGTTGGCCGGGCCCTCCGCTCCGACACGGTCACCCTGTACACGGACGCGCTCGAGGCGGCCGGCGGCGCCGGCTTCGAGCTCGACCGGCAGCTCGGCTCGCTGAACATCGCCTGGGACCTGCCGGGCGCCTGGACCGTGAGCAGCCTCACCGGCGCCGTCAGCGACGACCTCGAGCGCGGCTTCGACGCGTCCTACGGGGCCTACGATCCCGTGCCCCCGCAGCCCGGTTCCTTCCTCCAGCGCGACGAACTCTCCCAGGGCGACTTTTCCCAGGAACTGCGCGTGGCATCGCCCCGGGAATCGGCCTGGCGCGGCACCGGGGGGCTCTACTACTACCGGGGCCACCTGGACGAGGTGGTGGAGAACCGGGTTGTCGTCGCCCCCGACGGCAGCGTTTCGGTGCTCCCCAACTTCGGCGACCTGACCCTTCAGGACGTGGAGAACCGTGCCATGTTCGGCGCGCTCGAGGTGGACCTGGAGCACGCCGTCACCGCCAGCCTGGAGCTGCGCTATGCCGCCGACGAAGTGCGGGTCACCACGGTGCCCAACGTGGGCGGAGCCGGGGGCACCACGAGCTTCAGGGCCACGTTCCGCAGCTGGTCGCCCCGGCTGACCGTCGCCTGGCAGGCCAGCCCGGCGCTGATGCCCTACCTGAACATCGCCCGCGGCCAGTCTCCGGGCACCTTCAACCCCGTGGTGCCCACGACGCCCGAGGGGGCGCTGGACGAAAGCTACCGCGACGTCGACGAGGAAGTCGTCTGGAACTACGAGCTCGGCCTGCGGGGTGAGTGGCTCGGGGGCCGCGGGCGGTACGCGCTGGCCGCCTATTACCTGGACGTCACCGACCAGCAGTTCACCACCATCATCGAACTGGAGGATGGCCGCACGGCCACCATCCTGGACAACGTCGGCAGGACGGCCGTCACCGGCCTCGAGATGGAGGCATCGGCGCAGCTGGGCGAGCACGTCAGGGCCAGCGTGAACTACGCCTGGACGGATTCCGAGATCCGCCGCCAGTGGAGCGAGGAGCAGGCCGACCTGCTCGGGGGCAACGGCACGCCGGAAGCCCTGGAGACGCTCGGCAACGTGGCGGGCAAGAAGACGCCCCGCGTGCCGGAGCACATGGCTGGCGTGCAGCTCGAGTATCGCCGGGGCCTGGGTGACGGGCGCAGCTGGTTTGCCGGCGGCGACTGGTCCTTCGAGTCGTCGCGCTACGCCCAGGAGGACAATTTCATCGAGACCGGCGACCGGTCACTGCTCGGCCTGCGAGCGGGTTTCGCCTGGGAAACAACCGACGTCACGCTCTGGGTCACCAACCTGACCGACGACGACACGCCCGTGGACGTGCAGCGCTACCTCGACCGGCGCTCGGGCGCGCTGCCGTCCTGCGCGAGCTTCGTCACGGCGGGCACGGCGCCGCCCGGCACCGTGTGCGCCGGGTCGTCAACGAGTCCCCGGGGTTTCGCGGTCAGCCTGCCCCGGGGCCGGCAACTGGGGGCGACGCTCCGCTACCGGTTCTAGGCGGCAGCCGTCAGTAGTTCCCCCATTGCCTGCGGGGGCCCGGCGCCGGGACAATTGCACCAATCGGGGGCAACTGGTCGCACCATCGTGGACCGCCCCGACATGAGGAGACAGGCCATGCGCACTGCCACATCCCGTTGGCGGAATTCCGGGGCCCTCGCGGCCATCACCATGCTCGTCGTTGCCGGCGCCGCCCTGCGTGAGGCCACCGCGGCGAACGAACCACTGGAGCACAAGGCCGAAGTCGCCCAGGGCAAGGCCAGGCAGCTCGACATGGAGAAGGGCCGGGAGCTCTACCAGCAGAACTGCGCCGCCTGCCACCAGCCCGAGGGCCAGGGCCTGCCGGGCGCCTTCCCGCCGCTGGCGAAATCCGACTTCATCGCCGCGAACCCGGCATCGGTACTGGAGGTCACGGTCAAGGGCCGGCAGGGCAAGATGGTCGTCAACGGCATCGAGTACAACAACGTGATGCCGGCCATGAGCTACCTCGACGACAAGGACCTGAGCCGGATCATCACCTTCGTCCTGAACAGCTGGGGCAATCCCGGCGGCGTGGTCAGCCCCGCGCAGGTGGACGATTTCCGCAAGGGCACGGGCCTCGAGGCGAAGCAGGCGGCTGGCCAGCGTCACCCCGGTGCCGGCGAGGCCGAGCAGGCCTACCAGGCGCAGCCGTCCCTGGTCGAGGGGGGGCCGCAACAGATCACGCCCGGTGCGCCGACGCTCACGGAGGAGCAGTTTGCCCACGCGCAGAAGATCTACTTCGAACGCTGCGCGGGCTGCCACGGCGTCCTGCGGAAGGGCGCCACGGGCAAGCCCCTGACGCCCGACATCACCATGGCCAAGGGCACCGACTACCTGAAGGCGCTGATCAAGTTCGGTTCGCCGGGCGGCATGCCGAACTGGGGCACTTCCGGCGACCTGACGGAGGCCGACATCGACGTCATGGCGCGCTTCCTGCAGCACGAGCCGCCCCAGCCTCCCGAATGGGGCATGAAGGAGATGCAGGCCTCCTGGAAGGTGCTCGTCCCCGTGGCGGAGCGGCCGACCTCGCCCCAGAACAGGATCAACCTCGACAACATCTTCGCCGTCACCCTCCGGGACAGCGGCGAGGTGGCGCTCATCGACGGCGACACCAAGGAACCGGTCACCATCATCAAGACCGGCTATGCCGTGCACATCTCGCGGCTCTCCCACTCGGGCCGCTACGTCTACACCATCGGCCGGGACGGCAAGGTCGACCTGATCGACCTGTGGGCGAAGGTCCCGCAGACCGTCGCCGAGATCCGCGTGGGCCTCGAGGCGCGCTCCGTGGAGACCTCGAAGTACAAGGGCTACGAGGACAAGTACGCCATCGCCGGCTCCTACTGGCCACCCCAGTTCGTGATCATGGACGGCGACACCCTGGAACCGAGGAAGATCGTGTCGACGCGGGGCATGACGGTCACCGACCAGGAGTACCACCCCGAGCCGCGCGTCGCCGCCATCGTCGCCTCCCACCAGCACCCGGAGTTCATCGTCAACGTGAAGGAGACGGGCCGGATCCTGCTGGTGAACTACAGCGACATCGAGAACCTCGGCATCACCACCATCGACGCCAAGGAGTTCCTGCATGACGGCGGTTGGGATTCCAGCCTGCGGTACTTCCTGACGGCCGCGAACAAGTCCAACACCGTGGTCGTGGTGGACTCCAAGGAGCGGAAGCTGGCGGCCAAGGTGCCCGTGGACGAGATCCCGCACCCGGGCCGTGGCGCCAACTTCATCCACCCGGAGTACGGCCCGGTGTGGGTCACCAGCGCGTTGGGCAACGACAAGGTCACGCTCATCGGCACTGATCCGGACAAGCACGGGAAGTACGCCTGGAAGGTCGTGAAGGTCCTCAAGGGCCAGGGCGGCGGGTCGCTGTTCGTGAAGACCCACCCCAAGTCCCGGAACCTGTGGGTGGACTCGCCCCTGAACCCGGAAACGAAGATCAGCCAGTCCGTGGCCGTGTTCGACATCGCCAACCTGGACGCGGGCTACAAGGTGCTGCCGATCGCCGACTGGGCGAAGCTCGGCCCCGGCCCGAAGCGGGTCGTCCACCCCGAGTACAACGCGAAGGGCGACGAAGTGTGGTTCTCGGTGTGGAGCGGCCAGAACGAGGAATCCGCCATCGTGGTGGTCGATGACCGCACGCGGAAGCTCAAGAAGGTCATCAAGGGACCGCGCATCATCACCCCGACGGGCAAGTTCAACGTCTACAACACCGTGCACGATGTCTACTGACGCGCGGCCACTGGCGGCCGCCACGCTGGCGGCGGCCGCCTGGCTCCTGGCTCCTGCGGTGCACGGGGCCGACCTGACGGAGGACATGGCCGCGGCCGTTGCCGGCAGCACGGTGAACCTGGGCTTCCGCTACCGCTTCGAGGCGGTGGACGATGACGCCTTTGCGAAGGAGGCCTGGGCCAGCACGCTGCGCTCGCGGCTCACGGTGGCGACGAAGCCCGTCAGTGGCTTTGGCGTCCTGCTGGAAGTGGACGACGTTCGCCACGTGGGCGCCGACAACTTCAACGACACGCGGAACGGGGTGACGGACCGGCCAGGCGTGACGGACCCGGAAGGCACGGACCTGAACCAGGCACTGCTGCGCTACACCGGCTGGCAGGACACGGAGGTCATCCTGGGCCGCCAGCGGATCGAGCGGGCGAACCAGCGCTTCGTGGGCGGCGTCGGCTGGCGGCAGAACGAGCAGACCTTCGACGCCGCCGGGATCAGCCACAGGTTCGGCAAGCGGCTCACCACGTCCTACTCCTGGGTCGGCCAGGTGAACCGGATCCAGGGCCCGGACAACGGCACCCCGCCCCCGGACCTGGACAGCAACACGCACCTGCTGGATGCAAGCTGGTCCGTGGGGCCGCTGATGACCCTGTCCGCCTACGGGTACCTGATGGACTTCGACAATGCGGACAGCCTGTCCAACGAGACCTTCGGCCTGCGTGCCACGGGGGCCTCCGAAGTCAGCCCCGGGTGGAAGCTGGGATACGCGCTCGAATACGCCCGGCAGTCCGACTACGGTGACAATCCCGTGGACTATGACGCCGGCTACTCCCTCATCGAGCTTGGCCTGAGTGCGGCGAAGATGGGCTTCAGGCTGGGCTGGGAGGTGCTCGAGGGCGACAGTTCCGCGGGCAGCGCCTTCCGCACGCCCCTCGCCACCCTGCACGCCTTCCAGGGGTGGGCCGACAAGTTCCTGACCACGCCGGACGCGGGGGTTCAGGACCTGTACCTCGCCGTGACGGGCAAGGCGCTCGGCGCGGACCTGCTGCTGCGGGCCCATGACTTCAGCGCCCAGACCGGCGGCGGGGACTGGGGCACCGAGCTCGACTTCTCGGCCAACTGGCCCCTGGGCAAGCACTATGCCGTGCTGCTGAAGGGCGCCACCTACGACGCCGACGACCTTTCCACCGACACCAGCAAGTTCTGGGTGCAACTCACGGCGACCTTCTGACCCGGGTTCCGCCAGGCGGCCCCGCGAGGGCAAGATGGCGGCCTGGAGGCACCCGGAGGCGCACGGCATGTCGGACGGCTTCACCAGAGCGGGCTATGGGACCCGTTCCATCGGCTTCGGGGACCGCCCCGCCGTCATCGTCGTGGACCTCCAGCACGGCTTCACGAACCCGGACTTCCAGATGGGCAGGTCACCCCACGTCCATCGGGCCGTCCGCAACACGGCGGTCCTGCTCCGGGAGGCCCGCAGACTCGGCGTGCCCGTGGCCACCTGCAACGTGGCCTGGGGCAGCGCCCGGGACATGGGCTACTGGAAAATCGCCCCGCTCTACAGCGGCTGGTTCTACGGCGGGCCGGCGACGGTGATGGACGAGCGCATCCACGACCCCGCCTACGACTTCCACTTCACCAAGTCGGCGCCCTCCATGTTCTTCGGCACGCCGCTGACGACCTTCCTGAACAAGGCGCGGGTGGATACGGTCTTCGTGACGGGCGTGGCCACGAGCGGCTGCGTGCGGGCCACGATCATTGACAGCTTCTCCCACGGCTACCGGACGATGGTCCCCGAGGATTGCTGCGGGGACATGGAGGAAGGTCCGCATCAGGACAACCTCAGGGACGTGGGCCGCAGGTATGCCGACGTGGTCAGCCTGCAGGCCACGCTGGCTTATCTGGCGCAGCTCCCGAAGCCGGGGTGACTACTCCCGCCACTCCACTTCGTAGCCCAGCCCGAGGCGCATGAGCCGTTCCAGCAGGGCCTCGTAGGCCACTCCCCCGTTGGCGGCGGCCGCGGCAAAGTCCTCGTTCTTGCTCAGGTTCGGATTGCAGTTGGCCTCGAGCAGGTACACCCGGCCGTCGGGCCGCAGGCGGAAGTCCATGCGCGCGTAGCCGCTCATGTGCAGGGCGCGGTAGATGCGCTTGCTGTAGCGGCTGAGCTGCTCCTCCGCGGCGCCACCGAGGTCGGCGGCCTTGCCGGTGCGGATGCCGTGCTTCTCCTGGTACTTCCGGTCCCACTTCACCTTGCGGGTGGCGATGCCGGCCATCACGTTCGGTAGCGTGCCGAAGTCCATCTCCCACACCGGGTAGGTCGTGAGCCGCTCGTTGCCATCCACCGCCACGTAGAGCTCCCGTCCCTCGATGTACTCCTCCACCAGCGCGTCGGTCTTCGTATGGTCGTGAATGAAATCGATCCGCTCCTTGAGGCGGGCCCGGTCCTCGACGATGGAGGCCTGGGAGATGCCCAGGGAGGCGTCCTCCGTCGCCGACTTCACGAACAGCGGGTAGGTGAGCTTCTTCGACAGCCGGTAACGGCGGCCACGCCGGAACAGCGCGAACTGGGGCGTCGGGATGCGATGGTAGGTCAGGATCTGCTTGGAGAGGACCTTGTCCCGGGAGAGCATCATCCCGCGGGGGTTGCAGCCGGTGTAAGGCTGCCGCATCAGCTCCAGGTAGGCCACGATGTGCTGGTCGTAGGTGACGATTCCCTGGAATTCCTGCAGCAGGTTGAAGGTTACTTCGGGCTGCCACTCGGTGATGCGCGTGCGCAGGTCGCCCAGGTTGTCGTAGAGGCCCAGCACCTGCACCTCGTGGCCGGCCGCCCGCAGGCAGGACATCACGTCGAATTCGGTCTGCCACTCGTCGATTTGCTGCTGCGAATGCCCGTCGAGCGAGTCGGGAGGCACGAGGCTCTCGTGGGTAAGGATAAGGACGCGAAGCTTCTTCACAGGGCGTAGCGCTCCCGGCCACGGCGTACAAAGTCGAACAGGATACGTTCCAGCAGGCCAAACACCGCGCGCTTGGTGAGCCGGAGGGGCTGGTTCACGCACAGGTCCAGTTCCCTCGACCGGCGGATCACCATGCGCATGACATGGTGCACCAGGTAGGGATGCAGCCGCGACCGGCGCACCAGCAGGCGCGTGAGCTCCGGGCGCACCTGGCGCAGGAAGGTGGCTGCGGCCGGGCGACCCGGGTTCTGCGCCATGGGCCCGAAGACGCGCCGGAGTCGCACGTCGTAACGTTCGGTCTCCGTGCGATCCGAGTAGCTGAGCTTCGCCGCGTAGTGCTCCCGCAGGGTGCTGCGGTTCGTTTCGAGCGGCTCGATGCGCGTCCTGCGCCGGACGGGCGGCGATTCGTCGCGGATCTCCGTCATCAGTTCGTCCACGTAGCGCAGTTTGCGCAGGGCATGCCAGTGTTCGTAGTCGATGCGCCACGTGGAGTTGGGCGCGAGCCAGACGGCGAAGGTCTCGGCGAAATCCTCGGCGGGGTGGCTCTGGGCATACCAGTGGCCCAGGTGCATCACGTAGTTGCGGCTCGTGGTTCGCGGTGCATAGCGCGTGGGGTATGGGCGGGACGCCGGGCCGAACACCTGCCGCCAGCGCTTGCGCAGGCGGAACCGCCAGGCGTTGTCGATGGCGTGGCCCGTCTCGTGGCGCAGGATTCGCTGCAGCCACCGGGCGTTGCCGCCCTCCACCTCGTGCATCTGGCGACGCTCGAGCGCGGCCAGCCGCGGGTGTGCCAGGTAGAAGGGAATCGCGAAGCCGGGCACGCCATCCGGGCAGAACCACTCCACCGACAGCCAGACGTGTGGCCGGAAGCGGAGGCCCCGGCGCTCCAGCTCCCGGTGCAGGCGGTCGAGAGCGGGCTTGAGCGTGCTCTCCCCGAGCTTCAGCCCGAGATCGTTGAAGCGCAGGTCGAGCAGCGCCTCGTCATCCAGCTTGGCCCACCAGAAGGGGGAAAATGGGGACATGCCTAATTTCCGGAGCCCAGGTTTCCCAACGGCCCAACCTTCAGGCGAACGATCCGGGTCGGGAAACCTGGGCTCCGGAAATTAGGCATGTCCCCATTTTCCCCCGAAAAAGAGAAGGGCCGCATCGCTGCGGCCCTTCGTGAGACCGGGTGTCCCCAATCCCTTGCCTGGCGTGCCCTTCTTACGGGGCCGCGCTCGAGCCTCAGTGGTGGCGTCGCTCGCCTTGATTACTGGCGGCTAGCCACCGGGAAGGAGTGGTCCAGAATGTGATCGTGGGTCTGGTCCACAGTCAGGCCGAGACACGAAGGGTGGATGGACACCGCGAGAATCTCACTAGACATTGGATCACCTCCTTTATACGTGGGCTCTGGCCCATGGGAACGACGGACTGAGTATCCGGCGTCCCCGGAAAAATTCCAAGATGCGCCGCACACATATTCCCGGGCTGGCGGGACCCGGTCACAGGTGTGCTAGGCTCGACGCGGGGGTATAAAAATGATGCTCAAGTCGCCTCGCCGCTCCGTCGCCAGGGGTGTCGCCACAGGGGTCCTTCTCCTTGCCGGGCAGGCCCCGGTCCAGCCCGCCGGCGCCCAGGAAGCCCTGGAAGAGATCACCGTTACCGCCCGGAAGGTGGCCGAGAGCCTCCAGGAGGCCCCGCTGTCCGTGGTCGTCCTCACCGGCGAGACGATGGCGGAGAAGGGCATCAGCAGGGTGGAGGAGCTGGTTTCCTACGTGCCGAACTTCGCCATGTCCGAAACGGGCATCGGCACCAACCTCTACGTCCGCGGCATCGGGTCTGGCATCAACCAGGGCTTCGAGCAGTCCGTGGGCCTCTACATCGACGGCATCTACTACGGCCGGGCGCAGCTCACCCGGGCGCCCTTCATGGACATGGCCCAGGCCGAGGCGCTGCGGGGACCCCAGGCGATCCTGCTGGGCAACAACAGCATCGCGGGCGCCCTGAATTTCACCACGGCCAGGCCCACCGACACCCTCGAGGCCTCGGTGAGCGCGCTCTACGAGCCTGACCACAACGAGCAGGAACTCAACGCCATGATTTCCGGGCCGCTGGGCAACCTGTTCGGCCTCGACTGGGGCGCACGCTTCGCCGGCCGCTACCGGACGATGGACGGGTACATCGACAACACCCTTCTGTCCCGGGACGAGCCGGACCGGGAGGAAACCAGCGCCCGGATCACCTTCGGCTTCAAGGGCGAGACGGTCGACGGTACGCTCAAGTACGAGAAGAACCAGTTCGACGTGAAGGGCCGCCAGATCGAGATCATCCGGGCGGATCCGGCGATCACGCGCGGCTCCAGCCAGACGGGCTTCAGCAACAATACCGGCAGCTCGGGCCTCTGGGGCCCGGGCTACAACTACCTGGAGTACCTCGACCAGTTCTTCGACGGCCCCCCGCCAAACCTGCCGCCCGATTTCGACCCGGCCACCGACTACGTGCTGGACAACCCAGG
Source organism: Chromatiales bacterium (assembly GCA_016789845.1). Lineage (GTDB taxonomy): Bacteria > Pseudomonadota > Gammaproteobacteria > Steroidobacterales > SHZI01. The sequence continues at coordinate 15,065 of JAEUQA010000073.1, forward strand.
CCTGCGGGACGGCACGCTCAACTACAACCGCCAGTCCAACGGCGACAAGAGCGACAACGACATCGACGCGGTCGTCGCCACGCTCAACTTCGCCATCGGCGAGCACACGCTGACCAGCACCTATGGCTTCGTCGGCTACAGCTACTCGGAGGATTGCGACTGCGACTTCACCGGCGCGGCCCAGTTCCTGCTGAATTCCAAGGAGGATTACACCCAGAACAGCATCGAGCTGCGGCTGACGTCGCCCCAGGATGTCCCGCTGCGCTACCTGGGCGGGATCTACTACCAGAAGGACCAGCTCGACTTCGGCGACCAGATCTTCCTGCCCACGGACAGCGGCGTCGTCCGGCTGGTCGGTTATGCCACCACCGGCAATCCTGAAGGCGCCTTCGATTCGCTGGGGAACACGTCGGCCTTCCGGGACTTCCAGCAAAATACCAAGAACGCCTCGGTCTTCGGCCAGCTGGGCTACGACTTCACCGAGCGCTGGCGGGGCAGCGTCGGCGTCCGCTACAGCCACATCGAGAAGAAGGCCTCCCGGATCCTGCGGGAGGGGGACCTGGACCGGAATCCCTTCAACCTGAACGACGCCAATGACTTCGACCGCCTGTCCACCGGCGCCGTGCTGTTTGCCTCGATCTTCGACGTGTCCTTCCACCAACTGGCCGGCTCGCGCACCGAGGACAACGTGGCCTGGGAGCTGATCACGGAATTCGACCTGACCGACGACGTGCTCCTTTACGGCTCCATCAAGACCGGCTTCAAGAGCGGCGGCTACGACGTGCGGTCGAACAGCGAACCCGACCCGGTGGGCAGCACCGGCGCCGGCACGCTGTACCCGGCCAACCTGGAGCCCCAGGTCAATTCCCTGGTGCCGCCGGGCTCCTTCGAGTTCGAGGACGAGCAGGCAACCGCCTTCGAGGCCGGCTCCAAGATCTCCCTGCTGAACGGCACGGCCGAAATCAACATCGCCGTGTTCTATACGCAGTTCGACGACCTGCAGGTGAGCATCTTCGACGGCACCCTGGGCTTCAACGTGGGCAATGCCGCGCAGGCCACCACCCAGGGCATCGAGCTGGACGGCCGCTGGGCCATCACGGACGACTGGTCCATGAACGGCTCGCTGGGCTACCTGGACTTCGAGTTCGACGACTTCAAGAACGGCCAGTGCAACCAGGGGCAGGCGCCGACCTCGCCGAACGGCTTCTGCGACTACACCGGCAAGACCAACCAGTACGTCGCGGATTTCTCGGGGAACCTGGCGGTCAATTACGAACACCCGCTGACCGAGGACCTGCTGTTCCGCTCGACTCTCGATACCCAGTTCACCACCGACTACAACCCGTCCCAGAACCTGGACCCGCGGATCGAGCAGGATGCCTACGCCATCTGGAACCTGCGGGTGGCGCTGGCGGCGGCGGATGGCAGGTGGGAGGTCGCGCTGCTCGGCCGCAACCTGACCGATGAGGAAGTGGTCTCCTACGCCAACGACACGCCCCTCGCCTTCAGCCAGTTCGGTTCACCCACCTGGTACGGGTTCGTGGAGCGCTCCCGCAGCGTGGCCCTCCAGGCCAGCTACCGCTTCGGGGAGTAAGGCCGTGCGCGCACGTCACAATAATTCAAACATCGGCGACCTGGCGGACAACGCCAGGGGGAGTAACCGGATGAAGACCCGAACACTGCCGGGGAGTGCGGCCGCCCTGGCCCTGCTCGCCGCGGCGCTGCCCGCCTGGTCCGCGCCCGTGGCGGTGGACACCACCAGTCCCGCCAACGGCTTCACGGACCTGTTCAGCGCCACCTTCGACGGCGCCCTCTCGGCCTGCACGCCGGCGGATCCGGCCTGGTGCGCCTTCTTCAACGGCAAGCCCGGCCCGAACCGGAACATCGTGATCACGCCGACGCCGACAGGGGCGATCAACGGCGTGCCCCTCGGCATCACCCCGGAGCCGGTGGCCGGTTCCTACCTGGACCTCACGCTGAACGGCGCCCGGACCGAGGTGACCATCAGCGGCGGGACGATCGCCGTGCCGGCCATCACCCTCACCATCCAGGGTGGCACGCCGAACTCCACCGCGGTGAACGCCGGTGGCGCCGGCGTCGTCTTCAGCTCGGTACCCCAGACGGCCGCGCTGGATGCCAATGGCCGGGCGGAGTTCCTGGTGAACCTGGCGCCGTCGATCGCCGCCGACTTCAGCACCTTCAGCGTGATCGTCGGCGCGCCCAACGGCAGCTGCTCGGGCCCCCTCTGCGCCATCATCCCGATCCTCACGCTGGACATGGTCCGGTACCGGCTGGTGATCGACTACGACCCGACCTTCACCACCTTCACCGCGGACTTCATCGGCCAGACCGGCAACAACTCGATCCTGTCCATTACCATGAACTCGGTCGTGCCGAAGATCAGCGTCACCGACAGCGTGGCCCCGCCCAACGACCTGCTCGTGCCCTTCGGGGACGTGACGGAGCTGACCTCCGCGAGCCGCACCGTGACGGTCACCAATTCCGGCGGCGCCAGCCTGGCCGTGGGCGCGGTCGGACTGGCGAATGCACTGGCCCCGCCCTTTGCCCTGGCCAACGACAACTGCTCGGCGGCCACCCTGGCACCGGCCGCGAACTGCACCTTCAACGTCACCTTCGCCCCGGGTTTCGTCGGCAATTTCAGCGATACGCTCGACATCCCCTCCAGCGACGCCACCAATCCGTCGGTGACCGTGACGGTGACCGGCAACGGCACGGCGCAACCCGTGCCCAATATCACCGTCACCGATTCCGTGGCCCCGACCACCGACCAGTCGGTGCCCTTCGGCACTGCCAGCGTGGGCTCGACGGTGGACCAGACGGTGACCGTCATCAACGAGGGCAACGCGGACCTGGTCGTCGGCACGATCACCGGGCTGGTGGCGCCTTTCAGCCTGGTCAATGACAACTGCTCGGGCCAGACGGTGGCACCGCTCGGCAGCTGCACCGTTGGCGTGCGCTTCGAACCCACCGGTGTCGGGGCCGTCTCCGACAGCCTGGACATCCCGTCCAACGACGCGGCCACCCCGGTGGCCACGGTGACGGTGAGCGGCACCGGCATTTCCCTGGCGACGCCCGACATCAGCGTGACGGACAACACCCTGCCCGCCGACGACCTGCTGGTGCCCTTCGGCAACGTCACCGAGGGTACCAGCCGCGACCGCACGATCACGGTCACCAACGCCGGTGGCCTGGACCTCCTGATCGGCGCGGTGGCCGGGGCCAATCCACTCGCCGCGCCCTTCAGCGTGGTGACGGACGGTTGCTCGGCCCAGACGCTGGCACCAGGCGGGAGCTGCATCGTCACGGTCCGCTACGCTCCGCCCGGCACGGGCCCCGCCAGCGACAGCCTCGACATCCCCTCCAACGACCCCGACGAGGCGTCCGTGATCGTCCAGCTGACCGGCACGGGCATCACCCTGGGCGAAGGGGGCGTGGAAGCGCCGAGCCCGGGTGGCGGCGGCGGCTTCATGGCCGTTGACCCGGCGACCTTGCTGCTGCTCGGGGCCGTCGGCATCTGGGGCTGGAGACGCCGGCCGTCCTGATGACGGCCACCTTCGACCCGCCGCGGATCTTTGCCGGCGGCGCCGAGGACTGGTTCGTCCTCGGCGTGCTGCTGCTGGCGTCGGTCCTGGCCCAGGTCTTCCTGATCCTGCGTAACCGGCACCCGGACAACGTCCACAGCCCGCCCCTGGCCTGGCTGCGGGCCACCCTCTACTTCTGCGTCATTCTCGTGCTTAGCTGGGCCACGGGCGTCCTGAAGGTGCTCGTACACAGGCCCTGCGTCGAGCCGGGCCAGCAGTCCGACCCCCTGTGGCTGGGCCTGACGGTCCTCTGGGCCGCCGCTACGGTCTGGGGCTATGTGTACTGGTGGCCCCGGGGCACGCTGACCCACGGCCGCAGGCTGTACCTGGTCCCCCAGGTGCTGTTCGGCCTGGCCTGGGGTTTCTGCTCGGCCCAGCTCACCCTGGTGCTGTGGGCGCTGGTGGAAGACTTCGGGTTCGCTCGCTGGATTACCGCGGTGCTGGTCTTCTTCCTGCTGTCCGGGTACGGGCAGATCTACCAGTCGGGCTGGTGGGACATCCACGTGTCGCCACCCCATAACATCCGGGCCACCAACGCGAAGAAGGTGCTCTTCGCCCACCTGCCGTTCCTGGCTGTCGGCCTCACCCACTTCACGCTGTTCGGCAACGCTCTCGTATTCGCCGGCTTCCACGCCATCGCCCTGGCCTGCTCGGCCGTGGCCATGCGTTTCCCGCCCTTCTGGGAACAGGACGGACCGGTGGTAAACCGCGAAACCGCCATCGGCGTGTAGAAGAGGCACCGGGTTTGGCATCTGGGCATTTGCGCGGCTTTGCCGCG
>JAEUQA010000006.1 GCA_016789845.1 Chromatiales bacterium
AGGCGCGACCCGCCTCCGGCTCGAGACTCGCGGACTCGATTCTCGCCGGAGGCGGGTCGCGCCTAAAGGCGCTCCTGCGCGACGCCCCTGCGCAATGCGACTGGTACACATATATGCACACACTCATCAAACCCTTCCGCGCCCTGCGCCCGGCCCCCGGCCGGGCGCCGGCCGTGGCAGCGCCGCCCTATGACGTGCTGAACACTGAGGAGGCCCGGCACCGGGCCAGGGGCCGCCCGGCCAGCTTCCTGCACATCTCGAAGCCGGAGATCGACCTGCCTGAGGGGACTGACCCCTACTCCCCGCCGGTCTACGCGAAAGGTGCCGCGAACCTGCGGAAGCTGATCGACGACGGCGTGCTCGTCCGCGACGAGCAGCCCCACTACTACGTCTACCAGCTCCGCATGGGCGAGCACCTGCAGACCGGGATTGCCTGCGTCGGCAGCGTCGTGGAGTACGACCGCAACCGCATCCGCAAGCACGAGTTCACCCGGCCGGACAAGGAGGACGACCGGGTCCGCCAGATCACGGCGCTGAATGCCCAGACGGGGCCGGTGCTGCTCGCCTACCGCAGCAACCCGGCGCTGCGGCTGATCATCGAGGACAGCATGCGGGGCATGCCGGCCTCTGAGGTGCAGGCCGACGACGGCGTCTGCCACGCCATCTGGGTGATCAGCGACCGGGAACAGGTCGGCGCCATCACCCGCATCGTCGACGCCATGGATTCCCTGTACATCGCCGATGGCCATCACCGGTCCGCCGCGGCGTCCCGCGTGGCGGCCGCGCGAGGCCAGGGCAATCCCCGGCATTCCGGCGACGTGGACTACAACTACTTCCTCTGCGTGGCCTTCCCCCACGACGAGATGCGGATCCTGGATTACAACCGGGTAGTGAAGGATCTCAATGGCCACTCCATGGCGGACTTCCTGGTGCGCATCGCCCGGGAGTTCACCGTCACGCCGGTGGCGAAGCGGGCCCGGCCTGCGCACGCCGGCCAGTTCGGCATGTACCTCGGGGGCCAGTGGTACCGGCTGGACATCCACAAGGCGCTGGTCCCGAAGGACCCGGTGGCCAGCCTGGACGTGAGCCTGCTGCAGGATCACCTGCTGGCGCCCGTGCTGGGCATCGGCGACCCCCGGCGCGACAAGCGCATCGATTTCGTCGGCGGCATCCGCGGCCTGGAAGAACTGGAGCGGCGCGTGGACGGCGGCGAGATGGCCGTGGCCTTCGCGATGTTTCCCACGGGCCTGGAGGCGCTGATGGCGGTGGCCGACGCCAACCAGGTGATGCCGCCCAAGTCCACCTGGTTCGAGCCGAAGCTGGCGGACGGGCTGCTATCGCACGTCCTCGACTGAGGGATCGAGCAAATGCCATGAACATCAGCCTGTAGGCCCGAGGAAGGATCTGAACCCATGCGCAATGGACTGCTGCGGGCCGCTGTCTGCGCGGCGGGTGTCGCGCTGTTGTGCAACGAGCCCGTGCTGGCTACCGACGCGACCACGGACCTGGCTGACGCCAGCGGCTATTCCAGCGCCATTCAGGCCCACATCGAGCCCCATCCCGCGACTGCGACCGCCTACCTGACCTTCTGGAGCGCCGTCGCCGCCGCACGCTCCGAAGACCTGGGTGACATCGATGACGACCAGTGGCGCTCCATCATCGACGCTACCAGCCGGGTCGCCGGCAGCGTCGGTCAGCGCTACGGCACTGGTACGAGCCGGTACCGGCTGATCGATACACTGCAGGTCGCCACGGCCGCACTGACCGCGGGCCAGCAGGCCGGCCGGATGGAGGCTCTGCTCCGACTCGTGGACCAGCAGGTCGCACCCCGGGTCGAGGCCGATGCACGGTACGGCTACGCCGGTACCCTGGACGGTGCGGCCCAACTGGGGTCGGCGACGGCACTCTGGCAACGGTGCCGGGCTTCAGCGGCGTGCACGGATGCCCACGATGCCCTCTTCGGCCAGGCGATGGGCGGCGTGTCGATAGCTGCCACGCTCACCGAGCGACTGGCCAAGGATTCAGCCCTCGCCAACCAACCCGCCACGGCGCTGCTGAGCAAAGCGCTCGCCGCGGCGAACGACCGGCTCACGGCCCCCGGCGACCGCCAGCCTGCCTTGCAGGCCATCGCCGACGATACCTGGCGCCTGATCGGCACGGAAAGCGGCCAGGGCGAGAACCTGCGCGCGCTGCTCACCGTTGGCAGCGCGGCCGCGAGCCTCGGCGGTTCGTCACATCGCAGTGGGGCATTTGCCGTGCTTCGCCAGCCACTCCTCGCGTCCGGTGCCGCGCCTGCCAGCGGGGGACAGGCGACATCGTGGCTGGCTGTCACCGCACGGCTTGGCCTGTTGCTGGCAGGTGGTCAGGCCCTGGCACTGTTCGACGGCGCAGCGGCCCTGGGTGGCGTGGGGGCGGCACCGGCAGTGCCGCCACCAGAACTCACCCGGCTGGTCGCTGGACTCTATGAGCAGACCAGCCGGGACCTGGCGGCGCTGAAGACTGAAGTGATTGTCGCCGGCAACGCGACGGACACCCGATTGGCCGCGCTGGCAACGGCGGTGGATGTCCTGAAGGACGACATGGCCCGCGTCGACACGACCCAGCAAGCCCAGATCCGGGGCGCCTTCGCCGCCGCCGAGGCGCGTCGCTGGACTGCCTTCGACGAAGACAACGAAAGATGCTTCGCCCTGCGCAGCCGCGACCCCCGCACCGGACAGCTGCGCACCGCAGAATTGCGCCGCTGCGAGGACCGCTTCCTGCAGGGCGCCGTACGGCGCTCCCAGTATGTGAATCGCGCGGCCGACTACATCCTGCAAGGCCGCTACCTGGAGCCCGCCGACCTGCAGTTCCCGTTCCATTCCCACTACCCGCTGCTGCTCACCCGGGCGGGCACCGAGAAGCGCACTGCCCTGACATTGCCGGACCCGGTCGACTGGCTGCAACACGCGACCGCACTGGTGCGGCTGTACCAGGAGAACCCGGCGGCACCGGCCGACCACGCGCGCCGTGCGGAGGTGCTGCGCCAGGTGCGGGCGGCCGGCGGCCGGATCGATGCGGCGCTGCATGGCCTCGTGGCAAACCCGACGGCCGGCGGCCGGGGCGAGTTCCGGGCCACGCTGCACGATCAGCTGCTTGACGCCTACTTCGCCAGTCTCGACCGACTGATCGCCCGGACGACCGAGGTGGACAGCGGCGACGCAGACATGTTCGGCAAGCGGCTGACCGTCGGCCTCGACCAGCCGCTGCCCCGTGGACGCAAGGCCACCGCCCTGACCGCCCGAATCAAGCGCGGACCACTGGCGCCCTGCGCCGACGCACCGGCAGCCGGCTTCACGACGCCACCAGACGGCGTCGTCGCCGAGTCGCGGCGCTTCTTTGACAATCCCATCGTGGCGGCCGAGGTCGAGCGCGAATGGAACCGCGCGACGATCGCTGGCACGGCGCTGGCCGGCATCGATGCGGCTGAGTTCGTCGCCCCCGGCTGGGTCTGGGCCGCCGCCGACGGCCTCGGCACCCTCGATTCCTGCATCATGGCGTTCCGTCCGGAGGGCGTGGATTTCAGCCGCGAGGTGGGGCAGGGTCGAGACACGTTTCGTGGCCTCGTCGACGCCAGCGCGAAGATCGCCGTGCGCTTCACGCCCGGGAAGCCCCTGGCGAACGTACCCGATGTCACGCCGGGCACGCCCATCGTGGTCGCAGAGCGCTCGGCGATGCGCCGGTGTACGTTCAGTTATCGGCGCAGCGAGGATGGCTGCAGCCGTGCGCGCTGTCTCGTGGACATGGCGCCGGCGATCTGGTCGGGAACGGACGGACCTGCGCCCGGCAATCTCGAGTGCAATGACGCGCCCTTGACGACCCAGTTCCGCGCGGATGGTGCCCCGGGCCAGCCGGTGCCGCCCGCGGTGGTCACCGCCTACTGGGCGCGTCGCGCCGCAGCCGGTGCGGCCCTCGAGGCCGATCTGCGGCGTAGCGCCCCCTACGACCGCGCCGACATCGCCTACCGGGAGTACTTCGCGCTCGCCGCCGTGACCCTCGGGATCTACGCCGATGGTGGCCTGGCGCTCGCACCACTGCTGGAACAGGACGGCCCACTGTCGCCGGCGGGTGTCCTGCGCGCGCTGGTAGTCGAACGGCAGGACGTAACGAGCCTGCGGCGGTTGCTTGAGGCCGAGCGAAGCCGGCTGGCTGGCGAGATCCGCCGGCGCGGCGCCGAGATCGTGGCTGCCCCGGTGCAGGGATCGGGACTTCTGCCGCTGAGGGCCCTCGGAGAGGGGCTCGGCCGGATCGACCTGCTGCTGGCCGGATATGCCAGTTGACCCACGGCCTTCCCCCAGGAGTGGGTAGCTGGCGTGAGGCGCTACAGGTACTTCTCCAGCGGAAACAGCCGGTAGAACCCGGAGTTGAACCGCCTCCCGAAGCTCGTCATCGGTTCGTGGGTCTCCCGCACTTCCCTGCCGTCCACCTCCGTGACCCACTCCAGCCCGCCGCCCTTCCCGCGCAGCACCCGCCAGCTGCTGTCCGGCCTGAACAGCTCTTCCATGGACGCCGCGACCCGTTGGGCCAGTTCCGGACTCTCCACGATCAGGGCGGTCTCGGAGTTCAGGTAGGTGGAGCGCAGGTTCAGGTTGAATGAGCCGATGTAGACCACGCTCCGGTCGAGCACCATGGACTTGGCGTGGAGCGAGAAGGCAGGCCCGTTCTCGCAGGCACGGGACACGCGGACGAGCCGCCGGCAGGCCGCCGCATCCGGGCGCAGCTCGAACAGCTCGATGCCGGCGTCGAGCATGGCGGGACGGCGGCGCGCGTAGCCGGAGTGGTTGGTCACCAGGTCGTTCGAGGCCAGCGAGTTGGTGAGCACCCGCAGGTCCACGCCGGCCTCGTGCAGTCGCGCGGCCTCCGCGAGGCTCTGGTCGCCGAGGATGAAATAGGCGGATTCCACGAGGATCTCGCGACGGGTTCCCGCCACGAGCTGCCGGAGCTCCAGGGCCACCCGCTGCTGCGCGTCCGAGTCGTCGATCTCCTCCGCCGTCGGCGGCGTGTCGAAGACCAGCCGGGCCGGTGCCCAGAGCAGTGCGGGCAGCGTTTCCGTCGCGACCAGGCCGGAGAGTCCGTCCGGCACTTCGTAGCCCTGGGCGGTGACCGCCCCGGTCGCGGCCGAGAGCTCCTCGAACAGGTCCGGTTCGCCGTCCACCGTGGCCAGTGACTCGACGGGCCGGGTCCAGGTGCTGTTCCAGAACGCCTCGAAGCCCGCGTTGACCTCGTTGACCACGGGACCGACGGCCAGCAGCTCCCGGTCCCGGAAGTTGGTCTCCGGATCGAGATCGAAATACTCGTCGCCCACATTGCGGCCGCCGACGATGGTCACGGCGCCATCGGCGGTGAACGACTTGTTGTGCATGCGGCGATTGACCCGGGAGAAGTCCCGGATGAAGCCGAGGGTGCGCAGGAAGCCGCCGCGGGCGGCCGTCGGGTTGTAGATGCGGATCTCCACGTTGGGGTGGGCGGCGAGGCCGGCCATCGCGGCGTCGCGCCCGGCGGCGTTGATGTCGTCCAGGATGACGCGCACGTGCACGCCCCGTGCCGCGGCCGCCAGCAGGCGGGCCGCCAGGTACCGGCCGGAGGCGTCCGGGTTCCAGATGTAGTACTGGGCGTCGATCGTCTGGGTCGCGGCCTCGATCAGCGCATCCCGCTGGCGCAGCGCCTCGACGCCGGTGTCCAGCAGCAGGACGCCGGACTGGCCCGGATGGGCAGCCGCCAGGGCGGTCGTCGCCTGGCGCAGCCCGCCGTCGGGGGCCGCAGAAACATTGGTCGTGGCGAGCAGCGACATGGCGATGACGGCTGCGGGTGCGATACTGTTCACCTGGCGCCGGAACGGAGCAGCGGTTGGCCGGGGTTTTTTTCGCGCGGGTTCACAGGAGCGTGCCATGTCCAAGTTCAAGGATCTCGGTCAATACGTGGAGATCGCCATCATAGGCGTGCTGGCCATCGCGGCGCTCGCCGGCATCATCCGCTTCATCATCCTCGCCGACGTCTTCTAGCGGGCTCATAGCAGGACGGGCCGGTCGGGCAGCTCGTTGCGACCTTCACCTCCGCCCGGGAAGTGGCGCCGGGCCAGGGCGCCGATGCGCTCCAGGGCGGCCAGGGTCCCCGCCTCGTAACGGCCACCCCGGAACGCCGCCTCCATGTCCCGGCAGATGGCCTCCCACTCCGTCACCGCCACCCGGCCCTCGAAGCCGCGATCCGCCACGATCTCGATGCTCCGCTCCGCGAGCAGCACGTAGACCAGCACGCCGTTGTTCTCCGCCGTATCCCACACGCGGAGGCCCGCGAACACCTCGGCCGCCCGCGCCGTGCTCGTGGCGCCACGGAGTAGCTCGCCCAGGGGCAGGGCCGTCTCGATGGCACAGCGGATCTCGGCCCGGTGCTCCCGCTCGGACGCGCTGATCGCCGCGTCGATCGCTGACAGCGTCGCGGGCGGAAAATGGCGACGCAGGGCGAAGTGGGTCGTCGTCAGGTTCTGCAACCATCGGCTGAGCATGGACATTCAATAGCGGCCGGATGCCCCGCCGCCTCCAAAGCGACCACCGCCACCCCGGAAACCACCTCCGCCACTACCGAAGCCTCCTCCAAAGCCCCCGCCATAGCGGCCCCCACGGGAATGGCTGGACCAGCCGCCTCCGCCGCCCCCCGCCCCCAGGCCGATCAGGAAGCCGACCACCCCCATGAACAGGGTGAGGCCCAGGATGCCGGCCAGGAACCAGGTCACCAGGGCGGCGACGAGGCCAGTACCAACGGCGCCGGGGAACTGGCCCAGCACGCGCCGGAGGACGCCGCCGAGGATGAGGGACAGGATGAAGATGACCGGAAACACGTTCTCGAGGGGATCGCCGCCGCCCTGGCCCTGGGGTTCTGGCAGCGGCTCGCCGTCCACCAGGGCGATCAGCCGATCCACGCCGGCGAAGACTCCGCCCGCGTAGTCCTCCTGGCGAAAGCGCGGCAGGATGTACTCGTCGATCACCCGGTTCGCCGTCGCATCCGGAATCACCCCTTCCAGCCGGTAACCCACCTCGATGCGGACCTCCCGGTCGTCCCTGGCCCACAGCAGCAGCACGCCGTCGTCCACGTCCTTACGGCCGAGCTTCCAGCTGTCGACGACCCGGAGGGAGAACTGCTCAATCGCTTCGGGTCGGGTGGTGGGCACGAGCAGCACGGCGATCTGGCTGCCCTTGCGGGCTTCCAGGTCAGCGAGCCGGCTGTCCAGGGCTGCCTGCTCGGCCGCGGACAGCGTGCCGGTCTGGTCCACGACCCGGCCCGTGAGCGGCGGGATGGGGACCAGCGGCTGGGCCGGCAGGGTGCCGGCGCCGAGGAGCAGTGCTGCCGCCAGCAGGGGCAGCGGCCAGAGACCCGGCAGCACGTCAGCCTTGCTTGCCGAAGTTCACTTCCGGCGGCTTGCTGATCCCGGCCTCGTTCTCCACCGTGAAGGTCGGCTTCGTCTTGTAGCCGAAGACCATGGCGGTCAGGTTGTTCGGGAACGTGCGGACCAGCGTGTTGTAGGCGCGGGTAGCCTCGATGAACCGGTTGCGTGCCACCGTGATGCGGTTCTCCGTGCCCTCCAGCTGGGCCTGCAGGTCGCGGAAGTTCTGGTCGGACTTGAGCTCGGGGTACTGCTCGACCACCACCAGCAGGCGGGACAGGGCGCCGGACAGCTGGCCCTGGGCCTCCTGGAACTGCTGGAAGGCGGCGGGGTCGTTCAGGGTTTCCGGAGTGGCCTGCACGGAACCGACCCGCGCCCGGGCCTCCGTCACCTGGATCAGCACGTCCCGCTCCTGCTGGGCAAAGCCCTCGACGGTGCGCACGAGGTTGGGAATGAGGTCCGCCCGGCGCTGGTACTGGTTCAGGACTTCGGCCCAGGCGGCCTTGACGGCCTCATCGCCGCCCTGCATGGCGTTGTAGCCGCAGCCAGACAGCAACAGCGTGCCGAGCAACAGCAGCGGGATGAAAACGATGCGTGAACTGGCAGTCGGCATGGCTGTGCATCCTCCGGGGTTGATGGGCTGCATACCTTGGCGAGTATAGGCCGGCAACCGCTAAGCTGCGCCCCATGGGGGAGAGAAGGAATACGGGCCCGGGCGTGCGACCGATGGTCGCCCTGGTCGGCGGCGCCGTGGCCATCGGCTTTGCGCCGATCTTCGTGCGCTGGACAGAGGTGGGACTGAACGCGACGGCGTTCTGGCGTCTCGCGCTCGCCCTCCCTGCCCTCTGGCTCCTTTGTCGCCGCAACGGAGGCGCCGTCGTCCCCCGCCAGGGCGGCGGCATGCTCGCGTTCGCCGGCCTGTGCTTCGCCCTGGACCTCTGCTTCTGGCACGCCTCCATTGCCCTCACGACCGTGGCCAACGCCACGTTGCTGGCCAACCTGACGCCCGTCGTCGTCGTGCTGTTCTACTGGCTCGTGATAGGCCAGCGACCCACATGGCGCTTTGCCGCCGGCGCAACCCTGGCACTCGCGGGCGCCGCGGGGCTGGCGCTCGGGAGTCGCCAGCCGTCAGGCGGCGGCGGCAGTGTGTTGCTGGGCGATCTCTACGGCGCAATCACCGCCGTGGCCTACGCGGGGTACCTCCTGGCCGTCGAACGCGCCCGCGGGACCGCTGGCGGCTTCCAGGTGATGCTGGCCAGCACGGCCGTTGCCACGCTGGTCACCGGCGCCGTGGCGCTGGCTTCCGGCGAGAACTTCTGGCCCGCGTCGGGCATGGGCTGGGCAGTTCTGGCGGGCCTCGCCCTCCTCGTGCACGTTCTCGGGCAGGGCGGCATCGTCTGGGCCGTGGGGCAGCTGCCGGCGACCCTGTCGTCGGTCGTGATCCTGATTCAGCCCGTGGTGGCGGCCGGGCTGGGCTGGCTGTGGCTCGGTGAGGCGCTGGGGCTGGCGGACATCCTGTGCGGGTTTCTGGTGCTGGCGGGCGTGGTGACCTGCCAGTCCCGCCGGGCCCCGGGGCGAAACCCGGCCCCTGGCCCCGCGGAACCTGGTTAGAGCAAGGCCGGTAAAGCACTCATTTGTACTGGTTTTGACCAATTCCGGCCGAGAACCCGGGGCCAAACCGTAATCTGCATTATGTTGACTCTTGCTGCATCTGCCGCAACAGGGGCGTAGGCTTCATCCAAATTAGAAATAACCTACGTACAAATAAGAATAAGTGGCAGACGCCGCTCCCAGTCACCAGACGGCAGATTACAAACCAGTAACCAAAGTGGGGATTCAATGAAACACGTCAAAACGAAAGTGTTCATGGCGCTTTGCGCCATGGCGATATCCATGACTACCCAGGCGGCCCAGGTCAATCTCACCACGGTCGGCCTGCGGGCAGCCAGCGGCACCTACTACTCGCTCTTCTTCAACGGCTCCGACGGCGGCCCCGTGTCCACGGCAACCTGGGACTGGTCCGGCGGCGTTCTCACCATGACCAGCGGGTTCCTGTATGCCACTCAGCGCGTGGGTGCTACGGCTCTCCTGTCCGACGTGGTCACCGGCCTCATCATCGACACCAACCTGGGCACCACCACGGCCACCAGCTACCAGTGCATCGAGGGTGCCTTCGGCCTGGGCACCGGCGCGAACAGCTGCGCGAACACGTCCTTCGGCGACGACTTCGTGAACAACACCACGGTCTCCTACGATGTCGGCGGCGACGCCAGCTGCGCCATCCGCAACATCGGCGGCGACGACAGCTCCGGCACTCCGCCGGTATTCCGGGGCCTGCGGTCCTGGGCTGGCGGTGGCGTGAACGGCTGCGGCGACAACACCGGCCGGGGCGCCCTGGACATGATCACGATCATCCAGGACAACACCGGATTCGGCGGCTCGCTGATCCTCGCCAACTTCAATGGCACGGGCGCCATCCCCGCAGCCTGCCTTGTCCCCGGTGCCAACCCCGGTGACTCCCTGGGCTGCAACCGGGCCCACTGGCTGGTCTTCAGCAGCCCGATCCCGGTGCCTGCAGCCGTCTGGCTGTTTGGTTCGGCGCTCGGCGTGCTGGGCTGGACCCGGCGGCGTTCGGTCACGGCGACCTGAGGCCACGGCAACCCGCCTCAAGCCTGGAAAACCCCGCCTCGCGCGGGGTTTTCTTTTTCTGGCGCCGGCGGCACGGCATCCCGGGAGCCGCACCGGTAGAATCCCGGTATGCTGAAGGGCTTCCACCACGCCGCCATTTCCACGCCCGACCTGGACCGCGCCGTGCGCTTCTACCAGGAACTGTTCGGCTGCACGGTCGTGCGCGAGTTTGGCTGGCCTGCCGGTATCCCCGAGGCGGACGCCCTGACCGGCCTGCGGAACTCCGCGGCCCGGGCCGTGATGCTTAAGCTGGGCGACAGCCACCTGGAGATCTTCGAGTTCAGCTCCCCGACGCCAAGGCCCGGCGACCCCGATCGCCCGGCCTGCGACCACGGGATCAGCCATATCTGCCTGGAGGTCCGGGACAGCCAGGCCGAATACGCCCGCCTCAAGGCCGCCGGGATGCGCTTCCACTCCCCGCCCCAGGCCCAGGAAGGCGGCTTCGTCACCTACGGCCGGGACCCGGACGGCAACATCGTCGAGCTGCTGGAATTCGCACCGTAGGAGCGGCTTCCGCCGCGACCGGGAGCACTGCCGGCGAGA
>JAEUQA010000020.1 GCA_016789845.1 Chromatiales bacterium
GCAGGAGCGTCTCAGCGACAGAGGGGAAATCCCGGTCGCGGCTCAAGCCGCTCCTACACCGCGCGTCACCCAGCCCCGGATGACGGTGTAGAACACCGGCGTCAGGAACAGGCCGATGACCGTCACGCCGAGCATGCCGCCGAACACCACGGTGCCCAGCACCTGGCGCATCTCGGCGCCGGCGCCGGATGCGAGCATCAGCGGCACCACGCCGGCAATCAGGGCGAATGAGGTCATGAGGATCGGGCGGAGGCGGAGCTGGGCGGCATCTGTCGCGGCGGTGAACCGGTCCTTGCCGTCATGCTCCTGCTGGCGGGCGAACTCGACGATCAGGATCGCGTTCTTGCTGGCCAGCCCTATGAGGACCACGAAGCCGATCTGCGCGAGGATGTTGATGTCGAGGCCGCGCAGGAGAAGCGCGACGATCGAAAACAGCAGGCAGAGGGGGACGATCAGCACGATCGCCAGAGGCAGCGACCAGCTCTCGTACTGCGCCGTCAGTACGAGGAAGACGAAAAGGACGCTCAGGGGAAACACGAACAGGCCGAGGCCCGAGGCCTGCGTTTGCTGGTAGGCGAGCTCGGTCCACTGGTAGCCGATGCCGGCCGGCAGGGTCTGCGCCGCCAGCCGGGCCGTGGACTCGAGGGTCTGGCCGGTGCTCCGGCCGGGCAGCGTCCCCACCTGCACCTCGGCGGTGGGGTAGAGGTTGTGGCGGACGACCCGGTCGGGACCCGATGCCGTGCGCAGCATCACGATGGAGCCGAGCGGCACCATCTCGCCGCTGGCATTGCGGGTCCGCAGGCGGCTGACATCCTCGGGCGCCAGGCGCCAGGGCGCGTCGGCCTGGGCCGTTACCCGGTAGTTGCGGCCGAAGAGGGTGAAGTCGTTGACGTAGGACGACCCCAGGTAGACCTGCAGCGTCTCGAACACGTTCTCCACCGGCACGCCCATCATCTCGGCCTTCGTCCGGTCGATGTCGAGGAAGTACCTGGGGGACGTCGTCGTGAAGGTGCTGAAGGGGCGCGCCACCTCGCCGGACTGGGCGAGGGCGCCCACCAGTTCCCACGCGGCGGCCTCGAGGGCCTTCAGGCCCTGCCCGCTGCGATCCTGGACCATCAGCTTGAAGTCCCCGCCGCTGCCGATGCCCCGCACGGGAGGCGGCGCCACGACGAACAGGCTCGCTTCCTGGATCTCGCTGAAGGCGGCATTGAGCCGGGCCGCGATCTCCGGGCCGGACTGGCCAGGTCCCCGGTCCGCGAAATCCTTCAGCCCCGTGAAGACCGTGCCCGAGTGGCTGGCATTGGAGTTGGTGACGACCGACAGGCCGGCGAAGGCCACGACCCGTTCGACGCCCGGGGTCTGCAGCGCGATCTGCGTGGCCCGCTGCACGATCTCCGTGGTCCGCTCGAGGGAGGAGCCCTTGGGGAGTTCGACGATCGTGATCAGGTAGCCCTGGTCCTGCTGGGGAATGAATCCGGTGGGGACCAGGAAGAAGCCGATGCCGGTCAGCAGCAGGAGTCCGGCGAAAGCCGCCAGCGCCAGGCCCGGCCGGCGCACGGTCCGGCACACGGCCCGCCCGTAGACGACCCTGAGGGCCTCGAAGCCCCGGTTGAAGGCGCGGAACACGCCGCCGAGCAGGCGTTCCACCCCGCGATCCAGCCAGTCGGGCGCCGCATCCTTGTGGCGTAGCAGGATGGCGCCCAGCGCCGGGCTCAGCGTGAGCGAGTTCAGGGCGGAGATGCCGGTGGCCGTGGCGATCGTCACGGCGAACTGCCGGAAGAACTCGCCCGTGATGCCGCCCAGGAAGGCGGTGGGCAGAAACACCGCCACGAGCACCAGCGCGATGGACACGAGGGCGGTCCCCACCTCGGTCATCGTCTGGCGGGAAGCGTCCAGGCTCGACAGGCCCTTCTCCAGGTTGCGCTCGATGTTCTCGACCACCACGATCGCGTCGTCCACCACGATGCCGATCGCCAGCACCAGCCCGAACAGCGTCAGGTTGTTGAGCGAGAAGCCGAGCGCCGCCATGACCCCGAACGTACCGATCAGGGACACCGGTATCGCGATGACGGGAATGATGGCTGCGCGCCAGTTCTGCAGGAACAGCAGGATCACGACGATCACCAGCGCCGTGGCCTCGAACAGGGTCTCGTAGACCGCGTCTATGGACTGGGCGATGAACTCCGTCGGGTTGTAGACGATCCGGTAGGCCAGTCCCGCGGGGAAATCCGGCGCCAGTTCCGCCATGGTGCGCTTGACCGTCTCGGCGGTTTCCAGCGCGTTGCTGCCGGGACGCTGGAACATCACCAGCGCCACGGCCGGCCGGCCATCGAGCAGGCTGTTGGTCAGGTACTCCCGCGCCCCGAGTTCCACCCGCGCCACGTCCGCCACCCGCGTGAGCCTGCCATCGGCGCCGGTCTTCACGACCACCTGGCCGAACTGCTCCGGTTCCAGCAGCCGTCCGGGGCTGCTGATCGTGACCTGGAAGGCATTGCTGTCGGGCGACGGCGGTAGCCCCAGGGAGCCTCCCGCTACCTGCACGTTCTGGGCGCGGAGCGCCTGCACGACGTCCCCGGCGGTGATGTTGAGGCCCGCCATGCGGTCCGGATCGAGCCAGACCCGCATGCTGTATTCGCGGGCGCCCACCACGTTGATCGTTCCGACGCCGTTGATCCGGGCCAGAACGTCCTTGATCCGCAACAGGGCGTAGTTGGAGATGTAGAGCTGGTCCAGGCTGTCGTCGGGCGATTCCAGGTGCACGACGATCATCAGGTCGGGCGAGCTCTTGACGGTTACGACGCCGATGCGGCGGACCTCCTCGGGCAGGCGGGGCTCGGCGATGGCGACGCGGTTCTGGACGAGGACCTGGGCGGCGTTGAGGTTCGTGCCGAGGGCGAAGGTGATGGTCAGGGTCATCACGCCGTCGCTCGTCGAGGACGACGTCAGGTACAGCATGCCCTCGACGCCATTGATCTCCTGCTCCAGGGGTGCTGCGACGGTGTCCGCGATGACCTCGGGGGTGGCGCCGGGATAACTGGCCGTGACCAGGATCGTTGGCGGCACCACGTCCGGGTACTGGGTGACCGGCAGCCCGAAGTAGGAGATCGCCCCGATGATCGTGATCAGGATCGAGACTACCGACGCGAACCTCGGCCGGTCGATGAAGAAGTGGCTGAAGGTCATTTGCTGACGGCGGCAGCGGTGCCGTCCGCGGGTTCCGGAATCTGTCCTTCGACGGGGGTCACCAGGCTGCCTGGCCGGAGCTTCTGGATGCCGTTGATCACCACCCGGTCCGTGGGCTTGAGGCCGCTCCGGATCACCCGCAGGGCACCCAGGGACCGCCCGAGCGTGACGGGCTGCGGCTTGACGACGTTGTCGGCCCCGACGACATAGACCAGGCGCTGGGCCTGGTCCGTGCCGATGGCCTGGTCGGGCAGGATGAGGGCCTCGTAGGGTCCTTCACCGAGCAGCTGCAGGCGGCCGAACAGGCCGGGGGTCAGGTCGCCAGCGGGGTTGGCGAAGATGGCCCGGCCCTGCATGGTCCCGGTGGCCTCATCCACCCGGTTGTCCACGAAGTCCATGACGCCCTCGTGGGGGAAGCCCTGTTCGTCGGCGAGTTGCAGGCGCACGGGGTTGGCCACCGTGCGCGAGCTTGGCCGGATGCCCTGCTCGGCGAGGCGCGTGTAGCGGAGGAACGCGCGCTCGTCCGCCGTGAAGTAGACGTGGATCGGATCCACGGACACGAGAGTGGTGAGTAGCGTGGCGTCATTGCCCTCGCCGGTGACGAGATTGCCGACGGTCACCAGCTTGCGGCCGATGCGCCCGTCGATCGGGGCCAGGATGCGCGTGAACTCGAGATTCAGGGCTGCCGACTGCTCGGCTGCTTCCGCTGCCCTGAGGTTGGCGTCGGCCGCCCGCTTCTGGCTGTTCAGGAGGTCCAGGTCCCTGTCCGAGATGACCCGGGAGGCAACCAGCCCCAGCCCTCGCTCCAGGTCCCTGGCCGCAGAGCGCTGCTGCACGCTGGCCCGGTTGTGAATGGCCCGGGCTTCGTCGAGCGCGGCCTGGTAGGGGCGCGGGTCGATGACGAACAGCAGGTCGCCGCGCTTCACGAGCGCCCCGTCGTGGAAATGGACCGACTGCAGGTAGCCACTGACGCGCGCCCGGATCTCGACGGCTTCCACGGCGGCGAGCCTGCCGGTGTACTCGTCCCAGTCGGTGATCTTGCGGACCAGGGGCGTGGCCACGGTGACCTGGGGCGGTGGCATCGGTGGCGGAGCATTGCCGCCACAGCCGGCGACGAGCACTAATGATGCGGCCAGGGCCAGAAGGGAGGACTTCATACCGTCAGAATAGCAATAACTAAGTATTCAATAACTAAGTGTCCGGTACCTTCTGGCTCTTCTGGCTGGGGACGCTGAAGGTCTTTGCGGGCCCGTCAAGGCGCACGGCCGTCAGCTTCCGGCCCCATACGCACCCGGTGTCGATGCCCAGCAGGTTGTCACGCTTCAGCAGGCCCAGCGACGCCCAGTGACCAAAGACGACGCGCACCATCGCGGTCTGCCGGCCCTGCAGCTCGAACCAGGGACGGAGGTACCCGGGCTGGGACCCCGGCGGGCCGGTTTCGCGGAGGTCCAGCGTGCCGTCCACCTCGCAGTAGCGCATGCGCGTGAGGCAGTTGGTGATGAACCGCAGGCGGTCCTGGCCGGTCAGGGCGGGCGACCACCGGGCCGGCTGCTCGCCGTAGAGATCCCGGATGTACTCGGCGCAATGCCGGCCCCGCAGCACCAGTTCCACTTCCCGGGCCAGCTTGATGGTGAGCAGCGGGTCCCACTGCGGGGGCACGCCGGCGTGCACCATCAGGGTGTTCAGTTCCGGCCGGTAGTGGGCGAGGGGCCGGTGCCGGAGCCAGTCCACCAGTTCGTGGCCGTCCGGGGCATCCAGCACGTCAGCGAGTTCCCCGTCCTTCGCGCGGGCGCGGTTGCCGAAGGCGAGGGCGATGAGATGGATGTCGTGGTTGCCAAGGACCACGGTTGCCTGGCTGCCGAGCGAGCGGACCAGCCGCAGCGTGTCGAGGGAGCGGGGCCCCCGGTTAACCAGGTCGCCGACGAACCAGAGCTCGTCCCTGGCGGGATCGATCCGCAGGCTCGCAATGAGCCGTTCCAGCTCGTCGCAGCAGCCCTGGACGTCACCGATGGCGTAGATCGCCATGCGCTGGGACTACATGGTGGGTCTTAGTGAAGGACGCCGGGCACCGCGAGCCGGAAGCGCGGGATGTCCGCGCGGAACTGGGCACCGTCGTCGGTCCGCATGCCGTAGCTGCCCTCCATCGTGCCCACCGGGGTCTCGATGACGGCCCCGCTGGAGTAGCGATGCAGCTGCCCCGGAAGGATGTGGGGCTGCTCGCCGACCACGCCCTCGCCCTGGACCTCCTGCACCTTGCCGTTGGCGTCCGTGATGATCCAGTGGCGGTTCACGAGGCGCGCCGGGAGGGTTCCGGTGTTGCGGATCGTGACGGTGTAGGCAAACACGTAGCGCTCGCCATCCGGCTCGGACTGATCGGGCAGATACAGGGTTTCCACCGTGATCTGGATGCTGGTTCTGGCGGCGGGCTTGCTCATGCGTGTGGATTCATTCTGAGAGAGCGGTTGCGTCGTTGGCAAGCGCCGGGTTCACGGTGGCCAGCCGCAGCCAGGCCGCTGGCGGCAGTTCCTCCGGGCGGGCGCCGTCGTCGAGTCCGGCCGACCGGATCTCCTCCGGCGTCAGCAGGCCGCGGAGGCCGTTGCTGAGCCGCTTGCGGCGCATCGTGAAGGCCTGGGTAACCAGGCGGTCCGCGACGGTCAGGGTGCGGGCGTCGGCCAGGGGCACGGGGTGGGGATTGAGCCGCAGGAACACGGAATCCACCTTGGGCGGCGGCCTGAAGCTGCCGGGCTGGATGACGAACAGCCGCTCCACGGCACAACGCAGGGCGATGGCGATCGTGAGCCGGCCGTAGGTCTTGCCGCCGGGAGGCGCCGTCATGCGCTCGCCCACCTCCTTCTGCAGCATCACGTGGAGGTCCGAGAAGAGGGGCCCCTGCCCCAGGAGATGAAACAGCAGGGGCGTCGAGATGTTGTAGGGCAGGTTCGCCGCCAGCCGCAGCCGCTCGCCACCGGCGGCCAGCCGGCGGAAGTCGAAGCGCAGGGCGTTCTCGCAGTGCACGGTGCAGTCCGGCGAATTGACGAGCGCGGGAAGGTCCCGGGCCAGGTCCCGGTCGATCTCGATGACGTCGAGCCGGACCCCGGCCGCGAGGAGCGGCAGCGTGATGGCGCCGCGGCCCGGGCCGATTTCGACGAAGTGCTGGCCGGCCCGGGGCGCGATGGCGTCGATGATCTTGCGGATCACGTTGCCGTCGGCCAGGAAATGCTGGCCGAGGTGCTTGCGGGCCCTCACGCCCGGCTCACGGGCTTTGCATCGCTGCTGTGACGGCCATGCTGATGGCCAGCTCGACGGCTGCCCGCAGGCTGCCCGCGTCTGCCCTGCCGGTGCCGGCCAGGTCGAGCGCCGTGCCATGGTCCACGGACGTCCGGATGATCGGCAGCCCGAGGGTGACGTTAACGGCGCCGCCGAAGCCACGGTGCTTGAGCACCGGGAGGCCCTGGTCATGGAACATGGCGAGCACCGCGTCCACCCCCTCCAGGTTGGCCTCGATGAAGGCGGTGTCCGCCGGCGCCGGGCCCGTGACGGCGAGGCCTGCCGCCCGCAGTGACGCGATCGCGGGAGTGATCTGCTCGATCTCCTCGGCCCCCAGGTGACCGGACTCGCCCGCGTGGGGATTGAGGCCGAGGACCACGATGCGCGGCGACGGCAGGCCGAAGCGCCGGCGCAGGCTGTCGTCGAGTATCCGTGCGGTGGTCTCCACGCGCTCGCGGGTGATCGCGGCCGGCACGGCCTTGAGGGGCAGGTGGGTCGTCACCAGCGCCACGCGCAGCGTGCCCGCCACCAGGAGCATCACCGGGGTCTGGCCACCCGTGAGCCGGGCCAGGAACTCCGTATGGCCGGTGAAGGGAATTCCGGCGTCGTTGATGACGCCCTTGTGGACCGGGGCCGTGACCAGGGCGTCGAACCAGCCCTGCTGGCAGCCTCCGCAGGCCTCGCGCAGCAGGTCGAGAACCCAGGGCCCGTTGCGCGGATCCAGCCGGCCCGCCACCACGGGCGCCGGCAGGGGCAGGTCCGCGACGACGATCCGCCCCGCCCGGGAGGCAGCGGGAGGCGCCCCGGGCGTGAATTCAGCGATTCCGATCTGCCGCCCGAGGGCGCGCGCGCGGCTGGCCAGCAGCCTCGCGTCCCCCACCACGACGAGTTCCGCCGGCCAGGGCTGGCGGGCGATCTCCAGGATGAGCTCCGGGCCGACGCCGGCGGGCTCGCCCGTGGTGATCGCGATCCGGGGAATGGCGGCAGCCATCTTCAGGAGCGCCGCGGCGATCTAGAGCCGGTACTCGACGAAAGCCTCGTCACGGAGACGGCGGGTCCAGATGTCCACTTCGTCGCCCAGCTTGCTGTTCCTGATCGCGAGGATGGCTTCCTGCTTCTGCCTGTCGGCCGTGGCGTCGTAGACGCGACGCTCGAGCACCTGGACGATGTGCCACCCGAACTGGGTGCGGAATGGCGGGCTGATCTCGTTGACCTGGAGCTTGTTCAGCTGTTCCTCGAAGGCCGGGACGAAGTTCCCCGGTCCCGCCCAGCCCAGGTCGCCGCCCTCGATGGCGGACTGCGGGTCTTCCGAAACGGCCTTGGCGACGGCGGCGAAATCCTCGCCGCCGATGATTCGCGCCCGGATGGCCTTCAGCTGTTCCTGCGCCGCGCTGTCGTCCAGCACTTCGTTGGTGGTCAGCAGGATATGCCGGGCGTGTGTCTGGTTCTCCATGATCGCTTCGCCACCCCGGCGATCATCCAGCTTGATCAGGTGAAAGCCGCTGGCGTTGCGCACGGGTTCGGCGACCTGCCCCTTGTTGAGGCCCGGTGCGACTTCGGCGAAGAGGCTCGGCAGCTCGCTGCCCTTCCGCCAGCCCAGGCTGCCGCCCTCCAGTGCCTGCTGGCCGTTGGAGTAGGCCACCGCCAGCTTCGCGAAATCCTCACCTGCCTGGACCCGCTGGTAGAGGTCGTCCACCTGGCGCTGGGCGGCCTCGACCTGCTCGGGCGTGGCGCTGGCGGGCACGGCGATGAGGATGTGGGAGAGCAGGAACTCCTGCCGGAGGCTGGCCTTCCCCTCCTGCCGGGCAAGGTAGGCGTCCACTTCCCTGGGTGAGACGTTGATCCGCTGCAGGACGTCCCGCTGGCGCAGCTGGTCAATGGTCACCTGCTGGCGCAGGTCACGCCGGTAGGTGGCGTAGTCCACGCCCTCCCTGGCCAGGAGGGCCGGCAGATCCGGGAGCGGCACGTTGTTGCGCTGGGCGATGTTGGCCAGCGCCTGGTTGAGCGTTTCGTCGGACACCCGGATGCCGAGCTTCTCGGCGCGCTGCAGCTGCAGCTGCTCGATGATGAGGCGGTCGAGCACCTGGCGGTTGAGGACCTGGGGTGGCGGCAGCTGGGTGCCCTGCTGCTGCAGGCGGGCGACGATGCGGTCGGTCTCCGTCTGCAGCTCGCTCTTCAGCACGACACCGTCGTTGACCAGTGCCGCGATGCCGTCCAGCAACTCGCCGGAACTGCTGAGCTCCCGGGTCTGGGCCTGCGCGAAGGGCGGCGTCGTCAGCGCGAAAAGCAGGAATGCCAGTGAAAGACGGGAGTGCAACATGGACCCGGGGTCAGTACTGATCGAAGCGATCGTAGCCCAGAATACCACGGTCGAGGAGCCGCTCCGCCGGGCTGCCTGAGCTCCCAAACCCCTTCAGGAGTAGCTGCAGCGCGACGGACGAGTCCGACTCGCCATCGCGGCTGGTCAGGTAGCGGCGGGCCACGACCCGGATGCCCCAGCAGCAGGTCGAATACTCGACGCCGACGAAGCGATCGAGCGGCTCGCGGTCCTGGATCGAATAGTCGAAGCGGCCGACCACGCTCCAGCGATCGCCCAGCGGCCAGGCGCCCGCCAGGTCGATTTCCTCGATCGAGTCGCGACGGAAGCGATAGGAGAAGTTGAGGATCCGGTAGTCGTCGCGCCGGTAGAGGACGCGGGCCTCCGCCAGCCGGGTGACGTTCTGGTCCGAGTCCCACTGGTAGCCCAGGTCCACGTTCCACTGGTTGTTCACGTTCATGCCCAGTTCGGCAATGTAGTCCGACGCGCCGTCGTCGCTCGGCAACTCGCCGGGCAGCACCACGTCCCGGGAACTGAAGTACTGGGTCTCGCCGATCGTGGCCGTAAGGAACTGGGAGCCATCCCTGGAGCGGATGAGGCGCGTCGTAATCCCCAGGTTCAGCTGGTCGGTGTCGCCCAGCCGGTCCAGGCCCACGTAGCGGTTCCGGCGGAACAGCTGCACCAGGTCGAAGTCAGGCTCGATGGTGTCGAATACCGGGAGGGCCGACTGGTCCTCGAAGGGCACGTGCACGAACTGCACCCTGGGCTCGACGGTCTGCAGCCACTTGCCGCCGTCGCCCCAGACCCTCTCGAGCAGCGTCCGCATGTCCAGGCTGTAGATGGGCACCGTGCGGCTGGGTGAAGTATCCCCGCCGGGGTCCACGTCGTTCAGGTTATAGGTGGTGTAGTCGAGGGCCGCATAGGGCTCGACCAGCAGGGGGCCGATCTGCACCGGCCTGGCGATCTCGGGCAGGACGTGGGACCGCAGCCCCGTGACGCCGGTCTTCCGGTCGAAGTACGCAAACTCGGATTCGACGCCCAGTTCGAGGCCGAGGGGCGCGCCAGGCCAGAACCCGTTGATCGCCAGTTGCGGGACCCGCCGGTAGGGCTCGTCCCCGGGAACGATGGCCTCGTCCAGCGTCTCGTAGTCCTCGACCCGCAGCAGGCTGTACCAGGTCTCGTTGAACAGCTCGAGATCGACGCGGCGTCGCACGTGGGTCTGGCTCGTGTTGGCGAGGCCGCTGGAGAGATCCTCGTAGTAGCCCGTGTCCGAGACGTCCGTGGCGTCCACCGTGCCCCGCCATCCGGCTGGCAGCCGGGACTGGTTGAACCAGGAGACGAGGGTCCGGTTGTCGCCCGTGACGTCGTCATTCGGCAGGAATTCGCCGTTGAGCAGGCCCGACGTTCCGCCGCTCAGGTAGCGGAACTCGCCCTTTGCCTGAATCCCGCGCCGGGACATGTAGTGCGGCGTCAGGGTCGCGTCGTAGTTGGGCGCCAGGTTGAAGTAGTAGGGCATCTCGAACTCGATGCCGCGCTGGTCGCTGTTCCCCACGTCGGGCAGCAGCAGCCCCGACTTGCGCCGGTTGTCGATCGGGTAGGTCAGGTAGGGCGCGTAGAGGATCGGCACGCCCTTGAACTCAAGCCGCGCGTTCCGGGCCGTCCCCGTACCGGTGTCGCGGTCGATGTTCAGTGACCCGGCCCGCAGCAGCCAGTCGTCCTTGCCCGGGGCGCAGGTGGTGTAGGTCACGTCGGTCAGGGTCAGCTTCCGGGCTTCCTCCACGGCCAGCCGCTCGGCCGAGCCCCGGGCCGACACGGTGAAGAGTTCGTACCGGGCCCCCTCGATGCTGAACAGTCCCGTGTTGCTGTTGTAGCGGGCGGCGTCGCCCCGCACCCAGGCATTGGGATCCCGGAACTCCACGTTGCCATCGACGGCAAACTCGCCGGTGAGGCGGTCGAAGCGTCCGGCATCGGCCCCCAGCTGCCGGGCACCCTGGCGCATGACGAGGCGGTCCTTGAAGACGGCGGGCCCGTTGAGGTCCACTTCGACATCGCCCGTCACGACGTCGATGGCCTGCTGGTCCGTGGCGATGCCGGCGGTGGCGCCGCCGGACGGGCCGGGGTCAGGTGCCGCGTCGGGAGATCCCGGCAGGGTCAGCTCCGGCGGCGCCGGAATCGGGCAGCCGAAGGCTACCGGCGGGGCCGTGTCCGCACCGCTGGCCGCCGCCGTCCACAGCAGAAGGATCAGCAGGCTGCCGCGCAAGACTCCCCCGGGGTTGGCCGTTCCTTGACCGGCGCAAGTATACCGGCCCCCCGTCCCCGTCCAGTTGGCTTTACCATGCGGTCGATGCGCGCCCTGATACTGGCGGCCGGCCGCGGCGAGCGGATGCGGCCCCTCACCAACGACTTGCCGAAGCCGCTCCTTCCGGCCGGCGGCCAGCCCCTGATCGACTATCACATCCGGGCGCTCGCCCGCGCCGGGATCCGCGAGCTCGTCGTCAACCTGTCCTGGCACGGCGAGAAGCTGCGGAGCTACCTCGGGGACGGGCGGCGGCACGGCGTGACGTTCGCGTTCAGCGAGGAGGGCCCCGAGCCGCTGGAAACGGGCGGCGGCATCCATCATGCCCTGCCACTGCTGGGCCCGGGTGCCTTCTGGGTCGTGAATGGCGATATCGCCTGCGATTTCCGGTACACCCAGCGCAGCCTGCCGGCAGGCACGCTGGCGCACCTCGTACTCGTGCCGAATCCGGCCCACAATCCGCGCGGCGACTTTCTCCTGGCCGGTGGCCGGGTCTCTGCCGACCCGCCCGGGCCGGTCACCGGCACCACGGCCCACCGCACCTTCGCTGGCATTTCAGTCCTCGATCCCCGCCTCTTCGCCGGAGCAAGCCCCGGGAAGTTTCCCCTGGCGCCGCTCCTCCGGGCGGCAGCGGCCCGCGGCGAGGTCTCCGGCGAGGAGCACCTCGGCCGGTGGACCGACGTTGGCACTCCCGAGCGGCTGGAGGCCCTCGACGCGGAACTGAATAGTCGCGTTTAGGAGCTCCTTCAGGCGCCACCCGGTGCAGGCGGACTAAAGGGCGAGCGCAGCCACCAATACCAGGTCGCCCCGAAAAGCCAAACAGCCCGGCACACGGTCAGTTTGCT
>JAEUQA010000023.1 GCA_016789845.1 Chromatiales bacterium
GTCCGCGTGTCTCGAGGGGGTGGGCGGTCGCGCCGGTCGGCGCTCCTACAGGTACCATGAGGCGGTGGTCCTGCTGCAAAAATGGCTGGAAGTCTACCTGTCGGGGCTCGTCACCCTGTTTGCCATGATGAATCCGCCCGCCGCCGTCCCGCTGTTCCTAACCCTCACTACGGGTATGTCCCACCGGGACCAGGCTGCCATCGCCAGGCGCGCGGCGGTGAACTCCGGCGTGGTGCTGCTGGTCTGCCTGGCCGCCGGCGCGCTCGTGCTGGAGTTCTTCTCCATCTCGCTCGCCGCGCTGCGGGTGGCCGGCGGGATGATCATCGCCTTCCTGGGGTTCCGCCTGCTGTTCGAGAACGAGGACATACATGCGCCTGACGCGGCGAGCCACCCGACACGGCGCCGGGACCCGTCGCTGGTGCCCCTGGCCATCCCCACCCTGTCGGGGCCCGGCTCCATGTCCGTGGTCATCGCCGGCTTCACCCAGATCGCGTCTGCCACGACCCCGGCCGACCAGGCCGTGGGCTACGTGACCGCCGTGCTGGTGATCCTCACGGTGGCCCTGTCCGCGTTCCTGATCCTGCGCGCGTCGCGCCGGGTGCTGGCCCTGCTCGGCGATGACGGCATCGCCTCGCTGAAGGGCATCATGGGCTTCCTGCTCGTCTGCATCGGCGTGCAGTTCGTTGCCACCGGCATCGCCGAGTTCGTCGCAAAAGGTGCCGGACCGTAAAAAGGTACCGCATAAAAAGGTACCGGACACTTAGTTATTTGCCGCTTAGTTATTGCGGGCCGGGCGCCCCGGCTGCAGTGCAACCCAATAACTAAGCAGCAAATAACTAAGTGTCCGGTACCTTTTTTTCCTACGCTTGCGGCCGCCTCGGCTGCAGGAGCTTGGCGATCAGGGCAGTCCAGCCCGTCTGGTGGGAGGCACCGACGCCGCGGCCCGTGTCGCCGTGGAAGTACTCGTAGAACAGGACGTAGTCCCGGAAATGGGGGTCGGACTGCATTTTCAGCTGCTGCCCGTACACCGGCCGCCTGCCCTCCCCGTCCGGCAGGAAGATCCGGGCCAGCCGGCGGGCCAGTTCCTCGGCCACCTCGTTGATGGTCAGGTAGTGGCCGGACCCGGTCGGACACTCCACCTTGAACTCATCGCCGTAGTAGTAGTGGAACTTCTGCAGCGACTCGATGATCAGGTAGTTCACCGGAAACCAGATCGGCCCGCGCCAGTTCGAATTGCCCCCGAACAGCCCCGTGTCCGACTCACCGGGCTGGTAAGCCACGGACAGCTCCGTACCGTTGGCCCGGAACACATAGGGGTGCTCCGCATGAAACCGGGACAGCGCCCGCACGCCGTAGTCGGACAGGAACTCCGTTTCGTCCAGCATCCGCTTCAGGAGCCGCTTCATGCGGTGGCCCCTCAGCAGTGACAGCAGGCGCCGGTGCCCCTTGCCCTCGACCTCCCAGTGGGACACCAGGGACGCCAGGTCCGGCCGGTAGTTGAGGAACCATTCCATGCGCTTCGTGAAGCCGGGCAGCTTCTCGAGCATCTCCGGGTCCAGGACCTCGACGGCAAAGAGGGGAATGAGCCCGACCATGGACCGGACCTTGAGCCGCTCCGTGTGCCCGTTCGGCAGGTGCAGGACGTCGTAGTAGAACTTGTCCTCCTCGTCCCAGAGCCCGATCTCGTCATCGCCCACCTTGGTCATGGCCTCTGCGATGTGCAGGAAGTGCTCGAAGAACTTGGTGGCGATGTCCTCGTAGACGTGGTTGTGCTGGGCCAGCTCGAGGGCGATGCGCATGAGGTTCAGCGAGTACATGGCCATCCAGCTCGTGCCATCCGACTGGTCGATGTGCCCGCCCGTGGGCAGCGTGGAACTGCGGTCGAACACGCCGATGTTGTCCAGTCCGAGGAAGCCTCCCTGGAAGACGTTGCGGCCCGCCGCGTCCTTGCGGTTGACCCACCAGGTGAAGTTCAGCATGAGCTTGTGGAAGACCCGCTCCAGGAACTCCAGGTCGCCCTTGCCGCCAGTCTGGCCGGGATTCTGGGCCCGGTCGATCTGGAACACGCGCCACGCGGCCCAGGCATGCACGGGCGGGTTCACGTCGCCGAACGACCACTCGTAGGCCGGCATCTGGCCGTTCGGGTGCATGTACCACTCCCGCGTGAGCAGCACGAGCTGGCGCTTGGCGAAGCCCGCGTCGATCAGCGCGAAGGGGATCATGTGGAATGCAAGGTCCCAGGCCGCGTACCAGGGGTACTCCCACTTGTCCGGCATGGAGATGACGTCGGCGTTGTTGAGATGCTGCCACTCCCAGTTGCGGCCGTGCCTGCGCTCCGGCGGTGGCGGCGGCTGCGCAGGATCGCCATTCAGCCACTCCGGCACGTCGTAATAGTAGAACTGCTTGGACCAGATCAGGCCCGCGAAGGCCTGCCGCTGCACCCGGCGGACATCCTCGCTGGCGATGCCGTGCTGGACGCGGGCGTAGAACTCGTCCGCCTCGGCGCGCCGCCGGGCGAAGATCCCTTCGAAATCCTCGAAGGGCAGGGACTTCGGTCGACGGCAGAGGCGCAGGCGGACCTCCATGCTGCCGCCGGCCGGAACCTGCTGCTGGTACCACGCCGCCATCTTCGTGCCCCGGCGCCTGCCGTTCACCGCCGCCCGGTTGCCGTTGACGACCCGCTCGTGGAAGGCATCCTTGAAATGACCCGGGAGCGCCACGCCGTGCAGCAGGGGCACGTTCGTGTCGTTGTCGGTAAACAGCAGCTCGGGCGCGCCATCCAGGTAGAGCCGGTATGTGCCCATGGCACCGTGCTCCGCCAGCACCTCCGTCTCGTCCACGTCCATCAGTTCCGGCCTCGCGCTCCCGCCCTTCCAGCTCCAGGTGTTGCGGAACCAGAGCTGGGGGAGGAGATGCAGCGGAGCCGGCTCCGCACCGCGGTTGACCGCGGTGACCCGCATCAGGATGTCCTCGGGCCCGGACTGCGCGTACTCGACGAACACGTCGAAGTAGCGGTCGTCGTCGAAGACGCCGGTGTCGATCAGTTCCAGCTCGGGCTGGCCGACGCCCCGCTGCCCGTTCTCCCGCACCAGCCGGGCATAGGGAAATTCGGCCTGGGGGTACTTGTAGAGCATCTTCAGCCAGGAGTGAGTGGGCGTGGCGTCCAGGTAGTAGTAGAGCTCCTTCACGTCCTCGCCGTGATTGCCCTGGCTGTTGGTCAGGCCGAAGAGGCGCTCCTTCAGCATGTGGTCCCGGCCGTTCCACATCGCCAGCGAGAGGCAGAGGTTCTGGGCCCGGTCGCTCAACCCCGCGATGCCGTCCTCGCCCCAGCGGTAGGCCCGGCTCCGGGCGTGCTCGTGGGGAAAGTACTCCCAGGCGTCACCGCCGGGGCTGTAGTCCTCCCGCACCGTGCCCCACTGGCGCTCGGACAGGTAGGGGCCCCACTTCTTCCAGCCCTGGCCCGGCGGAAATTCCTCGGCGAGGCGCCGGTCTTCCGCCGTCATCGACTGTTGCCGGTTCCGAACCAGTGATCCAGCGAGAGGCGGCCGGGGCCGTACACGGCGAGCATCACGAGCCACGCGCCCCAGAGGTAATGCTGGCCGACGGCCGCCTCGAAGCCGGGCGTGAGCAGCACGTGGGCATAGGCGACAACGGCCATGACGTTCACCGCCAGCAATCCTACTGCAGCGAAGCGCCCGAACAAGCCGGCGATGAGGAGAACCGGGAAGAACAGTTCCCCGAAGGTGCCGGCAAGCGCCGCCGCCGCCGGCGACAGCAGCGGTGTCCGGTACTCCTCCTGGAACAGGGACAACGTGCCTTCCCAGTCGCTGAGCTTCAGCCAGCCCGACTTCAGGAACTGCCAGCCTACCCAGCACCGGGCGCCCAGGGCGACCGGGGACTGGAGGGCGTCGAGGATCCGGTCCAGCAGGCCGAGCGGACGGCTGATGAGGGTGGCAATGCTCATGACGGAACTTCCCGGGCCGGCTGGCCCCGTCAGCCGAAGGAGGTGATCACGCCGGCGCCGACCCAGCGCACCAGCAGCGCGCCCAGCGCGTCCTGCTGGTCGGCGGGCAAGGCGCTGGCGGCGACCGCCAGCGTGGCGCCGGCCTGCAGGGACTCGAGCCAGGCCAGGTCGGTGGCGAGCAGGCGTTGCAGCTCGACGCCAGCCGCGCGGCGCAGGACCAGCAGGCACCCGGGCTCCCGGCGCGCCGGCGTCACGGCCCGGCCGGCCTGCAGGGCCTCCCACAGGGCAAAGACGGCGTACTCGGTCCGCAGCAGGCGTACCGACGGGTGCAGGCCAAACCGGATGTCCCCCTGGCGTTCGGCAGGCACCGCGGCCAGCGCCGACAGGTCCAGGGCCTCGTCGCCGTCGGCGGCAACCATCGCCTCCTGCACCGCCCACTCGAGCCGCGCCACGTCGATCTGGTACTCGTCGTCGGTGCCGCCGAGGTGGCTGGCCAGGAACTCCGGCAGGCGCCGGCCCACATGAAACAGGTTGCCGGCCGGCGACGGACAGGCCCGCTGGTAGGCCCACGCCAGCTGCCGGAACTCCTCCGGCCCGAGGCAGCGGAGCAGCAGCGGGAAGGCGGCTTCGAGGGCGAGCGCGAAGTTCTCCCGCGCGTTGGTGCGGTAGATGCCGAGGCGCCGCTCGGCGGTGAGACCGTCGGTCCGGACCCGGCCCGGAAGTCCGGCTGAATCCCGGTACAGGACCTCCCGGACGAACTGGCGCTGGAGCTCCCCGAGCGGCCCGCCGGCTGCAGACGGGTGTTCAGGCGGCACGATCCGCTCCATTCTGCTCATGCGCCACCAGGGCTTCCGCATCGGCCCTGGCCGCCTCCGCCAGCAGCCGGTCCAGCGCGGGCAGGTCCGCGTCCCACTCGATGAGGGTCGGTACCGGGCCGAGCAGCCGCCTGGCGTCCCGGTACAGCGCCCACACCGCGTCAGCCACCGGCGCGCTGTGCGTGTCGATGAGAATGTCGTCGGCCACCGTGTGCCCGGCGAGGTGGACCTCACCGACGAGCTCCGCCGGGATGGCGCGCAGGTAATCCTGCGCCTGGAACCCGTGGTTCACGGCGCTCACGTAGATGTTGTTCACGTCGAGCAGGATCCGGCAGCCGGCCCGTTGCGCGAGCTGCACGAGGAAGTCCCACTCCGTCATCTCCGCGCCCTCGAACTGCAGGTAGCTGGAGACGTTCTCGACCAGGATCTGGCGCCCGAGGTAGTCCTGCACGGCCGCTACCCGCGCGGCCGTGTGGCTGAGCGCGGCCTCGGTGTAAGGCAGCGGCAGGAGGTCGTTGAGGAAAATGCCGTCGGCGGAGCTCCAGCAGACGTGCTCGGACACCAGGACAGGCTCCGCCCGCTGCACGAGGCGCTTCAGCCGCCGCAGGTGGTCGGGGTCCAGGGGGTCAACGCCGCCAAGTGACAAGCCGACGCCATGCAGGCTCAGGCCGTAGTCGCGCCGGACGGCGTCGAGCACCTGCAGCTGGCGCCCGCCGTCGGCAAAGAAATTCTCGCTGTGGACCTCGACCCAGGGGATGGCGGGCCGGCGATGCAGGAACTCGTCGTGGTGGGCGCTCCGCAGGCCGATTCCGGCTTGCGCCGGAACCGGCCGGGAGGCCGTCGCCGGCATCGTCGCCGATGCCGGGGTCACTCAGGATTCCTTCTTCCCGGCGGTCAGGGAGCCGCCCATCTTCTCGCACTCGCCCTTGCCGACTTTCTTCCACTCGGCAGGATCGTTGTCGGCCTTGGCCTGACCCTGGCAGGAGTGGCCATTGGCGGCGCAGCCGTTCTCGCCGGCCTTGGCGATGCCGTAGCACTTCTCCTGGGCGCCCGCACCGGCGCCCTCGTGGCCCCCGGCCTGGACGCCGGCGGCGCCGAAGGCCAGCAGGGTGCCAATGGCGGTGGACAGCAGGATGGAATTGGACTTCATGGGGTCTTTTCTCCTTGGGGTGGTGGTGATGATTCTCGTCTTAGTCGTTCTGGTCTCTTGGCTCAGGCGTGCCGATTGGATCAGCCGGACGGTGGCAACCTTAGCGGGGTCCGCCTGAATACTAGGGCAACGGGGACGCAAAGGTAGCCCTGCGGCCGGATGCCGCATCCGGAGGCTGCCGCGACAGCGAAATCACCGGGATACCCTACCGGACCCGAGGACACCCCGTGCATCGCATCATCCGGAACGCCGCCCTGCTGCTGGCCATCAGCCTGGCCCTGCCCGCCTGCGCCAGGGAACCCGCGTCCGCGCCGGACGCCAGCGACCCGACCAGCGTCTACACCCGGACCGATGCCAGCCCCGACGGCATCGGCAAGGTCTACATGGGGCGGGAGATTTCCTTCGTGATGGGGCACCTGGGCGCGGGGTGGCTCGAGCGACCCACCCGGGAGGCGGAAGAGCGCACCGACCTGCTGCTGGACAACCTGCCGCTGGAAGCCGACGACGTGGTCGCCGACATCGGCGCCGGCACCGGCTACTTCAGCCTGCCGATCGCGGCGCGGGTGCCGGCTGGCCGGGTCCTCGCCGTGGACATCCAGCGGGAGATGCTCGACATCATCGCGGGCCGGACGACGTCGGCTGGCATCCCGAACGTGGAGCCGGTGCTCGCCACCGAAACGGACCCGGGACTACCGGCTGGCGGTGTGGACCTGGTGCTGATGGTGGACGCCTACCACGAGTTCTCCCACCCGCGGGAAGTGATGACCGGCATCGTCCGGGGACTGAAGAGCGGCGGGCGGGTGGTGCTGATCGAGTACCGGGGCGAGGACCCGGCGGTGCCGATCCTCCGGCTGCACAAGATGACGCAGGCCCAGGCCCGCAGGGAAATGGCCGCCGTCGGCCTCGAGTGGGTGGAGACGAAGGACGTGCTGCCGCAACAGCACATGATGATCTTCCGGAAGCCTTGAGAGGCACCGGGTATGTGAGATGGGAATAGGTGACGGCGGTTGGCACATAAGAGCACCTGCGCTAGCATGGCGGGCTGTGAGCGCAGTCCGGGAGTGCCGGGG
>JAEUQA010000039.1 GCA_016789845.1 Chromatiales bacterium
GTTGCCCCGCAAATGTCCAGATGCCAAACCCGGTGCCTCTGACTACCCGCCCTTTACCGGCCGTTTCCAGCCCGGGATGGTCAGCTGCTTGCTGCGCTCGAGGGTCAGCTGGCCGGGGGGAGCCGGCCGGGTAATGGTGGAGCCGGCGCCGATGGTGGCCCCGGCGCCGATCTCCACGGGGGCCACCAGCTCCACGCCGGAGCCGATGAAGGCCCCGTCGCCGATGACCGTGCGGTGCTTGCTGGCCCCGTCGTAGTTGCAGGTAATGGTGCCCGCGCCCACGTTGACCTTCTCGCCAATGGTGGCATCGCCGATGTAGGTGAGGTGGTTCACCTTGCTGCCGCGGCCGATCACGCTCTTCTTCACCTCGACGAAGTTGCCGAGGCGGGCGCCCTCGGCCATCTCGGTGCCGGGGCGCACCCGGGCGTAGGGGCCCACTTCGCAGTTGGGGCCGATCACGCCGTCTTCGAGCAGGCAGTGGGGGTGGACCACGGTGCCCGCGCCGATGAGCGTGTTCCGGATCCAGGTGAAGGCACCGATGCGGACGCCGTCGCCGACGTGCACCACGCCTTCGAAGATCACGTCGGGCTCGATCACCACGTCCCGGCCGCACACGAGCTCGCCGCGAATGTCGATGCGGTCCGGATCCACCACCGTGACGCCGGCCGCCATGAGCTGCCCGGCGAGCCGGCGGCGCAGGATCTTCTCCGCGGCGGCCAGCTGGGCCTTGTCGTTGATGCCGAGCACTTCATCCTCCGATTCGGCGGCCACGGCCGTTACAGGCACGCCGTCCCTCACGGCAAGGCCGATCACGTCGGTGAGGTAGTACTCCTTCTGGGCGTTATTGGGCTTCAGTCGCCCGATCCACTTCGCGAGCCTGCCGGCGGGGCAGGCGATGAGCCCGGTATTGACCTCCCGGATCTGCCGCTGCCCGGGCGACGCGTCCTTTTCCTCGACGATCGCGAGCACCGCGCCGCGCTCGCCGCGGAGGATGCGGCCGTAGCCCGTGGGATTGGCCATCCCGGCCGTGAGCACCGCCACCTGGCCCCTGGCGGCCTTCGCCACCAGCTTCCTCAACGTGGCCGGCTGCACCAGGGGCACGTCGCCGTAGAGGATCAGCACCACGTCGCCGGCCGGGATCTTCGGCAGGGCCTGTTGCACGGCGTGGCCGGTGCCCTTCTGCACGGACTGGTGGAACCAGCCGATGGGCTGGCCCAGGAAGGCGGCCTGCACCTGCCCGCCGCCATGGCCGTGGACCACGCGGATCTCGCGGGGCTTCAGGGCCGTGGCAGAAGTCAGGACGTGCTGGAGCAACGGGCGTCCGGCCAGCGGGTGCAGGACCTTGGGCAGGTCCGAGCGCATGCGCTTGCCCTGGCCGGCGGCGAGGATGATGACGGTGGTTGGCATGGCGGGATTCTACCGGGAACGACGGATTCCGTTTGCGCGGTTCCGGCGCATAATCGACTCATCCCAGCCCAGGACCAGGGAGACGGCCCGTGTTAGAACTCAAGGTGAATGGCGCCAGCCGCCAGGTCGATGCCGACGGTGACACGCCCCTGCTGTGGGTCCTCCGTGACCACCTGGACATGCCCGGCACCAAGTACGGCTGCGGCATGGCCCTCTGCGGCGCCTGCACCGTGCATGTGGACGGCCAGCCGGTGCGCTCCTGCGTCATGCCGGTGGCGGCGGTCGCGGGGAAATCGGTGACTACGATCGAGGGCCTCGACGGCAAGGTCGGAAGGGCCGTGCGCCAGGCCTGGGAAGCCGTGGACGTACCCCAGTGCGGCTACTGCCAGCCCGGCCAGATGATGTCGGCCACGGCTCTCCTGACCCGCAACCCGAAGCCCTCGGAGGCGGAGGTGACGGAAGCCATGAACGGCAACATCTGCCGCTGCGGCACCTACGACCGGATCCGTCGGGCCATCGGGGACGCGTCCCGGATCCTGGGGGGCTGACCATGGAGCGCCGGGAATTCCTCAGGCTCTCCCTCACCGCCGCCGGCGGGCTGGGCATCGCCTTCCACCTGCCGCTGGCCCGCCAGCCGGCGGCCGCTGCTGCGGCCCCGTTCGCGCCCAACGCCTGGCTGCGCATCGACCCCGACAACCGGATCACCTTCGTCTGTCCCAGCAACGAGATGGGCCAGGATGTGCATACCGCCCTCGCGACGCTCGTCGCGGAGGAACTGGAGGTGCCCGTGGCCAGCCTGGTGATCGAGCAGGCGCCCGCGGCGGCGGTCTACACCAACGCGATGCTCGGCGGACAGCTGACCGGCGGCTCCACCTCCGTCCGCGACGCCTGGCTGAAGCTCCGCCAGGCCGGCGCCGCGACCCGGGGCCTGCTGCTCGAGGCCGCCGGCCGCACCTGGAAATTGGACTCGAAGTTGCTCGCCGCGTCGGGCGGCCATGTCACCGGACCGGGCGGCAAGCGCCTGTCCTACGGCGCGCTGGCCGCTACGGCCGCCAGTCTGCCTGCACCGGACCTGGACAAGGTGGCGCTCAAGTCGCCATCCGATTTCACCCAGATCGGCTCGCCGACCCAGAAGCGGCTCGATACCCCGGCGAAGCTGCGCGGCGACCGGCTCTTCGGCATCGATGCCACGCAGCCGGGCATGGTGTACGCCGCGCTGGCCCAGAGCCCGGTGATCGGCGGCACCGTGCAGGCCGTGGACGACCGCAAGGCACGGGCGATCCCCGGCGTGCGCGCCGTCGTGAACATCGGCGACGGCGTGGCCGTGGTGGCAGACCACTTCTGGACGGCGAAGAAGGCCCGGGACGCGCTCCAGGTGAAGTGGCTGGTGGGCGCGGCGGGCGCTGTGTCCAACGACTCGGTTGCCCGCGCCCTTGAGCTGGGCACAGGGAAGGCAGCGGCCATCGCCCGGGAGAGCGGCGATGTGGCGTCCGGGCTCAACCAGGCCAGCAGGAAGCTGGAGGCCCGCTACGAGCTGCCGATGCTGGCGCACGTCGCGCTCGAGCCCATGAACTGCCTGGCGCTGGTCGCCAACGGCACCTGCGACATCTGGACCTCGACGCAGTATCCGGAAGGGGCCCGGGCCGCCGCCGCGGCCCGCGGCGGCGTGAAGCCGGAGTCCGTGCGCATCCACCCCCAGTTCATCGGCGGCGGCTTCGGCCGCCGGCTGGAAACAGACGCCATCGGCCAGGCGGCGGCCATCGCGAAGGCCGTGCCCGGCGTGCCGGTGAAGCTCATCTGGACCCGGGAGGACGACACGACCCACGACTACTACCGGCCCGCCAGCCTGCACACGCTGGAGGGCGGCCTGGACAAGTATGGCAACCTGGTGGCGCTGCATCACCGGATGGTGTCGCCGTCGGTCACGGCGCGCGCCTTCCCGGCCTTCGTGAAGGACGGCCTCGACCCCTTCATGACCGAGGGCGCCGCGAACCTGACCTATGCCATCCCCCACTTCCGCACGAGCACCGTGATCCAGGACACGGGCGTGCGCGTCGGCTACTGGCGCTCGGTGAGCCACGCACTGAACGCGTTTGCCTTCGAGAGCTTCATGGACGAGCTGGCGTCGGCCGCCGGCAAGGATCCCGTGGCCTTCCGCCTCGCGCTGCTCGGCTCACAGCCGCGGCAACGCGCGGTGCTCGACAAGGTGGCGGCAATGGCGGGCTGGGGCGGCCCGGCGGGCCGGGACCGGGCGCTCGGCGTCGCGTCGATGGAGTGCTACGGCACCCACGTGGCGACGGTCGCGGAGGTGCGCCGGCAGGGCGACAAGCTTCGCTGCGAGCGGATCTGGGTGGCCGTGGATCCGGGCATCGCGGTGCGCCCGGACCAGGTGCAGGCGCAGATCGTGTCCGGTGTGATCACGGGCCTGACCGGCGCACTGAAGAACCGGATCACGATCCGGGACGGCCAGGTCCAGGAAACCAATTTCCACCAGTTCGAGCCGTTGCGCCTGGCCCAGGCGCCGCGCATCGACGTGGCCATCGTGGCGAGCGGCGCCGGGCCGGGGGGCATGGGCGAAGTGGGCACGCCGCTGGTGGCGCCGGCGCTGGCGAACGCGGTGGCGCGGCTGACGGGGAAGCGGGTGCGCAGCCTGCCGTTCAGCGCGGCGGGCGTGAACTTCGGGTAGTCGCGCCTGAAGGCGCTCCTACAGCGCGAACGTCAGCTGTTCCGCTTGCCCTTGAGCTTCTGCGCCGCCCGGTAGCGGGCGGCGGCCTCGACCAGCTGCATCTGGGCGTGGGCCAGGTCTTCCTTGGTGCCGGCGCCCTTCAGCGCCTCCTCGGCCTTCTTCCGGGCCTCGTCCGCGGCGGACTCGTCCAGCTGCTCGGCGCGGAGCGCGGTGTCGGCGAGCACGGTGATCTTCTTCGGCTGCACCTCCAGGATGCCGCCGGTCACGTAGAAGAACAGCTCGTCCTGGCCCTCGCGCTGCACGCGCAGGTCGCCCGGGCGCAGCGTCGTCAGCATCGGCGCGTGGCGCGGCGCGATGCCCACCTCGCCCATGCGGGCGGGGGCGATCACCAGGTTGGCTTCACCCGACCAGATGTGGCCCTCGACGCTGACGATGTCTACTGCAATGGTTGCCATGTGCGTTACTGCAGGGTCTTCGCCTTGGCGACGGCCTCTTCGATGGTGCCGACCATGTAGAAGGCCTGCTCCGGCAGGCTGTCGTAGTCACCGGCCACGATGCCCTTGAAGGCCCGGATGGTGTCCTTCAGCGACACGTACTTGCCGTCCTGGCCCGTGAACTGGGAGGCCACGAAGAAGGGCTGGGACAGGAAGCGCTGGATCTTGCGGGCCCGGGTGACGGTCTGCTTGTCTTCCTCGGACAGCTCGTCCATGCCGAGGATCGCGATGATGTCCTGCAGCTCCTTGTAGCGCTGGAGCACGGCCTGCACCGAGCGGGCCACGTCGTAGTGCTCCTGGCCGATGACGTTCGGGTCCAGGAGGCGGCTGTTGGAGTCGAGCGGGTCCACGGCCGGGTAGATGCCCAGCTCCGCGATGTTGCGCGAGAGCACGAGGGTGGCGTCCAGGTGGGCGAAGGTCGTGGCGGGCGACGGGTCGGTAAGGTCGTCGGCCGGCACGTAGATGGCCTGGAAGGACGTGATCGAGCCGGTGCGCGTGGAGGTGATGCGCTCCTGGAGGACGCCCATTTCCTCGGCCAGGGTAGGCTGGTAGCCCACGGCCGAGGGCATGCGGCCGAGCAGTGCGGACACCTCGGTGCCGGCCAGGGTGTAGCGGTAGATGTTGTCGATGAACATGAGCACGTCGCGGCCCTCGTCCCGGAAGAACTCGGCCATGGTCAGGCCGGTGAGCGCGACGCGGAGGCGGTTGCCGGGCGGCTCGTTCATCTGGCCGTAGACCAGTGCCACCTTGTCGATGACGCCGCCGTCCTTCATCTCGTGGAAGAAGTCGTTGCCCTCGCGGGTCCGCTCGCCGACGCCGGCGAACACGGAGTAGCCGGAGTGCTCGACGGCGATGTTCCGGATCAGCTCCATCAGCGTCACCGTCTTGCCCACGCCGGCGCCGCCGAAGAGGCCGATCTTGCCGCCCTTGGAAATCGGCATGATCAGGTCGATGACCTTGATGCCCGTCTCCAGCAGCTCGATGGACTTGGCCTGGTCCTCGTAGCTCGGGGCGGCCCGGTGGATGGGCCAGTTCTCGGTGTTGCCGATGGGGCCGGCCTCGTCGATCGGGCGGCCCAGCACGTCCATGATGCGGCCGAGCGTCTTGGTGCCCACGGGCACGGAGATC
The DNA here is from genome assembly GCA_016789845.1 of Chromatiales bacterium. Taxonomy (GTDB): domain Bacteria; phylum Pseudomonadota; class Gammaproteobacteria; order Steroidobacterales; genus SHZI01. The sequence continues at coordinate 5,716 of JAEUQA010000039.1, forward strand.
GGCTTGCCGGTGTTGGTGGCCATCAGGCCGCGCTTCAGGCCCTCGCTGGCGCCCATGGCGATCGTGCGCACCACGCCATCACCCAGCTGCTGCTGCACCTCGAGGGTGAGATCGGCGCTGTCGATGCGGAGCGCGTCGTAGATCTTTGGAATCGCGTCCCGCGGGAACTCCACGTCCACGACCGCGCCGATGACCTGTACTACCTTGCCGTTACTCATGCTCTTTCCTCTTGCCTCGTAGGAGCGGCTTCAGCCGCGACCTTTCTCGTTGCAATCAATTGAATCGCGCCTTAAGGCGCTCCTACCCGCTGACGGCGGCGGCGCCGCCGACGATCTCGGAGATTTCCTGGGTGATGCTGGCCTGCCGCGCCTTGTTGTATTCCAGCTGGAGGTTGCCGATCAGCTTGCCGGCGTTGTCCGTGGCAGCCTTCATGGCGACCATCTTCGAGGCCATCTCGCAGGCCACGTTCTCGACGATCCCCCGGTAGACCTGGGTCTCGATGTAGCGCGTGAGGACGTCATCCAGGAGCTCCGTGGCACCGGGCTCGTAGATGTAATCCCAGTGCTGGGTCAGGCTGCTGGCGTCGATGGCCTCGACGGGCAGCAGCTGCTGGATGTCGACCTTCTGGCTCATCGTGTTGATGAAGTCGTTGTAGACCAGGTACAGGCGGTCGATCCTGCCCTCCCGGTAGGCGTCGAGCATGACCGTGATGGAGCCGATCAGGCTGGCGATGTGCGGGTTCTCGCCCAGGTTGGTCGTCGCGGCCACCACGTTGACCTTCAGGCGGCGGAAGTACTGCACGGCCTTGGCGCCGATCAGGCAGAGGTCGGCCTCGACGCCCTCCGCCTCGTGCCGGCGGAGCTCGCCGATCAGCCGCCGGAACTCGTTTACGTTGAGCCCGCCACAGAGGCCCTTGTCGGTGGACATCACGATGTAGCCGACGCGCTTCACCGGGCGCTCCTCGAGGAACGGGTGCCGGTACTCCGGGTTGGCCTGGAACAGGTTGCCGATGACCTGGCGGATCTTGTCGGCATAGGGCCGGGCCGCCGTCATCCGGGCCTGGGTCCGGCGCAGCTTGGAGGCCGCGACCTTTTCCATGGCCTTGGTGATCTTCTGCGTGCTCTTCACGCTCTTGATCTTGGTCCGGATTTCTTTTGCGCCAGCCATGATATTTCCCGGGGGACAGACTTAAAGTCTGTCCCCTAATACGCCCCGTTGGTCTTGAAGTCTTCGCAGATCTGCTTGAGCTGCCCGGCGATCTCGTCGTTGAAGTCGCCCTTCTCGCTGATCTTGTCGATGACCGCGCCGAACTTGGCCCGGGCGTGGGCGTGCAGGGCCGTCTCGTAGGCCACCACGGAGTTGGCGGGGACGGCGTCGATGTAGCCTTCGTTGACGGCGTACAGAGACAGCGCCATGAGGCCCACGGACAGCGGCGAGTACTGCTTCTGCTTCATCAGCTCGGTCACGCGGCGGCCGCGATCGAGCTGCTTGCGGGTGGCTTCGTCCAGGTCGGAGGCGAACTGGGCGAAGGCCGCGAGCTCGCGGAACTGGGCGAGGGCCAGCCGCACGCCGCCGCCGAGCTTCTTGACGATCTTTGTCTGGGCGGAGCCGCCCACGCGGGACACCGAGAGGCCGGCGTTGATGGCGGGCCGGATGCCGGCGTTGAAGAGGTCGGTTTCCAGGTAGATCTGGCCGTCGGTGATCGAGATCACGTTGGTCGGCACGAAGGCGGACACGTCGCCGGCCTGGGTCTCGATGAT
>JAEUQA010000046.1 GCA_016789845.1 Chromatiales bacterium
AGACTCGCGGACGCGATTCGATCGGGAGGGAGGGGTCGCGCCTGAAGGCGCTCCTACTCGGGAGCCGTGAAATTCCTGTTGTTCCCCGGGCTGGTATTCCCTAAGCTTTCGCTGCCCCCCGAAGTGAAATCCCATGGCTGAAATCAGCAAGTTCGTCCATCACCATTTCCGGCATTTCAACAGCGCCGCCCTCGTGGACGCGGCCGACGCCTACGTACGGCACCTGGACAGTGGCGGCTACATGTTCGTGACCCTGGCGGGCGCCATGAGCACGGGCGAGCTCGGCCTGTCGCTGGCCGAGATGATCCGGCAGGGCAAGGTCCACGGGATCTGCTGCACGGGCGCCAACCTGGAGGAGGACGTCTTCAACCTGGTGGCCCACGACCACTATGTGCGCATCCCCGGCTACCGGCACCTGACCGCCGACGACGAGGAGAAGCTCCTGGCTCGCCACCTGAACCGGGTGACGGACACCTGCATCCCGGAGGAGGAGGCCATCCGGCGCATCGAGCGCGCCGTGCTGGACGAGTGGACGCGCGCCGACAGCAAGGGGGAGCGGTATTTCCCCCACGAATTCTTCTACCGGATCCTGCGCTCGGGTGCGCTCAGGCAGTATTACCAGATCGACCCCAGGGACAGCTGGCTGGTGGCGGCCTGCGAGAAGAACCTCCCCATCTTCGTCCCGGGCTGGGAGGACTCCACCCTGGGCAACATCTACAGCTCCCACGTCATCACGGGCGACGTGAAGAACGTGCACACGGTGCGCACCGGCATCGAGTACATGGTGGAACTGGCCGGCTGGTACCAGGCGAATTGCCGGAAGCACTCCATCGGCTTCTTCCAGATCGGCGGCGGCATCGCCGGCGACTTCCCGATCTGCGTCGTGCCCATGCTGGAGCAGGACCTGCAGATCCGGGACATTCCACGGTGGGGCTATTTCTGCCAGATCAGCGATTCCACCACCAGCTATGGCTCCTATTCCGGCGCCGTGCCGAACGAGAAGATCACCTGGGGCAAGCTGTCGGCGGACACGCCGAAGTTCATCATCGAGTCCGACGCGACGATCGTTGCCCCGCTGATCTTTGCCTGCGTGCTGGACCAGTAGGTCCGGCCTGCGCCCTTTCCGTCTGACCTCGTCTTACTTTTCTCAAAGGAACGCCGTTGGCCGAAAGTGCAGTTTCCATAGCCCGTGATGCCGCCCTTGCCGCCGCCCGGGAGGTCCGCTGGACACCCGGGGACTCCGCGGAACTCTACCGGGTCGAGTCCTGGGGCGACTCCTTCTTCCGGATCAACGAGCAGGGTCACGCTGCCGTGCGGCCGTTCGGCGACGAGCGGCTGGCCATCGATTTCGTGAAGCTGGTCGAGGAGCTCCAGCGCCGGGCCATCTCGTTCCCCGTGCTGATCCGCTTCCAGGACGTGCTCCAGTCCAGGGTCCGCATGCTCAACGAGGCCTTCGGTGCAGCCATCGAGGAGGCGAACTACGGCAATCGCTATAACGGCGTGTATCCCATCAAGGTCAACCAGCTCCACGAGGTCGTCGAGGAAGTGCTCGATGCCGGCCGCAAGTACGGCATGGGCCTGGAGTGCGGGTCCAAGGGCGAGCTGATCGCCTGCCTGCCGCACCTCAACGAGGAGGGGATGCTGCTCGTCTGCAATGGCGTCAAGGACCGCTCGATGCTGTCCCTGATCCTGTCATCCCAGCGCCTGGGCCTGAATGTCATTCCCGTGATGGAGAAGTACTCCGAGTTCGAGTCGCTGCTGGCCCTCGCCGACGCCCAGGGCGTCACGCCGACGCTGGGCGTTCGCGTGCGCCTTGCCACCCGTGGCTCGGGGCGCTGGTCCGAGTCCGCCGGGGCGCGCTCCAAGTTCGGCCTGTCCATCCCGGAGCTGATGCGCCTGGTCGCCGAGCTGGAGCGCCGGGGTAAGCCCGGGTCGCTGGCCCTCCTGCACTTCCACATTGGCAGCCAGATCATCGACATCCAGGTGCTCAAGCGGGCGCTCAAGGAGATGACCCAGATTTACGCCGCCCTGCGCCGGCGCGGCATCCCGATCCGGTACATCGATGTCGGCGGCGGCCTGGGCGTCAGCTACGGTGCCGGGCACGCGCGGGGCGAGGCGGGCGTGAACTACGGGCTGCAGGAATATGCCAATGCGGTGGTGTTCGCCATCAAGGAAGTGTGCGACGCCCAGGAAGTGCCGACGCCGATCATCGTGTCGGAGAGCGGCCGGGCCATCACTGCCCATCACTCCGTGCTGCTGGTGCCAGTGCTGGAAGGCCACCGGCGGAGCGGTCCCGACCACGTGGAACTGCCCGCCGAACCCCACGCCGCCGTGGAGTCGCTGGCCAAGATCCTCGACAACGTGCGAAATCCCGACCGGGAACCCGAGGAGCTGATCGAGGCCTACCACGACATCGAGGAGATCCGGATCGAGGCGCGCACGCTGTTCAGCCTCGGTTACCTGGAGCTCGAGCAGCTGGCCGTCGTAGAGGATCTCTACTGGTGCATCGCGCGGCACCTGCTGGGGCGTCTGCGGCCCGCCGAGATCGACCCGACGCCGGCCGAGGTGCTGGAGCTCGAGGAGAAGCTCACCGACCGCTACCTCTGCGACTTCTCGGTCTTCCAGTCGATCCTGGACCACTGGGCCATCGACCAGTCGTTTCCGATCATCCCGATCGACCGGCTGGACGAGAGGCCCGATCGCCGGGCGCTTCTGGTGGACCTCACCTGCGATTCCGATGGCAAGGTGAGTCACTACATCTCCGCGATGGAGGACAAGACCTTCCTGCCGGTGCATTCGCTGGAGGGGGACAAGCCCTACTACCTGGGCTTCTTCCTCATGGGCGCGTACCAGGACATCATGGGGGACACGCACAACCTCTTCGGCCGCGTGGCCGAGGTGCATGTCTACGCCGACGCCGAAGAGCCGGACAACTTCTGGATCGAGCGCGTGATTCCCGGCGCCGCCATCCACGAGATGCTGGCCCAGGTGCAGTATTTCCCCAACGACCTGAACCGGCGCATGAGTGAGATCGTGAAGCGCAGGATCGACGCGGGGGTGATCCGGCCTACCCAGGGCATGGAGATCCTCGGCCAGTACGTGGCCTGCTTCAACGACACCACCTACTGTGACGCCCGCCCGGCGCCGGTCGTCGTGCCGGCCCCGGCTGCCGCCAGCGGAGAGCGCGCAGGATGAGCGGCGGCGTGCTGCCGACGGCCCTGATCCAGATGCGCTGCTCCGCCGATCCGGCGGACAACCTGGAGCGGGCCCTGGGCTTCACCCGCGAGGCGGCCAGGAATGGCGCGAAGCTGATCTGCCTCCCGGAGCTGTTCCGCAGCCGCTATTTTTGCCAGAGCGAGGACAGCGCCCACTTCGCGCTGGCCGAGCCCGTGCCCGGCCCCAGCACCGAGGCCTTCGCGAAGGTCGCCGCGGAGTTCGACGCCACCATCGTCATCAGCCTCTTCGAGCGCCGCGCACCGGGGCTGTTCCACAACACGGCGGCGGTGCTCGACGGCCGGAAGGGCTACGCGGGCAAGTACCGGAAGATGCACATCCCGGACGATCCCCGCTACTACGAGAAGTACTACTTCACCCCCGGCGACCTGGGCTTCCGCTCCTTCGCCACCGGCGCCGGCAACCTCGGCGTGCTGGTCTGCTGGGACCAGTGGTACCCGGAGGCCGCGCGCCTGACCGCCCTGAAGGGTGCCGAGATCCTGATCTACCCCACGGCCATCGGCTGGCACCCGGAAGAAAAGGCCAAGGTCGGCGAGCGGCAGCACGACGCCTGGGAGCTGGCGCAGCGCGCCCACGCCGTCGCCAACGGCTGCTACGTGCTCTCCATCAACCGCACGGGCTTCGAGCCGGACCCCACCGGCACCGGCGGCATCGAGTTCTGGGGCCAGAGCTTCGCCGTGGCGCCCGACGGCGGCATCCTCGTGCGCGGCCCGGCCGATGCCGAGGCCATCCTGGAACTCGAGCTCAGGACCGACGCCATCGAGGCCTTCCGGATCGGCTGGCCCTTCCTCCGCGACCGCCGTATCGACGCCTACGACGACATCACCCGCCGCTTCAACGACGGGTAGGAGCGCCTTCAGCCGCCACCGCGGAAATGGGGACAGATTTATTTCTACCGAGAGAGAAATAAATCTGTCCCCATTTCCGCGGTGGCGGCTGAAGGCGCTCCTACCCGTCAGTGGGGCTCCCCGATGCCGTGCCGGCGCGACAGGTAGCGCCCGATGTCGCCGGGGCTCTGCAGGAAGCGACGGCCCTCAGCCTGCTTCACGTCCAGCCCGGCCAGCGCCTGGTCCGCCGCCGGGTCGGACCCGATCACGAGCGATGGCAGGCCCTGGTTCCCGGCGCCGATCGCGGCGATCACGGCGACACGGGGCCGTGGAAACTCCACATACTGCACGTCCAGCAGGCTGCGGAGGCGCGGGTAAAAGGACAGCACGCCCTCCAGCGTCGCGCAGGCGGGGCAGTAGCAGGGTCCGGTGTCGCCGTCCCGGAAGTCCGGCTTCAGCAGGAACAGCTGGTCCTGTGTCGTGGGAGGGGTCATGGGTAGTCTCCTGGCGCGCGGCGATTGATCCACCGCTGAGATACCAGCGAAAGGCCAAAGATGCCAGCGCCAGTCATCGTGTGGTTCCGCCAGGACCTGCGGCTCGGGGACAACCCGGCGCTGCGGGCCGCCGTCGACCTGGATCGCCCGATCGTGCCGGTCTACATCCGGGACGACGCGGCGGCGGGCCGCTGGCCGCCCGGGGGCGCCAGCCGATGGTGGCTCCACGGGAGCCTTGGGCGTCTCGACGCCGATCTCCGGGGGCGTGGGTCGCGCCTCACCCTCCGGACCGGTGACTCGCTGGCCATCCTCGCCGCGCTTATCCGTGAGACCGGCGCCGAGGCGGTCCACTGGGCCCGGTGCTACGAGCCCGGTGAAGCCGCGCTGGAAGCCCGGCTGCGGGAGCAGCTGGGCGATGTGGCAAGCCTGCGCCGCTTCGGCGGCCGGCTGCTGTTTCAACCCGAAGGCATCCGCACCGGCGCCGATCGACCGTTCCAGGTGTTCACGCCGTTCTGGAAGGCCTGCCTCGCCGCGCCGGCCCCCCAGCCGCCGCTGGCCGCACCCGGTGCCCTGCCTGCTCCGGCAACCTGGCCGGCCAGCGAGTCGCTCGCGGCGTGGAAGCTCCTGCCAACGGCGCCCGACTGGAGCGGCGGCCTGCGCGAGGCCTTCACCCCCGGCGAAGCGGCGGCCATGGCGCGCGTCGAGGCCTTCCTGGACGGTGCCGTGCATCGCTACCGCTCCGCGCGTGACCAGCCGGGCATTGCGGGCACCTCGCGCCTCTCGCCCCACCTGCACTTCGGCGAGATCAGCCCGCGCCAGGTCTGGCATGCCGTGCACGCGAGCATGGCGGCCGGCGCGGCGCCGGAGGGCGAGGGCGCTGGCTTCCTGCGGGAGCTGGGCTGGCGGGAATTTTCCGCTCACCTCCTGTACCACTGGCCCGACCTTCCCGACCTGCCGCTGCGCCGGGAGTTCGCGGAATTTCCCTGGGCTCCCGAGCCGGGGCTATTCACCGCCTGGTGCCGCGGCCGCACTGGCTATCCCCTCATCGACGCGGGCATGCGCGAGCTGTGGACCACCGGCTGGATGCACAACCGGGTGCGGATGATCGTGGCGTCGTTCCTCGTGAAGGACCTGCTGGTGCCCTGGCAGGACGGCGAGGCCTGGTTCTGGGACACGCTGGTCGATGCCGACCTCGCGAACAACGCTGCCAGCTGGCAGTGGGTGGCCGGGTGCGGCGCCGATGCGGCGCCATACTTCCGCGTCTTCAATCCCGTGCTCCAGTCCCGGAAGTTCGACCCGGAGGGCCGCTACATCCGGCGCTGGGTGCCGGAGCTCGAGGCGCTGCCGGACAGGTTCCTGCACGCGCCCTGGGAGGCAAGCGAGCCGGTGCTGAGGGCCGCCGGCGTCCGGCTGGGCGCCGATTACCCCGCGCCAGTCGTGGATCACGGAGCGGCACGGCAGCGCGCCCTGGACGCCTTCGCCAGCCTGCGCCGGGACCGATCCGGTGCATAATCGGTGCCGTTGCCAACTGAATCCGGAGCCGCCGCAATGATCACCTACGTCGCCAGCCTCTTCGCCAAGCCGGGCCATGAGCTGGAAGTCACGAAGTTCTACCAGGACCTCGAGCCCCTGATGCGTGAAGCCCCCGGGTTCCGGGGCCGCAAGATCTTCCGGGCCCGTCCCGGCACCATGGAGGCCGAGGTGCGCCGCGTGACCCCGCCCGAGCAGCTGAAGGGCCACGCCCACGAGGGCGGTCCCGAGGGCGTCCACTTCATCATGGTGGAGCAGTGGGACAGCGTCGCCGCCCGGGTGGCCTTCTCCATGGGCGTCGCCCGGGGCCGTAACAAGGACCTGTTCCCCCACCTGCTGCCCCAGCACTCCCACGAGTTCTACGAGGACGTGACGCCGGCGGCGTGATGGCGCGCTGATGGCGGGACGTCGCCGCAAGCCGGCCGCTGCGTCCGCGCTCCTGTCGGTCCTGGGATCTGGTGTCCTCCTGTACGCCGGCAACAGCGCGGCGATCGCCAACGGCGAGCCGTCAACCGACCAGCAGTTCGCGGCGGAGTCGCCCTGGGTCGTATTGCTCGTCGGCGATGACGGGGCACCCGCCTGCACCGGCAGCCTCATCTCGCCGCGCTACGTGCTCACTGCGGCGCACTGTGCCAGTGACGGCCTCGCGGTGCTGTATGGGAACCGGTCGCGGGAGGCCGCGCGCCGGGTTGCGGTCCGGGAGGTCGTTCGGCACCCGAACTACGCGGGCCAGCCCCATTCATGGGATCTCGGGTTGCTGCGCCTGGTCCGCCCACTGCGCGTGCAACCGGTGGCGGTCGCGGGCCGGGCGGAGTCCTGGAACCTCCTGCGGCCCGGCGCCACGGCGACGATCCTCGGCTGGGGCGCCACGATGGAGGGCAGCGGACGACCGGACCTCCTCCAGCAAGCCAGCTTCCGCTTTACCGAGATCGGCATCGTCGGCACGCACATCACCTACTCCACGCCGCGGGGCGGTCCGTGCGGCGGCGACAGCGGTGGGCCGCTGCTCGTGACCGGGCGTGACGGGCAGCCGGTACTGGTGGGGGTGGCCAGTGTCACGGACGGCGATCTCTGCGCGACGGGTGGCGGCATGGCCGGCTACACCAATGTGGCGGCGCTGCTTGATTTCATCCGGGAGCACGTCCCGGACCTCCCTGAGCGGGCGCCGCCGCTGGATTTCAGCCATCCCTAGCCTCCGCGCCAGGGCGGCGGGCGAATCCCAAAGCGGCCCGCCGCCGAACTGCAGGTGTCGAGGCAACCGTCGGGCCCGCCTGTTCGGGCAGAATCACCAACATGGATCCGCTCTTGCTGCCAGCTCCCGACCGGCTCGTCGCCGGCCTGCTGGCCGCGGCCGAAGACTACGACTTCGCCGGCTGCGATCGCCTGTTCGCGGTGGCCGTGGCCGAGCTGGAGCCGCTCGTGCTGGTCCGGGACGTGACCGCGCCGGCGCTGCGCGAGGCTGGCAATCGCTGGCACCGGGGCGAGTGGACGGTCGCCCAGGAGCACATGCTGTCGGGCGTGGTTCGGCGCCAGCTGTCTTCCGCGCTGGACCGCCACCTGAGCCATTCGGACGGGCCCACCATCCTGTTCACCACCCTGAGCGGCGAGCGACACGAGCTGGGCGGCCTGATGGGCGCGTTCCTGGCGGCGAGCCGGGGCTACCGCAGCATCTATATCGGCCCCGACCTGCCCGTTGCCGACATCTGCCAGTTCTGTTCGCGCCGGCCGGTGGATGCCCTGGCGCTAAGCCTGGTGACCCAGCCCGACGTGAACGATGCCCGGGGTCAGCTGGACGAACTGCGGCGCGGCGTTCCGGCCGGGACGGAAATCTGGGTGGCCGGCCAGGCGGCCAACCTGCTGGCCCGGGACCACCTGCCCGAGGGCGTGGTGGCGCTACCGGACCTGCCGGGATTCCTCGACAGGCTGGCACGACTCAAGGCGAGGACTGCATGAAAATTTCCCGGACCCGCGTCGCGTGGGTGCTTGCCATCGTTGCCGTCGCCGGCGCCCTGTTCTGGGTCGTCCGTCGGCCCGGCCCGGCGGTCGTGACCGAACCCGTTCGCCGCGACATCGTCGAGGTCGTCGTGGCCAGCGGCAGGCTACAGGCCATCCGGGAGACCCAGGTCGGGGCCGAATCCTCCGGCATCGTCGAGAGCCTGGCCGTGAACGAGGGCGCGGTCGTGCGCACCGGCGACCTGCTGGGCCGGTTGACGCTCGGCGAGACTGCTGCACGGCTGGCCGCGACGGCGGCGGCGCTGGACGTGGCGGACAAGAACCTCCGTGCGGAGGAGGCCGCGCTGGAAAAGGCGCGCCAGGATCTTGCCCGCCTCGAACCGCTGGCAGCCCGCAAGCAGGTCTCGACCGCCGAACTGGAACGGGCGGCGGCCGATGCCCGGGTGCAGACGGCGCGGACCGAGGCTGCCCGCGCCCGGCGTCGCGAGGCCGCTGCCGAGGTGGAGCGGGTCCGTCCCGAGTTCGGCCGCCGCGAAGTGCGGGCGCCGTTCAATGGCGTCATCACCGACCGGCTGGTGGAGCCGGGCACGCCCGTGTCGGCGGCCCAGGGCTGGTTCCGTATCTCGGAGATGGACGCGACCGAGATCGAGGTGGAGACCGACGAGACCAACCTGGGCAAGCTGCGGGTAGGCCAGCCCGTGGTGGCCTTCGTCCCGGCATACCCCGACAAGCCCTTCCGCGGCACGCTAACCCAGGTCGGCCCGTTCGTGGACAGCGAGCGCGGCGTCGTGCGGCTCAAGATCACGCCCGAGGGCCTCCCGGATTTCGTGCTGCCGAACATGACGGTGGACGTGAGCATCGAGGTGCGGCGCGCGGACAACGCCCTCGCACTGCCAGTCAGTGCGGTCGCCCTGCAGGCCAACCCGCCATTCGTCCTTGCGGTGGGCAAGGGCGGCGTGCTGGAGCGGACCCCCGTCCGGGTGATCGGCCGGAATCCGGACTGGGTCGCCGTGGCGGACCTGCCCGAGGGCACCACCGTGGTGCGCCAGCAGGCCGGGTTGTCGCCAGGCCGCAAGGTGCGGCCGGTGGCGGGTCCGCCGGCGGATGGCGGTGGCGGCGGACCCCCGAAGAGCGCAGGCGCGACGCGCTGATGACGACCTACTTCATCCGCTCGGTCGCGTTCCGGCACCTGCGCTACAGCGTCGGCCAGTCGCTGCTGACGATCGGCGTGGTGGGCATCAGCGTGCTCCTCATCATCTACCTGCGCACCATCATCGGCGGCACCCAGACCCGCATCGTGCAGAACACGACGGGCGCCATCCCGCACATCACGGTGGAGCCGCCGGAACGCACGCCGGTGGGCGCCTGGCAGCTGGCGAACCTCGGCATCGACCCGGACACGCTCTACGTGGGCGAGGTCGTGAACCTGCCCAAGGCCCGGGAGAGCATCGAGGACTGGCGGCTGTGGCTGCCGTCGCTGGATGGCGCGGATCCCGCCGTGACTGCGGTGTCGCCCATCGTGACCGGCCAGGCCTTCATGAACCGCGGCTCCCGCAGGCAGTCGGTCCGGCTTGCCGGCGTCATCCCCGAGCGGCACAACGGCATCGTCGAGATCGAGAAGAGCCTCGTGTCCGGGCGCTTCATCGGCATGTCGCCCGGGGACATCGTGCTCGGCCGGAAGCTCGCCACCGATTTCGGCCTGAAGCTGCGCGACAAGGTGCGGCTGGTGGGCCCCGAGGGCCTCACGCTGAACTTCACCGTCGCCGGCATCTACAACACCGGCTTCGGCCAGGTGGACGACGGCCAGGTGTTCGTGACCCTGCGGGATGGCCAGTCGCTGCTGGAGTTGGGTGGCTCGATCAGTTCCTTCGGGATCAAGCTCGCCGACCTCTACGCGGCGGAGAACATCGCGCGCCGGATTGCGCCCGGCCTGCCCTTCAAGGTGCGCTCCTGGGTCGTGGACAATCCCAACCTGTTCGTGACCCTGGCGTCCCAGGGCCAGACCCGGGACCTGATCCTGATCATGACGACCATCGCATCCGGCTTCGGCATTGGCAGCATCCTGGTGATGGTAGTCACCAGCAAGTACCGGGAGATCGGCATCCTGAAGGCGATGGGCGCCACGCCGGGCGAGATCCAGAGCATCTTCGTGCTGGAGGGCCTGTTACTGGCGTTCCTCGGCTGCCTGGCCGGCGTGCCGCTGGGCGTCGTGCTGCTGAAGGCGCTGGCGGCGATCCGCTCCGTGGGCCCGGATGGCCGCGTGGGCTCGCCCTTCCTCATCGAGATCGACCCCGTGCTGCTGGTCGGCGCCTCCCTCGTGGCGATCGTCACGGGCGCCATCGCGTCCTACTTCCCGGCCCGCCGGGCGGGGCAGGTGGATCCCATCCAGGTGATTCGTGGCAGCTGACCGAAGGATGATGATGCCGCAGCCCGTCGTCGAGCTGGATAGGGTAGGCAAGACCTACTACACGGGGGACGTGGAGACGCCCGTGCTCTTCGACCTGTCCTTCTCCATCGTGCCCGGCGAGTTCGTGGCGATCGTCGGCGGCAGCGGTTCCGGCAAGACGACCCTGCTGAACCTCATGGGCCTGCTGGACCGGCCGACCGCCGGGGTGATCCGCGTGGAGGGCCGGGAGGTCAGCCACCTGGACGAGCTGGGCCGGGCCCGGATGCGCCGGGACCGGCTCGGCTTCATCTTCCAGTTCCACTACCTGCTGCCGGAGTTCACCGTCCTCGAGAACGCGCTGATGCCCTGCCGGATGCGGGGCCGGGAGTTCGAGAAATCCCGGGAAGCCCGCATGCGGGAACTGCTGACCTACGTGGGCCTGGAGGAAAAGCTCAACGTGCGCCCGCCCCAGCTGTCCGGCGGGCAGCAGCAGCGGGTCGCCGTCGTGCGCTCGCTGGCCAACGATCCCGCGGTGGTCTTTGCCGACGAGCCGACGGGCAACCTGGACAGCAAGAGCGGCCGCATGGTGTTCGACCTCATGAAGCGCCTCAGCCGCGAGTCCGGCACGGCCTTCATCATGGTGACCCACGACGACAACTTCGCCCTGGAGGCCGACCGGGTCATCCGCATCCGGGACGGCCGCATCCAGGCGCCCCCTGGCAGGCACGAGGGGACGGAGCTTGCGGTTGCGGCGCCAGAGGCGTAAGAATCCGAGGCATGCAGCGAGATAGCTCTCTCTCTCTCTCTCTCTCTCTCTCTCTCTCTCTCTCCAGAAGAGTTTCGAGAAGCTGCCCTTCGGCTGAGGGCTTCTGTGGACCAGCGAGTCACCCACAAGCAGGGTGGTATTCCGACGTTCTTCGACGCCTATCTCGCAAACCTGATCGACTACTTCTCCGGCACTGAGGCCGTCCACGGCTGGAAGTTTGAGCCGGGCGCCACGCCCGGTACGGACTCAGGAAATGCGGCGATCGGCCTGCAGTGGCTTCGGCAGTTCCTTGCCAAGCACGATCACGAACGGTTCGTGTCCTACGGTGCCAGACGGGCCATTGACCCGCGGTACGCCTGCGATATCGGTCCGTTCGAGCTGGCGATGAGCCAGGGCGTTGGTGGGTGCTTAGAGTGGATGGGCGAACCACTGTTCAAGACGGTTTTTGATTTTGCCCTGATTCCGATGCTCGTGCAGGAAGTGAAACCCGCGACGATCCTCGAGATTGGGTCGGGAACCGGCACAAGCGCCCGGTGGGTCGCGGACATGTGCGCCGTGGCCGGTATTTCGACGCAAGTGCTTTCCGTGGACGTGCGGCCAGTCATGGACGGCGCCCAGACAGGCGTGACGTTTCACCGCGGGGATTGTAACGACCCGGCGTCACTCTTCCCGGTGGAGAGCCTGCGTGCGGCGGCTCGTCCGTGGCTGTTGATCGAGGACGCACACACGAACGTCGTGGGTGTGCTGAGGCATTTCGACGGATACCTCCGGCGGGGGGATTACCTGATCGTCGAGGATAGCCGGGACAAGCACGACGCCCTCGGTGCCTTCGTCACCGACCGGTACCGGGTGGATACTCGCTACACGGACTTCTTCGGGCGTAACGCCACGAGTGCCGAGGACGCCATTTTCGCGGTAGTAGCGTAGCGCCGCTGTCGGTTCGAACCGTATTGCCTGGGCGGAAGCCGCCCTACGGTGCCGTGGCAAGCCTCCGCTGGACTTGCGGGCCGGCCCGGTGACAATAGCGGTATGCTCCTCCCCGAACACGACTTCATCAAGCCGCGCTCCCTGGCCGAGGGCCTCGCAGTGCTGCGCGACGCGCCGCCCGGCGTGCGGCTGCTCGGCGGCGGGACCGACGTGGTGTTCAACATGCGCTGCCGGCTGATGACGCCGGATACCGTGCTGAGCCTCAGGGACATCCCCGAGCTGCAGGGAGTGGACGTCCTGCCCGACGGCAGCCTGCGCCTCGGCGCGGCCACGCGCCTCACCGACCTGGTCGCCGACCCGGTCCTGCGCGAGCGCTACCCGGCACTGGTCAAGGCGTTCCGCGCGGTGGCGTCCCGGCATGTGCGCAACATGGCGACCCTGGGCGGCAACCTCTGCCTCGACACGCGCTGCTGGTTCACGAACCAGACGAAGGAGTGGCGGGATGCGAAGGGTCCCTGCCTCAAGACCGGCAAGGACGTCTGCCACGCGATCCAGGGATCCCCCATCTGCGTCGCGCTGAACAATGCCGACTCGCCGCCGGCGCTCATCGCCGTCGATGCCACCGTGACCCTCGCCAGCCACCGGGGCGAGCGCACACTGCCGCTCCGGGACTTCTACCGCGAGGACGGCATCCGGCACACTGTCCTCGAGCCCGACGAGGTCCTGACGGAGGTCACCATTCCACCAACCAGGGACCGCCTGGTCTTCCTCAAGGAGACCGCCCGGCAGGGCATGGACTTCTCCTACGGCACGATCGCCATCCGCGCCGACGGCAACGGTGCCCGCGCGACCCGGCTCCACATCGTACTCGGCTCGCTGACCACGGCGCCCCGGGACCTCAGCACCGCCGGGGAACGCCTGGTGGCTCTTGGGCTCGGCGATGACGGCATCGACGCCGCCTGCGCCACGATCCGCGACGCGCTCGGACCCCTGACCAACCTCTACTCGCCGGCCGCTTACAAGCGCGAGCTGGCCCGGACCCTGCTGCGCAAGGCCATCGTGGAGTTGCGGGAGATGCCGGCATGAAGAAGGGCTTCATCACCCTGACCGTCAATGGCGACGCCCACGAGGTCGCGGTCAGCTCCCGGCACACGCTGCTCGACGTCCTGCGGGGCAAGCTGCAGCTGATGGGCACGAAGGAGGGCTGCACCACCGGCTCCTGCGGCGTGTGCACCGTCAACAATGCCCGCGGCGAGGCCGTGCTGTCCTGTCTCACACCCGCCCTCGAGTGGGACGGCCAGGCGGTCACCACCATCGAGGGCCTGGAGAAGAACGGCCAGCTGGCGCCAATCCAGCAGGCCTTCATCGACTACCACGCCGTCCAGTGCGGCTTCTGCACGCCGGGGGTGATCATGTCCGCCCAGGCCGTGCTGAACCTGACGCCCACGCCGGGCGAGGACGACATCAATGACGGCCTGGCCGGCGTGATCTGCCGCTGCACCGGCCACATCAAGGTGAAGGAAGCGATCCGGCACGCCGGCGATTACGTCGCCGGGCGGAAGGCCTGACGGCATGAGCAGCCCGGACGACCTCAGCGTCATCGGCCGCCGCCAGCCGCGCCTCGACGGCTTCGACAAGGTCTCCGGCCGGTCGGTCTTCACGGACGACATCGTGCTGCCGGGCATGCTCCACGGCCGCATCCTCCGCAGCCCGCACTCCCGCGCGCGCATCGTCTCCATCGACACCTCCCGGGCACTGGCCCTGCCGGGCGTGAAGGCGGTGGTGACCAACGCGGATGCCCCCGACCTGCTGTTCTCGGACCAGCAGCCGCTGCTCGCGCAGGGCTTCGTGCATTACGTGGGCGAGGAGGTGGCCGCCGTTGCCGCCACCGACCCGCTGGTCGCCGAGGCGGCGCTGGATCTCATCCACGTGGAGTACGAGGTGCTGCCCGCCATCACCTCGCTGCGCAAGGCGATGCAGCCCGGCGCGCCCCGGCTCCACGAGTGGGCGCCGGGCAACGTGGCCCTGACCCACGAGAAGGACTTCGGCGACCCGGACGCCGCCTTCGCCGCCAGCGATCTCGTCATCACCGACGAGTTCCGCTCGCCGGTCCAGCACAACACGCTGGCCGAGCTGCACGTGGCGCTCGCCGACTTCACCAACCCCGCCAAGCTGCACATGTGGACGCCCACCCAGGGCGCGCCCATGTACCAGATGGCGCTGGCCAGGGCCTTCGGCCTGGAGACGAGCCAGGTGCGCATCGTCTACGGCAACGTGGGCGGCGCGTTCACGGGCCGCGGCCGCGCGAAGCCCCACCACTTCATCGCCGCGCTGCTGTCCCGGCACGCCGCCAAGCCCGTGAAGATCAAGGCTACCGGGGACGAGGAATTCATCATGTTCCGCGGCTCCGGGGAGACCCAGTACCGCTTCCGCACGGGTGTCACCCGGGATGGCAGGATCAGGGCACTGGAAGCCGACGTGAGCTTCGATGCCGGCGCCCACGCGGAGTGGGCCATGATCCTCTGGCTGCCGGCGCCCTACCTCAACTGGCTCTACAAGGTGGACGCCGTCCGCTACAGGGGCCGCTTCATCTACACGAACACGGTGCCGAAGGGCTCCCACCACGGCGGCATCTTCGGCCGGCTGTCGGCGGGCTGGATGCAGCACCTGAATCACGTGGCGGAGGAGCTCGGCATGGATCCCGCCGAGTTCCACCGGAAGAACGCCATCGAGGCGGGCCATCACGCCCTGGACGGCAGCGACTTCGCGTCCTGCGGCCTGAAGGAGTGCATCGACAAGGTCGTCGAGCGCTCCGGCTGGAAGGACAAGTACGGCAAGCTGCCGCCCTACCGGGGCATCGGCATCGGCATCGGCGCCCAGGCCTCCGGCGGCAAGAACGCCGCCAACGACACCTCGGCGGCCATGCTCAGGGTGGCCGACGACGGCATCGTGACCCTCTACACCGGCATCCCGGACATGGGGCAGGGCTCCCACACCGTGATGGGCATGATCGCCGCCGAAGTGCTGGGCGTGGAGCCGGAGGACATCCGCATCGTCGGTGGCGACTCGGACATCACTCCTTTCGACTGGGGCGCGTTCTCCCAGCGCGGCACGTTCACCACGGGGAACGCCGTGAAGGCGGCCGCCCAGGACGCCCGCGGCCAGCTTGCCGATACCATTGCACCGCTGCTCGGCGTGGCACCAGCCGACCTCGAGTTCGCCCACCGCCGCGTGTGGGTGCGGGGCGAGGCCCCGGACGCGCCAAGCCGCTCCTTCAGCTTCCGCGAGGCCATCGGCAAGGCGTTCAATGGCGTCGAGGGGCGCTCGGTCATGGGCCGCGG
Organism: Chromatiales bacterium; assembly: GCA_016789845.1. GTDB lineage: Bacteria > Pseudomonadota > Gammaproteobacteria > Steroidobacterales > SHZI01. Next base: position 15,459 of record JAEUQA010000046.1, read on the forward strand.
CTTCTTCAACTCGCCGCGACCGTCCGGCTCGCTCGCCTATTCCTTCGGCGCCCAGGTGGCGGAAGTGGAGGTGGACCCGGAGTCCGGCGCCGTGAAGGTGCTGAAGGTCACGGCGGCCCATGACATCGGCCGCGCGCTGAATCCCCTGGCGGTGGAAGGCCAGCTGGACGGGCAGGTCTTCTCCGGCATGAGCCAGGTCTTGTATGAGGAGTGCCGCATGGACGGCGGCCAGATCCTCAATCCATCCCGACTCGAGTACAAGCTGCCCCGGACCTACGAGCTGCCCGAGGTCGAATACATCCTGGTGGAGACCATCGACCCCTACGGACCCTTTGGTGCCAAGGAAGTGGGCGAGGGCCCGATCGTGGTCACCATGGCGGCGGTCGCGAACGCCGTGGCGAACGCGGTGGGGGAGATGCTGCCCCAGATTCCCATGACGCCCTGGCGACTGCTGCGGGTGATCCGCTACCGCAAGAAGCGCGCCGCTGTGTCGGGCCCATGACTGCCACCCGCTCCGCGTCCGCCATCGCCAAGAACCGGCCGCTGGTGGAGGACATCCGCTTCCTGGGGCGCCTGCTGGGCGAGGTGATCCGGGAGCAGGACGGTCCGGGTGCCTACGCGGTCGTGGAGCGGATCCGGCAACTGTCCGTGGACTTCCGCCTCAAGGCGAATGCCCGGGCGGGGCACCGGCTGGATCGCCTGCTCCGGGACTTGAGCCTGGACCAGGCGGTGAGCGTAATCCGGGCCTTCAGCTACTTCTCCCACCTGGCCAACATCGCCGAGGACCGGCACTACCTCCGCCGGCGGAACATCCACGAGCGCGCGGGCCATCACCAGGACGGCTCGTTTCCACGAACGTTCGCGCGCCTGCGCCGCGCCGGCATCCGGCCGCGGGCAATCGCGGCGGCCCTCGGGCGGGCTCACGTTTCGCCGGTCCTGACCGCCCACCCCACGGAGGTCCAGCGGAAGAGCATCCTGGACGCGGAGCGGGCGGTGGCCGAACTGCTGGAGGCCCGCGACGGGCCCCTCACGCCGGAGGCCCGCGCGGAAAACGAAGGCCTGATTCGTGCCCGCATCACCCAGCTCTGGCAGACCCGCATGCTGCGCACCACCACCCTGACGGTGGCCGACGAGATCGAGAACGCCCTCAGCTACTACCGCAGCACCTTCCTCCGGGAGATTCCCCGCCTCTACCGGGAGCTGGAGCAGGAACTGCCCGGGCAGCCCGTGGCGAGCTTCCTCCGCATGGGCGGCTGGATCGGCGGCGACCGGGACGGCAATCCGAACGTCACCAGCGACTCCCTCCGGCGGGCCCTCACGAGCCAGGCCGACGTCGCGCTCGGCCACTACCTCCAGGAAGTCCACGCGCTGGGGGCGGAATTGTCCATGTCCCTGCTGCTGGCGCCGGTCACGCCGGAGCTGGCGGCCCTCGCGGCCCGGTCCCCCGACCGGAATCCGCACCGGGAGGACGAGCCCTACCGCCGGGCCCTCACCGGCATCTATGCCCGGCTCGCCGCCACGCTGGTCCGGCTCACCGGCACGTCCAGCGGCCGGCCGGCCGTGGGCGAGGCCAGTCCCTACCCGGATGCGGAGGCCCTCGGCGCCGACCTGGCGGTGATCGAACGCTCGCTGCGGTCCCACCGGGCCGGGGCGCTGATCGGACCCCGGCTTGCACCGTTGCAGCGGGCGGTGCAGGTCTTCGGCTTTCACCTGGCCACCATCGACCTGCGCCAGAACTCGGACCAGCACGAGGTCGTGGTGGCCGAGCTGCTCCGGGTGGCCCGGGTAGCGGCCGACTACGGCGCGCTTGGCGAGCCGGCCCGGCGCGAATTGCTCGTGGGACTCCTGAACGACGTGCGGCCGCTGCGGGTGCCCGGCGCGCGCTATTCCGCCCGCACCCGGGGTGAGCTGGCCATCTTCGAGCTGGCCCGGGATTCCCTGGCGCGATTCGGCCGCCGGGCGATCCGGCACAGCATCGTGTCCCACACGGAAGACGTCAGCGATCTGCTGGAGGTGCTGGTCCTGCAGAAGGAGACGGGGCTGCTGCGGGGGACCCTCCGCCGGGACGCCGTCGCGGACCTGATCGTGGTACCGCTCTTCGAGACCATCGGCGACCTGCGCCGGGCCCCGGAGATCATGCAGTCGCTCTACGCGCTGCCGGGGCTCCTGCCCCTCATCCGGCGCAGCGGCGGCGAGCAGGAGGTGATGCTTGGCTATAGCGACAGCAACAAGGACGGCGGTTTCTTCACGAGCAACTGGGAGCTGTACCGGGCGGAGGTGGCCCTGTCCCAGTGGTTCGCCCCGCTGGCCCGGCGCCACGGCCTCACGCTGCGGCTCTTCCACGGCCGGGGTGGCACGGTGGGCCGCGGGGGCGGGCCCGCCTACCAGGCCATCCTTGCCCAGCCACCCGGCACCGTGAACGGGCAGCTCCGGCTCACAGAGCAGGGGGAGGTGATCAGTTCGAAGTACGCCAACCCTGGGATTGGCCGCCGCAACCTGGAGACCCTGGTCGCCGCCACGCTGGAGGCCACGCTCCTCAAGAGCCACCGGCGCGTGCCCCCGTCCTTCCTGGAGGCGGCCGAGGCCCTGAGCGCCGCGAGCTTCCGGACTTACCGCTCGCTGGTGTACGAGACTCCCGGCTTCCTCGAGTACTTCCACGCCGCGACACCCATTGGCGAGATTGCCGCCCTGAACATCGGTTCCCGGCCGCCCTCCCGGCAGCCCCACGGCCGCGGTCTGCTGCCCATCGGGGACCTGCGGGCGATTCCCTGGAGCTTCTCCTGGGGCCAGAGTCGCGTGGGCCTGCCGGGCTGGTTCGGTTTCGGCAGCGCCGTGGAGGCCTGGCTGGATAGTGGTCCTGGCCGCCGCCGGCGTTTGGCCCTGCTCCGGCGCATGGCCCGGGAGTGGCCCTTCTTCAGTGCGCTGCTCTCCAACCTGGACATGGTGCTGGCCAAGAGTGATCTCGGCATCGCCGCCCGGTACGCGGACCTGGCGGCGCCGCGGGCCGGGGCGCCGGCCCTCTTCAGGCTGATCCGGCAGGAGTGGCTGCGGACCACCGGGTCGCTGGCGCTGATCACCGGCCACAAGAACCGCCTGAGCGGCAATCCGGCACTGGCACGCTCCATCCAGCACCGGTTTCCCTACATCGATCCGCTGCACCACCTGCAGATCGAGCTCCTGCGGCGTTACCGGCACCAGAAGAAGGGGCTCCGGAACTTCGACCGGCTGCGGCGGGGCATTCACCTGTCCATCAACGGCATCGCGGCGGGGCTGCGAAACACCGGGTAAGGCGCGAGGCGCTGGCCCGCTACACCGCCTAGTCGTACCGCACGACGACCGTCTTGGTCTCGAGATAGAGGTCCAGGCTCTCGGCGCCGAACTCCCGGCCCCAGCCGGACTCCTTGAAGCCGCCGAAAGGTGCGTAGATGTCGCCGCTGCCGTGATGGTTGATGCCGACCACGCCGGCCCGGATCGTGTTGGCGAGCTGGTGGGCTATCCGCAGGTCGCGGGTCCACACGCTGGCCACGAGGCCGAAGGCCGTGTCGTTGGCCTGGCGCGCGATGGCGGCGAGGTCGGAAGCGGCGAAACCCTGGACGCAGGTCACCGGCCCGAAGATCTCCTCGCGGACGATGCGCATGTCGCGATGGGTCCGGGTGAATACGGCGGGCTCCATGAAATATCCTGGCCCCGGGAGGCGCGCGCCACCGGTGACGAGCTCGGCACCCTCCTGGACGCCGGAGGCGACGTAGCCCTGGACCCGGTCCAGGTGCCCGGCCGAGACCAGCGGCCCGATTCGCGTGGCCGGGTCCCAGCCGGGCCCGATCTGCAGGCCCCGCGCCGCGGCGGCGACGCCCGCGACAAAGCGCTCGAGCACGTCCTCGTGGACGAACAGCCGCGAGGCGCTCTGGCAGTTCTGCCCCTGCAGGAAGAAGGCCGAACGCGCCGCCGCCTCGATCGCGCGCTCCAGGTCCGCGTCGGGGAACACGATGAACGGGTTCTTGCCGCCGAGCTCCAGCGACACGCGCTTCAGGTTGCCGGCCGCGGCCTGCAGGATCTTGCGCCCGACCTCGGACGAGCCGGTGAACGCCACCTTGTCCACGTCCGGATGGGCGGCGAGCGCGGCGCCCGCCGGTTCGCCGTACCCGGGCACGATGTTGACGACGCCGGGCGGCACGCCGGCCTCGCGCAGGAGGTCCGCGAGGAGCAACGTGGAGAGCGGCGTCTTTTCATCGGGCTTCAGCACCACGGTGCAGCCGGTTGCGAGCGCGGGCCCGAGCTTCATGGCGGCCATCGCCAGCGGATAGTTCCACGGTATGATCTGGCCGACGACGCCGACCGGCTCGCGGCGTGTGTAGGTCAGCGGCGGGCTGGCCGCGCCCGGCCGGCGGTCCGCCGGCAGCGTGTGGCCGCTGAGCTTGGAGGGCCAGCCGGCGTAATAGCGCAGCATCTTCACGGCCGTCGGCACGGCGAGGGCGCCTCCGGGGTTAAGTGGCATGCCGGTGTCGAGGATCTCGATCTCCGTCAGTACTTCGCTGTTCGCGGCGAGCAGGTCGGCGAGTTTCGTCAGGATCTGGCCGCGCTCGGCGGCCGTCATGCCGCGCCAGGGTCCGTCCGCGAAGGCCTCGCGGGCGGCGGCAACGGCGCGATCGATGTCCTCCCGGCCCGCCGCGGCAACGCGGGCGATGGACGCTCCGGTGGCCGGGTTGAGCACGTCGATGTCGTCGCCGCTCCGTGCATCGACCCACTCGCCGCCGATGAACAGGCGATGGCGGCGCTTCAGGAACTGCCCGGTAGCCGCGCTCATCGGGTAAGGTTGGGCATGACTCATCTTCTGCTCCCCGGTACCGGATCATGGTAAAGCAACTGCACGTCATCGTCGTCGGCGCCGGGCTCGGCGGCCTCACCGCGACGCTCGCCCTGCAGCGGGCCGGGGTCCGGGTGTCCGTCTACGAGCAGGCGGCGGCGCTCGGGGAGGCCGGCGCCGGCGTCACTATTACCCCGAACGGCGTCCACGTGCTCAATCACCTGCTGGGCGCGGACGTCGTGGGGCGCGTTGCCCGCACGCCCGCCGCCGGCGCCATCAAGCACTACAGGACCGGCGCCATCCTGGTCGAGACCAACCGGGGCAACCGCATGCAGGAGCAGTACGGCGCGGCCTACTGCCAGGCTCACCGCGCGGACCTGCACGGGGCCCTGGCAGATGCCGTGAGGGCCATGGACCCGGGCTGCATCCATCCCGGCTGCAGCTTTGGGGCGCTGACCGAGAACGGCGACGGCATCACCGCCACCTTCCGCAATGGCGTCAGCGCGACGGGCGACCTGCTCATCGGCTGCGACGGCATCCGCTCGGCGGTGCGCCGGGCGCTCTGGGGCGACGAACAGGTGAGCTTCACGGGCTATATCGCCTGGCGCGGGCTGGTGCCCATGGACCGCCTCGACCCGGGGGTCATCGTGCCCGACTCCGCCTCCTTCGCGGGGCCGGCGCGCACCTTTGCGCGCTACAAGGTCCGGGGCGGCACATTGGTGAACTACGCCGCGTTCTCGAAGCGCGATGAGTGGGCCGAGGAGAGCTGGTCCGTGCATTCGGAGATCGCCGAGCTGCAGCGGGAATTCAGCGACTTCGCGCCGGAGGTACAGGCGATCATCGCCGCGACGCCGCCGGAGCGCTGCTTCAAGTGGGGCCTGTTCGACCGGGAGCCCCTCGGGCAATGGACCCGCGGCCGCGCGACGCTGCTGGGCGACGCCGCCCACCCGATGACGCCGTTCCTCGCCCAGGGCGCGGTGATGGCGATCGAGGATGGCATGGTGCTGGCGAGGGCGCTGGAGGCTGCGGCGGACTGGCGGGAGGGGCTGGCGCGCTACGAGGCGGCCCGCCGCGAGCGCGGCACCTTCGTGATGCGCGAGTCCCACGTCAATGCGCGGCGGATGTATTCCCGGGATCCGGACAATTACGGCAGCTCGTCCCACAAGACGGCCGAGTCGCTGGGGCTGTATGCCTACAACCCGCTGACGGTGCCGGTCTAGGCGAGCGCCTGGTTGAACTCGTAGAAGTACCCGTCCGGGTCGAACACCGAGACGCTCACGAAGTGCTTCAACTGACCGTCCGCGCCCGTCACGGACCACTCGTGGGGCTCGGAGTGGATGTGGGAGCCGAGCTCCTTCGCGCGCCGCAGGGCCTCCCGGCAGTCATCCGAGGACAGCACGAAGGTGGGATTCCCGTAGGTCACGCTGGTGGGAATCTCAGCCGGTGCCGGCAGCGGCGGATCCACCCACTGCAGCAGCCCGATCATGCCGATGTCGGGGTGTTCGCATTTCATGATGACCAGGTGGGTTCGGTCGCCCGCCTTGCCGGCCGCCATGCCCACGCCGGAGAGCACGACCTCGCCCTCGTAGAAGCGGGTCATGCCGATGACGTGCTCGTACCAGTGGGCCGAGCGTTCGACATCACGCACGATCAGGGTGGTGCGGCGGACGATGTTCTTCATCAGAGGCTCCCTTTAGTCCAGCCTGCGGGGCTGGCCGGCGCTATCATGCGAGGCGTTTTGTCCTGACCACGGGATCCTAGCATGCGGGTACCCACGCGCATCGCGGCCTTCTGGGGCCTTGGTGCCTTCGCCACGACGACGATGCTGAATGGCGTCTCGATCGTCCTACTGTTCTTCCTGGTTAATTTCGTCAAGATCGAGCCGGTGATCGCCGGCGGGCTGCTGTTCGCCTCCAAGATGTTCGACGCGCTCATCGATCCGCCGATCGGCGTCCTGAGCGACCGGACCGTCAGCCGCTTCGGCCGCCGCCGGCCCTGGCTGCTCGGCGCGTCCTTCTTCTGCGGCCTGTCCTTCGCCATGCTGTTCAACGTGCCAGCGGACGCTGGCCAGACGGGGACGTACCTGTTCCTCTCGGGCTGGCTGTTCGTCTACACGGTGGCCTACGCCGTCTTCGCCGTGCCCTACCTGGCGATGCCGGGGGAGATGACGGACGACTACCACGAGCGGTCCCGGCTGATGTCCTGGCGGACCGTGTTCATGACCTTCGGCAACCTGATGGGGTCGGCGGTGCCGCCGGTGGTCGTGGCTGCGTTCGGCGGCGACCGGCCGGCCTACGGCCAGATGGGGGTCGTTCTCGGCCTGGTGATCTTCATCGCCATGTTCCTGACCTTCGCGGGCACCTCGGGCGCCGCCCAGCGGGACCCCGATCCCCGGCCGCTGTCGCTGGCCGGGAACTTCCGGCTGCTGCGCGGGAACCTGCCCCTGCTGGTGCTGATGGGGACGAAGGTCCTGCTGTACATCGGCCTCGCCGCCTTCAGCGCGGTGCTCCTCTTCTTCTTCTCGAGCCTGCTGAAGAAGAGTCCCGCGGCCGTGGGTGCGTTCTTCGGCGTATTCTCGCTGGCCACCATCCTGTTCACGCCGGTCCAGCTGTGGGTGGGCCGGCGGGTGGAGAAGCGGCGGGCCTACCTGGTGTGCATGGGGGCGTATGCGCTGGGAATGTTGTCCTGGCTGCTGGCATCACCCGCGGAGCCCGACGCGGCGCTGTACGCGCGGGCGCTTTGGCTCGGCGCGTTCAACGCGGGGCTGTTCCTGTTCGGCTACTCCATGCTCGTGGACACCTACGCCTGGGACCATCAGGTGACCGGGCTGCGCCGCGAGGGCTTCCTGGCGTCGGCCATCAGCTTCGTCGAGAAGCTCTCCCTCGCCGTGGGGCCGCTCGTCATCGGCGCGCTGCTGTCGGCGATGGGCTTCGACAAGACCCTGCCTCCGTCGGCGGACCAGTCGGCGGGCGCCGGCCAGGCCATGCTGATCGGCTTCGTCTGGATACCGGTGGGGACCCAGCTGCTCGCCATGCTGCTGCTCCGCTGGTACCGTCTGGAGTACCGCGACCTGCAGGACTGATCCATGCTCGATCTCTTCGCTATTGGCATTGCCCTCATGCTCGTCGTTCTTGCCGCCACGTACGTCGTCCGTTTTCGCGGTCACCCCTGGGACATCTACTACCCGAAGCTCGCCTGGCTCCGGGCGGGCATCTACTTCTGCTGTTGCTACCTGCTGTCCTGGTGGACGGGGGCGATGGAGCTGCTGGTCACCAGCCCCATCGCCACCGCCCGGCAGCTCGCCGACCCGGGCTGGCAGCTCTTCACCGCCGGCGTCTACCTGTTCATCCTGGTGGCCTACAGCGGCGTGTGGTCATACTTCACGCCGGTGTTCGAGCGGAAGAGCAATCGCCTGGTGTCCGCGTTCTTTGGCTTTCTCTGGGGGTCCAGCTCCGGCCAGCTGTTCCTCTCCATCTGGCTGCTGGTGGGCCAGGCTGGCATGCCGGCATGGGGTACCTGGATCGTCACCTTCCTCATCCTCGGCGCCTGGCAGCCGAATTGGCACAGCATCTACTGGGACCACTACATCGCCCCCGAGCACGACACGCCGATGACCCAGAAGATCAAGGCGCTGGGCTGCCACATCCCGAACCTGGCCATCGGCCTCACTCACCTGACGATGTACGAAAGCTATTTCGTCTTCGTCAGCGCCCAGGTGATCGCCTGCGTGTCGGCGGCGCTCGGCATGCGCTACCCGGCACCCTGGGTGGCGCCCAGCGCGCTCGACTATGCGCGCCGGAGCAGCGGGCGGCCGCCCCGCTGCACCGGGTACATTCCGGAGGATCCGCTGACGGACAAGTACACGCCGTTCTATCCCGGGTGGCGGGGGCCGGTACGGTAGACTGGCGGCATGCCCCACGACACCACCCTCATCGCAACCATCGCCATCAGCCTCGCCTACGCCTTTCTCGGCGGCTTCATCGCCTTCCGCCTCAAGCTGCCGCCGCTGGTCGGGTACCTGCTAGCCGGGCTTGCCGTGGGTCCTTTTACGCCGGGGTTCGTCGCGGACGCCGAACTCACCGCGCAGCTTGCGGAGATCGGCGTGATCCTGCTGATGTTCGGCGTCGGCATGCACTTCTCGGTCCGGGACCTGCTCGCGGTCCGGTCAATTGCATTGCCGGGTGCCGTCGCCCAGATCCTCGTGGCCACGGCCCTGGGCGCCGGGGTGGCCACGCTGTGGGGCTGGCCACTCGGCGCGGGCCTGGTGCTCGGCCTGGCGTTGTCCGTCGCCAGCACGGTCGTGCTGCTCCGGGCCCTGGACGACCAGGGCGTGCTCCACAGCGATGACGGGCGAATCGCCGTGGGCTGGCTGATCGTCGAGGACCTGGTGATGGTGCTGGTGCTCGTGCTGCTGCCTCCGATCGCCGCCTCGTTGGGCGGGGCGGGCGGTACGGACACGGCTGGCCCTGGGCTCGGCACCGCGCTGGCCCTGACCCTCCTCAAGGTCGGGGCCTTCGTGGCGGTGATGCTCGTGGCCGGGCCCCGGATCCTGCCCTGGGTCCTGCAGAAGGTGGAGGACACCCGCTCACCCGAGATGTTCACGCTGGGCGTCGTGGCGATTGCCATCGGCGTGGCGTTCGGTTCTGCGCTGCTCTTTGGCGTGTCCTTCGCGCTTGGCGCCTTCTTCGCCGGTGTCGTGATCAACGAGTCCGATGCCAAGCACCGGGTGGAAAAGCGGCTCCGCCCGTTTCAGGATGCCTTTGCGGTGCTGTTCTTCGTGGCCGTCGGCATGTTGTTCGACCCGGCCATCCTCGTCGAGGAGCCGCTCCGGGTGCTGGCCGTGCTGGCCATCATCCTCGTGGGCAAGACCGTCGCCGCGATCTGCATCGTCCTCGTCCTTGGTCAGTCGCGGCGGACGGCCCTGACGGTCTCGGCGGCGCTGGCGCAGATCGGCGAGTTCTCTTTCATCCTCGCCGGGATGGGCCTGACCCTGGCGGTGCTCCCCGAGGCGGGCCTCAGCTACATCGTGGCGGGCGCGTTGCTCTCCATCACGCTCAATCCGCTGGTCTTCCGGCTGGCCACGCGCCTGGCCTGAGACGCCAGCTGTCAGGCCCCGAGTAGCAGGTTCCCGAGCTGGCGCTTCCGCTCCGGCCAGTCGGGCAGCTGGTGGTCCATGAGCCGGTAGAAGTCGCGGCCATGCCCCCGGTGCTCCAGGTGGCAAAGCTCGTGCACGACCACGTACTCGCTGCACTCGCGGGGCGCGCGGATCAGCGCGAGATTCAGGGTCATCCGGCTTGCCTCGCGACGGACCCGACCCGCCAGCGTGCCCCAGCGGGTGCGCATGTTCCGGACCGAGATCGTCGGGCGCACGTGGCCACGGTCCAGGAACCACCCCACGCGTTCATCGAGGATCGCGGCGAACAGTTCGCCGGCGCGGGCCCGGTACCAGGCATCCAGGGCGCGGCGCACGCGGTCGGGACCCGCGCCCGGGGGAACGCCTATGCGGAGTACCCCGGGAAGGCGGGTTACGGTCGGGCGTCCGGCGATGGCCACCTCCAGCCGATGGAACTCCCCCACGTAGGACAGCAGGTCGCCGGTCAGGTAGGTGGGCGGTGGCGGCAGGGCCGCGGCGAGGCCGCGGAAACGCTGCACGTGGCGCCCGATCCACGGGGCGCGCTCGGCCAGGCGTGTCTCGATGAGTGCCCGCGGCCAGCCTGACGGCGCGCGAATGATGACCCGCGGCTCCGGATGGACTTCGATGGAGAGGGTACGCCGGCGCCTGGAGAGCCGGATTTCGCAGGGCACCTGGTCGGTCCCGACGCGCAGCAGATCAGTGGTGCCTTGCATGTGCAGGCGATTGTAGGGACAGGGGACGCCGGGCCACAATCGCCATCCCGCAACGAAGGTTGTCCAGCCCGGAGCCCCCATGCACTCGCGACTCGTCACCGACCTCCTGCTGGACCGCCGTACGGCGCTCAAGGCCGCCGTCGGGCTGGGCGCAGGGCTCGCCGGGGCGCTGGTACCCGCCGTCCCGGCCGCCGCCAGCAGCAAGGCCGGGGGGCTGGACTACGCGGACCCGGCCGACAACCTCTACGCCTTCGGCAAGCTCTGGGCCGGCTACGACAGTCCGGTGATCGGCGGCTTCCACGGCCTCATGTACCTCCGCATTCCCGGCAAGCGCATGGTGCCGGTGTTCGGCTACACGGGCACCGGTGCGCTGCTGGCGCGGATCGACGAGAACAGGGACCTCTGGATCAAGTCCCGGGAGACCGGCTACTTCACCGACCTCCGCACGGGGGACATCCTGGAGACCTGGGCGAACCCGTTCACGGGCAGGACCGTGCCCGTCTACCACTTCTACAACGACCTGCTGGTAGGCAAGGTCGGCAAGGAAATCCCCAAGTTCTTCCTCGGTACGGAAGGCGACAGCCCCACGCTGATGAACGAGGGCACGGCGTTCCCGGACGCCGCGGGGCGCTACCCCTTCGTCCTGCCCTTCGAGACCTACGGCGACGACATGATGCTGTCCTGGGACTACACCCACGACTACACCAATCCCGTCACGCCCGAGGGCTGGCCCCGCTCGTCCACGGGCAGGCGCACGACGCCGTCGGAGCACTTTACCTTCAACTTCTCCAGGCGTGAGCTGGAGGACCGGAGCCTGCCCACCGTGCGCTTCACTGCCGGCTTCACCCGCCTTTCCGAGTGCTGGCCCTTCATGCAGATGGGCGGCACCGAGTTCGCCGGCGCCACGCTCTTCGGCCGCATGTTCAGCCACAAGGGTCTGAAGGGCCTCGACGACGTGCCGCCCAAGGTGCGGGCCTACGTCGAGAAACACGCGCCGGAGTACTTCACCCTGCCGGACGGCTGGACCCCCGACAACTCCCGGGTGGATACCTGGAAGGCCTATGCCCAGGACATTCCCCCGGAGAATCCGGCCTATCCCTGGAAGCCGTCGGCATTCAGGGTCCCGACCGGCAGCGGCCGCCGCGGGTAGGAGCGCGTTCACGCGCGACCCGCCGTCCCCATGCGCATTGCCGACCTCAAAGGCCGCCTCCAGGCCGCTGGCGCGCGGCCCGTTCACGAGGCACGGGTGCTGCGGAACTGGATCCGGGCCCTGCCTCTCAATGACGACGGTGCGACGCCGGAACTGCCGTCGCGCCTGAAGGCGCTCCTGCCCGGACTTGCCGGTGAGCTGGAGGCCCTGGCCCGGGTGCGCTCGGAGCACACGGGCGCCGACGGCTCCACGCGACTGCTGCTGGACCTGGCCGACGGCCAGTCGGTGGAAACCGTCCTGCTGCCGCCCACCGGCGTCTGCGTGTCCACCCAGGTCGGCTGCGCGGTGGGTTGCACCTTCTGCATGACGGGCCGGGAAGGGCTGCTCCGGCAGCTGGGCAGCGCCGAGATCGTCGCCCAGGTGGTGCTGGCCCGGGCCCGCCAGCCGGTGCGCAAGGTGGTGTTCATGGGGATGGGCGAGCCCGCCCACAACCTGGACAACGTGCTCGCGGCCATCCACCTGCTGGGCACTGTGGGCGACATCGGCCACAAGAACCTGGTCTTTTCCACCGTCGGCGACCGGCGCGTGTTCGAGCGCCTGCCCGACGGTCCGGTGAAGCCCGCGCTGGCGCTCTCGCTGCACACCACGTACCCCGACCTGCGTGCGCGCCTCCTGCCGAAGGCGCCGAAGCTCGATCCTGCTGAGCTGGTGGAGCTCGGCGAGCGCTACGCGCGGGCGACGACCTACCCGATCCAGTACCAGTGGACGCTGCTGGCGGGGGTCAACGACAGCGACGCGGAGCTGGACCGCATCGTGGCCCTGCTGAAGGGCAAGTACGCGGTGATGAACTTCATTCCCTACAACACGGTGGACGGGCTCGACTACCGGCGGCCGTCCTGGGAGCGCGCGGCGGCGATGGCGCGCTACCTGCACCAGCGCGGCGTGCTGGCCAAGCTGCGCCGGTCGGCGGGGCAGGACGTGGACGGGGGCTGCGGGCAGTTGCGGGCCCGCGGCCGGACGGCTGCAGCCGCTGGCTGAGCGTCAGGCCGCTGGCGTAATCAGGCGGGGGTCATTGTTCCGCGGCGAGTTCACCGCGGTGCTCACCGTGTGGGCCAGCATCTGCCGCTCCGGGTACGGCTGCAGGCAGGCGAGGGCGCTGGCCGGGTCGCCGGTGAGCCAGGCACCGTGATCCGCCCGGCGCAGGATCGCCGGCATGCGGGCCTTGCTGTTGTGGATCTCGGCCATGAACGGATTGGCGGTCATCGTGATGATCGTGCAGGACTCGAGCACCCTGCCATCCGCGGCCACCGACGCGTCCCAAAGCCCCGCGAGCCCGAAGACCGGCTGGTCGGCGAGATGGATGTACCAGGGCTGCTTCCCGCCGTCCTGCACCTGCCACTCGTAGAAGCCGAGCGCGGGCAGGATGCAGCGCTGGCCCCGCTTCCAGGGTGTCCGGTACGTCGCCGCGGTGGCGATCGTCTCGACCCGCGCGTTGATGGTGCTCAGCTTCGGCGGCACCCCTTTTGCCCAGAACGGCACGAGTCCCCAGCGGATGAGCTCGCAGGTGCGCTCCCCCTCGCGCTCCCGGACGACGGGCACGGCGGTGGTCGGCGCGATGTTGTAGCTCTCGAAGAGCGGCGGCGGGCGCGTCAGCTCCCAGTCCCGCTCCAGGGATGCATCGATCTTCGAGACGTAGCGTCCGCACACGGTTAGTGTTTCCGGGCCATGGCCTGCGCAGTGTGGAGCATACTGGCGGCCATGACAGTGGGGGAGGTGCCAGGTGGATGACGTCCGGTCCGGCGGGCAGACGGGCATCAGCCGGCGCACCCTGGACCACTACGACCGGCACGCGGAAAGCTTCCGGGCCGGGACCCGGGACCACGACGTCAGCCAGAATATCGAGGCCCTGCTCGGCGCGATCACGGGCGAGCCGCCCTTCGCCATACTCGACCTCGGTTGCGGACCGGGCCGGGACCTGCGGGCGTTCCGGGAGCGGGGCCACCGGCCGGTCGGCCTCGACGGCGCCGGGGCGTTCGTTCGCATGGCCCGGGCCGACACGGGCTGCGAGGTCTGGCACCAGGAATTCCTGGCACTGGCGCTGCCCGCTGCGCACTTCGACGGCGTGTTCGCCAATGCCTCGCTCTTCCACGTCCCCACGGCTGACCTGCCGCGCGTGCTCGGCGAACTGCACGCCACTTTGAAGCCTGGCGGGGTCCTGTTCAGTTCGAACCCGCGGGGTGACAACCGGGAAGGCTGGAACAATGGCCGCTACGGCGTGTACCACGACCTGGAATCCTGGCGACGCTACGTCACTGGCGCCGGCTTCGCGGAGATCGGGCACTACTACCGGCCAGCGGGCTTGCCCCGGGATCAGCAGCCCTGGCTGGCCAGCGTCTGGCGGCGGCCGTGACTGCGGCGGCCCTGTTCCCCGATCGTGTACATTGCCGGCTGTGATGACTCCCGCGCTCACTCTCCTCCCGATTGGCCGTGATGGCAGCGTGCCGGCGACCGGCCTGGTGGTGGCGGGGATCGCCGCGGCCGTCGCCGAGGCCACTGCCGGAATGTACAGGGTCACCGGCTTCAGGCCACCCTGGACCGGTTACCTGGCGCTGTGCGGTGAGCAGATCGTCGGCACCTGCGCCTTCAAGGCCGCGCCTTCCGACGGCGCCGTCGAGATTGCCTTCTTCACGTTTCCCGGCCACGAGGGCCAGGGCTTCGCCACGGCCATGGCCCGGCAGCTCATCGACATCGCCTACGGGGCCGACCGCTCCCTGAAGATCATCGCCCACACGCGGCCGGAGCGGAACGCGTCCAACGCGGTGCTCAGCAAGCTCGGCTTCCTGCTCCTCGGCGACTACGAGGATCCCGCGGACGGTACGGTGTGGGAGTGGGAGTACATCCGCTAGCGCTGCTACTTCCCGGTCGCCGGATTGCGCGGCTTCGCGTCGTCGTAGCGCCGGCCGTCCTTGTGCGCGTACCCGGCCCGGCCCGCGAGTGCGTGCAGGTCGATATCCGGATAGTGCGCCTCGTCGTCCGGCTGGCGCGACCCGACCTCGAGTACCAGTGCGTCCGCCCCCGAGCGGTTCTGCAGGTGGTGGCCATTGGCGGCGCCCGCCTTGAAGCCCGCCGCGTCCCCGGCGCGCAGGGTTTCCTCCCCGGCATCGGTCACCAGCACGACCTCGCCGGCAACCACGTAGACGAATTCGTCCTCCCGGGTGTGCCAGTGCCTCTGGCTCGACCAGGTACCCGGTGTCAGGCGTAGCAGGTTCACGCCGAACTGGGTGAGGCCGGCCGCGTCGCCCAGCACCTGCCGGACCCGGTTCCGGCAGGGGGTGTCGTAGGGCGGGGGGTAGCGGGTGCCGGTCACACGGGCGGCATTGCTGGGGTCGATCTTCATGGCCGTGGGTCCTGGCTGGCTGACGGGCTGGTTTGACGGTCAAGCCTAGCGCGATCAGGCACCTGCGACTGAACGCTTCCTGAACATTCCCCGCCCGCCAGCCGGCCGCGTCGACCGCCCGCGACAATCCCGGTTTGCTCCGCCGCCCAATTGGGTACACTCCCGTGAACCGGCGTCCAAAAATTCAGGCAACTCAAGCCTTAGGGAGACAGTCATGTTCGAACGCACGAAGAAGCCCGGCGACCCCGTCGAGACCCCCGCCAGCAGCTACCAGCCCCCCGCCAGCAGTTCCGCCACCGACTCCGCGCCACGTCCCGCTGCCGGTCCGGCGACGTCCACGTCGCGTGCCCGGACGACGGCTGTCATCGGCCCGTCCATCCAGATCGAGGGCACGCTGCGCGGCCAGGAGGACGTCTTCGTGGAAGGCGAGGTGACGGGCACGATCCAGCTCCAGAGCAATACGCTGACGATCGGCACGTCCGGCAAGATCAAGGCCGACGTCTACGCGCACACCGTATTCGTCGAAGGCTCCATGGACGGCGACCTGTTCGGCTCCGAGCAGGTGATCATCCGCAAGAGCGCCAGGGTCCGCGGCAACATCACCTCGCCCCGCGTCACCCTGGAAGACGGTGCCGCGTTCAAGGGCTCCATCGAGATGGACCCGGAGTCAGTGAAGAACGTCCTCGGGACGGCTGCCAGCGCGAACCGCGGCCCGGCGCCCGCGCGTCCTGCATCGGCGCCGCAACCCGTCGCCGGCGCGGCGTCGATCAGCAACCTGGGTGGCCAGTCGCGTTGAGCCTTCCCGGTCGCGCCGCGAAGTTGCCAGCGGCGGAACCGGCGGCCGTCAACGCGCCGCTGTTCCGCCGGCTGGTGGACTCGCTGAGCGCGGAGAAGCGCTCCGTCGTCCTTGATCTCGGTCCCGTGCGGTCAGAGACCGTCGCGCTGCTGACGCCCTTTCGCTGCCGGCTGGATATCGCCGACCTGGCGGAGGGCCTGCAGGCCCTCGACCAGGAGCCGGATCCGGCGCTGCTCCGCGAACGGGCCGAAGCCCTGTTGCCGCCGCCGCGGCCGGAGCCGGTCGACATCGTGCTCTGCTGGGACCTGCTCAATTATTTGCAGCGGCCGGCGATTGCCGCGCTGATGACCTGCATCTCAGCCAGGATGCGGCCGGGCGGGTTTGCCCACCTGCTGATCGTGTATTCGGGCACCACCATGCCGGCGCGGCCCAGCCGGTTTGCGCCCTTGCCCGATGGCCGGTTGATCGAGACGGCGACCACGGACGCCAGGCGCAGCGCGCCCCGCTATTCCCCCGAGGACCTGGGGAAGTGCATGCGGGGCTTGAGGTCAGAGAGTGCCACCCTGCTCCGGAACGGGATGCAGGAGTTCCTGTTTCGCGCCTAGGCGGCGCCGGTAGGTCAGCGACCGCCACACCCATTCGAAGGGGCCGATCTGGTAGCGCTGCAGCCACCAGCCGCTCCAGGCCAGTTCCAGCGTCCAGATGCCGAGGACGACGAAGTACAGCTGGTAGCCCGTGACCTTGCCGTACAGTCCCAGGCCGAAGCCGTAGAAGATCAGCGCGCAGAGGATCGACTGGGCCAGGTAGTTGGTCAGCGCCATCCGCCCGGCGGCCGCCAGCGCGCGCCGGATCGCGACCCCGCCCGCCGAGTGGCAGAACCAGAGGATCAGTCCCAGGTAGCCGAGCGCCATGGCGAGGCGGCGCACGTCGTAGGTGAGCTTGGTGATCTCGACGGTCACCGGGTGAAAGTCTGACGCGAGCAGCGTGCTCGTCTGCCAGATCGCCAGCGGCAGGCCGATGGCGAAGCCGGCGACGCTCATCGCCGCGTACCGGCTGCGGGGCGCCGGCCGGGTCAGGATGCCGGACCGGCACAGCACCATGCCGAGGATCATCATCGCCAGCGCATCGAGGAACCACCACTTCACGGCGACGATGGTCTGCAGGATGATGCTGACCTTGGCCTGGCGGATGAAAATGTCCGTGAAGCCGCCCGTCTGCATGGTGCGGATGTCGGTGGCCATGTCGTCGTCGGCCGGGCTCGGCCGGGCCTTGCCGAGTTCCTTCGCCCATTCCGCGGCCGCCGCGCTCCCGGGCTGCTGGATGCTGGCGGCCTCCAGTTCGCGCAGGTGGCCGATCTCGAGGCCCCGGAGGACCGCGGGCACCGTCAGGGCGCCCAGCACGATTGCCAGCAGCACGGGCGTGCGCAGCTTGCGCAGCGGGAACAGGCACAGCCCGGCCAGGCCGTAGACGAAGAGGATGTCGGCGGGCCACATGAAGATGTAGGCGTTCACGAGGCCGAACGCGATCAGCACGAAGGTGCGGCGATACCAGTTGCCGCGCGCGGCACCGGATGAGTCGTCCTTTTCCTGTCGTGTCATGAACAGCAGGGCGCCGGCGCCGAAGATGAGCGACAACAGCGTGCGCTGGCTGCCCTCGAAGAGCGTGTGGATCACCACCCAGGTGGCGACCGGCGCGCCGGCCCGGTCGGCGATGGCCAGGGGATAGTCGAAGAAGGCCTGGGGCCCGGCGAAGGCCCAGATGTTCATGAGCAGCACGCCGAGCACGGCGATGCCACGGGCTACGTCCAGCGCCTGGACGCGTTCCTGCTGGGGAACCGGCCCGGTGTTCACCGGGCTACCAGCTCCACCGTCGCCTTCTTCGCCGCGCCGGCGCTGGTCCAGCGCAGCTCGACCTTCTGGCCCGGCTCCAGCGTCTTAAGGATCTCGTTGAAGCCGCCCAGGTTGCTCACTTCCTTGCCGTTGAGGTGCGTAAGGATGTCGCCGGCCTTCATGCCCGCCTTGTCGGCGGGGGAGCCGGGCACGGCGCCGTCGATGCGCAGGCCAGGTCCCGGATAGGCGAAGTCTGGCACGGCGCCCACGGAGACGCGGCGCGTCTGGGTCCCGGGCGCCGGGCCCGTCCCGGTCAGGGGCGTCGCGGCGGTGGCCGACAGGCGTTTCTCGGTGGAGGCCAGGTAGTTGATCGCTTCCGTGGCGACCGTGGCCACTTTCACCATGCCGGCGCCGTCCACCTTGTCGGCCGTGTCGGTGGGCCGGTGATAGTCGAAGCCGGCGCCGGCGAAGAGCTGCACGCCCGGGATGCCGGCCTCGATGAAGGCCCGCTGGTCCGACGATTCGCTGGCCCCGGGGATGCTCTTCGTCGGCACGCCCGTTACCGCCGTGATGCCGCTGAACACGAAGGGCCACTCCCGCGCGCTCTCGGTGGCGATGACCGACACCGGGTTCGTGCCGAGACGGCCCACCGTGTCCAGGTTAATGACGCCGTAGATGCCCGACAGCGGCACGGGCACCGGGTTCTTCACGTAGTGGCGGGAGCCGATCAGCCCGGCTTCCTCGGCGCTGAAGGCCACGAACACGATCGTGCGGGGCGGCGGCGGGCCGGCGGCCAGGGCCTTCGCCATCTCGATCAGCACCGCGACGCCACTGGCGTTGTCGTCGGCGCCGGGATGCACCTTGCCGAGGCCGTCCACCCGCGCGCCCGGCCAGCCGAGGCCCAGGTGATCGTAGTGGGCAGTGAGCAGCGCGGCCTCGCCCCTGAACTTGGGATCGGCACCGGGCAGCACGGCCACCACGTTCTGGACCGTCTCCTCCCTGTTGTCCGCGCCGCCGACAGCCTTGAAGTTCTGGAAGAACGTGCCGTTGTCGCCGCCGGGCTTCAGGCCCGCCGCGGCAAACTGGTCGCGGATGTAGTCCCGTGAGGCCGCGAGTCCCGCGCTGCCGAACCCGCGGCCCTGGCGTTCCGGCGCCGCGAGCCAGTTCACGTGGGCGAGCAGCTTGTCGGCCGAATAGGCTGCCGGGGGCTCCGCCAGCGCAGCCCGCTTCGGCAGCGCCGACAGGGCGAGCGGCATACCCTTCTTCTGCAGGTTCACATTGAGCGGCGAGTCCGCGGTGGACCACTCGCCCTTGGCCACGTTGGCGGGCTCCGTGCCGGCGAAGGCCAGCCAGGAGTACTTGCCGTAGTGGGGCAGCTTGCGGGCCAGGCCGTCCAGCGCCTCGGCCGGATCCGAGGTCACCCAGCCCACGGCGAGCTTCGGGTCGTCCGGGTGACGATGGGTGAGCACGTGGGAGTGGCCGGCGAAGGGCAGCTCGGACGAGCCGATCTTCACGCCGGTGGCGCTGACCGTGAGGCCCAGGGAGGGCTCGCTGGCGTAGAGCTTCGCCGCGAAACGGTTCTGCCGGCCCAGGAGCCAGACGCTCTTGTCGGCGGGCAGCTTGCCGATCTCCTTGTCCGTCACGACCGTGATCTTGTTGGACGGGCTCTTCCAGGCGGCGAGCATGTTCCGCCAGCGCTCCGTCTCGGCGGCGGAGTCGGTGGGCAGCACGGCGACGACCTCGCTCGCGCCAAAGAGCTGGCCGATGCTGGGGGCCGTCTCGCGGGGATCGAGGATGCGGAAGACATCGAAGGCGGGGTCCACGGAGACGGCCGTGGGCGCCGCCTGGGTCTCGATGCTGAAGCTGGTGGTGGCGGCCTGGCTGCGGACCTTGCTGATCACCGGGCCCGCGGCGGTGCTGACCACCACGGGCACCTCGATGTCGTAGGGGCCGGCCTGGCGCTGGGTGACCACGCCGGTGACCGTGTAGCTTCCGCCCTTGCCGGCGACCTTCACGTCACTGACGGCCAGGTTGGCGGCGCCCGTGCGGTTGACCCAGTCGTCGAAGAAGCGGGCCAGGTTCCGGCCGGTGGTCTTCTCGAAGGCGGTGCGCACGTCGGCGAAGCTGGCCCGGGTGCCCCGGTAGTCCTTGTAGAAGGTGCGGAGGGACTGGCGGAAGAGGTCGTCACCCACCATCTGCCGCAGCTCGTGGAAGCCCATCAGCACCTTGCCGTAGCCGACCGCCTCCGTGGCGGCGCTGTGACGGGAGCGGAATTCCTTCAGCGGGAAGTCGCCGCTGGTGCTCGCGAAGTCCCGGTACTTCTTCAGCACGTCGCGGCGGTATTCCGCGCCCTGGCCCTCGATCTCCTTCATGAGGTGATCGGCCAGGTAGGCGGTGAGGCCCTCGCACCAGTTGCCGGTGAGGTAGTCGACGTACACCGAGTTGCCCCACCAGTTGTGGAGGATCTCGTGGGGGTAGGAGGAGGTGAGGATGAAGGGGAAGCGGATGATCTGGGGGCCGAGCAGCGTGTAGGACGGCATGCCGTAGCCGGTTTCCCAGAAGTTCTCGACCAGCGCGAACTTCTTGTAGGGGTACGCGCCGATCAGCTCGTTGTACATGCGCAGGTAGCGGCTGGTGGCGTCCAGATACTTGCTGGCGAGGGCCGGGTCGGGCTTGCGCAGGTACACCTGGGCCTCGGCCAAACCCGCACTGGCGGTGTAGGGTGTGAGGGGGCCGCCGGCGATGGAGATCTCGTCCACGGCGCTCGGCGTTTCCCAGCGGGCCATGCCGTCGGGGCCGGTTGAGACGCCATTGCCCGGCGCGATGATGTGCCAGCCTGTCGGGGCATTCACGGTGAAGGAATAGGTGACGAGCTGGCCGGCCTGGTCGCCGGCGAGCTGGGGATACCACAGCGTGCTGCCGGCCAGGTAGATGCCCTCTACCGACACGATGCCCGGCGTTTCGGCAAAGCTGCGGGCGTATTCCTCGGGGCTCGCCGTGGGCGGGATGTCCACGAGGCCCGTGTACTCGACCCGGAAGCTCCGGCTGCCCGCCGGCAGCTGCACCCGGTAGCCGGCCACGCCGCGCCTGTTGGCCAGCTCCTCGCTGGTGCCGTTGATGCCGGCGAAGGCCTTCGCGCTGGCGTCGGCGGGCAGCTTCTCCACCTTCGGTTTCGAGGCCGTCACCTGGAAGTTGGCGCCCAGCACGAATTCCACGGTCCTGCCGGCCATGGCCGCCGGCAGCGTAATCTCGGCCGCGGTGGTGAGCCGGTGGGCGGGCGGGTCGATGGTGGCGGTGAGCCGGTAGGCGGGCCACTCGGGGGACGTCGCGGCCGCCTGGGCCGTTACGAGGCCGGGTATTGCCAGGGCCCAGAACGCGGCAGCGGCGACGACGGGAAAACGGGTAGCCATGGCAGTCTCCAGGGGGCAGGAAACGGCGATTCTAAGCCCGTAGCCGGCCCGGGTGCCGCATGGCGGAGGGGCTGCGGTCCGATGCCGCAGGCCCGGTTGGCCGGGACAGGCAAATCATGGCGTTATACATTGTCCCGATGCATCCGCTTCCCGAGCAGATCGATACCCGGCGCCTCCGCCTGCGGAGGCCTGAACCGGCCGACGCGGAAGTCATCTACGCGGCCTACGCGCAGGATCCGCTCGTCTGCCGCTACCTGGCCTGGTCGTCCCACGAGTCGGTCGCGGTGACCCACGGGTTCATCGCGGAGTGCCTGGCGGGCTGGGCGGCGGGCACGCCATTGCCCTACGTGATTGCCGATCCCCGGACCAACGCGGCGATCGGCATGATCGAGGCTCGCATCCGGTCCACCACCATCGACATCGGGTACGTGCTCGCCCGGTCCCGGTGGGGCGGGGGACTGATGCCGGAGGCGATCGAGGCCCTGGCGGGCGCCTCTCTCACCTGCCCGGCGATCTTCCGCGTCCAGGCCATCTGCGATGTGGAGAACCACGCGTCGATCCGTGCGCTGGAGAAGTCGGGCTTCACCCGGGAGGGGCGGCTGGAGCGCTACGGGATTCATCCGAATGTGTCGCCGGAGCCGCGGGCGGTGTTCATGTATGCGCGGGTCCGGTAGGGTGCGGACCCGAAGGCAGGTCCCTGTATGCGGACGGGCGCTATGTTGGAAACGCGCATGACCACCGAAACCCGCTGTCTCAGCATCGCGATCGACTGCCCCCAGCCGCTGGCCTACGCCTGGCTCGCCATCCCGGAGAATTTCCCCCTCTGGGCGGCAGGCCTTGCCACGTCGCTGGAGGAAGTGGACGGGGAGTGGGTGGCCCGCTCTCCCGTGGGGTCCATGAAGATCCGCTTCTCGCCCCGCAACGACTTCGGCGTCCTGGATCACTGGGTGTACCCGGAGTCGGGCGGCGAGATCTACGTGCCGCTGCGGGTGGTGGCCAATGGCCGAGGCTGCGAGCTGAGCCTCACGCTCTTCCGTCAGCCCGGCATGGACGACGCGCGCTTTGCGGCCGATGCGGAGCTGGTCAGGACTGACCTCAGGTTCGCGAAGAAGATCCTGGAGGCCGGGCCCGGGAGCCGGGCGCACCAGGTCGCCTGAGGGTGCTGCTGCCGCGCGGCAGCCCGCCGCTGCCCGGGGATTATGTCAAGGGTGTCACCCATTTGGGGGATTCACACGCCTGAGTCGATCGGGTTAAAAAGGTCCCCAAGACGCCGCAGCTCCCGGTACCGGGGTTACTGCGATAACGATAACCGTCAAGGGGGATTCCCAATGCCTTCCCACGCAGCCAAGAGCCTGTTCCGATCCGGCCGGCACCTTCTAGCCGCCGGTGCCCTCATGACTGCTTTCATCGGTGGTGCGGCCAGCGCCGCCACGGTGACCTACAACTGGGTGCCCAATGCAGGCCAGTTCGGCAGCGGGAGCCTCACGTTCACGGATCCGGGCATCGTCGATCCAGCCAACTTTACCGTCCCGGTGGGCGCGCTGGTCGGCCTCAGCTACACGTGGAACAACGGGGTCTCGATCAACCTGGCGTCGGTCACCACCATCACCGCGGCAAACTTCCAGGCGGGCTGCGGCTACCTGATCAGCGCCTTCAACATGTCGGCCGCGACACCGGACCAGTTCCAGCTGGCCAATTCCGCCGGCAGTTGCTTCCCCAACTTTTTTGGGCCGGGCCTGGACTTCGTCCTGCCCGGCGCGGCTTCCAATAACCTCCAGAGCAACGGGATCTATCCCAGCGAGATCAATGCCGGCACCTGGCAGCTTGCCCCCGCGGTGGTCCCCGTTCCCGCAGCGGCCTGGCTGATGGGTTCGGGTGTCGCCGTGCTGGTGGGGCTGCGCCGCCGGAAGACCGCCTGAGCTTGGACTCGCGACCCGCCGCCCCGCCGGGCGGCCCGGTTGCGGATCGACGGCAACGAGCAAGGGCCCCTGACGGGGCCCTTGCTGTTTCTGCCTCCTGGAGCGGTGAGTGTCATGCAGCCCGGACTGGCGATATGCTGCACCCGCCCCGCAGCGATCAACGCCCGATGCCGCTCTTGTTCCGTACCCCGCCGGCGAACCTTCGCGCCCTCGTGATAGAAGCGGAGCGCCTGCGCCTCGTGGCCCTGTCGGACAGCCACACCGAAGACATCCACCGGAACTTCACGGCAGACATTGCCCGCTACATGCTGCCGGCGCCAGCCATGGACATCAGCGCCACCCGTGAGTTCGTCGCCTCGGCACTGCTCGGGCTCGACCGCGCCGATGACCTGCACTTCGCGATCTGCCGACGGGCGACCGGCGAGTTCCTGGGCGTCTGCGGCCTGCACGGGAGCAGCAGGGTCGCGGAGCCGGAAGTGGGTCTCTGGCTGAAGAAGGCGGCGCAGGGCCAGCGCTTCGGCATCGAGGCGATCGCCGCCCTCCGGGGCTGGGCCGCGGAGCACGTCGATTTCGAGCGGCTGATCTACCCGGTCGACCGGCGGAACATTCCCAGCCGGCGGTTAGCCGAGCGGCTCTGCGGCGCGATCATCGGCGAGAAGAAGGTCATGTCGCTGGGCGGGTTCGAGCTGGATGAAGTCGTCTACGGGATTCCCCCGGAGGGAACCCGGGAAGGCGAATCAGCGCTGCCTCCGGTCGCCCGCTTCCTTCTGGAACTTGACGCGCTCAAGCTCGTGGAACGCCGCACGTACATCAGCGGTGGCGAGCGCCGGGAGACCTCCGGCGAGCATTCCTGGCATGTGACGCTGGCCGCGTGGGCCCTGGCCAGCCACCTGGAGCGGGACATCTCGCTGGAGAAGCTGCTGAAGCTGGCCCTGATCCACGACCTGGGCGAGATCGGCGCAGGGGACACCTTCCTGTACTCCGCCGACCGGCACCAGGGCGCCAGCGCCGAGCGGGAACACGTGGCCGGCATGGCGACCCGCCACGGCGCACTGATCCCGGACCTGGAAGCCCTGTGGGACGAGCAGGAGCTGGGGCAGACCCCGGAGGCCCGCCTGCTCAGGATCGCCGACCGCTTCCTGCCGTTTCTCCACAACATCACCAGCGACGGCCGAGCGTGGCGGGAGAACGGCATCGCCAGGAGCCAGGTCCTGGGCGCGCACGCCTTCATCGCCGGCGAGGCGCCGGAGCTGTTTGCCTGGATCGAGGGGCAGGTGGAGGAGGCGGTGCGGCGGGGATGGTTGAGGGAGGGGTGACTAAGTCGCGGCCGTCGCTGTCCCGGGCAGCGACCTGCGACGCACCTTCACCGCGACTTCGACCCGATGCCCCAGCCGGTTCATGATCGTCATGAGTCGGTCCACGGTGAAGCGCCCTAGGTCGGCATTGCGGATACGCGAGTAGTCCGCGGCGGCAATGCCCGTGCGACCATGGGCCTGCCGGACACTGAGTTCCTGCCTGTCCAGTGCCTTGATGATTTCGGCGGCCAGGATGGCCTTGAGCTGCAGCAGATCGGCATTCCGCTGGTTAAAGTCCCGGAATACGTTGCCGCTGCCGCGGGTGACCTCAATGGTCCTCGGACTCATCGCAATATCCCCTCCAGTTGCTTCAGTCTTCTCCTGATCAGCTCGATTTCCTGCTTCGGAGTCTTGATGCCCCGCGTCGCCTTCTTCTGGAAGGCGTGTATCACCCACACTTCGGCACCGAGCTGCAGCGCGTATACCAAGCGAAACGCGTTGCCGCGGAACGGGAGGGCAATCTCGATCACCCCTGAACCCAGGCCCTTTACCGGCTTCGCGATTTCCGCTTTGCCACCTTCCGCAGCGATCGTGAGCGCGACGCGGAAGATGTCCCGTGCGCCTTCGGGAAAGTCCTCAAAGTCCTTCCGGGCCCGAGTGATCCAGGAAATCGGCCTGGTTGGTCGCGTCACGGGCTCTCCTTGCGGATGTTGTCATATGTGACAACAAGCGGCAAGGTGCTTTGTCGCGTGGCCACGGGCGCCAATCTGGACCGCGGCCCACCCGTGACTCAATCCGCGTTTCGGGCGATTTCACCGGGGAAATAGTTGTTGACATGCGAGAGTCCCTGAGTAAAGTACGCACCCCCATGAATATGGAAGCGAAAACTTTGTGCGTCCCCACGCAAGTTGGCGGGGCCTTTGCCCCGTGCCACGACCGCGCGTTCCTGCGCCCAGTGATGGGTGACGCGCTGACCTGAGGTCTTCCGAACATGGCGTCGGAAGGCCTCTTCGGGCCTTCCGGTGCAAGAACACGCCCCGGTTGGCCCAGCTAACCGGGGCTTTTTTTCGCCCCGGGGTTTCGTGCCTGCGTGCCGACGGATCGCTAGCTCAACGATGGAGAGCGGCCGGTAGCTAACCGGAGAGATGGAGGTTCGAATCCTTCGCGGTCCACCACCCCCTCTGACAGCGGTGGGGAATTGCGGAGTAGGAAAGAAGGAGAAGGAAAATGACAGGGATCGTTCGCAGGTTCGTCGTGCGGGAGCACGAGCGTGGCCTGCTGTTCCGGAACGGCGAACTCAACGGCCTCCTGGGGCCGGGTACCCACTGGCGCCTGGATCCCCTGCAGCGGCTGTCGGTGGAGATCGTCGACATCTCGTTGCCCGCCTTCCGTCACCGGCTGCAGGACTTCCTGGTGAAGACCTGGCCGCGGAGCGTCCGCGAGCGCTTCGAGGTGATCGAGACGCGGGCGGACCAGGCGGCGGTGATCTACCTGAACGGGCGGCTGCAGGAGGTGCTTGGGCCGAGCCAGCGGGCGCTGTACCGGAAGGGCGTAGCGGAGGTCACGGCGAAGGTGATCGATATCGGTGGATCCTCTCGGATGGGGCGGGCGATTGAGCGCTACCTGCCGTGCCACACGACAGGCAACTCTGCTCTGGCGGGGACCTTGGTCGCTAATGGCGCGCTCGGAGAGATTCGAACTCCCGACCTTCTGGTTCGTAGCCAGACGCTCTATCCAACTGAGCTACGAGCGCGTTGTTTCGTAGGGGTATCGGGGATAGGAGGGCGGGAATTATAGGCAATCCGGGGGGGATGGGAAGCGGTAGACTCGGGTGAAACGCCTTTGGGTCGCGCCTGAAGGCGCTCCTACAGGCAAAAACAGGGAGAAAATCGCCATGGCACCCAAGGTCGAGGAGGTCCGCGGCCAGCGGGCCGTCATCCGTTTCGAGGCCGCGAAGTGCATCCATTCCCGCAACTGCGTCCTGGGCCGGCCGGACGTGTTCGTGCCCAATGTCCAGGGGGAATGGATCTTCCCGGACCGGGCCACCCCGGAGGAAATCGCCGAGCTGGCGCATAACTGCCCCTCCGGCGCCATCCAGTATGAGCTGCTCCAGGGCGGTGGGGAGGTCGGCCCCGTCGTCAACACCGTCCACGTCCGGGAGAACGGGCCCCTGGCCTTCCACGCCCCCCTGCAGATCGGGGGGCAGCCGGCCGGGTACCGGGCCACGCTTTGCCGCTGCGGGGCGTCGCAGAACAAGCCCTACTGCGATGGGTCCCACACGGCGGCCGGTTTTGCCGCTACCGGCGAGCCCGCTACCCAGGAGTCCAGGCCCCTGGCTGTCCGCAACGGTCCGCTGGCCGTGACGCCCCTTGCCAACGGCCCGCTCCAGGCCAGGGGACCGCTGGAGATCGTCAGCGGCACGGGCCGGACCATCAACAAGGTGGAAGAGGTCTACCTCTGCCGGTGCGGAGCCTCGAAGAACAAGCCCTACTGCGACGGCAGCCACAAGGCCATCGGCTTCACGGCGCCCTAGCGGGTGACCAGCCTGCTCACCCAGGTGGCGCTGTTCCTGGCGGCGACGGTGATCGCCGTGCCGCTCTTCCGGCGTTTCCGGCTGAGCGCGGTGCTGGCCTATCTCGCCAGCGGGATGCTCATCGGCCCCTTCGGACTCGGGCTCGTGAAGGACGTGGACAGCATCCTGCACTTCGCCGAATTCGGCGTGGTCATCCTGCTCTTCGTCATCGGCCTCGAGCTGCAGCCCAGCCGGCTGCTCGCGCTGCGCCGGGTGGTCTTTGTTCTCGGGGGCGCGCAGGTGGTCATCACGACGCTGGTGCTGGCGGGGCTTGGCCTGCTCGCCGGGCTGCCCCCGGCGGCGGCGCTGGTGGCGGGCTTCGGGCTCAGCCTCTCGTCCACGCCCATGGTCCTGCAGCTGCTCGGGGAGCGGAAGGAACTCACGTCCCGGCACGGCCGCGCGGCCTTCGGCATCCTCCTGTTCCAGGACCTGGCGGTGCTGCCCGCCCTGGCCCTGCTGCCGCTGCTCGCGGTCGCCACCGCCGTGGACGCGGAGGAGGCGGGGGTGAACCCGCTGCTGGCGCTGGGTGCCGTCGTGCTCATCGTGGTAGTGGGGCGCTACGCGCTGCGGCCCATCCTGCGCATCGTGGCGGAGACGCGCATCCCGGACGTGTTCACGGCGGCGGCGCTGCTGCTGGTCATCGCGACCGCGCTGCTGGTGAATCTCGCGGGGCTGTCGATGGCCCTCGGTGCATTCATCGCCGGCGTGCTGCTCGCGGACAGCGAGTACCGCCACGAGCTGGAGGCCGACCTGGAGCCCTTCAAGGGGTTGCTGCTCGGACTCTTCTTCATCGCGGTGGGCATGTCGGTGAACCTGGGCCTGGTGGCCGAGGCGCCGGGGAAGGTGCTCGCCGTCACCGCCGGGCTCATGGCGGCCAAGGGGCTGGTCCTCTTCGGGCTGGGGCGAGTCGGCGCGGTGCCGCTGCGTGCCCAGGCGAAGGCGCTCGCCCTGGTGGCCCTCGCCGGCGGTGAATTCGCCTTCGTACTCTTTCCCATTGCGGTGGACGCGGGACTGGTCAGCCGGGACCTGGCCGAGCTGCTGGTGCTGGCGGTAACCCTCTCCATGCTGCTCAGTCCGCTGCTGCTCATCGCCGACGACCGGTGGTTCAGCAGGTGGTTCGCCGGCGCCGCGGAGCCTGCCTACGATGATGTGGTGCCCGAGGAGCACCGGGTGGTCATCGCCGGCTTCGGCCGCTTCGGCCAGATCGTCGCCCGCATCCTCCGGGCCCGGGGCATTCCCTTCACCGCACTGGAGATCAGCCAGGTCCAGGTGGACTTCGTCCGCCGCTTCGGCAACCGGATCTTCTACGGCGATGCGGCCCGGCCCGAGATGCTCCGCGCCGCCCAGGTGGACAAGGCGGAGGTGCTGGTCATCGCCGTGGACGACCAGGACGCCTCGGTGAAGATCGCCGAGTTCGCCCGGCTGCACTTCCCCGACGTGAAGGTCTTCGCCCGGGTCCGGAACCGGCAGCACGCCTTCCGGATGATGGAACTCGGCGTGCCCTACGTCATGCGGGAGACCTACCTCTCCAGCCTGGACATGGCGGAGCAGGTGCTGGAGTGGCTGGGCGACGCGCCCGCCGCCGCCCGGCGCAGCGTGGCCCTGTTCCGGGCCCACGACGAGGCCACCCTGGCCGACCAGTTCGCGATCCGGGACGACGAGGACAAGTTCCTGGCCACCAGCAAGGCCGCGGCCGCCCAGCTGGAGAGCCTCTTCGAGGCGGACCGGCAGGATGGCGGCCCCCTGTAGGAGCGGCTTCAGCCGCGACTCAGGAGTGGTCGCGCCGCAAGGCGCTCCTACGGGCCAAGCCTGATCCGCTAGACTAGCGCCCGCTGTCAAATCCCCCCGGAGAATAACCATGCTGCTGCTCACTGGCGTTACCGGCAAGACCGGCGGCGCGTCCGCCCAGGCCCTCCTGAAGAAGGGCATCAAGTTCCGTGCCATCGTCCGCAACGCCGAGAAGGCGGCGGCGCTCAAGGCCGCCGGCGTCGAGCTCGTGATCGGCGACGTCACCGACCGGGCCGTGCTGGAGAAGGCCCTGACCGGCGTCGACAAGGCGCTGATGGTGTGCCCCAATGGCGAGAAGCAGCTCGACATCGAGAAGCAGTTCGTGGACGTGGCGAAGGCGAAGGGCGTGAAGCACGTGGTGAAGATGTCCTCCATGGAGGCAGTCGCCGACGCCAAGGCCCCGATCCCCAGGATCCACTACGCCTCCGAGCAGTACCTGAAGCAGTCCGGCCTCGCCTGGACCATGATCAAGCCCAACTTCTTCATGCAGAACCTCCTCGGCAGCGGCGGCACAATCAAGGAGCAGGGCAAGTTCTTCCTGCCGCTGAGCCAGGGCACCACGGTGATGATCGACACCCGGGATATCGGCGCCTGTGTCGCCGCCGTCATGACGTCCCCGGGGCACGAGGGCCAGGCCTACGAGCTGACCGGCCCCGAGGAGCTGAGCTTCGCCGACGCCGCCGAGCGGTTCACGAAGGTCCTCGGCCGCAAGATCGAGTACGTCCATGTGCCGATGCCCGCCTACCGGCAGACCCTCGCCCGTTTCCTCACCAACGAGTGGCACCTGAACGCGGTCTGCGAGCTCTTCCAGGAGATCGCCGACGGCCAGGACCTGCACATCACCGATTCAGTGCAGAAGCTCACGGGCAAGGCGCCCACGTCCCTGGAGCAGTTCATCCGCGATCACCAGGCGGTGTTTGCCGCCTGACAGAGGCACCGGGTTTGGCATGTGGGCATTTGCTTCGCCACGCAGCAGCGGTCCGGGGACCCCTGCTGCGTGGCGAAGCAAATGCCCACATGCCA
>JAEUQA010000048.1 GCA_016789845.1 Chromatiales bacterium
CGGCCGCCGAGCGTCGGGGGGCCGGGGGCCTGCGGGGGCGACGGGGGCGGGGGGCACCGGTGCCGGGGCCCCGCCGGCGGCACCCGGGCGCGCCTGAAGGCGCTCCTGCGCTCACCAGGTTCAGTTTCGGCAGCAGGATCGCAGCGAATTCCGCGCCGACCTGATCCACGGCCGTGGGTCCGCCGAGCAGTGCCAGCGAGGTGACCTTCAGGCCCGGGTACCCGCAGGGATTGATGCCGGCGAACGGCGCCAGGTCCATGTCCACGTTCAGCGCGAGGCCGTGGTAGGTGCAGCCGCGGCGGACCCGCAGGCCGATGCTCGCGAGCTTCGATCCCGCGACGTAGACCCCCGGTGCTTCGCGCCGGGCGGAGGCACTGATGCCGTGACGGGCCGCCAGGTCGATGACGGCATCCTCCAGCGCTGAAACGACCT
Source organism: Chromatiales bacterium (assembly GCA_016789845.1). GTDB lineage: Bacteria > Pseudomonadota > Gammaproteobacteria > Steroidobacterales > SHZI01. The sequence continues at coordinate 433 of JAEUQA010000048.1, forward strand.
GGCGGATGCCAAGGCCCGCGCGCTGCAGGTCCAGCAGAAGGTAGGCCACGAGCTGGCCCGGCCCGTGGTAGGTCACCTGCCCGCCCCGGTCGGTCTGCACCACCGGAATGCTTCCGGCCGAGAGCAGGTGCGCCGGATTGGTGTTGAGTCCGAAGGTGTAGACCGGCGGGTGCTCCAGCAGCCAGAGCTCGTCCGGCGTGTCCGGGCCGCGCGCGGCGGTGAACTCGCTCATCGCCGCGACGCTGGCCTCGTAGCCCGTGAGCCCGGGGAGGCGGCGAAGCCGGACGGGCGGTGCGGCTGAGGACGGGGAGGGCATGGCGTCCCTTGCGGTCAGAGGAGGAACAGCACCTGGTCGCTGACACTGAGCGTCCGGTAGATGTCGTCGAGCTGCGCGCGGCTGGCTGCCGTGAAGGTTACGGTCACCGACAGGTACCTGGCGTTGCGGCTGGGCCGGGTCGTGACGCTGCCGAGGGACTGGGACCCCGCATGGGTCCGCACCACCTCCACCACATACTGCTCGAACGCGGGCCGGTTGTGCCCCATCACTTTCAGGGGAAAGCTGCAGGGAAACTCGAAGGGGGATTCCTCGTTCACGGGGACGCCCCGCCAGGTTTGCTGGCGTCGAACGCCGCGGACACCTTCAGCCACACCGGACCCGGCCTGCCACTGCCAACGGGCCTGCCATCCAGCATCGTGACGGGTGCGATGGAGCGGGTGGCGGCCGCTATCCAGATCTCGTCCGCGCTTTGCAGGCGCTCCACGGAAATCGGTTCGTCCCGGCAGGTCAGGCCGCATTGCCGGGCGATCGTGAACACGGCGTCGGTCGTCGTGCCCGGCAGGACCTCGGGTCCCGCCGGGCGGCGCACCAGCACGCCGGCCTCGACGATGATGACGGAGCTCGCCGAACCCTCGGTGAGCTGGCCGTTCCTGACGAGGAGGACCTCGCCGGCGCCGGCTTCGCGGGCCTCCTCCCGGGCCAGCACGTTCGCGAGCAGCGCCGTCGACTTGATGTCGCAGCGCCCCCAGCGCTGGTCGGGCCGGGTGATCGCCCGGATTCCCTGCGGATCCGGTTGCTGCATGCTGATGGGGGTGACCATCCCGAAGACCGTCGGGCGCACGTGCCCGGCGGGAAAAAAGTGGTCCCGGCCCGTGTCGGCGCCCCGGCTGACCTGCAGGTAGACAGCCAGGTTGCCGCCGCCATTCCGCTGGACGAGTCCCCTGATCAGCGCGACCCATTCGGCCCGGCTGTGCGGATTCCCGATGCGGACTTCGCCGAGACTGCGCTCCAGCCTGTCCAGGTGAGGGTCAAGGAGGAACGGTTCACCACCGTACACCGGGATGACCTCGTACACGGCGTCGCCGAACAGGAACGCACGGTCGAGCGGCGACACGCGCACGTCGGCCAGCGGCATGAAACTGCCGTTGAACCAGGCGATCGGCAGTGGTGGCGCCATGTCCTCGCCAGGTCATTCGAACCAGAGCAGGGCCCAGTCCCGGGCCTGCTGCCAGAGCGACCCCGTCGCGACGGGCTTCAGGGGATAGAGCCCGGTTTCCGCGATCGTGCGGTCCCCGAGCGTGACCCGTACCTTGCCGAGTTCGGTGGCCGGGTCGAGCGGGGCCATCAATTGCGCGGGGAGGGTGTAGGTCGGCTTGAGCTGGTCGGCCGTGCCGCGCGGCACGGTGACCCAGACATTGCGCTTCACGCCCACGTCCACCAGTTCAGTCTCGCCCTTCCACACGCGGGCCTCGCTGAGCGCCTTGCCACCCGGCAGCAGCAGCTTCGTCTCGTAGAAGCGATACCCGTAGTTGAGGAGGGTCTGGGATTCCCGCTCGCGGGCGGCCGGACTGGCGGTGCCCAGGACCACGGCCACCAGGCGCATGCCATCCCGCAAGGCCGACGACACGAGGCAGTAGCCCGCGGCCTCCGTGAAGCCCGTCTTCATGCCGTCCACCGTGGAGTCCCGCCAGAGCAGCCCGTTGCGGTTGCTCTGGGTGATCTTGTTCCAGGTGAACTCCTTCTCCGAGTACCACCGGTAATACTCGGGGAACTCGCGGATGATGGCGTTCGCCAGCTTCAGGATGTCCGTGGCCGTGGTGTAGTGCTCCGGGTCTGACAGGCCGGTGGCATTGCGGTACTGCGTGTTGCCCATGCCCAGTTCCTTCGCGTACTGGTTCATGAGGTCGGCGAAGGCGGACTCGCTGCCGGATACGTGCTCCGCGAGGGCCACGCTCGCGTCGTTACCCGACTGGATGATCATTCCCTTCAGCAGCACCGAGAGGGGCACGCGGTCGCCGAGGTCGACGAAGGAGCGGGAGCCCCCGGTGCGCCAGGCCGCCTCGCCGATCACCACCGGGTCCTCAAGGCCGATCCGCTTGTCCTTGATGCTGCGGAACACGGCATAGGCGGTCATCAGCTTGGTGATGCTGGCCGGGTCGAGCCTCTGGTTCTCGTTGAGGCTGGCGAGCGTACGGCCGCTGTGGTGATCCACCAGCAGGTAGGCCCGGGCGGCTATCGCGGGTGGCGGCGGAACCTCGTTTGGATCAGCGGCTCTGGCCACACTGGCAAGGCCCAGAAGCATGGCGGGCAGTAGGGCGGCCAACGATGCAGTCAGCAGACGGCGGGCAATTCTCATAAGGCTCCTGAGAGTCGATGTAGGAGCGCCTTCAGGCGCGACAAAGGCATGATCGCGCCTGAAGGCGCTCCTACCGGGTGTTGGAAGTTTCCCTGGCGACCGGCGACTCCGTGACCAACCGGGGATTGGCGATGCTCAATGCCGCCAGCCTCGACGCCAGGGCGTCGTACTCAACCGGGCCCGCGATGGGCCCGATGCGCACGCGGTACAACGCCGGCCGGACGTCGTCATCGTAGCGGATGACGACGTTGTTGACACCATTGGACTCCAGGTTCACCTTGAACCGGGCGGCATTGGCCTCGTCGCTGAACGCTCCCACCTGCAGGAAGATGCTCTGGGCCTTTGCCGGCGCTTCGGCCGCGGAGGAGGCCGAAGGGACGCGCCGGGTACGGACGGCCTCGACCTCGACGCGCCCGGTGCCGGACTGCACGATGCCCAGCTCCGTCGCCGCGGCGTAGGAGAGGTCGATCAGGCGGTTCTTCACGAAGGGGCCGCGGTCGTCGACCGTCACCACCACGCTGCGGCCGTTTTCCAGGTTCGTGACCCGGACCAGGGTGGGCAAGGGCAGCGTCTTGTGGGCGGCCGTGAAGTCGTGCATGTCGTAGACGGTGCCACTCGACGTCCGTTTGCCGTGGAAGGGTGCGCCGTACCAGGAAGCCACGCCCTGCTCCCGGTAGCCGTCGCTGTCTTCCAGGACGAAGTACCGTTCGCCCAGGACTTCATAGAAGGGCGGGTTGCCGGACTTTGATCGCGGCAGCGGCTCGGGGGCTTCCTGGACCGGCGCACCGCCCGGCGCCGGTGGCCTGGCGGGCTTCGCGCCCTTCGACCGCGGGCTCGTCGCCACCGGTGGCAATGAGGAGGGTCCCGGCGCGGGCTTCTCGGGCCAGCGGGTGGGAACGCAGCCGGCGAGCAGCACGGCCATCGCCAGGAGGACCGTCCTCGCCACGGATCGCGCCCCTGGACTGCTGCTCATGCGGGCCTAGTCACCGGCGCCACCCGCCGGACGCGCCCCGGCCCCGGCCACCGGCGTGCGGGTGCCGGCCGCGATGGCCTCGCTCAGCTGGAACACGGCCAGGGCGTACATCGTGCTGCGGTTGTAGCGGGTGATGGCGTAGTAGTTCTGGAAGCCCACCCAGTATTCATCCCCGTCCTCGCCCTGGAGTGCCACCAGTATGGCGGGCGCGGTGGCCGGCAGGTCGGTGGTGAACTGCACGCCCTGGCGGGCGAGGGAGCCGACGGTGTCCTTCAGCACCAGTTCGGTCGGTCCCGTCGGGCGGATCGCGTCCCGCGCGAATTCCGCGCGGGTGGCAATGGGCTGGCCCGGTTGCCAGTTGTGCCTCACAAAGTAGTTGGCGATGCTGGCCATGATGTCGTCCCAGTTCTTCAGCAGGTCCCGGCGCCCGTCGCCGCTGCCGTCCACCGCGTAGCTACGGTAGCTGCTGGGGATGAACTGGGGCGGCCCGAGCGCCCCCGCGTAGGAGCCGGTGAGCGTGCCGATATCCAGCTGCTCCTCCCGGGCCAGCAGGAAAAGGTGCCGCAACTCGCTGCGGAAGAAGGCGCTGCGCGGCGGGTAGTCGAATGCCAGCGTGGCCAGGGCGTCCACGGCGCGGAAGCTGCCGGTGCGGGTCCCGTAGAAGGTTTCCACCCCGAGTATCGCGGCGATGATCTCGGCGGGAACCCCGGTGCTGGCGCTGATCTGGCGGAGCCGGGCCTCGTGCTCGCGGAAGAAGTCCACCCCGGCGCTGATCCGCCGTGGCGTGATGAAGATGCCGCGGTACTCGGACCAGGGCTTCACCTTCTCCGCCGGACGGCTCATGGCGTCCAGGATGCTCTGCTTCGATTCTATTCCGCCGAACACGGACGTCACGTAGCGCTGCTGGAAGCCGTCCTGCCGGACCAGCTCGCTGATGAATGCCTGGACGTCGGGTCGACCTGTGTCGAGGCTCCGGGCCGGCGCGGAGGCCAGCAGGGTTGCCGCAAGGACGGCGATCAGTGCGGCAATATTGGCCACTGCTCGCCTCCGGCCGGTGGGGGTCGGGGTCATCGAGCGACAAGCTTCCGGTGGGTCTGGATGGACATCAGAATACCGAAACCGGCCATCAGGGTCACCATCGAGGTTCCACCGGCGCTCACCAGGGGCAGCGGTACGCCCACCACGGGGATCATCCCCATGACCATGGCCGTGTTCACGAAGACATAGAAGAAGAAGGTGATGCTCAGGCCGCCGGCCAGCAGCCGCGAGAAGGTGTCGGGCGCTGCTGCAGCAATATACAGCCCGCGGCCGACGATGAAGAGGTAGAGGAGCAGCAAGGCAAGGGTGCCGAGCAGGCCGAATTCCTCGCCGATCACGGCAAAGATGAAGTCCGTGTGCCGTTCCGGCAGGAATTCCAGCTGGCCCTGGGTGCCGTTGAGCCACCCCTTGCCAAAGATGCCCCCGGAACCGATCGCGATCTTCGACTGGATGATGTGGTAGCCCGCGCCCAGCGGGTCGCTCTCGGGGTCCAGCAGCGTCAGTACCCGCTTGCGCTGGTAGTCGTGCATGACCAGCCAGAGCGCGGGCATGGCTGCGCCGGCCAGAGCCGCAATGCCGGCGATGTAGCGCCAACCCAGGCCTGCCAGGAAGATCACCACCGCGCCCGACAGGATGATCAGGATGGCCGTGCCCAGGTCCGGCTGGATCCCGATCATGGCGGCTGGCAGGAAGATGACGAGCGCGACGAGCACCAGGATGCCGAAGGACGGTGGCAGCGGACGCTCATGCAGCAGCCAGCACATGGTCATCGGCACGCCGAGCTTCATGATCTCCGATGGCTGGAAGCGGATGCCGACGTCCAGCCAGCGTTGCGCGCCCTTGCCGATATCGCCGGTGACGAGCACGAGGATCAGCAGCACGAGGCCCAGTGCGTAGACCAGTGGAGAAGCACGACGGAGCCAGGCCGGGCTGATCTGGGCCATGAACAGCAGGGCAACAAACGCCGCCAGCATCCGCGCCACCTGGTCGAACAAGTCGTCGAGCTGCTGGCCTTCCGCGCTGTAGAGCGCCAGCATGCTGACGATCAGCACGCCGCCGATTCCCGCCAGGAGCCAGCCGTCCAGGTGCAGGAAGCGCAGGACGCGGGCGGAAAACCCCTGCTCCACGCGGCTGCGCGGCTCGAGGCTGATGCCCAATGATGGTGTATTCATGGCGATGGCGTGTTCATGAAGCGGGGGTGCCCGTGCTGGCCGTCAGCGTCGTGCCTTGCAGGTAGGCTTCCATCACGGCGCGCGCGATGGGCGCCGCCGCCTTGCTGCCGCTCTCGCCGTTCTCGATGACCACCGCGACGGCGATGCGGGGAGCGTCCAGCGGTGCAAAAGCCACGAACAGCGCGTGGTCGCGGCGCCGCTCCTCGACGTCCTTCGCGTTGTACTTCTGGTTCTGGGCCACGGTGAAGACCTGCGCGGTGCCGCTCTTGCCGGCCATCTGGAATGGCGCGTTCAGGCCGACGGCCCGGGCGGTGCCCCGGGGCCCGTGCATCACCCCGTGCATGCCCTCGATGATGGCGTCCCAGCGGGCGGCGTCCTGCTCCGGGACCGGCGGCAGTGGTTTCGGCGCCTCGTACTCGATGGTGCCGGTGGCGGAGTTCCGGGAACCCCGGAGCAGGGTCGGCTGGAACCGCTGACCCCGGGCCGCCACGGTCGCCGTCGCGTGGGCGAGCTGTAGCGGGGTCACCAGCAGGTACCCCTGGCCGATGCCGGCGATCACCGTTTCACCGGGGAACCAGACCTGGTCGGCCGGGCGCCGGAATGCCTTCCTCTTCCAGGCAGGGCTGGGCACCAGCCCCGCCTGCTCGCCACCGATGTCCAGCCCCGTGACGTGGCCGAGGCCGAAGGTCGTGAGGAAGCCGCCCATGCGTTCGATGCCCAGGTCCCGCGCGACGGTGTAGAAGTACACGTCGCAGGACTGCTCGATGGCGCTGTACAGGTTGATCGACCCATGGCCCTCGGGTTTCCAGTCCCGGTAACGGTGGCTGCTGCCGGGCAGGCTGAAGGCGCCGCCGCAGCCCACGCGGCGTTCCGGCGACGTGACGCCATAGTGGAGTGCCGCGAGCGCGACCATCGGCTTGATCGTGGAGCCAGGCGGGTACTGGCCGCGCAACGCGCGGTTGAAGAGTGGCTTGTCGATGTCTTCCTGCAGGGCCAGGTATGCCCGCCGGGAGAGGCCGGCGCTGATTGCATTGGGGTCAAAGGCCGGCGTGCTCACGAAGGCAAGGACCTCGCCGTTCCGCGGATCGATGGCCACCGCCGCGCCGCGCCTGCCCCGGAGTGCCGCGTCTGCTGCCAGCTGCGCGTTCATGTCGATGGTGAGGATGACATCCCGTCCCGGCAGCGAGCGCACCCGGTTGAGCATCTGCATCTTGCGGCCGTGGGCGTTGACGACCACGTCCTCGTGGCCCGACGTGCCGTGCAGCTCCGCCTCGAAGCTGCGCTCCACCGAGATCTTGCCCACGTGGGTGGTGCCGGCGTACTCGACGGGGTCCAGCACCTTCTTGTCGTCAGCGCTGATGCCGCCCACGTAGCCGAGCACATGGGCGGCAGCGGTGCCGTAAGGGTAGCTGCGGCCCAGCCGCGCACGGATCTCGAGGCCCGGGAAATGGGGGCGCTGCACGGCGAAGGCAGCAAGCTCCTCGTCGGTCAGCCGCTCCGCGACCACCACCGTGTCGAAGCTGCGACGGCTGGCGAGCAGCTCTTTGAGCTCGGGCAGGTCAGCTTCCTGGACGATGCCGCTCGCCACCAGCCGGCGAAGCGTGTCCGCCATGTCGGGCACCTGCTCCCGGGTCATTTCGAGCTGGTAGCTCGGCGTATTCTCAGCCAGGACCTTGCCATTGCGGTCGAGTATGAGGCCGCGAATGGGCGGGATCGGCTGCACGCGGATCCGGTTGCCGCTGGATTGGGCGGAGAAATATTCGTATTGGTGGACCTGGAGCTGCACGAGGCGGCCGATAACCAGGCCGGTCAGGCCCAGCACGATGACGATGGACACGATGAGCCTGCCGGTGAACAGCTGCTGCTCGCGCCAGTGGTCCTTGATTCGCAGCGTCCTTGCCACGGTCCCGCTCTCTCAGGCGAAGCTCGAGTCGCGTCGCTCGAGCCTCTCCCTCAGTCGATCCATGGCGGCCATCAGGACGGGCCAGCACAGGCCCGCAGACACGACGGGGCCCCAGCGCGCGGGACCGAACTCGGCGCGGCCGGTGGCGCCGTCGATCCAGAGGAGGACGAAGGCCTCGAGAAACATCAGCGCGAACACGGACAGGGTGAGCTGCCAGAGCGGGAATACCCGCATCTGCAGGTGCATCCTGAGGACGAGATAAGCCACCAGCGACAGTGACAGCGCGTGCTGGCCGAGCAGCGAGCCGTGGGCCACGTCAACCAGCAGCCCCACCAGGAACCCACTGAACACGCCAAAGCGCCCCGGCCACATCAGTGCCCAGTAGATCACCACCATGGTGGTCCACGCCGGACGGAGCGGCTGGACAGCCGCCGGCAGCGGCAGCAGTTCGGCGACCAGGGCCAGCACCACCAGGAGCCAGACTGGCCAGCGCGGGGCCCTCACTCGGTCGCTCCTTCCGCTTCGGTGCCAGTGGTTTCGGGGGTGGCTTCCGGTGTGGCTTCGGGCGCTGGCGTTTCGGGCGGCGTGTCCACGGGCGCAGTTTCCTCGTTCGCGGGTGTCTCCACCACTGGCGTCGTCACGCTGGCGGCGGCCTCGCCCACCGGTGGACCTGGAGTCGCCGGGGAGGGTTCCGCCGGACGCGTTGCGGCAGCCGGCTTCGGGACGGTCGGAGCCGGTGCAGCCGGCGCTGGCCCTGGCGCGGCAGGCGTGGCGCTGGCCGGGCTTGCCGCGCCGCGCTCCTGGAAGACGAGCAGCACCTCGTGCAGCCTGTCCAGGCTGGCAGCGGGCTTCGCGGCAACCTCCAGGAACGCGTCACCCGAGGAGCCGTCCACCGTGGTGACCGTGCCGACGGGATAGCCGGCGGGAAACGCGCCGCCCAGGCCGGAGGTCACCAGCAGGTCGCCGGCCTTGATGTCGGCATTGCGGCTCAGGAATGGCAGCGACAGCCGCTCCAGGTCCCCCGTGCCCATGGCGATCGTGCGCAACCCGTTGCGGACGATTTCGACCGGGACCGCGTGATCGGGATCCGTGATCAGGATGGCTTCGGAACTGCTCTGCTGGTCCCGGGTGATCTGCCCCACGACGCCGGTCGCGTCGATGAGGGCCTGGCCGTCGTAGGCGCCGTCCCGGCCGCCCTTGTTGAGAATGACCCGGTGGCGCAGCGGGTCCATGTCCACCGCCAGGATCTCGCCGACGATTACCCGGTCCGGGACCCGGGCCTTGGAGTCGAGGAGGGAGCGGATCCGGGCGTTCTCCGCCTGCAGGGCCGCCAGGCGCTGGAGCTCGGCGCTCGCGGTGAGGGCCTCGCGGCGCAGGGTGGCGTTCTCGCTGATCAGCGCGTCGCGCAGGGCCAGGTTTTCCCGCATCCAGCGGGCGCCGGCGATGGGCGAGTTGATGGCAACCTGCAGCGGGTACATGGCCGCACCCAGGTAGGCGCGAACTTCCTCCAGGTACGTGCCCCGGTGGTCGAGGAACATGAGGACCAGCGAGAAGGCGGCTGTCAGGAAGAAGCGGAGGCTTGGGCTGGCGTTCCGGTAGGCCCGTCCTTCGCTGTCCGCAGAAGAAAGCGCCATGCCGGATTATCCGTGCGCAGGAGCGGCTTCGGGAAATGGGGACATGCCTAATTTTGGCAGTGCACAGGCAACCTGTGCACTGCCAAAATTAGGCATGTC
>JAEUQA010000053.1 GCA_016789845.1 Chromatiales bacterium
TGGGTTATTAATCCAGTGCTTTTCATCCCTGCCAAAAGTGCTTTACAACCCGCAGGCCTTCTTCACACACGCGGCATTGCTGGATCAGGGTTGCCCCCATTGTCCAATATTCCCCACTGCTGCCTCCCGTAGGAGTCTGGGCCGTGTCTCAGTCCCAGTGTGGCTGATCGTCCTCTCAGACCAGCTACGGATCGTCGCCTTGGTAGGCTTTTACCCCACCAACTAGCTAATCCGACTTGGGCTCATCTGTTAGCGCGAGGCCTTACGGTCCCCCGCTTTCCTCCGTAGAGCGTATGCGGTATTAGCCCGAGTTTCCCCGGGTTGTCCCCCACTAACAGGCAGATTCCCAAGCATTCCTCACCCGTCCGCCACTCGTCAGCATGTATTGCTACACCTGTTACCGTTCGACTTGCATGTGTTAAGCATGCCGCCAGCGTTCAATCTGAGCCAGGATCAAACTCTTCAATTCAAGTCTTCGAAAAGTACTTGAGCTTTAGAGAGATCCGAACTTCAGCACCATCCGGAAGAAGACAAGTCTTCGTCCTTCGGTGAGTAGTCCAGTTACTCGACGTCAGTTACCTGACGTTATGGACCGATGACTCGGCCCGTTGACGCGAGTACCCACACAAATTACCTGTTTTCGGCAGTCTTAAAGAACGAGCCCACTTCGTGGTGGGCGGGCCCGCAAGTATACAGGCCGAGGAAAGTCGGTCAATACGGCTGCGGATATTTTTTTGGTGGCCCGGGGGCGCCCGAGCCGGGGCCGGAAGGCCTAGCCGGTCGGCAGCAGCCGTACCCGCTTGAAACGGCGCTTGCCGACCTGCACCACCAGGTCTGCGTTGGGGCTGAAAACCAGGTCCCGGCTGGCGACCCGCTCGCCGTCAATGCGGACCGCGCCCTGCTCGATCATGCGCACGGCCTCGGCATTGCTGGCCACCAGCCCGGCCTGGCGCAGGAGGTGGGTCACCACCAGTCCACCCGGCGCTGCGGACAGTTCCGCGACCTCAATTTCGTCCGGAATTCCCCGGTCCCGGAAGCGGCGCACAAATTCCGCCTGGGCCGCCTCCCCGGCCGCTGGCCCGTGGAAGCGGGCCACCAGCTCCCGGGCCAGCTCAAACTTCGCGTCCCTCGGATTGAGGCCTGCCTCGACCTGTTGGCGGAGGCGTGCCAGTTCCGCCGATGAGCGGAAGCTAAGCAGGTCAAAGTAGCGCCACATCAGGTCGTCGGACACCGACATGAGCTTGCCGAACATCTCGTCGGGGGGGTCCGTAATCGCGACGTAGTTGCCGAGTGACTTGGACATCTTGTTGACGCCATCCAGGCCCTCGAGCAATGGCATGGTAATGACGACCTGCGGTGGCTGGCCGTAATCCTGCTGCAGCTGCCGGCCCACCAGCAGGTTGAACCGCTGGTCCGTGCCCCCGAGCTCCACGTCCGACCGCAGCATGACCGAGTCGTAGCCCTGAACCAGTGGATACAGGAACTCGTGGATCGCAATGGGCTTGTTGGCCGCGTAGCGCTGCTGGAAATCATCCCGCTCCAGCATCCGGGCAACCGTGTGCCGGGCCGCGAGCTGGACCAGGCCCGCCGCGTCCATGGACCCCATCCAGCGGGAATTGAACTCGATGCGCGTCAGGTCCGGGTCGAGAATCCTGAAGATCTGGCGCTCGTAGGTGGCCGCATTGGCAGCGATCTCCCCCCGGGTCAGGGGCGGCCGGGTGACGTTCCGGCCGGTCGGGTCACCGATAAGGCCGGTGAAGTCGCCGATGAGGAACACCACCGTATGGCCCAGCTGCTGAAAGGTGCGCAGCTTGTTGATCAGCACGGTGTGACCCAGGTGGAGGTCCGGCGCCGTAGGGTCGAATCCCGCCTTGATGATCAGGGGCCTGCCAGCCGCCAGCCGCGCCCGCAGCTCGGATTCCACGAGAATGTCGCTCGCGCCACGCCGGATCTCAGCCAGCTGATCGTCTGGGGAAAGCTGCATTCCTGGCCTGGAAGAGTGATTATGTGAGACGGGGATCACGGCGCCGCGGGCCGCCGAAGATAAACGATTAGCCCCCTGCGGTCACGAAACCCCTCCCGGGCCGGAAAGCCGGGATTGGTCGGTTGACCGGAGTGGCGGGGACTGGTACAAAGGCGGCTCATTAAATCAATGACTTGCAACCCGATCGAACCGAACCTCCACCGGTCCGATGCGGGCTGTTGCGTACCTGCGAAGAGGACTGACGGTAGATGAATGGGAATTCGCCCCGGCGAGAGCCGGCAGCTGGCGCACTGTTGCGCCCGGCCAACCCGTTCCGGGCCAGTGTCATTGCCCTGGCATCGGCAGCCGTGGCCCTCATCGCCGGCTATCAGCTCTCTGCGCAGATCTCCCGGTCCTTCCAGTCCGCCGCCGTATCGTCCCCCGCTGCCGTGTCCCCGCCAGCGGCGGCACCCGTCGCCGAATTGGCGCCCCCGGTGGATCCCGTCGAAGTACTGGCGCTTGAAGTCCGGCCCGGCGACACGCTGGACAGCCTCTTCCGGGCGACCAGCCTCAGCCTGGTAGACCTGGCAGAGATCCTGCAGCTGGACGTGGCCCGCAAGTACCTGCGCGTACTCCGCCCGGGCGATGTCCTCCACGTGCGCCATGACGACGGCGCGATCCTCGAACTGGACCGGGACCTCGACATCCGCTCCAAGCTCAAGATTCAACGGGCCGACGCCGGGTTCGAGGCCGAAGTGATCCCCCTGCCGCTCGAGCGCCGGCTGGTGACCACCAGCGGCAAGATCCGCAACTCGCTTTTCGCAGCCGCCCAGGAGTCCCGGGTCTCTGAAAAGCTGATCATGAACATGGCGCAGATCTTCGAGTACGACATCGATTTCGTCCGGGACATCGGTGCAGGCGACGAATTTGCCCTGGTCTATGAAGAGCTGTGGCGCGATGGTGCCAAGCTCGGCGAAGGTGAAGTCCTGGCCGCCGAGTTCGTGAATCGCGGCGCACGCTATACCGCCATCCGCTACGATGACGGCGACGGCCGCGCGGCCTACTACACCCACGACGGCCAGCCCATGCGCAAGGCGTTCGTCCGGGCCCCGCTGTCCTTCACCCGCATCAGCTCGGATTTCAATCCGCGCCGGCGGCACCCCATCCTGAACACGATCCGGGCCCACCAGGGTGTGGACTACTCTGCACCCAAGGGCACGCCGGTCAAGGCATCGGGGGATGGCAAGATCATTTTCCGCGGCTGGAAGGGTGGCTACGGCAATACGATCATCCTGCAGCATGGCGGCAACGTGACCACGCTTTATGGCCATCTGTCAGCCTTCGGCAGCCGCAGCTATGGAAGTCGCGTGAAGCAGGGGGACGTCATTGGCTATGTCGGGGCCACTGGCCTTGCCACGGCGCCTCACCTCCACTACGAGTACCGGAAGAACGGTGTGCACCTGAACCCTCGCACCGTCATTCTCCCGAATGCCGAGCCGCTCCGCGGCCAGGCGCTTACGGCATTCCGGACCTCCGCCGAGCCGCTGCTGCAGCGGCTGGAATCGCGCGCCAGCATGCTGGCTGCCAACCGCCCGATGCCGGCGCCGTAACCAGGTGGAAATGAGCCGCGCCCCGGGCTTCCGGGCCGCGGCGCGCCGGCAACTGTGACGCCCGCAGCACGGGCTTTCCGGGGGACTGCTATAGTTTTTTCCGGCTCCGCAGGTCGTGCTCCTTGGATACCCCAAACCTCAAGCTTCCGGACTACTTCATCAATCGCGAACTCAGCGCGCTTGAGTTCAACCAGCGCGTGCTCCACCAGGCAAAGGACGCATCGATCCCGCTCCTCGAGCGCCTGAAGTTCCTCTGCATCGTCTCCACGAACCTGGACGAGTTCTTCGAGATCCGGGTGAGCGGCCTGCGGCAGCGACTGGAACTCGGTCTCCCTCCCCAGGGCCCCGACATGCTGGGCGCAAAGCAGGTCCTGACCGACATCAGCAGGCGCACCCACGCGCTCGTGGAGGACCAATACCGCCTTCTCAACGAGGAGTTGATCCCGGCGCTGGAGAGCGCCGGGATCCGCTTCGTGCGCCGCACGCGATGGCGACCGGCACACAGGGACTGGCTGCGCGATTATTTTCATCGTGAGATAGAGCCGGTCTTGAGCCCCACCTCGCTGGATCCGGCCCGGCCTTTCCCGAAGATCCTGAACAAGAGCCTCAATTTCATCGTCGGCCTGAAGGGCATGCACGCTTTCGGCCGTCCGGTCCAGAGGGCCATAGTGCAGGCGCCCCGGTCGCTGCCGCGGCTGATCCGGCTGGACCCATCGCTACCCGACACGGGGCCGAACGACTTCGTGTTCCTCTCCTCCGTGATCCATGCCTTCGTGGACGAGCTGTTCACGGGCATGGAGATCCAGGGCTGCCACCAGTTCCGCGTTACCCGCAACAGCGACCTCTACGTCGAGACCGAGGAGGTGGACGACCTGATGCGCGCTGTCGAGGGCGAGCTGATCTCCGCCCGGTACGGCGAGGCCGTGCGGCTGGAGATCGCCCACGACTGCCCCGCCGAGCACATGGATTACCTCCTGGAGATGTTCGAGCTGGATCGAGACGATCTTTATCCGGTCGACGGGCCCGTGAACCTGAACCGCCTGATGGCGGTGTACCAACTGACGTCCCGGGACGATCTCCGCGACGCGCGGTTCACGCCCAGCCAGCAGGCGACCGTCGTCGCGGCGGAGAACCTGTTCGCTGCCATAGCCGAGCGCGACATCCTTCTCCACCACCCTTACGAGTCTTTTGGTCCCGTCATCGACTTCATAGGCAAGGCCGCCCAGGACCCGGACGTGCTGGCCCTGAAGATGACCCTCTACCGCACCGGACCCGAGTCACCGATCGTGGATGCGCTGGTCACGGCTTCGCAGGCCGGCAAGGAAGTGACCGTGAGCATCGAGCTTCGCGCGCGCTTCGATGAAGCGGCAAACATCAAGCTGGCGAACCGGCTGCAGGAAGCCGGCGCCCACGTGGTCTATGGCGTCGTCGGGTTCAAGACCCACTGCAAGCTGGCCCTCGTGGTCCGCCGGGAGGGAGGGCGCCTGCGACGCTACGTGCACCTGGGCACGGGCAATTACCATACCGGCACGGCGCGTATCTATACGGACTACAGCCTGCTTTCGGCCGACGAGGCCCTGGGCGAGGACGTGCACCACGTGTTCCTGCAGCTCACCAGCCTGATGCAGACGCCGCCCTTGCGGCGCCTGTACCAGGCGCCTTTCAATCTCCACCAGCGGATCCTGGAGCACATCGACCAGGAGATCCGGAACGTGGAGGCGGGTGGTGCCGGGCACGTCATCGCCAAGCTGAATGCGCTGGTGGAGCCCGAAGTGATCCGTGCCCTGTACCGGGCCTCCTGCGCCGGCGTGATGGTGGACCTCATCGTGCGCGGGATCTGCTGCCTGCGCCCGGGAATTCCCGGCGTGTCGGACAACATCCGTGTGCGCTCCATCGTCGGCCGCTTCCTCGAGCACTCGCGGGTCTACTATTTCCACGGGAACGGGGAAGAACTCATCTTCTGCTCCAGCGCGGACTGGATGGACCGGAACTTCTTTCGCCGCGTGGAAGTCTGCTTCCCCGTGCTGAGCGAGAACCTGAAGGCGCGGGTAATCGCCGACCTGGACCTCTGCCTGTCGGACAACTGCCAGGCCTGGGAGCTGAAGGCGGACGGGGCCTACAGGCTGGCGCAACCGGCGCCCGGCGAGGAACTGCTCTCCTGCCAGGGCCAGCTGCTGCGCCAGCTGGCGGAATCGCCCCCCCTGTAGGAGCGCCTTCAGGCGCGACACACCTCCCGCTCGAGACTCGCGGACTCGATTCTCGCGGGAGGTGTGTCGCGCCTGAAGGCGCTCCTACGGCACTGCCCGGCGCTGGATCGTGAGCTTGTAGTCGGCCTCGTGCAGATAGTCCCGTTCGCGCTCGAGGTCGGCCAGCGTCAGCGGATTGCTGTCCAGCCAGGCTGCCGGGACCTGCAATCTGAGCGTCCTGCCCTGCACGCGAAGTTTCAGGTCGGGTGTGGTCCCGCCAGTGCGGCTGCGGTGGATGAGCGCGGCAAGGCGCAGGAGGATGGCCAGCCGCAGCGCCGGGCGCTGCCAGGGCAGCGGGAGCCCGCTGAAGGCGCTCCGCTCGAACTTCCGCCGGTGGGCCAGGACGAGGCAGGCCAGCACCTGCTGTTCCTCGCGCGGGAAGCCCGGCATGTCGGCATTGGCGAGGACGTAGGCCCCGTGACGGTGGTAGTGGGAGTGGGCGATATCCAGGCCCAGTTCGTGGATCCGCGCCGCCCAGGCCAGCAACAGCTTGTGGTCGTTCTCCAGGTCCCAGTCATCGCGCGCCTGGGCATAGAGGTTCATGGCCGTGGCCTCCACACGTTCGGCCTGGGGCCGGTCCACGTGATAGCGGGCGGCCATGGCCCGCACGGTGCGCACGCGGGCATCCTCGTCCGTCAGCCGGCCGATCATGTCGTAAAGGATGCCCTCGCGGAGGGCTCCGTCCGCCACGGTCATGCGCCCCAGCCCGAGCGCGCGCATGACCTCGACCAGAATCGCGACGCCACCGGGGAATACCTCGGCCCGGTCGCCGGACAACTCCGGAAGACGGAGCTCCGCGATGCGTCCGGCCGAGATCATCTCCTCGATCAGGTGCTCGAGGCCATCGACTGTCACTCCCTGGGGCGCCCGATCCAGCGCCGACAGCACCGCATGGGCCGCCCGGATGCTGCCTGAAGTCCCCGCCACCTGGGCGGGCTCCACCTTGCGGAACCCGGAGCGCACGGGTTCCAGTTCAAGGCGGACCTGCAGCCGGGCCTTCTCGAAGTTCCTGGCTGACAGCCGCCCGTCGGGAAAGCCCCCCGCGCTGAGGGACACGCAACCCACGTGCAGGCTTTCCATCGTGATCGGCTCCAGACCCTTGCCGGCGATGATCTCGGTGCTACCGCCGCCGATGTCCACGACGATCTGCGGGCCGTCCACGCGCGGCAGGTTGTGGCTGGCACCCAGGTAGATCAGGCGTGCCTCCTCGATGCCCGAAATGATCTCGACCTGGTGACCGAGCGCCTTGGCGGCCCGCTGCAGGAAGCGGCCCGTGGACCTCGCCCTCCGGAGCGTGCTGGTGGCCACGACCCGCACGCGGCCGGCCTGCATGGCCCGGAGCCGCTCGCCGAACCGCCGGAGGGTGGCAAGGGCGCGAGCCTGGCTTGCCTCGCTGAGCCGGTTGTCCTTGTTGAGCCCGGATGCAAGCCGCACCATCTCCCGCAGCCGGTCGATGACCGTGAGCTGGCCGTGGTCGAAGCGGGCCACCACCATGTGGAAACTGTTCGAGCCCAGGTCCACCGCAGCCAGAACGTCCTGGGCAGGCGGCGGCCCTCGCCGGCGGCGTTCAGCCATTGGCGCCCCCGTCGGGTTCGCCATGGGTTGGTGACGGCAGTCCCTCGGGAAACACGATCGGGCCCAACTCGTGCAACGCCTGCCGATAGACCTCGCGCTTGAAGTAGATGACGTCGCGCATGGGCTGCCAGTACTCCACCCAGCGCCAGCGGTCGAACTCCGGCGTGCGCGTGGTGTCCAGGCGCAGCCGGTCTTCGGCCGACAGCAGGCGCAGCAGGAACCAGCGCTGCTTCTGGCCGATGCAGAGCGGGCGCCTCTTGCGGCGGACGTACTGCTCGGGCAACCGGTACCGGAGCCAGCCCGACGTGCTGCCCAGGACCGAGACATCGTCCGGAGCAAGGCCTATTTCCTCACGAAGCTCGCGGTACATGGCCTCTTCCGGTGACTCGTGCGGGCGGATGCCGCCCTGGGGAAACTGCCAGGCGTCCTGGCCCACACGGCCACCAACGAGCACGAGGCTGCGGGAGTCGCACACGATGATCCCGACGTTCGCGCGGAAGCCTTCTTCGTCGATCTGATCCACGCGGTACCTCTGACTGCGGCCGAATTCTTCCATAGGGGCTGCCGCGCTGTCACGGCCGCCCGCACCCTCCAGTACACTTGCTGGATCCGCCGGCCCTGCTGGCCCGCTCCAGCGCACACAATGCCTCACGCGCCCCGTCGATTGCTGATCATTCTCGCGGCACTCAGCGTCGCCGCGCTGCTTTTCGCCGTCAGTTCGGGCAGTGTCACCACCGGTCCCGGCACGCTCCGGGACCTGCTCTCGGGCAGCGCCGATCCACTCCAGACGGACATCATCCTCCGGCTCCGGCTGCCCCGGGCGCTGGCCGCATTCGGCACTGGCGCGGCGCTCGCGCTGGCCGGCGCGCTGATGCAGGTGCTGCTGAGGAACCCGCTCGCGGACCCCTACGTTCTCGGCACGTCCGGCGGCGCCGCGGTCGGCGCGCTCGGGGCGATGCTCCTCGGCAGTGCAAGCCTCGTCGTGGATGCCTCCGCTTTCGCCGGTGCATTGCTCAGCACCCTGCTGGTGTTCGCGCTCGCCAGGGCTGGGGGTGCCTGGTACGACGGCCGGGGCTACGACGGTGGCACCGCCGCCAGCCGCCTGCTGCTCACGGGGATCGTGATTGCCTCGGGCTGGAGCGCGGCAGTGAGCCTGCTGCTCGCCACGAGCCCCGAGTCAAGCCTGCGCGGGTTGCTCTTCTGGCTGATGGGCGACTTTTCCTTCGTCGAGCGGCCTGGTCCTATCCTTGCGGTGGCCGGAGCGGGCACGGTCGCGGGCCTCTTGCTGGCACGTACGCTGAATGTGCTCGGCACGGGTGACTGGCAGGCCGCCCTGCTGGGCGTTGAAGTGCGCCGGATGCGGGCCGCGATCTACGCGCTGGCCGCGCTCCTGACCTCGCTGGCCGTGACCACCGCCGGCGTCGTGGGCTTCGTGGGCCTCATCGTGCCGCACTTCGTGCGGCTCGCGGGCGGCAGCGATCACCGGATCGTGATTCCGGGATCGGCGCTGGCCGGCGGCACCCTGCTGGTGCTGGCCGACACGCTGGCGCGAACCCTCCTGGCGCCGCGCCAACTGCCGGTCGGCGCGATCACAGCGGCGGTGGGCGTGCCGGCATTCCTGTTCCTGCTGCGCCGGAGCCTGCGCAGCAGCCGCTAGAGCCGGAACCTAGCGGCGGCTCGCCAGGTAGCTGCGGCCCTGCTCCATCAGCCGCACGAATCCCGCTTCATCGCCTGTCCGCACCACGTCGGCGATGCGGGTCACCGCCTTCCGCAGTTCATCAAGAACTGCCAGGCCAAAGGGATTCTCCGCCTGGATCGCGAAGTAGAGGTACGGATTGTCCTCGGCGACCCGGCCGGCGATCTGCAGCTGCGCGTCGAAGGTCGTGCTGGAGATGTGGGCAAGCTTCGGCACCGTTTCGCCGCTTTCCGCCAGCGCCGTGAAGAACGCGATGTTCAGGGCATGGGAAAGGCCGAGCACATAGGCGATCAGCCTGTCGTGTTCCTCGATCTGCATGCGGATCTGGGCCGCCATGGTCGAGGCAAAGAGCTGGGCCGCCTCCGACGTGGCCTCCGGGCAGCCCACGTCGAGAAACAGCACGTGCCGGCCCGAGAGAAGTTCGGTATCGGGCCCGAACATGGGATGCACGGACGTGACGTGCAGTCCCCGGCTGCAGAGCGCCTTCAGTTCGGGAATGAACGGGGTTTTCAGCGAGCCGATATCGAAGATCAGCCCACGGCGCTGGCGGGCGCCAAGGTCGCGGAGGATGTGGCCCGTGAGCGGAATCGGTGCCGAAACCACCGTCACCGCAAACTCGTCGGTGGTGTCCCGCCAGTCGGCCACGTGCCGGAAGCCCGGCACGGGGCCGGCGGGATCCGCCACGGTCACGTTGAAGCCCTGGGACTGGAGGAACTCGGTGAACCAGCGACCCATCTTGCCGCTGCCGCCGATCACCAGCGCAGGCTTGCCGGAGCCCTGGCCCTCGGCCCGCACCCGGGCCTGCTCCTGGTTGGCGAGCGACGAGCGGATCAGCAGGCTGAGCAAGGCCTCGGCCAGCGTGGGAGACACCCCAAGGCTGCCGGCCAGGGCCCGGGCCCTGTCGAGCACCTGCTTCTCGCGGCCGAAGTCTCGGGTGGGCTGGCCCGTGGCCCGCTTCAATGCGCCGATATCGCCCGACAGGCGCTGCCGCTCTGCAACAAGCTCCAGGATCTGGCGATCGATGGCAGAAAGCTGGTCGCGCAGGTGTTCCAGATCCATGGCGCCGGCGAGAGTACCCGGTCTGCCCGCCCCTTGAACAGGCAAACCATCCCGGGAAACCGGCCTTGGCAGACTGTTGGGATCCTTTACACGGTTGTGGTTCGTCAGGCCCCCGAATCCAGGCCGTTCAGGGAGGATTAACGGGCGGGGAGGCGGTTGCCCATGATGCAGTCGCCGGCTCAAGTCCCGTCACTGCTCGATCTCGCGGCAGTCCGGTCAGTTCTCCACCGGCCCTTGCTTGCCGAGCGATAGTCGAACTTTCTTACGATTGCCCGAAACCACATCCCAAATCAGGCCACTTATTCCCATCATGGCGCTGTTACAGATAGGGTTTTCCGTCTCTGGCACGGGACTTGCTGATACAGAGGGCGCACAAAAAAGGTCTCTGTGCCGCGCGGAAGGAAAGCTCGACATCTGTCACCAGACATCGGAGCCAGAAGAAGCCCACAAGAAGAAGAACAAACCAACAATTAGAAGTAGAAGCGGCAAAAAATAACAAGAACAACAAACCACCACAGACTGACGCACGCGCCGAGACCGGATTCGCGACAACAACAAAAACCCGTATGACCCCGCCACTGGCGGGGTTTTTTTTGCCCGCCAAATGCCCAATGCCAAACCCGGTGCCGCTCGTTAAGCTGCCGGCCCATGCTGACCTGCTCTGCCCTGGTGGTGAACGTCGCCGGCCGTTCGCTGGTTCGCGACCTCACCTTTCACCTCGCCCCCGGCGAGGTCATAGGCGTGCTGGGTCCGAACGGCGTCGGCAAGACCCTGACCCTGCACACGCTGGCGGGGCTCCGCCTGCCGGGGCACGGCTCCGTCCTCCTGGGCGGGGATGCCCTGGGCCACCTGCAGCGCCGGCAGGTGGCCCAGCGCCTGGGCCTGCTGTTGCAGGACGATGCCGAGACATTTCCGGCCACCGTTCTCGAAACCACCCTGATGGGCCGGCACCCGCACCGCTTCGGCACCGGCACGGAGTCGGCCGACGACCTGGCCCGGGCGCGGACCGCGCTGGCGGCGATGGGTCTCGAGGCCTTCGAGGCCAGGCTGGTGTCCACGCTCTCGGGTGGCGAGCGGCGCAGGCTGTCCCTGGCCCGGCTGCTCACCCAGGATCCCGGCGTACTGCTGCTGGACGAGCCCGTGAATCACCTGGACCCCAGGCACCAGATCAGGGTGCTCAGGCACATCGGCGCCCTGGCCCGTGCGGGCCGGGGCGTGATCATGACGCTCCACGATCCGACCCTCGCCCTGCGCTTTGCCAGTCACGCACTGCTGCTGTTCCCCGGCGGCACCTGGCTGCTGGACACCGCCCGCGCCGCTCTCACACCGGGAAACCTGGAACGGCTCTTCTCCACACCCTGGGAGAAGTACCTCAATGACCGGGGCGACGTGGCGCTATTCCCCGGCAACCTTCCCACGGCGGCGCTTGACGATCCGGAGCCCGGCAGCTAACTTGCCAGCCGTTCCTGCCGGTGCCTGACGGTCTTCCGGACCGAAGGGTTTAACGGGAAGTGCGGTGCGTCGGCCTCTCCTCGAAGAAGTGCCGGCAACGCCGCCGCTGCCCCCGCAACGGTAAGCGCAGGATCAGGGTCATCACACGAGCCACTGGGCAGACGCGCCTGGGAAGGCGATGACCCCGGATGCAGGGTCCGCAAGGTCTACGCATCCCCCGCGCGAGCCCGTATACCGGCCGGCAGGTGTCATCGGATCGTCAGGTCTCGGGTGGAGACCGCGTGACGGCACGTGCCCTGCTGGTTGCGTGTCATGCCTGCTCCGGCCCTTCCCTTTGCCTTGGGGCCAGCTCAGGCGTCACTTCCCTCCCCCACGCGGCCGGCGTCATACACGCTCGGGTGTGAGCGTGTCACGGGGAGCAAATCGTGCGTCATTCGTTGTGCCTGTCGGTAGCCCTTGCGGCTGGGGCCGTCACATCCACCGTCACCGGCGAGGAGATCCGCGACACGCTCGTGGTCACCGCGTCCCGGATACCGATCCCATTGGTCGCCGCGGGCAGTTCCGTAACTGTCATCGACCGGGAGCAGATCGAGGCCCGGCAATCCGTCTTCGCCGTGGATCTGCTCCAGGACGTGCCCGGCTTTGCCGTCAGCCGGTCCGGCGGCATCGGTTCGCAGACCCAGGTACGCGTCCGGGGCGCCGAGGCGAACCAGTTGCTGGTGCTCATCGACGGCATCGAAGCCAACGACCCGGCGGGCAACGACGAGTTTGCCTTCCAGGACCTGACCACCTGGGACGTGGAGCGGATCGAAGTGGTGCGCGGACCCCAGAGCGCGCTATGGGGGAGTGACGCGCTGGCCGGAGTAGTCAACGTGATCACCCGACAGCCAACCGGGGAATTCTCGGCTGGTGGATTTGCGGAGGCCGGGGCCCATGACACCTACAGCGCCGGTGGCCGCCTGTCCGGCCAGGTGATGGGCGCCCGGGCCGGGTTCTCGCTGTCGCGCATCGACTCCAATGGCTCAAACAGTTCCCGCACCGGCGACGAGGACGATGGCTACGAGAACACGACCGCGACACTGACTCTGGCGGGCAGTCCGTCGGACAGCGTGGACCTGGGTTTTTTCGGTCGCTACACCGACACCACGAAGGCCTTCGACACCACCGACTTTGGCACGGGATTCCCTGCCGATTCGGGCGACGAGGCCGACGTGGGCCTGGGCTACTTCCGGGCTGGCGGTACGCTGCGACTCCTCGAGGGCCGCTGGACCCAGTCCCTGCGGGCCGCCTGGACCACGACCGACACCGACAACACCAACGATTTCGGCAGCGCGGGAACGACGGCGGCCGACAAATACGGCCTGTACTACCAGACCACCTGGCAGTTCACGCCCGGTCGTTCCGAGGGTACCGGCAATTCAGTGACGCTCGCGCTCGATCACGAGCAACAGGAGTTCCGCCAGCGGGGTGATGTGGTCGTGATCGATCCGGACGATCCGACCCAGGACCTGGACCCCAACCAGGACCAGGAGATGGACACTACCGCAGCCGTGCTGGAGCTGCTGCTGACGCCCTTCGAGCGCATGTCCCTGTCCCTGAGCGGCCGCTACGACAGGAACAGCGACTTCGACGATGTGGCCACCTTCCGCGCCACGACGTCCTGGACCGTCGAGAGCACCCGGACCCGGCTGCGCGCGGCCTATGGCACGGGCCAGAAATCCCCCACGTTCGTCGACCGCTACGGCTTCTTCGCGAACCAGTTCGCTGGCAATCCGGATCTGGAGCCGGAGACCTCCCGCGGCTGGGAGGCCGGTGTGGAGCAGCCTCTGTGGGACGACCGGGTCAGCCTCAGCGCCACCTACTTCCGCGAGGATCTCGAGGACGAGATCAATGCCTTCGCCTTCGACCCGGACACCTTCCTGTTCACCGCCGAGAACCTCGACGGCAAATCGGAGCGGCGGGGCGTCGAAGTCAGCGCGCGCGCCCGGGTCACCGACACCCTGCGCCTCTCCGGTTCCTATACGTATACCGATGCCACGCAGCCTGACGCGCTCACCGGGGAGGACGTCCGCGAGATCCGCCGACCCCGGCACACGGCGAGCATCAACGGTGACTGGCGCCTCAGCGACGGCAAGACCGGTCTCAACGTCAACCTGACTTACGTAGGGGACCAGGCCGATACCTTTTTTGAGGTATCGCCACCATTCGGCACCCAGACCGTCAACCTGGATTCGTACTACCTGGCCAGCATTGCCGCCAGCTACCGGCTGACCGAGCAGGCCAGCATTTATGCCCGCGTGGAGAACCTGCTGGACGAGGACTACGAGAATGTCTACGGCTACAACACGCCCGGGATCGGCGCCTACGCCGGCCTGCGGCTGACCTTCTGAGCGCCGCCACGGTTACACTCGGGCCGCGAAAGCGGCCGCAGGACAGGAACAGATGGGCAACCGGCTGACGAAGATCTACACCCGGACGGGGGACGATGGCACCACCGGCCTGGCCACGGGCGAACGCGTGGCCAAGGATTGCCCCCGCGTGGAGGCCTTCGGCACGGTGGACGAGCTGAACTCCTGCATCGGCCTCGTGCTCGCGACGGCCGGCCTGCCGCCGCTGATCCGGGACAGCCTCACCGGCATCCAGCACCGCCTGTTCGACCTGGGCGGCGAGCTGGCGGTGCCCGGCCGGGACGTCATCCTGGCCGGGGACACGGCGGCCCTGGAAGCCGTGCTGGACGAGCTCAATGCCGACCTGCCGCCACTCAGGGATTTCGTGCTCCCCGGCGGCACACCCGGAGCGGCCGCCTGCCACCTGGCCCGCGCCGTCTGCCGGCGGGCCGAACGGCGCGTCATCTCGCTACAGCGGGAGGAACCCGTGAACGCGGAGGCCGTGCGCTACCTCAACCGGCTGTCGGACCTGCTCTTCGTCATGGCCCGGGTGCTCTGCCGGGCGGATGGCGGCACCGAGGTGATCTGGAAGGCGCGACCAGCGTCCTAGGGGCGCCGACCGGCGCGACCCCCTCCCTCCCGCGAGAATCGAGTCC
>JAEUQA010000054.1 GCA_016789845.1 Chromatiales bacterium
GACCCGCCTCCGGCGAGAATCGAGTCCGCGAGTCTCGAGCCGGAGGCGGGTCGCGCCTGAAGGCGCTCCTACGGGGGCAGGCCGAGGGCGCCGGGGTTCAGCAGGCGGTCCGGGTCCAGCAGCTGCTTCAGGTCCATGACCAGGGCCCGGGTCCCGGGCTTGCGACTCGCCAGGTAGGGATAGTCCTTGCCGACCTGCATGTGGCTGGCGCCGTTCCGGCTGCACAGCTCCTGGATCCGGCCCTTCAGCTCCTTTACCAGGGCCCGGCCGGCAGGATTGGCCGGGTGCTCGGTCACCCTGGGAAGCAGCGCCGCCGGGTAGACGCGGCGGTGGTAGATGGTGCGCTCGTCCTCCCAGAGGAAGGTGGGCTCGTAGATGAAGGCATTCGTGCTGAAGAACATGAGCATCCGCGTCAGCTGCACGCGGTTCTGCTTCATCCGGTCCCGGTACTCGACCAGCAGCGCCTCGAAATCCGCGTGGTGCTTGAGCACCGCCGAGAACGGCAGGACGCCGTGGGTCGGCTTCCAGCGCTCGCCGTTGGGCCCCAGGATCGGCAGGAGCTCCATGAAGGGATTGGCGTTGAAGTAGGTGGGAATCGTGTTCGCCACCTCGGCGCCGTACTTCGACGCGATCGCCCGGACTGCCGAAAGCTTCAGCTTCGCCTCGGCCGCGGTGAGCCCCTCGGTGCTGAAATGCGCCGAATAGACGGCGTTCTTGAGGAAGTTACGGCCGGCCATGCCCATGCGCAGGACCTGCACGGCGCCATCCAGCGGGTTCGGGGCCGACAGGAATACGGACTTCGCCGCCTCCAGCGGGCTGGCGGACTCCATGCGCGTGAGCGCCGTCTTCTGCTGGCGCGGGTCCAGCCCGAAGTTTTGCGCGACCACGCCGAGCCGGGCGGCTTCCATCAGCGCCTTCAGGCAGTTCTCGCCCGAGGGGAAGCCGAAGGAACTGGCCGCGAACCCGGCGGGCTTGTGCATCAGCCGCAGGGTCATGCGCGCCTTCACGCCCAGCGCGCCGGCATCGCCGACGAACAGGCCTGTGAGGTCGGGGCCGTAGTAGCGGTAGAACGGCAGGCTGTTCATGCCGCCGCCGGAGCCCGTGGAGAGCATCTCGCCGCTGGCCAGGATGACGTCCATGCCGAGCAGCGACTCGGCGGACACGCCGTAGAGGCCGGAGCCGTAGTTGACGGCGTAGTGGGACATGCCGCCGCCCACCGTGGCGGCGAGCCCGGAAAACGGGCCCCACATGGGCGTGCGGAGGCCCCGGGCGCTGACCGCCTCGTAGAGCGCGGCCCAGGTCACGCCGGGCTCCACCGTGACGTAGAGATCCTCCGCGTTGATGTCGATGCGCGTGAGGCGGGACATGTCCAGCGTCAGGGTGCCCGCCCGCACCGGCAGGTAGGCGTCGGTGTAGGACGCTCCGCCGCCCCGCACGACCGTCGGCACCTTGTGGCGCGCACAGAGCCGCATCACCGCCTGCAGCTCGTCCACCGTGCCCGGCTGTGCCACGGCCGTGGCCAGCACGTCGGCCTGGCGGAAGACGTCTGTGGAGTAGAAGGTCCGGGACTCTTCGTCGGTGAGCACGTGGCTCGCGCCGACGATGGACGCGAGGCCCTCGAGGAGGCCGGCGGCAGTCACATTTCCGGGCGCGATGCTCATGCGGGCATTGTATTGTAGGAGCGGCGACCGCCGCGACCGGGTCGCCCCCGGCGAGAATCGAGTCC
>JAEUQA010000059.1 GCA_016789845.1 Chromatiales bacterium
CTGGCGAGAGACTCGCGGACTCGATTCTCGCCAGCCGGGCTTGCCGGTCGCGGCTGAAGCCGCTCGTACAACCATCTACCGGGGTAGAATCAGTCCATGGTCACGAAGACCCGCCGCAGGAAAGCCCCCCGAAAGACCGTCCGCAAGGCCGGTGGCGGCCCCATCGTGGGGGTCGTGATGGGCTCGGACTCGGACTGGCCCACGCTCCGGGCGGCGGCCGAGGTCCTGAAGGAGTTCGGCGTGCCCTTCGAGAAGCGCGTGGTCTCCGCCCACCGCACGCCCCAGCTCATGTTCGACTACGCCGAGTCGGCCCGGGACCGTGGCCTGAAGCTGATCATCGCCGGCGCCGGCGGCGCCGCGCACCTGCCGGGAATGCTGGCCGCCAAGACGACGCTCCCGGTGCTCGGCGTGCCCGTGCAGTCCAAGGCGCTTTCTGGCCAGGACTCGCTGCTCTCCATCGTCCAGATGCCGAAGGGCGTGCCCGTCGCGACCTTCGCCATCGGCGAGGCCGGTGCGGCCAACGCGGCGCTCTTCGCCGTCGCGGTGCTCGCCGGCGAGTACCCGACCCTGACCCAAAAGCTCGCCGACTTTCGCAACCGCCAGGCGAAGGCCGTCATGGCCATGAAGCTCGCGGACTGAATGCCCGCCGCCGCGCGCGCCGAGCCGTCCACGATGATCGCCGCCCCCGCTACCCTGGGCCTGCTGGGCGGCGGGCAGCTCGGCCGCTTCTTCGTGCAGGCGGCCCACGAGCTCGGTTACAGCGTCTGGGTGCTGGACCCGGACCCCGCGAGCCCCGCTGGCCGAATCGCCGACAGGCACCTCGTCGCGGCCTACGACGACCGGGTGGCACTCGACGCGCTTGCCACCGGCTGTGCCGCCGTCACCACCGAGTTCGAGAACGTCCCGGCCCCGTCCCTCGAGTACCTGGCCCGGTCGGTCCGCGTGCGGCCCTCCGCGGCCGCGGTCGCCGTGTGCCAGGACCGGATCGCCGAGAAGACGTTCCTCCGCGACCAGCACCTGCCCCACGGCACCTTCGCCGTCATTCGCAGCGAGCAGGACCTGGCGACCGCGCCGCCGAACGTGTTCCCGGGCATCCTGAAGGTCGCCCGCTTCGGCTACGACGGCAAGGGACAGGCCCGCATCGCCACCCGGGACGACGCCCTGGCCGCCTGGCACAAGCTGGGCCGCGAGGCCTGTGTCCTCGAGGCGCTGCTGCCCCTGGACTGCGAGGTATCCGTCGTCCTGGCCCGCGATGCGGCGGGCGGGGCCGCCTGCTTCCCCGTGGCCGAGAACAGCCACCGGCACGGCATCCTCGACGTGTCCATCGTGCCCGCGCGCATCAGCGCGACGCTGGCCGAGTCCGCCCGCCAGTGCGCGCTGCGCATCGCCGCGGCGCTGGACTACGTGGGCACGCTGGGCGTGGAGTTCTTCGTGAGCCGCGGCGCGCTCTACGTGAACGAGATGGCACCCCGGCCCCACAACAGTGGCCACTACACCCTGGATGCCTGCGCCACCAGCCAGTACGAACAGCAGGTGCGGGCGCTCTGCGGCGTGCCGCTGGGCAACCCGGCGCAAACCAGTCCCGCCGTCATGGTGAACCTGCTGGGCGAGCTCTGGTCTGCCGGCGAACCGCAATGGTCCAACCTGCTGGCCCGCCCCGGGCTCAAGCTGCACCTCTATGGCAAGCACGAGGCGCGCCCGGGGCGAAAGATGGGACACTTCACCGTGCTGGGCCCCGACCTGGCCCAGGTGATTGAATCGGCCATGGCAGCCCGCGCCGCCATCGGCATCCGCGACTGAAAGGAAGAACCAGACTCATGAAGCACTTCGTCACCGTCCTGGCCGCCCTGCTCACGGGCACCACGGCCCTCGCCGCCGACGACGCGAACCTGCGGGTGGTCGCCACCAACGTGAAGTCGGACCAGGGGAAGATCTTCGTCTGGGTCTACGACAAGAAGGACGACTGGCTGAGCGACCGCTACCGCACCCAGAAGGCTGTCGCCGTGGCAGGCAACCGCAATGGCGACCGGGTGACCGTGGAGCTGCTGCTCCCCGCCGGCGAGTACGCCCTGTCGATTTTCCAGGACGTGAACGACGACGGGAAGCTGGAGCGGAATTTCATCGGCATCCCGAAGGAGCCGGCGGGGCTGTCCAACAACCTGCGGCCGAAGTTCGGGCCGCCAAAGTACAAGGATGCGAAGTTCGCGGTGACCGTGGGGACCGTTACCGAGCAGAAGATCGAGTTACAGTAATCGCGATGACCGACCCCGACATCCAGCGCGTCCTCGACTTCTGGTTCCAGCCGGGGAGCATGGACCAGCCCACCATCGACAGCCGGATGGACCGCTGGTTCACCGCGGATGCGGTGACGGACGCCCTGATCCGCACGGAGTTCGGGCTGCTGGTGGAGAAGGCGTCGAAGGGCCTGCTGGACGGCTGGGCCGGCACGCCCCAGGGCCGGCTGGCGCTGATCATCCTGCTGGACCAGTTCCGCCGCAGCATCTACCGGGGCACGCCGAAGGCGTTTTCCCGGGACCCCCACGCGCTGAAGCTCTGCGTCGAGGGCGCGGCCACCGGCGCCTACAAGACGCTCGGCCCGTTCCAGCAGGCGTTCTACTTCATGCCGCTGCAGCACGCGGAGTCCCTGAAGATCCAGGAGCGCTCCGTGAAGATCTACGAGGGGCTGGTCACCGGCGTCTCCGACACGCTCAAGGCCACCTTCAGCACCTTCGCCCAGTTTGCCGAACTGCACCGGGACATCATCGAGTCGTTCGGCCGCTTCCCCCACCGCAACAAGACCCTCGGCCGGCCAAACACGCCGGAGGAGGCCGAGTTCCTCGGCTCCGGAGCCTCCGCCTTCGGCCAATAGCCCGCCCCGCACCTCGTCCGGCGAACCACTGGAGAGCAGTTCCATGCACTACAACCCACCCCGCCGCGTCGCGATCATCGGGGGCCGCCGCATTCCCTTCTGCCGCGCCAACACGAGCTACACGCACCAGTCCAACCAGGCCATGATGACGGCGACGCTCCAGGCCCTCGTCGATGCGTACAGGCTGGGCGGCGAGCGGCTGGGGGACGTGGCCCTCGGCGCCGTCATGAAACATTCCCGGGACTGGAACCTGGCCCGGGAGTGCGTGCTGGGCACCACGCTGGCGCCGGAGACTCCGGCCTTCGACCTCCAGCGGGCCTGCGGCACGAGCCTGGAGGCAGCGATCCTGATCGGCAACAAGATCGCGCTGGGCCAGATCGACGCGGGGATCGCCGGCGGCACCGACACGATCAGCGACGTGCCGATCGTCTACCCCGACGAATACCGGGAGATCCTGCTGGCAAGCGCCCGGGGCAAGTCCTTCGGCGGCCGTGCGAAGCCCTGGCTCGGCCTTCGCCCCTCCATGTTCAGGCCGGTGGCGCCCGGCGTGACGGAGCCGCGGACGAAGCTCTCCATGGGCCAGAGCACGGAGATCACGGCGAAGCAGTGGGGCATCACGCGCGCTGACCAGGACCAGCTGGCGATGGAATCCCACCACAAGGCGGCGAAGGCCTGGGCGGAGGGGTTCTACAAGGATCTCGTGGCGCCGTTCTCCGGCGCGACGGCGGACAACAACGTCCGCGCCGACACGTCGCTGGAGAAGCTGGGGAAGCTCAGGCCCGTCTTCGATCGGGGCCCGCATGGCACGATGACGGCGGGGAACAGCACGCCGCTGACCGATGGCGCGGCATCGGTGCTGCTCGCGTCGGAGGACTGGGCGAAGGCCCGCGGCCTGCCGGTCCAGGCGTACCTCCGCTACGGCAAGGTGGCGGCGGTGGATTTCGTGAAGAAGGAAGGGCTGCTGCTGGCGCCGGCCTATGCTGTGTCAGCGATGCTGGCCGATGCCGGTCTGGGCCTGCAGGACTTCGACTACTACGAGATCCACGAAGCGTTTGCCGCGCAGACGCTGGCGACGCTCAAGGCCTGGGAGTCGGCGGAATTCTGCCGGGACAGGCTGGGGCGCAATCAGCCGCTGGGAAGCGTTGACCGCTCGAAGATGAATGTGAAGGGCGGGAGCATCGCCATCGGGCATCCGTTCGCGGCGACGGGGGCGCGGATCGTGGCGTCGCTGGCGAAGCTGCTGGAGCAGAAAGGAAGCGGGCGGGGACTGATCTCGATCTGCACGGCGGGGGGGATGGGGGTTACGGCGATTGTGGAGCGCTAGGCCCCGGGGCATCAGCCCACGATACCCGCCAGCCCCTTCACGTCCCGGACCACCACTCTCCCCCTCCCCACCTCGACCCACCCCTTCTTCCGCCACGCCTGCAACTGCTGGTTCACCACCTGCCGCGACACGCTGAGGAACCCCGCCAGCTCCGCCTGGGAAATCCGCAGCTCGATGCCGCCGGCAACGGTCGACCCGTGGTCCTCCGCCATCTTCACCAGCCGGCGGGCGAGGCGAGCAGGCAATGACAGGAACGCGGACTCCTCGATCAGGTCGCTGGTCCAGCGCAGTCGCTTGCAGAGCAAGGCGATCAGCTGGGCCGCCAGCCGCGGCTCCCGCCCGACTAGCGCCATCAGGTCCACCCGGCGCACCACGAAGAGCTCCACGTCAGTCACCGCCTCCGCATTGGCGGTGCGGGCGTTGCCGTCGAGAACGGCGATCTCGCCGAAGCTGTCGCCCGACTCCAGCAGATTGAGGAAGACCTCCTGGCCGGCCGGCGTGGTGGCGCTGATGCGCACCTGGCCGGAGATCAGGCCCATGAGCGAGTCGCCCGGGTCGCCCTCGGCAAAGATCCGCTGGCCGCGCTTCACGGAACGACGCACGGCCAGGCCGGCCAGCTGGTCCAGGGTGGGGTCGGGCAGGTCCCTGAAGAGGCGGTTGGCCTTCAGGACGGCGCGGGCGGTGAGCGTCATGGGCCGACTTCCGGCTATCTGGCCCCTTGTGTCAAGTGGCTGACAGAAGGTCGGGGCGGACAGGTTCAACCTCCATCCCAACAGCAGCGGATTCCCCTTTCAACCCAACCCCGCCGCCAGGAGACCGACCATGAACACGATCTGCAATGACAGCTTCAGCGCCAGCCTCCGCGGCCTGCTCTGCGCCGGCGTCGCCATGGCCATCACGGCTTCCTTCTCCTGGACCTTCGCCGCCGCGACCACCGACCTGAACTGGATGGGCAGCAACACGGTCCAGCCGGTGATGACGGCCGCCATCAGCCGCGACCGTGCCCGCGCGGCCTGAGAGGTCCGCGGCACCGGGCCTGCGCTGAAAAGTCGCGCACAGGCAGGCCTGGTCCCGCTATCCTCAGGGAATGACCTCCTTCGACAGCTTCCTGGCGACGGCCAACGCCTTCCTCTGGCAGAACACCGTCCTCTTCATCATCCTCGGCACCGGGATCGTCTTCACGATCTGGTCCCGCTTCTGCCAGTTCCGCGCCCTGACCCACGGCGTCCAGGCGATCCGGGGCAAGTACGACCACAAGGGCGACCCGGGCGCCATCAGCCATTTCCAGGCGCTCTCCGCGGCGCTGTCGGCGACCGTCGGCCTCGGCAACATCGGCGGCGTTGCGATGGCCATCAGCCTCGGCGGCCCGGGCGCCGTGTTCTGGATGTGGGTGGTGGGCTTCTTCGGCATGGCGCTCAAGACCACCGAAGTGACCCTCGCCATGCTCTACCGGAACACCGACGACCCGGAGAATCCCCACGGCGGCACCATGTGGGTGATCAGCCGGGCGCTGGCGGAGAAGGGCTCCGGGCTCGGCAGGCTGGGCAAGGCCATCGGCGTGCTGTTCTGCTTCACCCTGCTCGTGATGGCCATCACCGGCGGCAACATGTTCCAGGCCTGGAACGTGGGCAACATCACCCAGAACTACGTCGGCGTGCCGAGCATCGTCTCCGGCGTGCTCCTCGCCGTGGTGGTCGGGCTCGTGATCGTCGGCGGCATCCACCGGATCGGGCGGGTGGCGGGCACCCTGGTGCCCTTCATGGTCATCCTGTACTTCGTGGGGGCGGTGTACGTGCTCTCCGTGCACGCCAGCGACATCCCGGCCATGTTCGCCCTCATCTTCCGGTCGGCGTTCTCGCCGGCCGAGGCCAGCGGCGCCTTCATCGGCGGCACCATGGGCTATGCCTTCCTCTACGGCATGAAGCGCGCCATCTTCTCCAACGAGGCCGGCCAGGGCACCTCCCCCATCGCCCACTCGGCGGCCCGCACGGACGAACCCGTGCGGGAGGGCGTCGTCGCCGGGCTCGAGCCCTTCATCGACACCATCTTCGTCTGCACACTCACCGCCCTGGTGATCATCGTGACCGGCACCTGGAACCGGCCGCCGGAGGCCAGCCTGCCGGTGGATACCCGGCCCGCGCTGGTGAGCCCCGGCGTGTGGACGCTGCCGGAGCAGGCGGCGCCGCCGCGCCTGGCCGGCAAGTGGGAGGGCGGCGAGACCGTGTTCGTCGTCCTCCGGGGCGACCCGAACCCCCAGAGCGGCAACGACCTGCACAAGCTCACGGGGCACGTCGTCATGGGTGATGCGGGCCCGGTGCTGCGCTGGGACAGCCTGGCAAGCCGGCTGGAGCCGCAGCTGAATGGTGGCGGGGTGTACGTGAGCTACGTGGGGGCCACGCTGACCGCGGTTGCCTTCGACTCGGTGCTGCCCGGCCTCGGGCGCTGGATAGTGACCCTGGCGGTCTGGCTGTTCGCCATCTCGACGATGATCAGCTACAGCTACTACGCCGAGCAGGGCGTGGTGTTCCTCGGAGGCGAGCGCTGGCTCACCCCGTTCAAGCTGCTCTACTGCACGCTCGCCGTCGTCGCGACGACGGGGTTCCTGAAGACCGACGCGCAGCTGGACAACCTGAGCGGCCTCGGCACCGGCCTGATGCTGTTCGTGAACATCCCGGTGATGTGGTTCCTGGGGCGCCGGGCGATGAATGCCTACGCGGACTACATGCGGAGGCTGGACGCGGGAGAGATGCAGCCGAAGCTGTAGGAGCGCCTTCAGGCGCGACCAGAAAAAGGGGTCAGATTTGGTTTCCAGCCATCGGACTATTCGAACCGATGGCTGGAAACCAAATCTGACCCCTTTTTCTGGTCGCGCCTGAAGGCGCTCCTACAGGACTGCTGCAACCTCTTCCGCGATCGCGAGGGCCGCGGTCAGGCCCGGCGATTCGATGCCGTAGAGGTTTACCAGGCCGGGCACGCGGTGGTCGGGCGTGGCCTGGATCAGGAAATCGGCGGCCGGCTCCCCGGGGCCGCTCAGCTTCGCCCGGATGCCCGTGTAACCAGGCTGCAGGCGTTTGTCGTCGAGCGCCGGGTAGTACCGGCGGATCGCCGCGGTGAATTTCCGGCGGGTGTCGCCATCGAAGCTGTAGTCGACCGACTGGCGCCACTGCACGTCCGGGCCGAAGCGGGCGGCGCCGGCCAGGTCGAGCGTCACGTGGATGCCAAGGCCGCCGGTTTCGGCCACCGGGTAGACGAGCCGCCTGAAGGGGGACCGGCCCGCCAGCGTGTAGTAGTGACCGCGCGCCAGGTACTGGCGGGGAATGGTCGGCCGCTGGAGTCCCTCGATGGTGGCCGCCACGCCCGGGGCGTGCAGGCCGGCCGCATTGATCAGCCGCCGGCAGCGGATGGCAGGTTCGACTGCATCACTGGTGAAGATCGCGAAGCCATCCCCCGTCCGCCCGACCCGGGTGACGTGGCTGTTCAGTGCCACCTGGCCACCCTTCGCCTCCAGGTCGGCCTGCAGGGCCAGCAGGTATTCGTGGCTGTCGATGATGCCGGTGGACGGCGACAGCAGCGCACGGACGGCGCGGAGTTCCGGCTCGAGCTGCGCCACTTCCGCCGGCTCGACCCACCGGAGGTCGTCCACGCCGTTGGCCTGCGCCCCGGCGAGGTACTTCTCCAGGATTGGAACCTCGTCGTCGCTGGTCGCGAGGATCAGCTTGCCGGTGCGGCGGTGACCGATGCCTTTCGCCTCGCAATAGCGGTAGAGCAGCTGCCGGCCGGTGACGCACAGGCGGGCCTTCAGGGAGCCGGTGGGGTAGTAGAGGCCCGCGTGGATGACCCCTGAGTTACGGCTGCTGGTGCCGGTGCCGATGGCAGGCGCCGACTCGATGACGACGACGTCCTGGCCGCGATTGGCGAGGGCACGGCCCACGGCGAGGCCAATGACGCCGGCGCCGATGATGACCGCGTCGACTGGGGACATGCCTGATTTCGCCCTACCTTCGGGATGGCTCCTGCGCCAGCGCCGCGAAATCAGGCATGTCCCCTACAGGGCGCGGCTCTTCACGAAGGAGCCGGGGGCATCCTCGATGATGCCCAGCTTTGCGTCGCCGGGCTTGCGGGCCGGCACCATGTCCCCGGACTGGGGCGCGAGCCAGGCGTCCCAGTCGGGCCACCAGCTGCCTGGGTGCTCGACGGCACCCCGCAGCCAGGGGTCGATCTCCCAGGGCTCGGCGGGATTCAGCCAGAACTGGTACTTGTTGGCGTCTGGCGGGTTGATCACGCCCGCGATATGGCCCGAGCCCGCCAGTACGAAGCGCACGGGCCCGGAGAAGTTATGCCGTGCCTTGAATACCGACCGGAACGGCGCGATGTGGTCTTCCTTGCAGGCCTGCAGGTATACCGGCACGGTCACCTTCGTGAGGTCGATGGGCACGCCGGCCAGGGTAACGGCGCCGGGCTTCACCAGGTTGTTGTGCAGGTACATCTGGCGCAGGTAGAAGAGGTGCATCCGGCGTGGCATGCGGGTGGCGTCCGCATTCCAGTGCAGGAGATCGAAGGGCTGGGGCTCCTTCCCGAGCAGGTAGTTGCTGACGAAGAAGGACCAGATCAGGTCGTTCGCCCGCAGCATGTTGAAGGTGGTGAACATGGCCTGGGCCTCGAGGTAGCCCTTGTCGCCCATCATCTGGTCCAGGTTGTCGAGCTGCTTCTCGTCGATGAACACGGCCAGGTCGCCGGGCTCGGAGAAGTCCACCTGGGCCGTGAACATGGTGGCGGTCTTCAGGCGCTGGTCGTTGATCCCGGCGAGATACCCCAGGGCTACGCCGATCAGGGTGCCACCGATGCAATAGCCGAGGCCATGCACCTCGTGCTCGCCGGTGGCGGCCTCCACCGCGTCCAGCGCCGCGATCACGCCCCCGGTGAGGTAATCCTCGAACTCCTTGTGGGCCAGCGTCTCGTCCGGGTTCACCCAGGAAACGACGAACACCGTGTAGCCCCGGGAAACGGCCCAGCGCACCAGCGACTTCTTCGCCGTCAGGTCCAGGATGTAGTACTTGTTGATCCAGGCCGGGACCATGAGGATCGGCGTGCGGTGCACCTGCTCCGTCGTCGGCTCGTACTGGATCAGCTGGATCAGGTCGTTCTGGAACACGACCTTGCCGGGCGTGGTGGCCAGGTTCCGCCCCAGCTCGAAGGCGTCCGGGTCGCTCATCGTGATCCGCAGCTGGCCCTCGCCACGCTGCAGGTCCCGCTGGAAATTCTCGAGGCCCTTGCGCAGGTTCTGGCCCTGGGTCTCGAAGGTGGCGCGCAGCACCTCCGGGTTCGTCCAGACGAAGTTGCTGGGTGCGAAGGCGTCGGCGAACTGGCGGGTGTAGAAGTCCACCTTCCTGGCGGTCTGTGCATCGAGACCAGCGACGGTGGACATGGTCTCCACGAGCCAGCGCGACGTGATCAGGTAGGACTGCTTCAGGTAGTCGAAGAGCGGGTTCTCGTTCCAGTCGGGGTGCCTGAACCGGCGGTCGCCCTTGTCAGGCTCAGCGACCGGCTGCGCCGCGACCTGGCCCATCGCATTGCCAACCATCGACGACGACATCTGCTGCCACAGCAGCATGTGCTGCTGCCAGAGCTGGAGGTTGGCCTGGACGAGCTTCGCCGGGTCCAGCATCAGCTGCCGGGCCGCCGCCTGCATGGCCGGCCCGGCATTCAGCGGGTCGGGATTGGCCGGCGCCTCGAGGCCGAAGGCGGCGCGGGCGGTCGGCGTCTTCATCAGCTCGGCGAACATGGCCTGGGCCTTGCCCGTGAGGTCGGCAAGCTCCCGGGCAAAGGCGGCTGGATCCGGGGGCGGGAGTTTTGGTTCAGTGGCTGACAATCGGACTGCTCATTCCTTGGGTGGATCACCGGGTGGGGGCGATGCCTGGTGGCCGGTCGGGGCATCAGCCTGGCCGCCGCCTCCGGTCCGGGGCGTCAGCATGTCGAGGAACGACTTCTGCAGCTGGCCCCAGGCCTCCATGTTCTTCTGGGCCATGGACTGCATGGTGCCGAAGGGGGTCATGCCCATGGTCTTCTGGATCTGGTCCTGCAGCACTTTCTGCTGGCTCATGAACATCTCGACGCTGCGCTCCAGGTAGCCGCCCATCATTTCCTGCAGCGGATTGCCGTAGAAGCGGATGATGTGCTTCAGCATGTCGGCCGAGAGGATCGGCCGCCCGCCCTGCTCCTGCTCGGAAATTACCTGCAGGAGGATGCTGCGCGTGATGTCCTGGCCACTGGTGTCGTCGATGACCACCACGTCCTCGCCACCCGCCACGAGCTGGCGAATGCCGTCGAGGGTAACGTGGCGGCTGGCCGCCGTGTCGTAGAGCCTGCGGTTGGCGTACTTTTTTATTGTTCTTGGCATGACCGACCCTGCTGCTGTTTGACGGGGTGTGCGCTGCAAGAATACTACTCTACCCTCGTAGGAGCGCCTTCAGGCGCGACCGATGCTTATCGTTAAGTGGGTCGCGCCTGAAGGCGCTCCTACAGCGGGCAAAAGAAAAGGGGCGGCAGCCGATGGCCGCCGCCCCCTCAAGGGGTAGTTCAGTCGTTCCGGGGGATTCGCTTTAAGCAGCCTTCGCCTTGCCGGCCGGGGCCTGGGTGGCGGCCTGGGTGGCCGTCTGCACCGCCGTCTGGGCCTTGACCTGGAAGGCGCTCAGGATGTCCATGTACTCCTGGGAGCGGCGGACGAGCTGGTCGCCGAAGAGGCGGGCGGTCTCCATCTGCTTCGCCAGGTACTGGGTGTAGTCCGCCGTCTCGGTGGGCAGGCGGGCCTGCTCCACGGCGAAGTTGATGTAGTCGCCCAGCACCGCGTAGTTCTGGCGGGACAGGCGCTCGAAGGCGTCGGCGGCCATGCCGTTGGCGGCGCGCATGGGCTCGAGGGCTTCCGTCTGGAAACCGAGGAAATTGGCGAACTGATCGTTCCGGGTCGTCATGTGGGTCACTCCTTGGGGTTGTCCAGGGCCTAACACGGGCGAGGGAGATACTAACGAGGAAAGTTGTGCAGCGCAAGAGGCCTTCTAGTAGGTACGTAGATAACTGATTTATAGAAATAAATGTAATATATTGCCGCCGGAAACCCGCCATTCTGTATGCGCCGCACAGGGCAGATACTGACCAAAAAGTGACATCCCCCCGTCATGGTCGTGCAACGGGCGCCGCCGAGACTGCGCTCCCTAGGCTGCCCAGGAGCGTCACGATGACCCCACCGATCCGCGGGAACGGAATCCCGAGCTGGCCGGAAGCCTTGCGCCGGGCCGCCCTGCCGGCCACGTTGGCGGCCAGCACCAACCCCTCCCCCACCATCCCCGCGCCGGCTCGCACCTGGCGCACCTGCCAACTGGAGAACTCCGCACATGGAACAGGACCTGCTCGGCTACCTGCTGGCCACCTTTCCCAGGACCGCGCCGCCATCCCGGCCTGAGAACGACGACGATTGCCTGGTAATCCACGGCTACCGGGTGCCGTTCGAGTCACCGGTGGATGAGGTGATGCTGGGGATACTGGCGGAGTTTCGTCGCAACGGGTTTCGCGGCGACTCAGTGAGCGGCATCGATCGCGGCTGAAGACCCTCCTACGGCAGCGCGAAGAGCAGCAACGCCGGCAGCGCCGCGAACGCCACCAGCGTGGAGATCACGATGGCCCCGGCAATGTCCTCCGGGTGCCTGTCGTAGCGGGCGGCAAGCAGGTAGTTGAACACGGCGACCGGCATCGCGCTCTGCACCAGGACCACGCCGCGCTCCACACCGGTCAGGCCGAAAGCCAGCGAGATCGAGATCCCCACCAGCAGGCCGAGGCCGAGACGGGCCGCCGCGATACCTGCGGCCACCGGCAGCCGTTGCACCTTGAAGCTCCCCAGCGAATGGCCGAGCGCGAGCATCATCAGCGGAATGGCGATGCCGGCAAGCAACTCGATGGTATTGCCGAGCCAGAGGGGGAGCGTGGAGCCCGTGGCCAGCAGCCCGATGCCGAGCAGCGCCGCGTAGTTCACCGGCGTGGTCGCCAGGGTGCGCCACACCGGCTGCCGGCCCTGGAACAGCGGTCCGGCGATGAACTGGGCCACGGAGCCCACCAGGTAGAAGCCGATCGCCAGTCCCAGGCCCTGCCTGCCAAACGCAAACAGGCAGAGCGGCAGCCCCAGGTTGCCGGCGTTGCCGAATGCCATCGGCGGCAGGTAGCTGCGGAGCGGCTGGCCGAGGGCGCGGAGTGCGCCCGCCCCAGCCAGCGTGCAGACCAGCAGCGCGAGCACCGCATAGCCGATCATGGCAATGAACGCGCTGGCATCGGCCTCGAGGTGCAGCGTGCCGTTTAGGATCAGGCAGGGCACGCCGATGTTCATCACGAGGCCGGTGAGGAAGTCCCGCTGGAATGGCGCTCCGATCCGGGCCCAGCCGTAGCCGAGCAGCGTGATGAGGAAAACGGGCGCGAGGATGGGGATCAGCTGGGCGTACATGGGTCGGGTATGCTAACGAAATGACCGGATTGCACACGTACGGCAACGTCGCCCGCTCGTTTCACTGGCTGATCGCCGTCCTCCTGGTGCTGCAGGTCCCGCTGGCGTTCTACATGGTGGACCAGCCCCTGGGTCCCGCCAAGCTCGGCAACTATGCCACTCACAAGTCGATCGGCCTGCTGATCTTCTCGGTGACGGCCCTGCGCCTTGCCTGGCGACTGACCCATCCGGCACCGCCGCTGCCCGCCGGCACGCCGGGGTGGCAACGGATCGCCGCGCGCCTCACGCAGGTCGTGCTCTACGCACTGATGTTCCTGATGCCGCTGACGGGCCTGCTGCGCTCCCAGGCGGCAAACTTCCCGGTGAGTTTCTTCGGGCTGTTCACGGTGCCGACTGTCGTCGGCGTGAACGAGGAGCTCTCCAGGGGCATGGCGGCGGCACACGAGATGCAGGGCACGATCCTCCTGCTCCTCGTCGGCGCCCACGGCCTGGCCGCGCTCCATCACCACTTCGTGCGCAAGGATGGGGTTCTGCGCTCGATGCTGCCGCTGGCGGGACGGGGACGACCTTGAACGCGGCCGCCGCAGGAGCGGCTTTAGCCGCGACGCTGCTCCTGGTCGCGGCGAAAGCCGCTCCTACGGCAGCCATTGCCGACTACGAACTGGAGCCCGCCGGCAGCAGCCTCCGCTTCACCGCCGTCCAGCAGGGCGCACGGTTCGAGAGCCGGTTCGACCGCTTCACGGCGCAGGTGCGCTTCGATCCGGCGAGCCCGGAAGCGGGCAGCATCACGTCCCGGATCGAGCTGGGCTCCGTGGACACCGGCAACCCGGAGAGGGATGAGGTGCTGGGGGGCTCGGACTGGTTCAACCTGGCCAAGTGGCCGGAGGCCCTGTTCACCGCGGGGCGCATCGTCCGGGACGGCGACGGCTTCCGGGCCAGCGGCAGCCTGACGCTCCGGGGCGTCACGGCCCCCGTCAGCCTACGCTTTCGCTGGACTCCGGGGTCGCCCGGTCAGCCGGCCCGCCTGGTGGGTGCCGCTACCGTGGAGCGGCTGGCCTTCGGCGTGGGCCAGGGCGAGTGGCGGGATACCAGCTACGTGGGCAATCGAGTGGACGTCCAGGTGGACATCCGGCTCCGCCCGATCTCCAGCAGTGATAAATCAGTGTCTATAAAAGGTGATTCGCCAGATGTCCGGTAACATCATAAAAATCAAAGCCCTGGACGGACATGTCCTGGACGGCTATCTGGCCTCCCCCACGGGCCCGCCCAAGGCAGGCCTGCTGGTCCTCCAGGAGATTTTCGGCGTGACGGCCCACATGCGGCACGTGGCCGACGGATTCGCTGCCGCGGGCTTCCTCGCCCTGGCGCCGGCCCTCTTCGACCGCCTGAAGCCCGGCACCGAGCTCCCCTACACCCGGATCGACGAGGCCCGCACCCTGATGCAGCGGCTGGCCATCGGCGACGTGGCCAGTGACCTGGCGGGCGCAGTGGCCACGCTCCGGGCACGACTGCCGGCCGGTACGAAGGTGGGCGCCGTGGGCTACTGCTGGGGTGGCGCCATCGCCGACCTGGCGGCCTGCCGCACCGACGTGGACGCGGCGGTCTCCTACTACGGCCGGGCGAACGTGGCCTGGCTCGATGAGCAACCGCGCTGCCCCATCCTGTATCACTTCGGCGGCAAGGATCCGCTCATACCGCCCGAGATCGTCGCCCAGATCCGTAACGGGCGCCCGGGCGCGGACGCCTTCGTCTACCCTGATGCCGGCCACGGGTTCAGCTGCGACGAGCGGCCCGAGTTCCACGAGCCCAGCCACACCCTCGCGCTGGAACGCACGCTGGCGTTCTTCAACCAGCATCTGCGACGCTAGCCATTCTTTCCGCCTATCGATCAGGAGCCGACGAATGTCCGACACCACGGGATCAAGGCCATTGCCAGAGAACGAGCGCCCGGGCGCGGGCCTCGACCGGCGCCAGCTGCTGACGGCGGCCGCGGGCATTGCGGCCTCCCTCGGGATCGCGGTCTCCGCACCGGCCCGGGCGGCCAGCAAGGCCCGCCGGTGGCCCGGGCGCGACGTGGGTCCCTTCGACAGCTTCCGGGACTACGTGCAGGCCCTGGAAGACCGGGGCCTGGTCATGCGCGTGAAGCGCCTCGACCAGGACCAGTACGAGATGACCGCCCTGACCTACAGGCTGATTGATGAATTCGGCTGGTACGGCGCACCCGCGCTGCTGGTGGAGGAGATCAGGCAGGACGGGCGCTGGCTGAAGGGTCCCGTCATCACCAATCACCAGGGCCACTGGGACACGGAGGCGATCATCTGGGGCCGGGAACCCATCCCGGGCAAGGGCCCGGAGACCTACCGGGACACCATCAGGTTCCTGCTCGAGGGCGCGGAGGCCCGGGAGGGCAAGACGCCGTCGATCCCGACCAACCCGGTGCCCGCCGACAAGGCGCCGATCAAGGAGGTGATCCTCCGGGGCGACCAGTGCAACGTCCTCGACTTCGCCTTCATCAAGTCCAACCCGGCTGATTCGAACCGCTACGTCAACACCGCCTCCGTGTTCACCGAGGACAGGGAGCTCGGCATGAATTTCGGCACCTACCGGTGCGAGATCAAGGGCCCGCGGCTCATGGGCGTGAACCCGGAGCCGGGCCAGCAGGGCTGGAAGATGTTCATGAAGAAGATCGAGCGGGGCGAGAAGCGCTGTCCGGTCGCACTGGTCATGGGCAACGACCCCATTGGCTGGTTCATCAGTTCGTCCGTGGTGTCGAAGAGCGGGGCCGACGAGCTGGCCATTGCCGGCGGCTTCCGGAACAAGGCCGTGGATGTCGTGAAGTGCGAGACGAACGACATGCTGATCCCCGCCAACGCGGAGTTGGTGATCGAGGGTGAAGTGCTGCTCGACCAGATGCAGCCCGAGGGCCCCTTCGGCGAGATGTACGGTTATCTCGGCCTCAAGAAGGAAGAGAACTTCGTGATGGAGGTCACCTGCATCACCCACCGCAGGCAGCCCTGGATCCTGAACCAGTTCACCGGCGTCACCCGCGGGTTCTGCACGGCGCCGCTGGAGGCCTTCTCGTTCTATCGCCTGAAGAAGTCGATTCCCAATGCCGTTGCGTTTCACTCGCCAGTGGAGTGGACCGGCATCGGCATCCTCTCCATCGACAAGACGGGGCCGCAGCAGGGGCTGGAGGCCGGCAGGAAGATCGCGCAGTTCGTGCCCATCACCAAGGCGTGCATCGTGGTGGACAAGGACGTGGACGTGCTGAACCGCACC
The DNA here is from genome assembly GCA_016789845.1 of Chromatiales bacterium. Classification (GTDB taxonomy): domain Bacteria; phylum Pseudomonadota; class Gammaproteobacteria; order Steroidobacterales; genus SHZI01. The sequence goes on from JAEUQA010000059.1 coordinate 15,958, forward strand.
GAGGTGATGCAGGCAGTCGGCGCGCGCTGGCAGCCTTACCCGGGGGCCGAGATCATCAAGGAGGCGCGCGGCATGGCCCTGGACCCGAGCTCACCCAAGCGCCCCATGAGCAGCAAGATCGTGATCGATGCGACCCGCCAGCTGCCGGAGGAGGGCGGGCCGCCGGTCTACCCCGAGCGCAACCGGGACCTGCTGGTGAAGCTGGCACCCCAGTCCTTCGACATCGTCGAACGGAACTGGGACAAGTACCTCAAGGGGTGGAAGCGGGAGACCTAGCGCGGATCGAATTGCTCGGCAAAGTCACCCCAGATCCGGGGCCAGTACTCGCGCCGGGATTCTTCCGAGGCCTGACTGGCCAGTTCCCGGAGCAGCCGGTGGTCCGTGGTGGTGAGCCGGGCATTCGCCGACCGGCTCACGAGTTGAATCGCCCGCAACGTCGCCTGATCCTGCATGGCCAGCCCTCGTACAGTCCGTTCCGCGACCGGACTTTTCTTGGCGCCCAGCCTAGCACCGCCCGTGGTCCGGCAGCCACCTTCAGGCAGCGCGGCAATTGTTTCGATGCGAGGTCAGTCGCCGAGGTAATAGTCGACCGTCGTGACCACCCGCACCTTCTTGAATTCCGGGGAAAACTGGTCCCGGTCCTCGATCGAGAACAGGCCCTGCTGGGCGTTGCGGATGGCGCCGACGCTGCTGCCGGAGTCCTTGGCGAACTGCTCGGCGGCCCGGCGGGCATCCTTCGTGGCCTCGGCAATCATCTCCGGCTTGATCTTGTCGAGGTTCGTGAACAGGTACTGGGTGTTGTACTCGTAGCTGCGGATGACGGCGACGCCCTGCTTCACCAGTTCGCCACTGCGCTCGATGGCTTTCCTGGCGACGTCGATCTTGTCCGTGCGCACGGTGACCGTGACCTCGGCGCTGTAGCGGTCAAGCTGCCGCCCGTCGCCACGCATGCCCTGCGCCTCCCGGTCCTGCACGCGGGGAGCCGACACACTCACCTGCTCCGCGGGAAAGTCGCTGGCAAGGAATGCCCGTACCTTGGTGACGCCGTCGTCAACCTTCCGCTGCAGGTCGCCCAGCTCGTTGGACGTGACCGTAAAGACGATGGGCCAGAGCGCCAGGTTGGCGGGGACCTCGCGCTCGGCCAGGCCGCGCACCGACACGGCCCGCTGGCTGGAGCGGGTTTGCACGAGCGCCTCGCCGATCAGGTAGCCGGCCACGACGATGCCCAGCGCCAGCGCAATGGCCGGGAGCGTGTTGTTGGATCCGTTCATGCCGCCGTCGCCTCATCTGTCACCCGGTGCCGGAGTATACCGATGCCGCTGATCTCCACCTCCACCGTGTCGCCGGACTCGAGCCAGCGCGGGGGCGTGCGGGCAAAGCCGACGCCGCCCGGCGTGCCGGTGGCGATGACGTCGCCCGGATTCAGCGCGCAGAAGTGCGAGCAGTACTCGATGATACGGCGCACCCCGAAGCACAGGTCGCTGACGGGGGCCTCCTGCAGGACTTCACCGTTGACACGGGTCTCTAGGCGCAGCGCCGCGGGGTCGGGAACCTCGTCCGTGGTCACTAGCCAGGGGCCGCAACCGCCGGTGGCGGGAAAGTTCTTGCCGGGCGTGAACTGGGTGGTGTGCCGCTGCCAGTCCCGGATGGAGCCATCGAGGAAGCAGGTGTAGCCCGCGACGTGGTCCAGCGCGCTGGCGGCACTCACGTACCGGGCCGTTTTCCCGATGACGATCGCCAGTTCTCCCTCGTAATCGAACTGGGTGGAGATGCGGGGCCGGACGATGGACTCGCCATGGCCCACGAGCGTGTCCGGGAAGCGGGTGAAGAGGGTCGGGTAGTCGGGTCTTTCCCGGCCCATCTCATGGATGTGTTTCAGGTAGTTGATGCCCACGCAGAGGATGCGCGACGGGTTCGGGATGACCGGGGCAAAGCGCAGGCCGGCCACGCCCTGCACTGGCGCCGCGCGCAGTGCCGGAAGGGCCTCCGGGAGCGCGCCCGCCGCCAGCAGGCTGCGCAAGTCGGGAAACCGCGTACGGAGGGTGGCCGGTGCCAGCCGCACTCCCCCGTCGGGCACCTGCTCCAGGTCCTCGATGAGGCCCCAGCTAAGGTTTTTCCCGTCGTCAACGCTTGCCAGTTTCATCGCGCCAATCCCCTTGCCGTATCATGGCACGACCCCATGCTGAATCTCACCGACACCAACCTGCTGCGCACCCGGGCCTACGTCGGGGGCCGCTGGGTCGATGCGTCCGGCGGCGGCACGGTGACAGTCACCAATCCGGCCACTGGGCAACAGCTCGGCACGATTCCCGATTGCGGCGCCGCCGAAACACGCGCGGCCATCGAGGCCGCCGACGCGGCACTGCCCGCCTGGCGCGCACGCACGGCGAAGGAGCGCGCGGCTCTGCTGCGGAAGCTGCACGACCTTCTGCTGGCGAACCAGGACGACCTGGCCCGCATCATGACTGCCGAGCAGGGCAAGCCACTGGCGGAAGCCCGTGGCGAGATCGGCTACTCCGCCAGTTTCCTGGAGTGGTTCGGCGAGGAGGCGAAGCGCGTGTACGGGGACGTCATCCCGGGCCACGCGAAGGACCGGCGCATCGTCGTCATCAAGCAGCCCGTGGGCGTCGTGGCGGCGATCACGCCGTGGAATTTTCCCTCGGCGATGATCGCCCGCAAGCTGGCTCCCGCACTGGCGGCCGGCTGCACCATCGTGATCAAGCCGGCAAGCCAGACACCTTACTCCGCGCTCGCCCTCGCGGAACTCGCCGACCGCGCCGGCATTCCAGCCGGTGTCGTCAACGTGGTCACCGGCAATGCGCGGGCGATCGGCGGCGAGATGACCGGCAATCCGCGGGTGCGCAAGCTGACCTTCACGGGTTCCACGGCCACTGGCAAGCTGCTGCTGGCCCAGTGCGCCCAGACCGTGAAGAAGGTGTCGATGGAACTGGGGGGCAACGCGCCGTTCATCGTCTTCGACGACGCCGACCTGGACGCCGCGGTGGCCGGCGCCATCGTCAGCAAGTACCGGAACTCCGGCCAGACCTGCGTGTGCGCGAACCGCCTGCTCGTGCAGGACGGGGTCTACGACGCCTTCGCCCGCAAGCTGGCGGACGCCGTGGCCAGGCTCCGCGTTGGTGACGGGCTGGCGGGCGAACAGGACCAGGGACCGCTCATCGACTCCGCCGCCGTCGCGAAGGTGGAGGAGCACATTGCGGATGCCGTGGCCCAGGGCGCCAGGGTGCTCACGGGCGGCAGGCGCCACGCGCTGGGCGGCACCTTCTTCGAGCCTACCGTCCTCACTGGCGTGACGCCGGGGATGCGCGTGGCCCGGGAGGAGACCTTCGGCCCCCTGGCGCCGCTGTTCCGCTTCCATGACGAGGACGAGGCGATCCGCCTCGCCAACGACACGGAGTTCGGCCTCGCGGCCTACGTCTACACGCGGGACCTGGGCCGCAGCTGGCGGGTACCCGAGGCACTGGAGTACGGCATGGTGGGACTCAACACCGGCCTGATCTCCACGGAAGTCGCCCCCTTCGGCGGCGTCAAGGAATCGGGCAGCGGCCGCGAAGGCTCGAAATACGGCATCGCGGACTACCTCGAAATCAAGTACCTCTGCATTGCGGGCGTCGACGCCCCGTAGGAGCGCCTTCAGGCGCGATCGGTATATCCAAATGAAACCACCCCAAGGCAAGGGCGCCCGCCTCACCGAAGGCCCCGTCAGCAAGGCCATCTTCTCGCTGATGCTACCCATGATGCTGGGCATGCTCGCCATCGTGGTGAACAACGTGGCGGGGGCCTTCTTCGTGGCGCGGGTCAGCACGGAACAGCTGGCCGCAATCAGCTTCACGTTCCCCGTCAGCTTCATCGTTGGCGCCATTGCGATGTCACTCGGCGTGGGCACGTCATCGGTGGTGTCGCGGCTCTTCGGCTCTGGCAACAGGGACGAGGTGAAGCGCATCACCGCCCACGCCATGCTGCTCGGCGTGATCTGCGGCGTGGTGGTGCTCGTCATCGGCCTGAACACCATCGACCCGTTGTTCCGGCTGCTGGGCGCCAACGAGAAGGTGCTGCCGTTCATCCACCGCTACATGCAGATCTACTACTGGGGCGGCATCTTCCTGGTCGCGCCGATGATCGCGAACTCGGTGCTACGGGCGTCGGGCGACGCCAAGCGCCCCGCGATGATCATGACCACGGCGGCCGTACTGAACGTGATCATCGACCCCATCCTGATCTTCGGGCTGTTCGGGTTCCCGCGCATGGAGATCGAGGGTGCGGCGCTCGGCGGCGTGCTGGCCAACGCCCTCACCATGTGCGCCTCGGCGTACTTCGTCATGTACCGGGAAAGGCTGGTGGACTTCGGCAACCTGGCCCTGGACCAGCTCGCGGACTCCTGGCGCCGGATCCTGCACGTGGGCCTGCCATCGCTGACGAGCAGCCTGGTGGCGCCGGTCACCACCGCGTTCATCACCAGCCAGATTGCCACCTTCGGCCCAGAGTCCGTGGCCGGCTTCGGGATGGCGTCGCGGCTCGAGGGCCTGACGATCCTGGCGATGATGGCCCTGTCGGCCGCGATGACCCCCTTCGTGGGCCAGAACTTCGGCGCCAAGAGGCTGGACCGGGTGCGGGAGGGCGTGAACTTTGCCTACCGGTTCTCCCTGATGTACGGGATCGGCGTTGCCGTCTTCATGCAGCTGTTCGGCGGCCTCATCACCGACCTGTTCGGCCTCGAGGGCCAGGCGAAGGACACCGCGCTGCTACAGATGCACATCGTGCCGCTCAGCTACATGGCCCTCGGCTGCGCCATGACGGTGAACGGCGCGCTGAACGCCTTGGGCAAGCCCATGGCAGCCATGTGGGTATCCATGTCGAGGACCATCGCGGTGTACGCGCCGCTGGCCTGGGTGCTGTCGCAGTTCTTCGGCATCATCGGCATCTTCATCGCCGCGGCCAGCGCCAACTTCATCTCGGGGGGCATCGGTGCCCTGTGGTTCCGCTTCGCGCTGCGGGACACCATGGCCAGGCAGCCACCCAATCCGCCGGCAGCGACGTCCACGGAAACGAAAGCGGTGGAGCCCGGCACGGCCGGACAGAGAGCCTGAGGCGAGGCCGGGGAGGCGGGGCGGCCTCAGTCGTCGGACGGCGGGGGCGTGGCGCCCTTCTTCTTGCGTCCCGGGCTCAGCTGTACACGGCCGGTCTTGCCGCGGCGGCGCTCGTTGAGCCGGTCGATGATTTCCATGACGGCCCGCTCGGTGCTGGCGCGGCTGCCCTGCAACTGGCCCACGATGGTGTTGTGACCCTGCGTGATCACGTAGCGATGCCAGTTTTCGGTGTCGACGCCGGCCGGAGCCTCGGACTTGGCGATGGACTTGAGGGTGAACGGCTCGTCGTCCAGGGGGTTGGGCTTGCGGGCGGGGGCGCTTGAGGGAACCATGCGCCACCATACGCCACTTCCCGGCCGGTGGCGATTTCGGGGCCCGGGGCGGGTCGCCGCAGGGCTCCAGACCCGCGGGAAACGGCCTCAGGACTGGGTTCCGTCGCTATCCTTGACCCCGGGCACAGACCTTCCTGCGCAGGCGATTTAACCTTTTCCGCACCATGGAGAACCGCCGCAACCTGTATCGCATCCTCCACGTCCAGCCGGACGCGCCGGAGGAAATCATCCAGTCCAGCTACCGGACCCTGATGATGAAGCTGCGCCGGCACCCGGACCTGGGCGGCGACCACTACACCGCCACGCTGATCAACGAGGCCTATGCCGTGCTCAGTGACCCGGCCAAACGGGCGGCCTACGACGAGGCCTGGGCGTCGGTGGCGGCCCGGCCGAAGGAAGCAGTGGAGCCCGTGGCGCCGGCGCCGGTTCCCGCCTGCCCCTTCTGCGGCGCCGCCCACGGGTTCACCGGCCGGATCCATACGACGGCAACCTGCACCACCTGCAATGCCCCGCTCGCGCCGGCCGTGCGGGAGCGGCTGGATGCCGGGCAGCGGGCCGTGGGCCGTGTGCCCCGCCGGACCAGTCTCACCTACTTCACCGGCTGGCCGGGCCAGGGCCCGTTCCCCGGCGAGACCCGCGACCTGTCGTTGCACGGACTGCTGTTCGTGGCGAACAGCGCGCTGCCGGTGACCAAGGTGATCAAGGTGGACTGCGAGGCGCTGGTCGCCCTCGCCCGGGTGGTGGCCTGCACCGACAACGACCAGCGCGACTGGCGCTGGCTGATCCGCACCGAGTACGTCACCGTCCGCTTCCGCCGCTCGAAGGGCGGCTTCTTCGCCACCCGCGCTTAGGAGCGGCAGCCCCCGCGACTTACTTCGACATCGCGAGCAGCGCGTTCAGGGTGCCCGTGACCACCAGGTCCTGCTGCTCGGCCGGCGTGATCGCCGCCGTCCACTCCTCCTGGTAGGTGCCGCCGACGAAGGAGCCGAACTGCATGTGGATGCCGCCGGGAAGCGGCACCCAGGTGCTGGTGGCGGGGAAGAGATTGCGGTACTTCTCGAACTTCTCCGGCGGGCGGCCGTCGGCCGTGGCCCGGTGGATGTGCCAGACCGGGTACTTCACGTCCACGAGCGTGTCGCTCTCCGCCGGCCGCGAGTCCCAGATGATGAGGCCCGCCAGGTCGTCGGGATGCTGGTGGGCGTACCGCGCCGCCATGGCGCCGCCCATGGAATGGCCGGCGATCACCCAGCGCCGCACGCCGGGAAACGCCGCACGCACCTCGTCCGCGCGGTTGATGCCGAAGATGGCCATGTTGAGGGGCATGGGCACTGCGACGACCAGGTAGCCCCGGTCCGCCACCCGCCGCAGCACCGGGGAGTAGCCACGCACGTCGCAGCCGGCCCCCGGGTAGAGGATCACCCCCGTCGCCGGCAGCTCGCCCGCGGGCCGGAACACGATGAACCGGGCGTCCTCGACGCTCACCCGCGCGTCGGACCGGAGGGCAGCGATGGCCTCCGGTGCAGGGGCGGCTTCGTTGGCCTTGGACCAGGCCAGCCAGCCACCCATGACCACCAGCGTGGCGACGAGGCCCCCGAGGCCGTACTTCAGGAACTTCTTCATGGCCGGAAGCGGCGGCGGGTTGCCGTGGCCGCCAGCAGCAACGCGGCCAGTGACAGGCCGTCAAGCGCCGAGCCGCCGCCACCGCCGCCACCCCCGCCGGCACGCGGGACCGCCACGTAGATGCCCGACGTCCCGTTCGCGCGGCTGGCACGGAACACGAAGCTGCCGGCGTTGGTCACTGCCTGGGGGCCGGTATCCAGCCCGGTGATGGCCAAGCCGAGCAGGTTGTCGTTCACCGCGGTCGCCTTCTCGTAGAGGCCCGTGCCGCCCGCAAAGATGGCGTTCAGGCCCAGGTCGAAGACGCCGCGGAAGGCGGTCGCGCCCGATTCGGCCACGGACGCGGGGCCGAAGGAGCTGAAGGGACCCGTGGTGTCGGCAAAGACCACCGCGGGGCCGGCGGTGAAGACGCTGAGGGCCTCCGTGCCAGCCCCGTCCCGGGAGAAGAACGCCACCGTGCCGTTGTTGTTGATGTCGAGTGCCTGCACGTCGGCCACCCCGCCGACGGGTGCCTCCGCGATCGGCGTCACCGCAATGCCATCGGTGGTGCGGTACACGCCCCGCAGCGTGCCACCGCCGGACTCCGCCTCGAAGGCGACCACCCCGGTCGCATTGATGCCCGCCACGTCCAGGGGATCGTAGCCACCCGTGCTGTCGAGGAGGACCTGCGGGCCCGCGGCGCCGGTGCCCTTGAGGATGACCCGGGCGCCATCGGACGCCCGCACGCCGCGGACCACCACGACGGCACCCGTGTCGCTGATGAAGGGCTTCGGGTCCAGGGACGTGAGCCCGTCAACCGCGGTGTTCGCGATGGTCGCCAGCGCGCCGCCGCTGCCAGCGAAGACCGACACCGTGTCATCGTCCAGGGTGGCCGCGAAGCTGACCACGCCGCCGGCGTTCAGGTCCGGGTCGCCGAGGAACGCCTTGATGACCCCGCTGGTGTCCGCGACGGGAATCAGGATGCCAGGGCCATCGTAGCGGTAGAGCGTCTGTCCCTCGCCGGGGTCGTCGAACGTGGCCACGAAGGCGACCTGCCCGAGGTCGTTGATCGCCGGCACGCTGAAGGACGCGAATTCCGCGGACGAGTCGGCGATGGCGGTGTACTGCCAGGTGGTGGTCTGGGCCTGGGCGGACGCACCGAGGAGCACGGCGCACGCCGCCAGGGCGGCGCGGCGCGGCGCGGCAGGCGTCGACGGGTGGGAAGCTCTGTGCATCGTTCTGGTCCGGCCCTGGAAGCCGGAAGAATAACCCAGCTCTTTGCCGGGATTTGCCCCTCGCCCGGCGAATCCCGCGCAAGTCGATGGTTTCCCGCGTCGCGCCCGCCGGGTCGGGATTGCTTTCATACGCCTCCCCACGCAGTCCCCGTTCCCGGAGGCAGTCATGCAGCATCCCGTCGCCATCGTTCCCCCGCCCGCCAGCCACCGCTGGACCGCGATCGCCCGACGCCTCGTCGCCGGTTCCGCATCAGGAATCCCGGGCCTGGTGCTCGTCGCGCTCGCCTGGACGACCGGCGCCGGCGCCACCGCCGTGGGACGACTCGCTGCCGAGTTCGGCGTGGATCCCGCGGGTGCGGCCACCTACGTGGTGCCCGTCAGCGTCGCCGCCGGCCGCGGCGGGCTCCGGCCGAACATCGGCCTGCGCTATGCCAGCCACGACGGTGACGGGTTTGCAGGCGTGGGCTTCACGGTCACCGGCCTCTCGCGTATCACCCGCTGCCCGCTCACGATCGCCGTGGACGGCCGGGTCCAGGGCGTGCGGTTCGCCGCCGGAGACCGGTTCTGCCTGGATGGCCAGCCGCTGGTGCTCGTGGCAGGCACCTACGGCGCCGACGGCGCCGAATACCGCACCGAGATCAACAACCTGAAGCGCGTTTACTCCCGGGGCCGGCAGGGATCCGGCCCGGCCAGCTTCGAGGTCCAGCACCCGGACGGCCTGACCTGGCGTTACGGCAACGACGCCGACTCCCGGCTCGAGGCCGTCGGCACCGCCGGCGAGGTCCGTGAGTGGGCGATCAACCAGGTCAGCGACAAGTTCTCGAACCAGATCGCCTACACGTGGCTTGACGACCAGGTCACCGGCGAGGCGCTGCCCGGCGAGATCCGCTGGACCGGCGACACGTCGGGATCAGGCGCCCGGTTCCGCCTCCTGTTTGGCTACGAGGCACGGCCGGCCCATGACCAGAGGCAGCTGCATCGCTGGGGTGCGAGCTGGCAACGGCTGCAGCGGCTCACTTCGATCCGCTATGAGTTCGATGGTGGCACGGGTTTCTCCCTGGTTCACCGGTACGCCCTGACCTACACCACCGGCAACGGCGCCGGCAGCGGCCGTAGCCAGCTCGCGGGCATCGAGCAGTGCGGCCCGACGGAGTGCCTGCCACCGACCGTGTTCGGCTGGCAGACCGGCGTGACCGGCTTCGAGCCTGCGGTCGCCGGCCCCACGGACCCGCTCGCCGGCGATGCCGTCTTCGCCGATCACGATGGCGACGGGGACGCGGACCTCTATGTCCCGGTGAGCGTGGGCGGCACGGTGCGCTGGCATGTCCGGCTGGCCAACGGAGCCACACCGGGCGTGTACGCAGGGAATCCGGTCAACACCGGGGTCGCGCGCCATGGCACCGGGCACGCCCTCGAGTTCGACGGCGACGGCCGCCGGGATCTCCTGGCCCCGGGTCCCGGTTCACCGGCGACCTGGTTCGTGCACCGGTCCACGGGCACCGGTGGGTTTCTTGCCGCGGTCAATACCGGGCTCACCACCGCCACGGTTCCGGCGCCGCTGGTCGCGGACGTGGACGGCGACGGGCTGGACGACCTGGTCTACGCCCGCGAGTACATCGTGCGCATCCGGCGCAACACCGGCGCGGGCTTCGGGCCCGAGCTGACCACGAGCGTGGGCACGACAGTCAACGGCGGGGCGACCCTGCTTCCCCTGCTGACAGGCGCCGGTGGCGCGCCCGATTTCGATGGCGACGGACGGCAGGACCTGCTGATCATGCGGGGCACCATGAGCCTCACCGGGCCACCCTGGTACTACGAAGGCTTCCTCTCCACGGGTGCGGATTTCCAGTCCCTGTTCACGACGCCGGCGGCCTTTGACGTAGTGGCGCTCGATTTCAGCGGCGACGGCCTGACCGACATCGCCTACCGGGACCGGGCGCTCGGTTGGCAAACCCGGCGGAGCCTGGGCAACGCACTCGCGCCGCCGGAGGCAACGGGCATTGCCACCCCCATTGGCCAGATCGTCCGGGCGGTCGACCTGGACGGCGACGGGCGGGACGATCTGGTCCGGCATCTCGCCGGGAACTCATGGCGGGCACACCTGGCGAGTGGCCCCGGCACGGGCCCCGCCTTCAGCAACTCGGACAGCACCCGGTACTTCGACATCACCGGTGGCCCCGCCCCCGACGTCACCCTGAGGCTGGCACCCGTGGACGTTACCGGCGACGGCCTCCCGGACCTGGTCTTCACCGAGAGTACCGGCCGCTGGCAGGTGCGGCGGCACCGCGGCCCGCGGCCCGACCTGCTGGCCAGCGCGACGGATGGCCTCGGCAATGTCTTCCAGCCTGCCTACCAGACGCTGGGCACCTTCGCCGGCTATACGCGGAATGGCACCACGGTCGCCGGCGACTACCTGCTGCGCGGGGGTCCGCTGCCGGTGGTCGCGGCCTACACGGCCAATGACGGGATCGGCGGCACCTACACCACGACTTACGCGTACTGGAACGGCCGCGTGAACCGGCTGGGCCGGGGCTTCCTCGGCTTCGAGAAGGTCCGGGCAACCGATTCCCGGTACGCCGCCCTGCATGGAGTTGCCGTCCACAACGAGGTGACGTTCCGCCAGGACTTTCCGTTCATTGGCTCGCCGGAGCTCTTCACGCTCCAGCGCAGCGATGGCCGGAAGCTGAGCGAGCGCAAACCCGCGTGGAGTTCCCGGACCCAGGCGAGTGCAGCCGCGGACGCGGCCGGGGACCACCACTTCCCCTACCTGCAAGCCGAGACGCTGGAGGAGTTCGAGGCCGATCCCGATGGCGGCGGCCTGGGCCAGCTCGCCAGGAGCACCCGCCGCACCCTCACCTGGGACTTCAACCATGGCGCGCCGGTGCGGGAGGCCACGACCGTGTCGTCGCCGGCGTCATCGACCGTCTTCAACACCACCGTGACGAACGTCTACGACGAGACGGCGCGCACCGCCCAGTACTGCCTCGGACTGCCGCTGCGGGTGGACACGACGCGGGACATGTCGGGGGCCGGCGCGTCGACCCGCAGCACCCGGTACACCTGGTCTGCCGCCACCTGCCGCCAGCTCACGGAAACCTCGGGACTGCCCGGGCCGCTGTCCAGCCAGCTGGTCAGCACCCGTACCTGGAATGGCGCGGGGCAACTGACCGAGCTCAACCGAAGCCCCGCGGATCTCTCGGCGCCGGCGCGCCGCACCGCCTGGACCTACAACGCCTGGAGCGATCGTCCCGTCACCGAAACGGCTCACATCACCGGCCAGGCAACGCCCGTGGTGACCTCCGAGTGGAACCACGGGCTCGACGTGGAGACCGCGCGCACGTCGCCCCGCGGCCTCGTCACCCGGTGGAGCTGGGACGAGTTCGCGAGGGTCCGCCAGGAAACCCGCGCCGACGGCCCCGGCACGACGTGGAGCTACAGCCCCTGCTCCGGGGGATGCTTCAGCAACCGCGGTGAGTACCAGCTTCGGGCCACCAGGAGCGACGGCCACGTCTCGACCACGGTGCACGACAGGTACGGCCGTACGGTCGGGCACGAGGCCAGCCTCGTCGGTGGCCAGACGAGCCGGCAGCTCACCGAGTACGACGCGCTGGGACGGGTTGCGCGCCAGACCGTGCCCTACGTGTCGGGCGAGGCCCAGTACTGGGTCGAGAACCGGCATGACCTGCGCGGCGAACGGCGGGCGGAGGACCGGCCGGCCGACGAGGGTGGCGGCAGCGCCAGCACGCGCTGGAATTCGAACGTCCTCACCCGCACCGTGCGGGATGCGGAGAACCGGATCAGCACGCGCACCCTGGACGCCGAAGGCCGGCTCGTGGCGGTGACGTCGGCAACGGGGGGCACGGCGAGTTACACCTGGACCGCCTTCGGCGAGCTCGCCACGGTCACGGATCCCAACGGCACCCGGACGACGCTGAGCTACGACGAGCGGGGCCTGCCGGTCGCCGTCGACTCACCGGACAGCGGGCGGCGGACGTCGGACTACAACGCCTTCGGGGAACTCGTCGCACAGCGGGACGCCGGGACGCCGGCCAGCGTCATTGGCTTCAGCTACGACCAGCTCGGCCGGCTGGTCCGCCGCGATGATGCGGGCAAGGGGACGACCACCTGGGAGTTCCACCAGGGCCCGGGCCCGCTGCTGGGACTCCCGAGCCGCGTGACCGGCCCGGTCGGCACCAATCCGGCCGGGTTCACGGAGCAGTACGCCTACGACCCGCTCGGGCGCCGCACGGCGGTGACGACCACGGTGGACGGCACCGCCCACGTGACGAATTACGGCTGGGACGCCCAGGGCCGGGTGACCACCATGATCTATCCGGCCACGGTCAACGGCGCCCGCCTGTACCTGGGGTTCCGCTACGACGCGGGGCACCTGGACACGGTGGAGCAGGACGTGCTGGCTGGTGGCGGCATGTGGCTGCGCGTGTATGACGTCAGGGGCCAGGACGCACTGGGCCGCGAGCGGCTGGTGAGCCTGGGCAGCTATTCCACCATCGACGAGCAGCGGGACTACGACCGGGCCAGCACGCTGATCAAGGGCATCCGGACGGGCCCGAATCTCGGGTCCCAGCGGCAGAACTATGCCTACGCCTGGGACAAGGTCGGGAATCTCCGCCACCGCCAGGACCTGAGCCAGGGGCTCACCGAGGAATTCAGCTACGACGAGCAGAACCGGCTCGAGAGCGCCCGGCTGAACGGGACACTGACCCTCGCGCTGTCCTACGACGCCGGCGGACGGATCCGGTCGAAGTCCGACGTGGGCACCTACAGTTACGGCAGCTCGCGCCCGGGGGCCGTCACCGCCGTGGCGGGTGGCCCGGCCGGCAGCCGGAGCTACGCCTACGACGCCAACGGCAACATGACGGCACGGGCCGGCAAGCCGATCACCTGGCATCCCTTCCCCCTGCCGAAGCGCATCGACTACGGCATGGGAGACTACGCCGAGTTCGACTACGGCCCGGATCGCCAGCGCATCCGGCAGGTGGCAAAGACGGGCAGCAGTTCGGTGACCACCTGGTACATCGGCCCGCATTTCGAGGTGGAAGTGAGCGGCACCCAGCGCAGGTACCGCTCGACGGTGTTCGCCAACGGCGAGGCGGTCTATTCGCAGGTCGAGCAGACGAGCCCGTCGGCCTTCGATGCCTACTTCCTCCACCGGGACCACCAGGGCAGCGTGGACGTGCTGAGCCGCGTGATCGGCGGCGGCAGCCAGACGCTGGCCCAGCGCTTCGACGCGTTCGGCAAGCGCCGCAATGCCAACTGGACCGCCGACCCGACGGATCTCCTCGCGGCGGAGCGCCACTTCACCGAGCGCGGCTACACCGGCCACGAGCACCTGGACAACGTGCGCCTCATCCACATGAACGGGCGGCTCCAGGACCCGGTCCTCGGCGCCATGCTGGCACCGGACCCCGTCCTGGGGAACCTGCTCAATCCCCAGTCCCTGAACCGGTACGCCTACGTGGCCGGCAATCCGACGTCCCTGGTCGATCCCAGCGGCTTCCTGTTCGGTCGCATCGGCAAGTTCTTCAAGCGCCTGATCAGCGGCATCGGCAGCCTGGTCCGGCGGGTGGTCGAGAACTACGGGCGGGAGATCCTCGCCGCCGCGGCCGGCTTCTACACGGGCGGGGTCGCCAGCGAGTGGTACCTGGCGTCGGTGCCCGCCGCGACCGCGGTCGGCGCCGGCACCGTCGGGGCGATCGGCGGCGGCGCCGTGGCGGGCGGCATTGCAACCGGGGACCTGCGGGGCGCGGCGATTGGTGCCGTCGGTGGCGCCGGCTTCGGGGCCGTGGGGGCGGCCTACGGCAATACCTGGAGCTTTGGCCGCATTGCTGCCTCCGGCTTGGCAGGAGGTGCCGCGGCCAAGGTTGGCGGCGGCGAATTCCGGGAGGGCTTCGCCTATTCCGGCGGCGCGGCCGCCTTCGGCTATGCCTACGACCGGGTCGTGAACTACAGTGCCACCTGGGCTTCCGGTGGCGCGGCCCAGGGCAAGCAGCGGTACGACATGCCGATCGAGGGCGCCAACAACTTTGCCGAGAGCCGACGGGTGATCGATCCGGGGACATTCACCGGCGAGGGGGGACGCCTCAGCAGGGTCATGAACCGGGTACCGGGCATGAATGCGATCGCCGGCCTGCACGATGTCTTCCAGGTGCGGCTCGACCAGCTGGGCGGGGACCGCTTCGGCAGCGTCCTGCGCACGTCGCTGAATTTCCCCGGCATGCCGGTCGCGGCGGGGCTGACCTACCCAGCCCTGTTCGACGGCGCGCCGTCCGTGGCCCTGGCGATGGACGAATAGAGGATGCCCACCGTGCGCAGCGCCTCCCTGTTCATGCTGACCACCGGCCTGGGAGCATGCAGCATGTCCCAGGTGCCGACACTGAAGGAGTACGGCGACTCGGCGCTTGGCCTCAACATCTCGGTGGTCCGGGACATCGTGCGCCGCCCGACGAGCTACGCGAGCACGGTGGGCTGGCAGGAACGGACCTACACCCTGCCCAATGGCCACTGGGTCTACGTGGAGCCGGACCGGCAGAACTGCGAAATCCACTACGAAGTGGACGGCAACGACATCATAGTCGGCTACACCCCGGTGGGCAGGGGCTGCCGATACCAGTAGCCACGTCCCGTGCTGGCCCGGCTACACTGGGCCCATGGATTCCCCCGCCCTCGTCACCCTCGCCTTCAGCCTGCTCGCCCTGGTGCTGGGCATCGGCCTGGGCTGGCTCCTGGCCAGCCGGCAGAAGGCCACCTTCGAGGAGCGCGCCCGTTCCCTGGAGGACCAGCTGCAGCAGGCCCGGGTGGCCCAGGCGGAAGCCGAAGGCGAGGCCCGGGAGCGGGTCCGGGCCCTGACCGAAGGCCTGGAAGAGCGCGCCGCCCGCATCAGCGAGCTCGAGGCCCGGCTCGAGGTGGCTGCCCGCAGCAAGGCGGAGAACGATGCCCGCCTCAACGCCGTCATAGCGGACACCCGGCAGCAGTTCACCGACACCTTCAAGGTGCTGGCCAACCAGATCCTCGAGGAGAAGACGGCCAGGTTCACGGCCACCAACGAGACGAAGCTGAACGAGCTGCTCAATCCCTTCCGGGAGCGGCTCAAGGACTTCCAGGAGAGGATCGAGAAGACCCACCTCACCGAGACCACCGAGCGCCGGTCCCTGAAGGACGAGCTGAAGCGGCTCATGGAACTGAACCAGCAGGTGAGCCAGGACACCAAGAACCTGACCACGGCGCTGAAGGGCGAGGCGAAGACCCAGGGCACCTGGGGCGAGATCATCCTGGAGCGGGTGCTGGAAATGTCCGGGCTGGTCCGCGACCGGGAGTACTTCGTCCAGGAAAGCCTGGTCGCGGCGGACGGCAGCAGGCAGCAGCCCGACGTGCGCGTCTGCCTGCCGCCCAACCGTAACCTGATCGTGGATTCCAAGGTGTCCCTGGTGGCCTACGAGCGCTACGCCAGCGCGGAAGACGATGACACCCGCGAAGCAGCCCTCCAGCAGCACCTCGTCTCCTTCAGGACCCACATCAGGGACCTGAGCGAGAAGAACTACCCGGCCCTCTACGGCCTGGAGTCCCTGGACTTCGTGCTGATGTTCGTGCCGGTGGAGCCGGCGTTCATGGCCGCCCTGCAGGCGGATCCCGGCCTCTACGAGGCCGCGTGGCGCAGGAACGTGGTGCTGGTCAGTCCCACCACGCTGATGGCCACGGCCCGGGTCGTGGAGAGCGTGTGGCGCCTGGAGCGCCAGAACCGCAACGTCATGAAGATCGCCGAGCAGGCCGGCCGCATGCACGACGAGTTCGTGCGCTTCGTGGTCGAGCTCGAGAAGGTCACGAAGCAGTTCAAGGGCGCTGGTGAAGCGCTGGATTCCGCGGTGAGCAGGTTGCACACGGGCCGCGGCAACCTGGTCCGCCGCGCCGACGAGATCCGCAAGCTCGGCGCCAAGGCGGCTAAGCAGCTGCCGGCGACTCTCCTCGAGATCACCGACGACGCGCCTGTCGACGCCGCCGACGATGCCGAACCGGACGCGGAACCGGACGCCGAGGCAGCTGCGCCGGCGGCAGAGCCGGAGCCGGCACCGGACCAGCCCCTCCGGCACTGAGGGATGACCCCGGCCGGCCTCGCAGTCGACGGGCTCGCACGACGCTTTGGCGGCCGGCAGGTTCTGAACGGCCTGTCCTTCACGGTGCTGCCCGGCGAGTTCGTCGCCATCGTTGGCGAGTCCGGTTCCGGAAAATCCACGCTGCTCAACCTGATCGCCGGGCTGGAAACGCCGGACAGTGGCACCGTCCGCATAGGGGGTACGGACCTCATGGCCCTCGACGACGACGCGCGCACGGTGCTTCGCCGCGCGCGGGTGGGCTTCGTCTTCCAGTCCTTCCACATCCTGCCGCACCTGACGGTGGGCCAGAACGTGGAGCTGCCCCTCGTCCTGCTCGGCGTCGGCGTGGTGGAGCGGCGCGCGCGAACCATGGAGATGCTCCGCGCCGTTGGCCTCGGTGACCGGCTGGAGAGCGCGCCCCGGGAGCTCTCCGGCGGCGAGCTGCAGCGGGTCGCGGTGGCCCGCGCACTGGTGCACCGCCCGGCGCTGGTGCTGGCGGACGAGCCCACGGGGAACCTGGACCCCGACACGGCGGGCACCGTGCTGACGCTGCTCGGCGACCAGGTGCGTGCCGCCGGAGCCGCCGGCGTGCTGGTGACCCACTCCGCAGTCGCCGCGGCGCGCGCCGACCGGCTGCTGAAACTGGACCACGGCCAGCTGCATCCTGCGGGCGAGCGGGTTGGCTAGCGGCGCACGGGCCCTGCGCTGGCTCTGGTGGCACGTCAGCGCCGGCCACGCGCGCACCCATCGGCTCCGCACCGTTGTCCAGCTGCTGGCCATCGCCGTCGGCGTCGCACTCGGCTACGCGGTGAGCCTCATCAACACCGCCGCGCTCGCCGAGTTCAACGCCGCGCTCCGGGAAGTCAACGGCGAGGCGGATGCGGCCATCGAGGGCCCGCGCAGCGGCTTCGACGAGCAGCTCTTCGCCCGCGTCGCCTCGTCGCCCGGCGTGGCACTGGCCAGCCCGGTGCTGGCCACCGACGTGCTCGTCATCGGCAGCGACGCTCGCCTGCCGATCCTCGGCGTGGACGCCCTGCGGGCCGGCTGGGTCACGCCGGGGCTGCTGCCGGATCTGTCGTCGGGCCCGGTGGCGGAGGATGCCCGGGGAACGGAGTCCCGCTTCGCCCTGTTCGCCGACGGCATCTTCCTGTCGCCGGCCGCGCTGGAGCGGTTCGGTGTGCAGCCGGGCGGCGAGATCGAGGTGCAGGCCGGCGACCGGCGCGTGAGCCTGCGGGTGCGGGGGAGCCTGCCGGGCACCCGCCCCGGCCGCCTGCTCGGGGTGATGGACCTGGGCTTTGCCCAGTGGCGGCTCGACCGGCTGGGCCTGCTGACGCGCATCGACCTGCGGCTGCAGCCCGGCGTGACCACCGAAGCCCTGGCGAAGGACCTGCCGCTGCCGGCGGGCGTCACGCTGGCGGGTCCGGACGCTGGCGAGGCACGGCTCGTCACCCTCTCCCGGGCCTACCGGGTGAACCTCAACGTGCTCGCCCTGGTGGCACTGTTCACCGGCAGCTTCCTCGTGTTCTCGCTGCAGGTGCAGGCGACGCTGGCCCGCCGGCCGCAGCTCGCCTACCTGCGGGCTGCCGGCGTGACGGCCGGGCAGCTCCAGCAGCTGCTCGTCGCCGAGGCCGCCACCGTCGGCGTCGTCGGCAGCGGGCTGGGCATCCTGCTCGGCATCGCGATTGCGCGCGGCGTGCTGGCGGCGCTCGGCGGCGACCTGGGTGGCGGCTACTTCGGGTCCTTCAGGCCGGGCCTGCTCCTGCCCGCGGCAACGACCGCCGGCTATGCCGCCCTCGGCGTGCTCGCCGCGATCGCCGGCGGCCTGGTGCCGGCGCGGGAGGCGGCCCGGGCGCCGGTCGCGGCGGCACTGCGGGCCGGGGGCGAGGAGGACGCGCTCAAGCCCCTCGGCCGCCTCCGCCCGGGGCTCCTGCTGATCGTGGCCGCGGCGGTGCTCGTCTGGCTGCCGGCAGTGGGCGGCATGTCGCTGGCGGCCTATCTGGCCATCGGCTGCCTGCTGACCGGCGTGATCGCGCTGCAGCCCCGGCTCGCCGCCCTGGCGTTCCGCCCCGTCGCCGGCTGGCTGGCAGGCTCCCCGCTCGGCGTGCGCTGGCCCATGCTGCTGCTCGCGGCGAACCGGCTGGCCCGGGCGCCGGGCGGCGCGGCCATCGGCATGGCCGGCATCGTGGCGAGCTTCGGGCTGATGGTCGCGATGGGCACGATGGTCGCCAGTTTCCGGGGTTCGCTGGAGGACTGGCTGGTACGCGTGCTGCCGGCGGACGTGTACGCCCGCATCGGCCAGTTCGCCACGGACACCTACTTCTCTCCCGGGGACCTGCGCCTCATTGCCAGCCACCCGGGCGTGGCGCGCGTGGAGACTTCCCGCACCACCGGCGTGTCGCTCGCGCCAGATCGGCCCACGGTGGCAGTCATCGCGCGCCCGGTGGAGGCCGCCCGCGCGGCGGAGTTGCTGCCCCTCGTCGGCGCGGAAGCAGCGCTGCCCCGGGGCGCGCGGCCCGCCTGGGTATCGGAGGCCATGGTGGATCTCTATGGCGCGCAGCCCGGCCAGCAACTCACCCTGCCCCTCGCGGGCCGCGCGCAGCACTTCACGGTGGCGGGCGTCTGGCGCGACTACGCCCGCCAGTTCGGCTCGGTGATCGTCCGGACCGGGGACTACGAGGACCTCACGGGCGACACGACCCGCACCGAGGCCGCGTTGTGGCTGAAGCCCGGCGTGGCCGCCGACGACGTGATCCGGGACCTGCAGGCGGCGGTGCCCTCCGGCGAGGCCGTGGAGTTCAGCGCCACCGGCGAGATCCGGGCGCTCAGCCTCCGCGTTTTCGACCGCAGCTTCGCCGTGACCTACGTGCTGGAGATCGCGGCGATCCTGATCGGCATGATCGGCGTCGCCGCCACGTTCTCGGCCCAGGCCATCGCCCGCACCCGGGAGTTCGGCATGCTCAGGCACCTGGGCGTCACGCGGGGCCAGGTACTGCGCATCCTGGCGCTGGAAGGCGCGCTGGCCACGGGGCACGCGCTGCTGGTCGGCCTCGCCACGGGGCTGCTGGTGTCGCTCGTGCTGATCCACGTGGTCAACCGGCAGTCGTTCCACTGGACCATGGACTTCGCGGCGCCGGCCGGCCTGATCGCGGGTCTCAGCATCGCCCTGCTTCTCTGCGCCACCGCGACGGCCGCCCTCGCGGGCCGGCGCGCCACGGGCGTGAACCCGCTCCGGGCCGTGCACGAGGACTGGTGATGCTGAGCCGGCGCCAGGTGCTGCTCGCCATTGGCGCGCTCGCCGCGCCGGCCAGCCAGTCCGCCGTGTCCTTTCCGGATGTCGTGCCGCGGCCACTGGGCTTCCCCGACGACTTCGGCGCCCACCCGGATTTCCGAACCGAATGGTGGTACCTCACGGGCTGGCTCGGCGGGACCTCACGCCCGATGGGCTTCCAGGTGACTTTCTTCCGGGTGCGCACGGACGTGGACCCGGACAATCCCAGCGCCTTCGCCGCCCGGCAGCTCGTCATTGCCCACGCGGCGCTGGCGGACCCGGCCCGCGGCAGGCTGCTGCTGGACGAGCGCATCGCCCGCACCGGCTTCGACCTGGTGCAGGCGGCGACCGGCGACACGGACGTGCGGCTGGACGGCTGGTCCCTGGCGCGTGATCCGGCGACCGACAGCTACCGCGCGCGGATTGCGGCGCGGGACTTCACCCTGAACTTCACGGCCGTCGGCCAGGCACCACCGTGGCTGCAGGGTGACGGCGGCCTGTCCAGCAAGGGCCCGCTGCCAACCCAGGCGAGCTACTACTACACGCGACCCCAGCTTCGGGTTGAGGCGGAGATCCGGGTCGCGGCGGTCGCCGCTCCTGCCCGTGGGAACGGCGACCGCCGCGACCTCCTCGAGGGCGTCGCCTGGCTCGACCACGAGTGGTCCAGCGCGGCGCTGGCCCCCGACGCCGCCGGCTGGGACTGGATCGGCATGAACCTGGACGACGGCGGCGCGCTGCTGGCGTTCCAGATCCGGCGGCAAGGCGCGAAACCGGACGAACCGCCGCTCCAGCGCTACGCCGCGTTCCGTGGGCCTGACGGGAGCACGTCCGTGGTTGATCCGGCAACGGTCAGCTTCACCCCGCTGCGGCACTGGCAGTCGGCCCGAAGCCGCGCAACGTGGCCGGTCGCCCAGCGCATCGCCGTGGGGGACAGGATCTTCGAGACCGCGCCCCTGATGCCGGACCAGGAGCTGGACTCCCGCATGACCACCGGCGCCGTCTACTGGGAGGGTGCCAGCACGCTCCTCGAGGGTGGCCGGCCCGTGGGGCGCGGGTATCTGGAGATGACCGGTTATGTCACGCCGCTCAGGCTGTAGTGGGCGCGAGCCGCTCAGGACACGCCTATACTCGTCCTGAACGCGGACCCGACAAGAACAACAAGAGAGTCCGCGGGTCAGGGGTGACCATGTCCTCGCGAAACGACCACCGCTCCATCTGGGCGCTGCTGCCCATCCTGGTGATCCTGCTGATGCTGCTGCTCGCCCCGCTGCTGGCTGACGAAGCCTCGCCCGTCAGCACGCCGGAGCGGAGCGCCGCAGGGCCATGAGGGCCCCAAGCCCGGAGAACAGCAGCCAGGCCGCGGCCGGCACCGGCACCACGGCGGGCGTGATGGACAGGTAGGCGGCGCCCGCGAAGGGCTCGCCCGGGTCCAGGCCGATGGTAGCCACCGTGTCCGGGCTCAGGTCGAAGCTCAGCCGCAGGCCAATCAGCGAGAGCACCTGGAGGCTCGGCGGGCCGGCCTGGCCGGCCGTCAGGGAGAAGATGCTGTTCTGGCAGCCGGGATCGGCGCCCAGGTCGTCGCAGACGCTGAAGGGCACGCCGGGCGGGATCTCGCTGATCCCGAGCACGGGGGACGCGAGCGTGTCCACGAAACCCTCCACCACGAGGTTCAGCAGGCCACCACCGAACACGTTGTTGACGAAGCCGGTGCCCAGGTCAATCTGGGGCGAGGCGAAGCTCCCGGCCATCGGGAACAGGATCGTCGCGACCACCGACATGGTGCTGGCCGACCCGTTGTAGAAGTTGAAGGCGCCCGTCACGTAGGGGTCCGGGTCTGCCGCCAGCTCGAAGGAGCTGATGAGCAGGTCGCCGACCGCGCCGGTGCCGAGGCAGGTCACTGCCTTGATGCCGTCGCACACCTGGTCATTCTCCAGGGACACTTCCGGGCTGCCATCCACCGACACGTAGAGCACCGGCACGTTCACGGCCAGGCTGTTCCGGGACCAGGCCAGCGCGAGCAGCATCGCCGCTGTGGTCAGGACGCGTGAGCCGACGCGCGGCCCGGGTCTGGATACGGTCATTCGGTGATTCCCCCAACTTGATCGGCGGGTTGTTGTTCTTGTCCGCCTGCCCGCGACATTAGCCTGCTTCGCGGCCGCCGCCAAGCGCTCCCGCGCCGCTGCATTACGTTCAATGAAGGCACATTCCCGACAGGAAAGCCCGCGTTGACGCGTTCTGACGGTCCGACTATGTTCCATAGTCCGGGGAATTGGGGGAGTCAACAAGAATCATGGCCATCGCGAATTCACTCGTCGCGCGGAGCATCCGTTGCGCAACCATCCTGATCGGCGCCGCGCTGGTGCCCGTGCTGGTGTCGCCGGCCGCCGAGGCCAACAACTACTGCCCGGCGGTGTGGAAGAAGGGCGTGCTGCCGCTGAATTTCAATGCGGCATTCACGCACATCGAGACCTACAACGGACCCTCCGGTCCTGCCGACGACCTGCTGGTGACGAGCTTCTTCAACGTCTTCAAGGACCCCACCGGGACAGCGGTAACCGGTTACTTCGAAAGGGACCTGGTGGCGCGCATCCGCAACCTGGATAGCCTGAACCCCCTGACCTTCAGCAAGGACACGGACGTCCAGGAACTGACCGACATCGGCGGCCCGCCCGCGCCGGGCGCGCCCAATCTGATGAACTGGCCCAACGATGCGGTTCGCATGCCCGATGGCATGGTGCCCTTCGAGGCCGTTGCGATTCCCCAGGGCTTCCACCCCGCCATTCCGCCCGGCCGGCTCTCGTTCATCAACCTCGACGATCCGGGGCTTCAGGAATACATCGTCCACCAGAGCACGGGCGGCCCGCCGGGCGCGAGCTGTGATGCGTCCAGCAACGTCAGCAACCCGAAGTTCTATCACGACCTGGAATTCGTCGACATGAACGGCGACGGCCTCAAGGACATCGCGACCGTGCGTTCCTCGTTCAAGGTCGCGGGCTTTGGCAGCGTCTGCTTTTTCACCGGCGAGCTCGTGTGGTTCCAGAACCCGGGCGCTGCGCTCTCGCCCACGGTGCAATGGCAGGAGCACATACTGGTGGGCTACCCGGTCACGGGGAACGGACCTGACATCTCCATTGAATCCTACGATTTCGAGAACGATGGTATTCCCGAGCTGATCGGCGGCTCGTTCTTCATGCAGGGTGGCTTCGTCAGGGTCTACGGTGCTCCGGCCGGGCTGCCCTGGACAGCGGTGGACCAGGTCAACGGTCCCGCCGTCCGGGTGGGCACCATCGCGGGATCCCTGCAGGGCAAGGTTTTCGACATCCAGGTGGCAGACCTGAACCTGGACGGCAAGGTCGAAGTGCTGGCATCCAATCACCAGGAAGACAACTGCTTCCCTGTCACGCAGCAGCCGATTCCCGGACGCATCAATGCCTACGAGCAGCCAGCCAGCGGCAATATCTTCGGCGGGGGCTGGGTACGGCGCACGCTCAAGGACAACATCCGCCCGAATCCCACGTTCCCGGCGCCCACCGCAGGCCCCGGACGGCTGGCGCCAGGTCCCGCCAAGGCCTTCGTCCCGGTGCGCGGCCAGGAAGGAAAGGTGAAGCCCTGGATCCTGGTCGCCGGCGACGAGGCCTCCAAGGTGTGGCTGCTGACGCCGAAATCCCCCAGCAAGACGAACTGGGAGTACCAGTCCGCGGTGATCTTCGACATCAACGACACCTACGGCCCGGGCACCACCCAGACGATCATGGGCCCGGACGGCGTTTCTCCCGGGGAGGTGATCTCCACCATCGGCGTGCCGAGCATCCGCTACGACGCCCCGGGGCCCCTCGGCCGTGCCGAGATCTACATCCCGGTGTTCGAGGCCAAGGAAGTGCACATCCTGACCCTGCGCCCGGGCGCCGCGGCGGATCGTGTGTTCTGCCCGCCGGATGGCGCCCTGGCCTGCCCGGTTCCGTGATGACGTAAGAGCGCCTTCAGGCGCGATCAAGCCTGAAGGCGCTCCTGCCGGGTCAGCCCGCGCCTAGTTCGTCGGCGGCGTGATGTCTGGCACGCCCTTGAAGTTGGCGGGGCCGAGGTTCAGCGACGACACGTCCATCACGTGGGTGTAGAGGTTCGACATGAAACCGCCACCCGTGCTGCGGGCGAACAGCATCTTCGTGCCGTCCGGCGACAGGGACGGGAAGCCGTCGAAGCCCGGGTTGAAGGTCAGGCGCTTCGGCTCGCCACCGGCCAGGTCACCCAGGAAGACCTCCCAGTTGTTGTCCTCGACGATGCGCACGAAGACGTAATGCCGGCCGTCCGGGGCGGGATACGGCGCCCAGTTCATGGCCTGGTCGAAGGTGCGAACCGTATGGCCCGTGCCGTCGTGCCTGATGGTGAACACCGTCATGGGGGTCGGCTTGATCTTGCCGTACTCGCTGCGCTTCCAGGCCCGGTACAGGATCGTCTCGTTGTCCGGCAGGTAGAAGGGTGCGCCTTCCTGCCAGTCGTCTGTGAAGGTGATCTGCTGCTCTTCCGTGCCGTCCGGCCGCATGCGCCAGAGGTCCATCTTGCCGTCGATCTGCCGGCCGAAGACCAGCCACTCCCCATTGGGTGACACCGACACCTCGGCCTCGTAGTACTTGTTGTTGGTCAGGCGCTTGACGTTCTTGCCGTCCAGGTCGGAGGTGTACAGCTCCGCGCCCTGGGGGTAGTCGTTGGAGTCCGACCAGTTGCCGATCGGCATGTCCAGGTTGTCCTTCGTCGACGTCCAGACCAGGCGCTTGCCGTCCGGGAAGAAATACGAGCAGGCGTCCTGGCCCTTGTCGTTGATGCGACGGATGTCCGTGCCGTCGTCAGCAAAGGTGTAGGTCAGTGCGCCGGTCTCCCGCCCCTCGGCCTTGTTCGCGGCCGGGTCCTGGGTCTGGGCGATGATGTGGAAGTTGTCCGGGCCGTAATAGGCCTCGGCGTTCTTCGGGACGTTCGGGATGAGCCGCACGGGCAGCTCGGTGCCGGCCGGGGCAGCCTCAGCGGCCGGGGCAGCGGGGGCGTTGGCAGCCGACTCCGCCGGGGGGCGGTCGCCCGAGCAGGCGGCGAGGAAGACGGCGAGGCCGGCAATGCCGAGGAGGCGACCGGCTGAAGTGTGCTGGGAATTCATTGTCTAAGGGACTCCACGCTGATGGTTGGGAAACTGGCCCGGCTCATTCGAAGCCGGCGGGATAGGTGAACGGCTCGGTCATCTGGCCGTCCCGCTTCGCGACGCGGCCGCTCTTCATCACGAAGTCGATCTGCCGCATGACCGAGATCTGGTCGAGGGGATTGCCCTTCACCGCGACGACGTCGGCGAGCTTGCCAACCTCAAGGGTGCCCGCCTCCGCGGAGATACCGAAGAGGTCGGCGGTCACCACGGTGGCCGAGCGGAGCGCGTCCATGGGCTTCATCCCGAAGTTCACCATGAACTCGAACTCCTTGGCGTTGGTGCCGTGGTCGAAGGTGCCGGAGTCGGTGCCGAAGGCGATCTTCACGCCCGCCGCGTAGGCCCGCTCGAAGGCCTTGTACTCATTCCGCAGCTTCACCGACGGCGGGTCGGGGATCCGGAAGACCGGTGGCGGGTAGCTTGCCGACAGCGTCGGCACCAGGAAGGTGCCCGCCTTCTTCATCATCCGGATGCCTTCGTCGTCGAGCAGGAAACCGTGTTCTATGGAGTCCACGCCCGCACTCACCGCTTGCCGGATGGCGACTGGTGAATAGGCATGGGCGGCCGCCTTCAGGCCGTGCAGATGGGCCGTGGAAACCACGGCTTCGATCTCGTCCGGGAAGAGCTGGGGATCGAGCCCCGTGTTGGAGCCGAAGCCGCCGGTGGAGGTGAACTTGATGACGTCGGCGCCCAGCTTGTACTGGTAGCGAACGGCTTTGCGGCATTCCATCGGCCCGTCGCAGGTGCCCTCCGTGATGCGGGCAATGTCGTCGCCGGTGCGTTCCATGGGGGTGCCATCGCCGTGGCCGCCGGTCACCGCGATGGCTGAACCGGACACCAGGATGCGCGGGCCAATCATGCGGCCGGCGTTGATGGCGTTGCGCACCGCGAACACCGACTGGTCGTCGGAGCCCAGGTCCCGCACCGTGGTGAAGCCCGCCGCCAGGTTGCGCCGGGCGTAGATGACGGCGTTGACGGTGTTCTCGGCCGCGGACGGCGGGTTCCGGTCGCCGCGCTCGGTGCGCCGTCGGGCGAAGGTGGGTTGGCTCTGCAGGTGCACGTGGGCGTCCATCAGGCCGGGCATCACGAAGCGGTCCCGGAGATCGATCACCTCGGTAGTGGCCGCGGCGCTGGCGTCGGGCACGGCAGTAACGAAGCCTGGCAGCACGGCAGCGATCTGGTCGTTCTTCACGACCACGGTCACCTGCTGCCGGGGCGCGGTGCCCGGCACGTCGAGCAGCGTGCCGGCGTGGATCAGGGCATAGCGGTCCGCCGGTGGCGGTGCGCCGCGGCCGGGCGCGGGCTGGGCCAGGGCGATGCCGGCCACCAGGGCGAGCAGGCCGCCCGCTGCGATTCGGTACATGTGCTGCCCCCCCCGGGCTCAGCCGACGACTGTTCTTCTGCAGGGACGTCCGTTCGGGCGGGTCCGCGACTTCACCCTCATATCGGACGCGCATATGATCATGCCACGAGTGAATAATGCCTGGTAACCCCTGTGGCCCTCTGCCACACCCGCCGACCACCCGCTGGAGTCCGCCGCCATGTTCGACCGCTTTGCCTTGCCGGTATTCGCCCTTGCCACGTTCTTCAGTTTGTCGGCCTCGGCCGCGGAGGATGGGCCACCGCCGGGCCGCCTCAGCGCGGCAGCGCGGCCCGTGGCCTATGCGCTGGACCTCACGATCCTGCCGGACCAGGACGAGTTCACGGGCCGTGCGGCCATCACCGTGGAGATCGCCGCGCCGACCCGGGTGCTCTACCTGCACGGCAACGGCCTCACCGTGCGCTCCGCCGCCTTCGAACCCCGGGGCGGCCGCAGCCAGGCAGGCACCTGGACGGCAATGGACGCCACCGGCGTCGCCCGGCTCGAGTTCGCCACGCCAGTCCCCGCGGGGGCCGGCACGCTGCGCTTCGACTATACGGCCCCGTTCGGGAAGGCAGGTGCGGGGCTCTACAAGTCGGAGATCGCGGGCGAGGCCTACACCTTCACCCAGTTCCAGCCCATCGACGCCCGGCGCATGTTCCCGGGCTTCGACGAGCCCGGGTTCAAGACGCCCTTCGACATCGCGGTGACCACGCGCACGGCCAATGCCGTGGTGGGCAACACGCCCATCGTCGCCGAGCAACCCGCGGGCGAGGGCCTGAAGCGCGTGCAGCTCGCCACCACCCTGCCGCTGCCCACCTACCTGATTGCGCTGGCGGTCGGCCCGCTCGACATCGTCGACGGGGCGCCCGTGCCGCCCAACGGAGCGCGCAGGACGCCGCTGCCGCTCCGGGGCGTCGCGACCCGGGGCAAGGGACCGCGGCTCCGCTACGCGCTCGAGAACACCCACGCGCTGGTGCTCTACCTGGAGGACTACTTCGGCGTGCCCTTCCCCTACCCGAAGCTGGACCTCATCGCCTCGCCGGACTTCGGCGGCGGCATGGAGAACGCCGGCGCCATCATCTACGGCGATCCGCGCCTGCTGCTGGCGGACGACGCATCGGTGGCCGACCGGCGCGGCTTCGGCGGCATCCACGCCCACGAGCTCGCCCACCAGTGGTTCGGCGACCTGGTGACGCCCAAGTGGTGGGACGACATCTGGCTGAACGAGTCCTTCGCCAACTGGATGGGCTTCAAGGCGGGCAATGCCTGGCAACCCGCCCTGCGCTTCGACGTGGTGCCGGCGCTGCAGACGCCGGCGGCCATGGAGCTGGACAGCCGGATCGCGGCCCGCCAGATCCGCCAGCCCGTGACCCGGAACGCCGACATCGGCTCCGCCTTCGACGCGATCACCTACCTGAAGGGCGGCGCGGTGCTCGGCATGTTCGAGAGCTGGCTGGGCGAGGACGGCTTCCGGGCGGGCAACCGCACGCACATGAAGCGCTTCCCCCACGGTGTGGCCGACGTGGAGGATTACATGGCGTCGCTGGCGAAGGGCTCGGGACGGGCCGACGTGGTACCGGCCTTCCGCAGCTTCATCGACCAGCCCGGCGTGCCGCTGGTCACGGCGAAGCTCGAGTGTGGCGATGGCACCGCGACGCTACGGGTGAACCAGTCCCGCTACCTGCCGGTGGGCTCCCGCGGCAACCCGCAACAGGCCTGGCAGCTGCCGGTCTGCGTGCGCCACGGGACGGGCGATGTCTCAGGCAAGGACTGCGCGCTGGTGACGACACCCGAGGCGACGATCCGGCTCGACACGACGTCATGCCCGGCGTGGGCCATGCCCAATGCGGACGGCGCCGGCTACTACCGCTTCGCACTGGACCCCGCCGGCTGGCAGGCGCTGGAAGCCAACTTCGACCGGCTGAACGAGCTGGAGGCACTCGCCGCGGCGGACAGCCTGTCGGCCGCGTACCAGGCAAACCGGCTGACGACCAGCGAATTCCTGGCGGTGATCGGCACCCTCGCGAAATCCCGCTACCCGCAGGTGGCGCTGGCGCCGGGGAAGGACCTGGTGCGCCTGCGGGACTACGTGGCACCCGCGCGCGAGCGGGAGAAACTCAACGCCCGGATGCGGGAACTGTACCGGCCACGGCTGGCCGCCTTCGGCCCGGACCCGCTGAAGGCGCCACCGGCCGTCATCCCGGAGACGGCGGAAGCGGTGGACAATTCCCTCTTCCGCGTGAACCTCATCAGGCTGCTGGCGCTGGATGCGGAGGACACGGCGCTCCGCGGGGCGCTGGCGGAGGCGGCGGCCCGTTACATCCGGCTCCGGGACCAGCCCGGGGGCCAGGCCTTTGCCCCGGACGAGTCGGCGGTCGAGCCGGCGCTGCGGGAGACCGCGCTCCGGGCGGGCGTCCAGCACCAGGGGCGGCCCTTCGCGGATGCACTGATCAGCCGGCTGTTGTCGTCCAACGACATCCTGTTCCGCTCCCAGGCAGCGCTCGCGCTCGGCACCACCGACGATCCGGCGGTGGGCAGGCGCGTGCGCGAGCTGCTGCTGGACCCCCAGCTGCGGGCCCGCGAGCCCACCACCATCGCCTTCGCCCTCGCCGCCCGCCCGAGCCAACGCCGCGCGACCTTCGACTGGTTCAAGGCCAACCACGAGGCCTTCATCGCCCGGACCTCGACTTTCGGCTACCGCTGGCTGCCGCGCTTTGGCGCCGGCTTCTGCTCGAAGACGGAACGTGACGAGCTGGCGGCGTTCTTCACGCCGCTGCTGCCACGGTTGGATGGGGCCGACCGGACGCTCAACGAGACGCTGGAGGGGATCGAGCTGTGCGCGGCGCTGGGCGAGGTGAAGCGGGGGGAGTGGACCTCCTAGCGCTGGTACGCCCCTGTCAGTTCTGGAGCGCCCCCGCCGGCCCCGACGGCCGGCCCAGCAGCTGGCGGAAGAGCGAGGTGTCCTGGCTGTTCACGGCGCCATTGCAGTTGAAGTCCGCCGGGTTGTAGACCGGCGCAGTACTCGGCAGCCCGAGTTGCTGGCGAAACAGGGCGGTATCCTGGGCATTGGTGGCGCCGTTGTTGTTCAGGTCGCCGTCGCAGGCATTTCCGAAGCCGTCGGCGTCACTGTCGCACTGTGCCGGGTTCGGCACCAGCGTGCAGTTGTCGATGGGGTCTGGGACGGTGTCCCCGTCGGTGTCGATGGCGACGGTGAAGGTCGTATTGGTGCTCTTGCTGTCGTACCGCGCCGTGATGGTGGCGCTGCCGAGCCCCACGGCCCGGACATTGCCTGCATTGTCGACAGTCGCCACGGCCGGGTCGCTGCTCGTGAACGACAGGCCCGCGGCATCCATGTTGATGCCATTCACCGTGACCGGGGTGGCGCTGTTCACGCCCAGGCCGCTGGTGCCGATGCCCAGCTGGCCCAGTTCGTTGTAGCCCCAGCACTGCATCCGGCCGCCGACCAGGCCGGCACAGGTGTGGGAGCGTCCCGCGTCCATGTTGACGGCGCCCGCGAGGCCGGTGACCACCTGCGGGCTGGAGTTGTTCACGAAGAGGCCGTTGCCGAGCTGGCCCAGGTCGCCCCTGCCCCAGCACCGGCCCTCCCCGTTCGACAGGCGCGCGCAGGTGTGGAAGCCGCCGGCGGCCACCACGCTGCCGGTGGTGATGCCGACGACGGCGACCGGGACCGACGCCTGGTTCGTGTTGCCGATGCCCAGCTGGCCCTCGGCGTTGCGACCCCAGCAGCGCAGGGCGCCGCCGATGAGGCGGGCGCAACTGTGGTAATTGCCGAGCGAAACGGACGTGGCCGTGGTGATCCCGGTGACGGTCACCGGCGCGGCCGAGTTGGCCGTGCTGCCGTTGCCAAGCTGGCCCTCGTCACCCCTGCCCCAGCACTGCACGATGCCCGAGGTCAGTACCGCGCAGGTGTGCTCGAATCCCGCGGAGACATTCAGGGCCGTGGTGATGCCCGGGACCGTCGCCGGGAAGGAAGGGTTCGCGGGCTGATCGTAGCCGGTCTGGCGGAAGTTGTTGTTGCCCCAGCACTGCACTTCGCCCGTGAACAGCACGACGCAACCATGGGCGGAACCCGAGGCGACGGCCATCGCGGAACTCATCTGGTACACGTCCCGGGGCGTCGTGGCCTGGGGCAGGTCGATGCTGTTGACGCCGGCCCCGAGCTGGACGAGATTGTTCCGGCCCCAGCACTTGGCGTCACCATCGGCATAGACTCCACACGTGTGGTCGAAGCCAAGCGCGACGTTGACCACGTTGACTGCGGCACCGACCGTCTGGTCGGTATTGATGACTTTCACCGGCAACGCGGAGTTCGAGGTCGCGCCATTCCCGAGCTGGCCGTAGAAGCCATAGCCCCAGCAGGACACGGTGCCCGAGGGCGTGGTGACGCAGGTGTGGTTGCCGCCGGCGTTGATCGCGAACGTCGGCCCGTTCACCGTGAGTGGCGTTCCCGATCTCTGCACGGCACCACCAATCGTGCCCATGCCGAGCTGGCCGCCGTCGTTGAGTCCCCAGCACTTCACGTCGCCATTCACCAGCAGGGCGCAGCTGTGCTCGAGTCCGCCGCTGATCGCGATGGCGCCGGCCAGCCCTGTCACGGCAGACGGCAGGGGCACGTTGCCGACTACCTGGCCATTGCCGATCTGGCCATTGGCATTCCGGCCCCAGCAGGTGGCGATACCGCTCTGGAGGACCGCGCAGGTATGACTTGAACCGGCGCCGATGGCGACGACCGGCAGCTGCATGCCGATGGCGCTGACCGGCGTGGTGGAGTTCGTCTGGCTGCCGTTGCCGAGTTGCCCCTCCAGGCCCCGCCCCCAGCAACGGACGGTACCGTCGGCCAGCAGGGCACAGCTGTGGTCGAAGCCGGTGGCAATGCCGACCGCGTTGCTGATGCCGGTGACGTCCACGGGCGTCGTGGACGCGCCGCCGGCGCCATTGCCGAGCTGGCCGGCCGCGTCGTCGCCCCAGCACTTCACGCCGCCGTTCGCGAGCACGGCGCAGCTGTGATTCCCGCCGGCGGCGATGGCCACGGCGGTGCTGATGCCGGTCACGTTGACGGCAGTCGTTGCGCCGACCAGGGTGCCATTGCCCAGCTGCCCCGCATTGTTGGCGCCCCAGCAGCTGACGCCACCAGTAGCCAGCAGCGCGCAGAAGTGGTGAAACCCGCCGGCCAGGGTGGTGGCGGTGACGCCGGTGGCCGTGACAGGCGCGGTGGATCCCACCGTGGTCCCATTGCCCAGCTGGCCCTCCGCGTTACGGCCCCAGCACCTGGTGACGCCATCGGCCTGGAGCGCGCAGGTGGATTCACCGCCCGCGGCGACCGCGGTCGCGGTGACGAACAGGGTCGCGGTGAGCGGCTGGGCCGAGTCAGCGGTGGTGGCGACGTTGCCCAGCTGCCCCGAGCCATTGCGGCCCCAGCACCGCACCTCGCCGTTGGCGATCACGGCGCAGCTGTGGTTGCCCCCCGCCGCCAGCGTCGAGCTCGTGAGCCTGGCGTTGGTGCTGTCGTTGAAGACGGCGCTGGCCTGGAGCCGCACGACGGCCCCCTGGAGAACCACGGGCTGGCCGGGCGTGAGGCCGAAGTCGGCCACATCGGCGGCGAACGCCGCTCGCGCCAGCAGTTGCAGGACAATAACCGTCGCAAGCGTGAACCTGATGCAAGGCTCCATGGACATCACCCCCGGATCGCCTGTTCTTGTTGTTGGAGCGACCGACGCCAAAAGGCCGCGGCGGCGCCGTGCCTCCTGGCCGACTATACGCCTGGCGCTCGCCGCGGCGGGGATTGTGCAGTGCGGTCCCTCGCTGGAGGTAACGCGGCCACCAGTCCCGCCGGGTTTCGACCCGGTTGGGCTGTAATCGGGGCTGCGCTACGTCCGTCGATTCAGCGCGGGATACAGCAGGCTGCCCGCCGCCAGCGCCCCGATACCCCACAGCAGCTCGTGGGCCTGCGCCTGGCTCAGCAGCACCCCTATCGCCAGCAGTCCGGCCAGTGGCGCCACCAGGCCGCCGGGTGCGAGGTAGCCCTGGGTCGACTGACCTCGCCGGCGGAAGTGCAGGACCGCGGCGCAGGTCACGCCGATCACCACCAGCCGCGCCAGCACGTTCACCACCACCAGCGAGAAGAACGTGAGGCCGAGGGCGAGCGCCCAGGTGATGACACCGTGGGCGACGATCGCCACCCAGGGCGTGCGGAAGGTCGGGTGGATGCGGGCCAGGGCGGTGGGGAACTGGCCGCCGTCCGCGAGGGCGAAGGCGATGCGCGGCACCACCAGTCCCGCGCCGAACACATAACCGGCGGTGGACAGCAGCACGCCCATGGCGATCAGCGTGGCCCCGGGCGCACCGGCAATAGCGGCGGCCGCATCGCCCAGCGGGCGCGCCGAGGCGCCGAGGTCCGGCACGATCGCGTAGCAGACGAACTGCAGCGCCACGTAGAGGCAGATCGCGCCAATGATCGAGATGAAGAGCGCGGCGGGGATGTCCCGGGCCGGTGAGCGCGCTTCGCCGCCCGGGACGGTCGCCACCTCGAAGCCGCCGAAGGCGAAGGCCACCAGCAGCACCGCACGCCAGAAGTCGCCGTCGGGCACCGGGGCCCCGCCGGGCGCGCCCTGGACGGCAACGAACGCGGCGCCGGCGATCACCAGGAGGACGAGCGGCGCGAGCTTGGCGACGGTGAACACGTTGGTCAGCGTCGCGCCCGTGCGCACGCCCCGGATGTTGAGCCAGGTCACCAGGATGACGGCCAGCGTGATCACTACCGCGCGGACCGGGAACTCCCCTGCTTCGGGGACGAAGCCTGCCAGGTAAGTGAGGAACACGTTGTAGCTGGCCGCGACCGCCGCCAGCCGCGACAGCCAGAAGATCCAGCCCACCTCGAACCCGACGAAGTCGCCGAAGGCCGCCCGGGCGATCAGGTAGGGGCCACCGGTACCGGACACGCGCCCGGAGGCCTCGGCGAAGGCCATGGCGAAGAGCAGGGACAGGAGGCCCGACACCAGGAAGGCCAGCGGCGCCCAGGCGCCCACCGCGGCGGCGGCCGTGGCGGGCAGCAGGAAGATGCCGCTGCCGACGATGGTGTTCATGGAGATGGCCGCGAGGTCCCAGCGGCCGAGGGTGCGGACGAGGCCGGGCGAGGCGCCGTTCATCGGTCGCGCAGGCACGGGGCGGTCAGGGCCGCCGCGCCGGGCGACGGTGTGGTGGACGCCGCTTGCGTGCGGATCCAGTCCTGCGGCGCCCGCCAGCGGTCGCGGCGATTCCCAGCAGACGGCGGAACTTCGGGCACTCCAGATGGCTCGGCGCGGGACAGGCCGCGGCATGTCGCAGGCCATCACGCATGGAAGTCAGCTTGCGGATCCTGAGATCCAGCTCATCGGCCTTGGCCGCGAGCAGCTGCCGGTCGATCTTCGGTGGCCCGTTGGGGGCGAACATCCGGGCGATCTCGTCGAGCGACAGGCCCGCGGAACGCCCGAGTGCGATGAGCGCCAGCCGTTCCAGGACGCCCGCGTCGAACAGGCGTCGCAGGCCCCGCCGGCCGACGGAGACGATGAGGCCCTTCTCCTCGTAGTGGCGGAGGGCCGATGCCGGGACACCGGAGTGCCTCGCCACCTCGGCAATATCCAGGTCGCGCACCCTCTTGACCTCAAGTGGACTTGAAGTGGCACTGTGCTCTCCACGCCAGAACAAGGCAAGCAAATGGAGATCATCATGGATTACCTGGCTTTCGCACTGATCACCGGGGTGGGGGCAACGGCGGTGATGGACCTGTGGGGCATCATCCGCCGGCCCCTGCTCGGGATCGCTCCCCCCGACTACGGCCTCGTAGGCCGCTGGATCGGTCACATGCGGCGAGGCCGCTTCCGGCACGATTCCATCGCGGCGGCACCACCGGTCCGCGGCGAGCGCCTGATCGGCTGGACGGCCCACTACCTGACCGGCATCGCCTTCGCAGCCCTGCTGCTCGCGACGTGGGGTCTCGCCTGGATCCAGCGCCCGACGATCGGTCCGGCGCTGGTGGTGGGCCTGGCCACGGTGGCTGCCCCGTTCCTGCTGATGCAGCCGGGCATGGGCGCCGGCATCGCGGCCAGCCGCACGCCCCGCCCCGGCGCAGCCCGGGCGCAGAGCCTCATCACCCACGCGGTCTTCGGGCTGGGCCTCTACGCCGCGGGCTGGGCTGCCAGCCACTGGTGCTCGCCTTGAAGGCGGACAACTGCAACAGCAATCCTTCCCATATGAAACAGTCACAGGAGAATGAAATGCGCATTCCGTCTCGCTACGCCCCGCTGCTCTTCAGCGCCCTGCTGTCGGCCATCATGGTCGGCGTCGTCTCTGCCTTCGTTCTCGTGACCACCCAGGGCATCCACCCGGGGCTTCCCGCCCAATGGGTGAGGAGCTGCATGACGACCTGGCCCGTTGCCTTTCCGACGGTGGCAGTTGTCGCGCCGCTCGTTCGGAAGATGGTTGGGCGCCTGACGGCGTGACGGCTCAGCGGGCCGGTTGTTGAGAGGGGTCAGGGGAGGAAGTCCCCGAGCGCGGACCCCGAAATCAGGTTGTCGATCTCACCGAAATGCCTGTCGCGGGTCAGCACCGCGTAGCCGTGCTGCAGGGCTGTCGCGGCGATCCACAGGTCGTTCGTCGGCACCGGGCGACCCTTGCGCCGGAGCAGGGCGAAGGCCGACGCGTAGTGCTCCGCGGTCTCCGCGTTGATCTCGAGCAGTTCGACGCGCGGCGACTGGAGGAATTCGGCAAGCTCGCGCCGGTTGCGGGCGACCTCGCTGCCACAGGCGAAGCCTGCGAGGAGTTCCCCCATGACCGTGGGACACAACGCGATGCCCGGCGCGCGGCGCAGGACGGCGACCGACTCCGGTTCGCCACGCTTGAAGGCGACGTAGGCGCTCGTGTCCAGGACGATGCGCTTCACCGCCACAGATCCTCGTCCACCTGGCCGAAGGTGGCCGTGGCCCGCTCGAACTCGCGGGCATCCGCCGCCGTCCAGGTACCCGCGAGCTTGTCGAGGTCCGGGTGCTCGGCAGGAACGGGAGGTTTGCCCCCTGGCGTCCCGTTGAGCAGGTCGGCGATGAGGCGGTTCAGGCTCACGCCGCGGCGGCTGGCCGCCTGCTTGAGCCGGCGAAGGGCCTGCTCGTCCACGCCCCGCACGCTGATGTTGGCCATGCCATCACCCTTGATTGCATCTGATGGCATAAATGGTATCACCGCTCCTGGACGGGGAATTGCCCGCATCCGCCGGACTGTGAGCCGCCTCGCACCGGCAGGACAGCGGCATTTCGGGCGTGTTTGGCTGGAAAATCGGCCCGGGCGCAGCGATTGAGGCGGGGACCCGGGCAGTGGATGATTCCGCCATGTCCCGTCTCGGCCAGTTCCTCGAGTTCAGCGTCCCGGCGCCGGACCTGGGGGCGTCGCTCGATTTCTACCTGCGGCTGGGCTTCACGGAGGTGCGGGTGAACGACATCCGGCCCCGGGGTTACGCGGCGGTCACTGATGGCCAGATCGTCATCGGCCTGCACGCCGCCGGGCTGGACGAGCCGGCGCTTACCTTCGTCCGGCCCGACCTGGCGCGGCATGCCCGCGCGCTGCTGGACGCCGGCGAGGAACTCCACGTCATGCGCCTCGACGACGACCAGTTCAACGAGGTCGGCCTGCGCACGCCGGATGGTCACCTGCTCATGCTGCTGGAGGCACCGACCTTCTCGGTTTCGGACGACGAACTGCCACCGCCGTTGATCGGTCGTTGCACGGAACTCGCCCTGGGCTCCTCAGTTCTGGCCGACACCCGGGACTTCTTCGAACTGGCCGGCTTTCTCGGCACGGAGGGAGAGGACGAGGACTCCGTTCTGCTGACGGCACCGGGACTGTCCCTGGCGCTCAGGTCGGCGGCCCGGCAGGCGGGCGTCACGCTGCGCTTCGAGCCGTCGGGCGTGTGGCGCGAGACACTGGAAACCCGGGGAATCGCGGGGCGCCCGTCGGGCCAGGACTACGTGCTGGTGGCGCCGGAAGGCACCCGCCTGCTGCTGGTTGGGTAGGAAAGGAAAGGTACCGGACACTTAGTTGTTCGTTTGCTTAGTTGTTGGCCTGTCGGCACCGGAGGGCCAATAACTAAGCAAACGAACAACTAAGTGTCCGGTACCTTCTTACGGGAGGTATACGGCGATACCCGCCATGCACTTCTCCGCCACGACGGTCCGCGCCACGACATCGCCAGTCTGCAGGTCCAGCTTGATCACTTCGCCGCTGAACCAGTTGCCCACGTAGGCGTGGGTGCCGGAACGCGCGTCGATGATGGACCAGCCGAAGCCGGGCAGCCGGAAGGTGCGCAGCCACACGCCGTCCATGGTCATCGCGTCGACCCGGTTGCCCATGCACACCATCAGCGTGCCGTCGGGCGTGAGGGACAGGTCGAAGTGCATCATCGTCCGGTCGCCGTCGTTGCCCCGGCGCAGGTCCTGGAGCTGGCGGTGGTTCCTCAGGTCGAACTGCATCAGGCGGGGGCCGGTCTCCGAGACATAGAAGATCTTCGTCTGGTCCGGCGACAGCACCGAGTGAGTAACGCCCATGCTGCCGCTCATGCCACCGTGGACCTCCGGCTCGAAGATCTCCACCAGCTCGCCGTCGGTGGTGTAGCGCCACAGGTCCCCGTCGCCCAGGTGGGTGCGGTGGCCGGGCAGCGGGCGGTGGCGTGTCGTGAGGGGCAGTGGCTGGCAGTCGCCGTCCAGGTTCTCGGTGAACAGCAGCGTGCCGTCGGCCATGAAGTGGACCTTGGAGAAGGCGCGCATGTCGAACTGCAGGTTCGCGAGCTGGTGGCCCGACGGGTCCACCCGCACCGTCGTCCAGGCCCAGGGGTCCTGGGCCCAGAGCGTGCCGTCGGGCGCGAAGGTCAGGCCATAGACCAGATGGGTCGTGCCCTCCACCCAGAGCACGCCCTTCTCGTTCAGGTCGCCGTCGAACTGCAGGATCCGGCCGAGGCCCGCGTGGTCGTCCGTGGCGCTGTTCAGCAGCGTCGCGCCAACGAAAACGTCCCCGGGCGCAAAGGGCTTGAGGCTGGACGCGGGGCGCCCGGCCCCGCCCGGGGGGCGTGGCGTGGTGTCGATGGGCAGGTTGGGGTGGTGGGAGATGGACGTCATGGGCGAACCGTCAAACTAACGGATACAGTGTCCATCATAACGGGGCCAATGATCGGCCTGGCATGGGAAATTCGATGACCAACCCCCGCTTCGACTGGCACGACCCGCTGGCGCTGGACGACGAGCTGACGTCGGACGAGCGCCTGGTCCGCGACGCCGCCCGGGACTATGCCCAGGGCCAGCTACAACCCCGGGTGATCGAGGCAAACCGCCAGGAGCGCTTCGACCCCGGGATACTGCGGGAGATGGGCGAAGTGGGCCTGCTGGGCGCCACCATCCAGGGCTACGGCTGCGCGGGCGTCTCGAGCGTGGCCTACGGGCTCATCGCCCGGGAGCTGGAGCGGGTGGACTCGGCCTACCGGTCCGCGATCAGCGTCCAGTCCTCCCTGGTGATGCACCCGATTCACGCCTACGGCACGGACGAGCAGAAGGACCGCTACCTGCCCCGGCTCGCGACCGGCGAGCTCATCGGCTGCTTCGGCCTGACCGAGCCCGAGGCCGGCTCCGACCCCGGGGCGATGCGCACCCGGGCCAGGACCGTCGTGGGCGGGTGGGCGCTGACCGGGACCAAGACCTGGATCAGCCATAGTCCCATCGCGAACCTGTTTGTCGTCTGGGCCAAGGACGAGACCGACACGATCCGCGGCTTCGTCTTCGAGCGGGGCGGCCACGGCCTCGAGACGCCCGCGCTGAAGAACAAGATGTCGCTGCGTGCGTCCATCACGGGCCAGATCGTGATGCAGGACTTCTTCGTGCCCTCGGAGGCCTTGCTGCCCGGGGCGAGCGGCCTCAAGGGTCCCTTCGGCTGCCTGAACAACGCGCGCTACGGCATCGCCTGGGGTGTGCTCGGCGCCGCGGAATTCTGCTGGCACGCCGCCCGGGGCTACGCCCTGGAGCGGCACCAGTTCGGCAAGCCGCTGGCGGCGACCCAGCTCGTGCAGATGAAGCTGGCCGATATGCAGACGGAAATTGCGCTCGGCCTCTCCGGCTGCCTGCGCGCGGGCCGGCTCAAGGACGCGGGCCGCCTGCCCCACGAGGTCGTGAGCCTGCTCAAGCGGAAC
The DNA here is from genome assembly GCA_016789845.1 of Chromatiales bacterium. Lineage (GTDB taxonomy): Bacteria > Pseudomonadota > Gammaproteobacteria > Steroidobacterales > SHZI01. The sequence continues at coordinate 54,367 of JAEUQA010000059.1, forward strand.
AACTGCGGCAAGGCGCTGGACATCGCCCGCGCCGCCCGGGACATCCACGGCGCCAACGGCATCTCGGACGAGTACCAGGTGATACGGCACCTGATGAACCTGGAAACCGTGAACACCTACGAAGGCACCCACGACATCCACGGCCTGATCCTGGGCCGCGCGCAAACGGGGATTGCGGCTTTCTGAAGAGGCACCGGGTTTGGCATCTTGTCATTTGCGCGGCAACGCCGCGCAAATGACCAGATGCCAAACCCGGTGC
>JAEUQA010000032.1 GCA_016789845.1 Chromatiales bacterium
CCGGATGATCATGTTCGGCAGGATGGCGTCGTCCCAGTCCTGGCGCAGCGGGCCGGTGTGGACGATCACCAGCTGCTTCGACGGCACGATGTAGACCCGCTGCCCGCCGAAGCCGTCGAAGTAGATGACGTCCGGCGCGGCGAAGGGCTCCGAGTGGAAGGCCGTGGCCGACGACTTGGAGTTGTAGGGCCTGATCTTCTCCCAGGTCGTGCCGAGCCAGGTGAAGTAGCCGTAGTTGGGGTTCGTGGGGGACGGCGTGATGACGTCCTTCATCCACTGGGCCGGCACCACCTGCCGGTCGCCCACCCGGCCGCCATCCAGGTGCAGGAGGCCGAGGCGCAGCCAGCTGCGCGCCGGCGCGTCCAGGCAGCAGAAGGTGATCGGGATGCCGTGCTTCTCCGAGTCGATCAGCACCTTGCCCTCGGCCTCGCTCACGTACTGCCACAGGTTCTCGGCCAGGTACTGGCTGTAGGGCTTGCCGCTCACCCGCTGGATGAGGATGCCCAGCACTTCCGGATTGATGTTGTTGTACTCGAAGCGCTGGCCGCCCGGCTCGACGATGCCGCGGCTGAAGGTGAAGGGCGCGACGTCGCCGCCCAGCGTCATCTGGATCAGCCCGGTGAAACCGGGGAAGTCGATGCCGCTCGCCTGCTGCAGCATCTGGCGGATCGTGATCTTGCTGCGGTCGTCACCGGCCCACTCCTGGATGTAGGTGGCGGCCGTGTCATCCACCGACCGGATGAGACCCTGGTCGATGGCGATGCCGACCAGCAGGGCCAGCACGGACTTGTGCATGGACTGGGTGGAAGTGATCGACGTGGCATCGTGCCCGGGATAGTAGTGCTCCAGCTGCAGGGCGCCGCCCTGCCAGACCAGCAGCGCGTGGGACTCCATGGTGCCACCCCAGGCGACCGCCTTCTCCAGGGCGTCGGCCGGAATGCTGCGCTCGCCTTCCGCGGCGACCACCAGCGCGGGCACCGTGCCCCCGGCGATCACCTGCCGCGGCCCCTGGTCCCCGCCGAAGGCGAGCCCGATGAGGCGGGTGGTCAGCGTCGGCTGGGCAATGAAGGCCCCGGCGAGGGCCAGGACGACCAGGGCCAGCAGGCCCTGCAGCAGGCGTTTGATGAAGCGCATCGAGGGAATCCCGATCATGCGGCAAGGGGCCGCCATGATACGGCGTCGCCGCGTCCGGGCGTAGGAGCGCCTTGCGGCGCGACCGGGGAAAAGGGGGAAAAGGGGACAGATTTATTTCTCTCTCAGGAGAAATAAATCTGTCCCCTTTTCCCCTTTTCCCGAGCGGGACGGGGTCGCGCCGCAAGGCGCTCCTACGCCCTCACGCGGTTCCAGGCGTCCAGGGCGGCGATCTTGTACGCCTCCGCGAAGGTGGGGTAGTTGAACACCGCCCCCACGAAGTACTCCAGCGTACCGCCGTGGGCCAGCACCGCCTGGCCGATGTGGATCAGCTCCGTGGCGCCCTCGCCCACGATGTGGGCGCCGAGCAGCTTGTGGTCCTTCAGGCCGAAGAGCAGCTTCAGCAGGCCCTCCTGGACGCCCTGGATCTGGCCCCGGGCCGTCTCCCGCAGGCGCGCCACGCCGGTCTCGTAGGGAATGCCCTCGTTGCGCAGCTGCTGCTCGGTCTTGCCCACGATGCTGATCTCGGGCACGGCATAGATGCCCAGCGGGAAGAACTCCGGGGTGCTCTCTTCCCTGGTGGCAAAGGCGTGGCAGGCGGCCATGCGGCCCTGCTCGGCGGAGGTGGAGGCGAGCGCCGGGAAGCCGATGACGTCGCCCACGGCGTAGATGTGGGGCACGTCGGTCTGGTAGGTCAGCTCGACCTTGAGCCGCCCCCGGTCGTCGGCCTTCAGGCCAGCTTTCTCGAGGTCCAGGTCGGCCGTCGCGCCCATGCGGCCGGAAGCCGCCATCAGCAGGTCGCTACGGATCCGCTTGCCGCTCTTCAGGTGGGTCACCACGCAGCCGTCGGGACCCTTCTCGACGCGCTCCACCTCCTCGCCCAGGCGCAGCTGGATGCCCCGGGACTGCAGGTCGTGCTTGAACTCGTCGACGATGTCGCCATCGACGAAATCCAGGATGGTGTTGCGGCTGTCCACCAGCGTGATGCGGGCGTCAAGGGCGCTGAAGATCGTGGCGTACTCGACGCCGATCACCCCGGCACCGATCACGACCATGGAGCGCGGCACCTTCCTGATCTGCAGGAGGCCGTCGCTGTCGATGATGGTCTCGTCATCGAAGGGGATGTTCGCCGGCCGGTGTGGCACCGTGCCGGTGGCGATCACGATGGCCTTGGCCCGGTAGTCGGCGGTGTGCCCGGTGGCATTGGTCACCTGCACGGTGTGCGGGTCGAGGAATCTCGCGAGCCCGCTGATCACCTGGACGCCGTTGCGCGACAGCTGGTGCTGGATGATCTCGATCTCATGGCGTACGGTGATGTGCAGCCGCTCGAGCAGGTCCTCCGCCGTGATGTCCGCCTTCACCCGGTGACTGCGGCCGTAGATGCCCTTCTCCCGCCAGCCGCACAGGTAGAGGACGGCCTCGCGCAGCGTCTTGCTGGGAATGGTGCCGGTGTGGGCGGTGACCCCGCCGACGATCTCCCGGCGCTCGATGACGGCGGCCCGCTTGCCCAGTTTCGCCGCCTGGATGGCCGCGCGCTGGCCGCCCGGTCCGCTGCCGATGACCAGCAGGTCGAAGGTTTCCATGAAGACATTTCCCGGAGAAGTGCTCTGCTGTATCGGTCGTCCTGACCGGATCTTGAACAGGACGCCGGCCGGGGCGTGACGCAGTTCCCCGTCCGGGCTAGCCTCTGCCCATGGCCAGGCGTCCACTGCTCACCTACATCGCCCTGGCCTACCTGTGGACCTGGGTCACGGTCCTGCCCCTGCTGCTCCAGAAGCGGGGCCTGGTGCACCTGGGCCTGCCGGACGCCTGGGAGGCCGTGGGGGCCTTCGGGCCCTTCGTCGCGGCGTTGCTGGTGATCCGGCGCACGACAGGCTCCGCGGGCCTCGCCGCTTTCTGGCGGAGCCTGACGAACTGGCGCCTGGGCGGGGAAGCCTGGGCGCTGACGCTGTTGTCGCCGGTGGCATTTCTCGCGCTCGCCGCCGTGCTGGTGACCCTGCAGACCGGCTCGCCGCCGACCGTGGAAGCCCTGGCGAGTGGCCGCCTCGGGACGCTCCATGCGGTGGTGGACCTGGTGCTCGTCGGCGCCATCCTCCAGGCCCTCGGCGAGGAACCGGGCTGGCGGGGCTACCTGCTGCCGAAGATGCTCCAGCGCTTCCGCCGGCTGCCGGCCACACTGCTGCTGTTTCCCGTCTGGTGGCTCTGGCACCTGCCCTTCTTCCTCGGCCGCCCGGAGTTCGGACTGCCCCAGTTCCTGGGCTTCGGGCTCGGCATCCTCTCGGCCTCCATCTGGCTCACCTTCCTGTGGGAGCGGACCCGCAGCGCGCTCGTGGCGGTGGCCTGGCACGCGGTGCTGAACGTCACGCGGGGCATCGCCCTCGGCTTCTCCACCGGGATGTTCCTGGCCTACGGGATGGTGGTCGCGGCAGGGGCGCTGGGCATCGTCGCCTGGTGGCTGGTGCGGCCATGGGGTGAAAAGGTACCGGACACTTAGTTATCCGGTTTACTTAGTTATTGCCAATAACTAAGTAAACCGGATAACTAAGTGTCCGGTACCTTGGCACGGTTCGCGATGGCGGCGGCGAGGGCGTGGAGGTCGTCGTCGGTGTGGGCGGTGGAGAGGAAGCCGACTTCGTAGGGGCTCGGTGGCAGGTAGAGGCCATCCGCCAGGAGCCCGTGGAAGAAGGGCGGGAACCGCCTTGCGGCGGCGTCCCCCAGGCCTGCCGGCGTGCGGATCGGCCCGTCAGCCAGCCCGCCGTCCAGCACGATCCAGAACAGGGAGCCGACGCGCTGCAGCCGCACGCCCGGTACGTCACGGAGCAGCTCGTCCAGCATCCGGCCGCTGTCCTCGAGCGCCAGGTAGGCCGTGCCATCGGCGAGCTGGCCGAGCGTGGCGAGCCCCGCGGCCATCGCCACCGGATTCGCCGACAGCGTGCCGGCCTGGTAGACGGGCCCGAGGGGCGCGACGAGCTCCATGACCTCCCGCCGGCCACCAAAGGCGCCCACGGGAAAGCCGCCCCCGATGATCTTGCCGTAGGTCACGAGGTCGGGACGGATGCCCGTGATTTCGGCCATCCCGCCGAAGGCCGTGCGAAAGCCGGTGATCACCTCGTCGAAGATGAGCAGCGCGCCGTGCTGCTGGCACCGCCAGGCCAGCGCGTCGAGGAACTCCTGCCGCTGGGGCAGCAGCCCGTGGTTCGCGGGCAACGGCTCGATGATGGCGGCCGCGATGTCAGCGCCGCGGGCGGCAAACAGGCCCTCCAGGGCGCCGATGTCATCCAGGGGCAGGACCAGCGTGTCCGCGGCGACGCCCGGCGTCACGCCGGCGCTGTCGGCAAGGCCGCCGACGCCCGCCGCTGCCAGGCCGGAGCCGGCGCGAATCAGCATCGAGTCCACGTGGCCGTGGTAGCAGCCGTCGAACTTGAGGACCACCGACCTGCCGGTGGCGGCCCGCGCCAGGCGCAGCGCGGACATCACGGCCTCCGTGCCCGAATTCACGAAGCGCAGCCGCTCGACCCAGGGCAGGCGCCCGGTGATGAGTTCCGCCAGCGCCAGCGAGCCTTCTTCCGCCGCGCCGTAGCTCCAGCCCCGGCCCGCCGCGTCCTTGACGGCCTCGAGCACCCGGGGATGCGCATGGCCCAGGATCAGCGGCCCGAAGGCCATGCAGAAGTCCACGTAGTGCCGGCCGTCCACGTCCGTGATCCGGCTGCCCCGGGCGGCGCTGATGAACACCGGCGTGCCACCGACGCGACCAAAGGCCCGGACGGGCGAGTGGACGCCGCCCGGCGTCACGGCCAGGGCCCGGGCGAACAGGTCCGCGGAGCGGCTCACGGCGTGCCCGGATCCCGCCCGAGGTACAGCGGCGCCCGCCGGGCCGCGTAACTGATGATCATGTGCGCCCCGGCCCGGACGAAGGCCGTCCAGGTCTCGAGCTGCGCGCGGACGGGATCGGCGAGGCCGTGACCGGCCAGCAGGTCGATGCCCGCCTGCTCGCCACTCGTCTGGTACACGGCCCAGGGCAGCGGGACCGACGCGGACAGCCGGGCGAGCACGTCCAGGCAGGGCAGGCCCGGCTTGACCATCAGGATGTCGGCGCCCTCGGCCGCGTCACGCTCCGCCGCGAGCAGCGCGTCGTCCGGCCGGCCCGGATCGATCTGGTAGCTGGCCCGGTCCCGCAGCGCATTCGCCGGGCCCGGCGCGGAATCCGCCGCCACCCGGAAGGGGCCGTAGAACGCCGAGTGGAACTTGGCGGCGTAGCTCATCAGCGCCCGGCGCTGGAACCCGGCGCCGTCGAGCGCGGCGCGGATCGCCGCCACGCGCCCGTCCTGCATGTCGCTCGGTGCCACGCAGTCCGCCCCGGCGTGGGCAAACTCCAGCGCCGCGTCCGCCAGCGCAGCCACGGTCACGTCATTGTCCAGGTGGGCCCGGTCGTCCGCCAGGATGCCGCAGTGGCCGTGAGTCGTGTACGAGCAGAGGCACACGTCGGCAGCGACCCACACCTCGTCGCCGAAGCGCCCCTTGATGTCGGCGAGGCGCGCGCTGGTGAAGGCCCGGGAGAACTCCCTCTCGCGCTTCTCCCCCGGCACGCCGAACAGCAGGAACTTGCTGACGCCACGTTCCAGGTCGGCCTCGATCTGCCGGAGCAGGCTGGATGGCGTTTCGCGCCACACGTCCTTCAGCCCTGGCACCGCCTCGCGGGCCGCGAGCCCCTCGACCACGAACAGGGGCTGGATGAACTGCTCCGGGTGCAGCCGCACCGAACGCGTGAGCTCCCGGATGTGCCGGTTGTCCCGGTTGCGGCGCAGGCGGATTGGCCCGTTCATCCGTGGAGCCACCGCTGCCACTCCCGGCCATTGGGGAACGGCTGCGCGTCCGCACCCGCCGCGCGCAGCGCCCGCAGGGTCTTGCCCGCGCCACAGGCATGACGCGCGCCGGCCGGCAGTGACGCGCGCAGCCCATGGAACTGCTCGGCGCTGCTCCAGTAGAAGTGGGTGGCCCTGGCCGCCGACTCGCGCAGGCCGCGCAACACGCCCGCGTCGGCTGGCGGGAGGATGTCGTAGGTGGCGATCACGTCGCCGATGCCCGACTCGCGCCAGCCCGGCACGGCCCAGCGATAGGTCAGCGCCGTCCACTCCTGGAGCGGCGGCAGCCGGAGAACCGGGCACTCGAGGGTGGCCCGCACCGCGTCGAATCCCAGGTTGTCGCCGCAGCCTTCCACCCAGTGGCCCCGCGCGGCCAGCTGGCGCCAGCTCTCGGCACCGCTCACCCAGAGGCGGGCGTCGGCCGGGATCGCGTGGTGCTGGAGCGCGTGCCAGTAGGCGGCGAACACCGCGGCATCCAGCCCGAGTTGCGCCAGCTGCGGCAGTGGCCCGGCGGGTTGACGCGTGCAGGCCTTCTGCCAGGCGATGCCGTCGAAGCCGATGGCTCCTCGGGGCGCCGGCGGCCGGTTCCAGTCGAGCCGCTCGATCATGCCCGCCGGAGTGGCGCCGCGCACGAAACACATCGGCCCCAGCTCGCCGTGCCGGATCGCGGTAACGCCCAGTGCCTGCCGGTCCGCAGCCTCGCTGCCGGCGAGCGCTGCTTCCTCCATCGCCACGAGCTCGGCCGTCTCCGGGTCGTGCAACCCGCGCAGGAGGTCCAGCGTCCCCCCGTCACCGGCCCGGCATTCGACGGCGAGCACGCCCTGGCCGGCGGCCGACGGGCACTTCGTGAGCGGCAGGACCATCCAGCGCGTATCGCCGAGCAGCGGCCCGATGACCTGCCGTCCGGCGGGATCGTTCCACAGCCGCGCGAGTCCCGCGAGCGCCAGCACCACGCCGTCCAGTGCTTCCGGTGCCCCTCGCGGCACGTGCAGGCGGGCGAGGCGCGCATCCACGGCGCCCCGCACCGGCACGAAGGTCACGACCGGCGGACGGCCCGTGGCCGGCAACGCCCAGGCGAGGACGTCCGCCACGTTGCCCTGGCGCCGGAGCGACGAGGAGCCGACGCGGAGTCCTTCGCCGGCGGCCAGTCGCGCGGGGATGTCCCGGCGCCAGACGATGACATCCCGCGGATTGTCCCGGGGCGGAAGTGCCGCGAGCACGATGCCGGCGTGCCGGTCGGCCGGCAGGTCCTTCAGCGAGTGCACGCAGAAATCCACCTCGCCCGCGAGCAGGGCCTCGTCCAGCTCGGCGGAGAAGAAGTCGGGGTCCCGGACGTCCTGCAGGGGCACCGCGAGGTTGCGGTCACCACGGGTGCTGACGGTGACGAGGTCAACCTGCAAACCGGGATGCAGGCGCTGCAGCGCCGACGCCACCAGCCGGCTCTGCGCCAGGGCCAGCAGCGACCCGCGGGTGCCCAGCCTCAGACGCTGCATGCCCGGAGCCGGGGCCCTGCCAGGCGCTCCTCGACCAGTGCCGCGCAGGCCCGGGCTGCCGCCGCCAGCTGGTGGCGGCGCTGCTGCTCGCGAGCCCCCGCGAGCGCGAACACATGGTCCAGGTCGAAGCTCGCGGTCAGCGGGCCCCAGGCCGGGGAATCCTCCCGCCTCCGGCCCAGGTGCACGACGCCACGGGGCGCGTGCTGCCACAACCGGTCGCGCCAGGCCGAGTCGTGGGCGGCATCGCCGGGAGTCGTGAACACGATGTGGGTGGCCCATGCCGCTGCGCTGTCGGCCTCGCCGCTTTCGAACCAGCGGCAGACGCCGGCCAGTGGCGCCCGCGACCCGTGGTTCAGGGTCCGGTGGTTCCACACCCCCACGTCCCAGGCGCGGAACAGCGGCAGCATGGAGCGCGCGAGCTCGCCCGTGCCCACGAACAGCACGCGGGCACCACGCCCGGGCGCCAGCAGTTCGCGCACGAGGCTGCCGTAGGAGCCGCCGGCGACGCCCTGCAGGTGGCGGGCGCGCAGGGCGCGGGTGTCGGCTAGCAGCGCCTGGACGACCGGCTTCAGGCGCGCGTGGTCGTCCGGTGGCAGGTGACGTTCCGCCTCGTCCCAGGCCCGCCGGAACTGCCCGAACACATTGGTCTCACCGGGCACGGCACTGCGGAGGCCGCTGGCGATCTCCAGCAGGAGACCGTAGGCCGCTGCACCGCTGCTCAGTTCACCGCCGGTCCCGTCGGTCAGCGCGGGACGGGGCGCCAGCCCGAAGGCAAGCTGCCGGAGGCAGGTGTCGAGCAGGACGCCGGTGCCCCGCAAGGCGGCGGCGGTTTCGCCCGCCATGCGGGTTCCGGGCCAGTGCAGGCACCAGAGCCGGGCGATGAGCGTGTCCAGGTTCGGCACCATCACGCGCGCTCAGGCGGGCTTGCCGCCCTCGATGGCCGCAAGCCACTCGTCATCCGAGCCCTCGGGCACTTCCTGGAACAGGAAGGTCGACAGGTAGCGCTCGCCGGTATCCGGCAGCATCACGAGGATGGATGACCCCGCAGGCGCTCGCTCGGCCACCTTCAGGCCGGCCGCCAGCGTCGCGCCGGCGGAGAGCCCGACGAAGATGCCTTCCTCCCGGGCGAGGCGCAGCGCATTCTCCTTGCCTTCGTCGTCGGTGACGGTGACGAGCTCGTCGTACACCTCGGGGTTCAGCACGTCCGGCAGGAAGTCCGGGGTCCAGCCCTGGATCTTGTGGGGCTTCCACTCCTGCCCGCCGAGCAGCGACGCGCCGGCCGGCTCGGTGGCAATGATGCGGACGTCGGGCCGCGCCGCCTTGATGACTTCGCCGGCGCCGGTGAGCGTGCCGCCCGTGCCCCAGCCGGTGACCCAGAAGTCGAGCTTCCGGCCGGCGAAGTCCAGCAGGATCTCCGGGCCGGTGGTCTGGCGGTGCCAGGCGGGATTCGCCGGGTTCTGGAACTGCCGGGCGAGGAACCAGCCGTGGCGCTCCGCCAGTTCCTCGGCGCGTCGCACCATGCCCGAGCCGCGCCCGGCGGCCGGCGTGAGGATGACCTTCGCGCCGAAGGCCCGCATGATCTTCCGGCGCTCGATGGAGAAGGTCTCGACCATCGTCGCGACGAAGGGGTAGCCCCTGGCGGCGCAGACCATCGCGAGCGCAATGCCGGTGTTGCCCGAGGTGGCCTCGATGACGGTCTGGCCGGGCTTCAGGACGCCGCGCCGCTCGGCATCGGTGATGATCGCCAGGGCCAGCCGGTCCTTCACGGAGCCGGCGGGATTGAAGGCCTCGACCTTCACGTACATCTCCACGTGCTTCGGTGCGATGCGGTTGAGGCGCACCACGGGCGTGCGGCCGATGGTTTCGAGGATGTTGTCATGGATCATCGGAGTGCTCCTGATGTCGGTGGATTGTAGGGTGCGGCAGGTCGAAACCAGTCGAGTCCTTCGCGCAGGGCCACCACGTCGCCCACGTAGAGGATCGCCGGCGACGATACTCCCGCCGCCGCGGCGGCGGCCGCGATGTCGCCGAGGGTGCCGGACACCACCCGCTGGTCGTCGGTCGTGCCGCCCATGACCACGGCGGCCGGCGTGTCGGCGGGACGGCCATGGCGACGCAGCGCCTCGCTGACGGCCGCCAGGCGTCGCCCGGCCATGTACACGACCAGCGTCTGCCCGAGGGCGGCGATCGCCCGCCAGTCCGGTTCCGCGCCGGGCGCATCCGGGCCGGTAGCATCCGGGCCGGCGCCCAGGTGCGCCGTCACGAAGGTCACGGCGTGGGCCCCATGCCGGTGGGTGAGGGGGATCCCCGCGAAGGCGCCGCAGCCGCTGGCGGCGGTGACGCCGGGGATCACCCGGAAGGGCAGGCCCGCCGCCGCCAGGGCCAGCGCCTCCTCGCTGCCGCGGCCGAACACGTAGGGGTCGCCGCCCTTCAGCCGGCAGACCCGGAGGCCGGCCCGTACCCGGTCGATGAGGAGCTCGTTGATGTGGCCCTGGGACGTGGCGGCGCCACCGCCGGTCTTGCCCACGTCGATGAGCTCCGCGTCCCGGCGGGCGAAGGTGAGCAGGGCGGGCGCGACGAGCCGGTCGTGCAGCACCACGTCGGCGTGCTGCAGGCAGTGCAGGCCGCTGGCGGTGATGAGGCCCGGATCGCCGGGACCGGCGCCCACGAGCCACGCCTCCCCGCGGGTGACACCCGGGTTGTCCTGCTCGCCGAGGCGGCGGAGCAGGGCCGCGTCCGCTTCCGCGGTACGCCCGTCGATCACGGCCTGGGCCGGTCCCGTGCGCGCGTCGAGCACGCCGGCAAGCACGTCCTCCCACAGGCGCCGCCGGGCCGTGACGTCCGGCAGCGCCACCTTCACGCGCTCGCGCCAGCTCCCGGCCCAGTCGGCCAGCACGGCCAGGCGGGCCGGCAGCCAGCGCTCCAGGCGCTGGCGCACGAGGCGCGCGAGCACCGGCGCCTGGCCGCCGCTGGACACGGCGATCAGGAGCGGCGACCGGTCGACCACGGACGGGCTGATCCAGGTGGAGGCGGCGGGGTCGTCCACCACGTTGCACAGGCGCAGCGCGGCCCGGGCTGCTTCAGCCACCGCGCGATTCACGGCAGGGTCGCTGGTGGCGGCGATCACCAGCAGCTGGAGTGGCACCAGCGTGGCATCGAAGGGCCGCCGCGCGACATCGATGCGGCCGTCCGCATGGGCCGCCTCCAGGGCAGGCGACAGGCCGGGGGCGTTGACGGTCACCCGGGCGCCCGCCGCGACCAGCTGCAGCGCCTTGCGCTCGGCCACGGCCCCGCCGCCCACCACGAGGCAGGGCTGTCCGCGGAGGGACGCGAAGATGGGCAGGTAGGTCATGGGGCTCGAAACCAGCTGGAACGGGGGCGGCCGGGAACCGGGCGGGACGCGCCACGATAGCCCCCTGGCGGTCAGGAAAAAAATAGACGATTGACAGGCTCTTGTAACTTCTGGCTATATAGACGGGGCCATGACCCTGCAACAGCTCAAGTACCTGGTGGCCATCGCGGACAGCGGTCTCAACATCACCGCGGCCGCCGAACGCCTCTATACCAGCCAGCCCGGGATCAGCAAGCAGCTCAAGCTGCTGGAGCAGGAGCTGGGCGTCCAGCTCTTCACCCGCAAGGGCAAGAGCCTGACCGCCATCACCCCCGCGGGCCGGGATGTCATCGCCCGCGCCCGCCGGATCATGCGCGAGGCGGAGAATATCCGGAACCTGGCCAGCGACCTCTCCGGCGAGCAGGAAGGCACGCTGTCCATCGGTACCACCCACACGCAGGCGCGCCACGTGCTGCCCGACGTGATCAAGGAGTTCCGCGAGCGGTACCCGAAGATCAACCTGGAACTCCACCAGGGCACGTCGGAGCAGATTGCCGAGCTGGTGGCGGCCAACCGGGTGGACTTTGCCATCGCCACGGGCTCCCGCCAGCTGTTCCCGGGACTGGTGCTGCTGCCGTGCTTCCGGTGGGACCGCATCATCCTCGTGCCCAACGGCCACCCGCTGACGGAGGTCAGGGAGCTGACACTGCCCGTGCTGGCGGCCTATCCCCTGGTGACGTACGTCTTCGGCACCACGGGCGAGTCGTCACTGAAGAAATCCTTTGCGGAGCAGGGCCTGGAGCCCAACGTGGTGTTCACAGCCCGGGATGCGGACATCATCAAGACCTACGTGCGGATGGGCATGGGCGTGGGGATCGTGGCGCCCATGGCCTACGAATGCCAGGACCAGAAGGACCTCACCGCGATTTCGGCCGAGGGCCTGTTTCCCCGCGTGACCACCTGGCTCGGCTTCCGGCGGGATTCGGTCCTGCGCCGGTACATGGTGGATTTCGTCGCGCTCTTCGCCCCGCACCTCACGCCCCACCTCACGCGCAAGGCCGCCCAGCTCGCCACCCAGGCCGAGGTCGACGCGCTGTTTGACGAGGATGCACTGCCATTGAAGGTCGGCTGCGAAACGCCCTTGCCCGAGCTGGCCTAGGAGCGCCCTGAGGCGCGACCGGGCTTCGGCCTCGTCGGGAATCGAGTCCCCGAGTCTCCCGACGAGGCCGAAGCCCCGTCGCGCCTCAGGGCGTTCCTACAACCCCGACAAATCGATGTCGTGCAGGCCGCACTCGCGCTTCAGGCCGAAGAAGCGGGTTTCTTCCTCCGTCTTCACCGCGTGGATCGGCCGGGTGGTGTGCACGTCGCCCACCGACACGTAGCCCTGCTCCCAGAGCGGGTGGTAGGGCAGGTCGTTCTGCTTGAGGTAGCGGAACACGTCCCGGTCGGTCCAGTCCGCGATCGGGTGGACCTTCCAGCGCTCGCTGCCCACGGTGCCCTGATTATTCAGATGGGCATTCAGGAAAGGCACGTTGGCCCGGCTCGAGGACTGGGAGCGACGCAGGCCCGCGAACCAGCTGCCGACGCCGAGCTCCCGGAGTGCCCGCTCCATGGGCTCCACCTTGTTCTCCCGGTTGTAGAGCTCGATGCCGGCCAGGCCCTGCTGCCAGCGCCTGCCGTAGCGGGCTTCCTGCCAGGCCGGGCTCTGGGTGTTCCGGTAGACCTTCAGGTTCAGGTTGAGACGGTCGGACAGGGCATCGACAAACTGGTAGGTTTCGGCAAAGAGGTAGCCCGTGTCGATGAAGACCACCGGGATGTCCGGACGCTGCCGGGTCACCAGGTGCAACAGCACGGCGGCCTGGATGCCGAAGCTCGACGTCAGGACGTGATTGCCGGGCAGGTGCTCGAGAGCCCAGGCGACCCGCTCGGCGGCCGCCAGGCCCGTGAACAGCTTGTTGCCGTGGGCGACCGCGTGCTCCCGGGTCTCGATCTCGTCGAACAGCACCGTCGGTCCGGATCGCACGCTGGTGTCCAGATCGGCGAGAACGAGGTTGGCGGCTGCGGACACGGGCAACTCCTGCAAGTGACGGTCGATCGCGTGAGGGTGCAAACTAACCGGGCGCCTGCCGCGACGGAACGACGTTGTTGTTATCCGCGCATAACCGGCATGTATAACGGCCCGGGCGCCCTGGGGCAGGTGTGACGGCCAAGCCAGGTTGTTGATGTAGCGGGCTATTGGGAGGTCGATTATGTCTGCGCAGGTCACCCGCCGGTCCCTGGTGCTCGGTTCCTCGGCGGTCGTCGCCACGGCCCTGGCGAGAACCCGTCCCCTATCCGCCGCAGAAGCGGCGGCGCCGGTGGCGCCCGCCCAGTCCGGCGGCGGGCTTGCCCGACTGATCGCGAACGAGAATCCCTACGGTCCCGCGGCCAGTGCGCGGCGGGCAGTGGCGGACTCCCTCGCCACCGCCTGGCAGTACCCGATGGGCCACGACCAGGACCTGAAGAAGCAGATCGCGGAACGCGAGGGCCTGACACCCAGCCACATCATGCTGGCGGACGGTTCCAGCGAGATCCTGCGCATCGCCGGCCTCGTCTACGGCACGGGTGGTCGCGAGGTGGTGGCGGCGAGGCCGACCTTCGGGTTCCTCCAGGACTACGCCCGTCAGCTGGGCGCCACCGTCACCGAGGTGCCCCTCGACGAGCAGCTGCGGCACGACCTCAAGGGGCTCGCGGCCGCCGTCACCGGCAAGACGGGACTTCTATATGTATGCAACCCCAACAACCCCACGGGCACGCTGATCCCGGGCCCGGAGCTGCGTCCGTTCCTGCAGGCGATGGCCAGCCGGACCACCGTGCTGGTGGACGAGGCTTACCTGGATCTCTGGGATGACTGGCCCGCCCACACGGCGACCGACCGGGTCCGCGCCGGCGACCCGGTGATCGTCACCCGCACGTTCTCCAAGCTCCACGGCATGGCGGGCCTGCGGGTCGGCTACGCGCTGGCGCCGCCGGAGATCATCCAGCGGCTGGAAAAGCACCGCATGACCCTGCTCGGATGCGCCGGGGTCGCCGCCGCGACGGCGAGCTACCAGGACCTGGAGTTCCAGGCCTTTTCCCGGGCACGCCTGCAGGAGGGCCTGGCGATAACCACCGGGGCCCTCCGGGAGCTGAAGCTGCGGCATGTGGAGCAGGGGCGGGGCAACTTCGTCTTTTTCGACACCGGCGGCCCGCTGGCAGACTTCAGTGCGGCCATGCGGCGCGCGGGCTACCAGGTCGGCCGGCCCTTTCCCCCGTACGACACCTGGTGCCGGGTCAGCATGGGCACCGTGGAGCAGATGCGCGGCTTCGCGGCGGCCTTGCGGGATTACTTTTGAGAGGCACCGGGTTTGGCATCTGGGCATTTGGCGGCC
>JAEUQA010000061.1 GCA_016789845.1 Chromatiales bacterium
GGGTCGTCTTCGTCATCGCGCTGGCCTTCGAGGCGATGCTGGCGGGGACCCTGCGGCGCTGGCTTGCCGGCCGGCCGGGCCGGACCGGCGGCCGGCCGCTGGCCGCTGCACTCCTGGCCTGCTGGCTCGGCAGCCAGGGCCTGCACGTCTGGGCGGATGCGGTGGGCTACAGCCCGGTGACGCGCTTCACCGGGATGCTGCCGCTGTACTACCCGCTCCACGGCAAGCGCACGCTGGCCAAGCTGGGCTGGCTCGACGAGGAGCGCGTGCGCCAGGCGCGACTGCTGCGCCAGGGCAGTGCCGAGGCGTCCGGGGACCTGCGCTATCCGCTGGCACCACTCCAGTGCGCAGCACCGACCGGCGCGACACCGAACGTCCTGTGGATCCTCATCGACGCCCTCCGGCCGGACGCCATTGACCCGGTGTCCAGCCCGGCGTTGGCCGCCTTCCGGGATACCGGCCAGTACTTTGCCAACCACTGGAGCGGCGGCAACTCGTCCCGCATGGGGCTGTTCTCCATGTTCTACGGCCTGCCCAGCACCTACTGGCAGTCCTTCTACGACGTCCAGCGCCCGCCCGTGCTGCTCGAGGAGTTCCGCCGCCAGGGTTATGTACTGATGACCTCGAGCGCGGTGGGCTACGGCAGCCCGACGCTGATCGACCGCACCGTGTTCGCGGGCGTCCCCGGCCTCAAGCCGGAGTCCGACGAGCCCGGGGTGCTGAAGAACCAGCAGGTCACGGCGGACTGGCTCCGGTGGCTCGACGGGCGGGAGAGCCAGGAAAGCAGGCCGGGCCCGTTCTTCGCCTTCCTCTACTACGACCCGCCATTCACCGGGGACGACGCGCCCGGCCTCGGGCCCGACGACCGCTACCGGGCCAACGGCAAGGCCCGCGAGCGGTGGCTGCGGTACCGGAATGGCGTGCACATGGTGGACGGCGAGGTGGCCCGCGTGCTGGCGGCGCTCGAGTCAGCCGGGTTGCAGGAGGACACGCTGGTGATGATCACCAGCGACCACGGTTACGAGTTCGACGATCTCGGCCTCGGCTACTACGGCCACGCCAGCAACTTCGGGCGGTACCAGTTGCGGGCGACCCTGTTGATGCACTGGCCCGGCAAGCCGGCCCGCGTGTACGAGCACCGGACCGCGCACCAGGACCTGCCGGCGACGCTGCTGCAGGGGCTTTTCGGCTGCACGAACCCGCCCGCCGATTACAGCCTGGGCCGCAACCTGTTCGACGGCGTGTCCTGGGACTGGATCATCGCGGGCAGTTACCACGATCACGCCATCGTCGAGCCCGGGCGGATCATGGTGACGCAGCCCGGCGGCTTCGCCGAGGTGCTGGGGCCCGACTACCGGCCGCCGGCGGATGCCCGGCTGGATGCCGGACTGATCGAGCAATCCCTGGCCGACATGCGCCGGTTCTACCGATGACTCCCCACCCGCTGCGGCGATCGATCCTGGCTGCTGTCCTGCCTGCTGTCCTGCCTGCTGTCCTGCCTGCTGTCCTGGCCGTTGCCGTGCTGCTGGTTCCGGTAGCGGCCTTCCCGGCGGCCGTCGCCCTGCCGGGTGAGCGGCAGCAGGTACTGATCAACCTCACCGGCGGGCTGCCCGGGCGCTGGGAAAGCTGCCGCGCCGTCTGCGTGCGCGGTGAGGAGCCGGTGACGCTGCTCGGCCCGGCAGGGGGCAGCTCCCGGCTGGCCTGGGAGATACCCGGCGACGAGGCGGCGACCCGCCGGCTGGAGAACCTGGAGTACGACCGGGACGTGCGGGAGTCCGGTGACGGCAGTGCGCTGCTCCTGACCTCGGTCGAGCCCTTCGGCGGGATCCGGCTGGTGCATCGCTACCGGCTCGACCGGCAGGGGAGGACCCTGTCGGCATCCATCCAGGTTCCGGCCGGCGCGCGGCTGGTGCTGGCCGGCGGGCCATCGCTCGCTGGCGAGCCGCTGTCCGGGCTCGGCAGCCTGTACACCGACAGCCGCGCGGTGGTCGTCAATCCGGATGGCCAGATCACCCTCGCCGGTGACGATGAAGCCGCCGGCGAACGCGTGCTGCCCGTGGGCGAGTGGGCCGGCCTTCGCGGCCGCTTCTGGACCGTGCTGGTCAGGGCAGACGCGCCCCTGCGGATCGCCGCCTCGGAGCCCGCGCCCGAGGCCCCGGTGCTCGCCCTGGCCCGGGACGGCGCGGGCCCGGGCAGCGTGGAGCTGGAGTTCTATGGCGGACCGGTAACGCCGGCCGAACTCGGCGCCACTGCTCCCGAGCTGGGCAGGATGCTCTATGCCGGCCTCTGGGACTGGCTTCGCTCGCTCGCGAGCGGGCTCCGGGTGGTCCTGGAGTTCTGGCAGGGCATCGTCGGGAACTGGGGGCTGGCCATCATGCTCCTCTCACTGTCCGTGAAATTCCTGATGTGGCCGCTAACGTGGATCGCCGAGCGCTGGCAGGCGGACGTCAATCGCCAGCAGAGCCTGCTTGCCCCGGAGCTCGCGGCGATCCGGCGCGACTACAAGGGCGAGGAAGCGCACAACCTGACGCTGGCGGCCTACCGCAGGCACGGCATCAGCCAGTTCTACACGCTGAAGAGCCTGGCGGGCTTCCTCGTCCAGATCCCGGTCTTCATCGCCGCTTTCGACATGCTGGGGGAGAACTTCGCGCTCGCCGGTGCTCCGTTCCTGTGGGTGCAGGACCTGTCGCTGCCCGACCGGCTGGCGGCCCTGCCCCGCGTGCTGCCATTCTTCGGCGGCCACCTGAACCTGCTGCCGGTGCTGATGACGGTGTTCACGATAATGGCCGCGCGGCTGCAGGAAGACCCGAGCCTGGCCCCGGCGCTGCGGGCGGGCCAGCGCCTGCGCCTCTACGCCATGGGCGCGCTGTTCTTCGTCCTGCTGTACACCTTCCCGGCGGGGATGGTGTTGTACTGGACCACCAACAACCTGCTGCACCTGGTGAAGATACTGGTTGGCCGGGCAGTCGGGCGGGCCTAGGCGCCCGCACCGGGCGCGAAACCCGGGTCAGGAATTCAGAAGCGGTTCCGGGAGATGCAGTTGACCACAGCCTTTGTCGCGCTGCTCGAGCTCGTCGGCACCTTCGCTTTCGCCATCAGCGGCGCGGTGGTCGCCGTTCGCCACCGGCTCGACCTGTTCGGCGTGCTGGTGCTGTCCTTCGCGGCGGCTACCGCGGGCGGCATGATGCGAGACCTGCTGTTGGGCGCCACGCCGCCCGTCTCCCTGGTCGACTGGCGTTACCTGGCGGTGTCGCTGCTCGCCGGGCTGCTCACGTTCTTCCGCCACTCTGCCGTCGAGCGAATGCACAACCCGGTCCAGTTGTTCGATGCCATCGGCCTCGGGCTGTTTGCCGTGCTGGGCGCCGGCAAGGCGCTCGCAGCCGGGCTGGGGCCGGTCGGCGCCGTCATGCTGGGCGTGGTCACCGGCGTGGGTGGCGGCATCGCGCGCGACGTGCTGGTCGCGCAGATCCCCCATGTGCTGCGCCGGGAGCTGTATGCCGTCGCGGCACTCGCCGGAGCGGGGGTCGTGGTCAGCGGCGATGCGCTCGGGCTCCCCGCCGCGCCGGTCGCGGTGGCAGGCGCAGTCCTCTGTTTCACGCTGCGCTGGCTGGCGATCCGCCGCGGGTGGCGGTTACCGGTGGCGGGCGACAGCGGCGCACCGGATTAGGGGATATAGGGGCTGGGCGGGTCGTTGCCGGGAGTCCGTCACTGGTTGTGGATTATGTTGCGGGCCGTGCTGTCGACGGATGGCCGGTGGACCCGAGGCGCCGGATTGGCTAACGTGAGGACAAAGAACAACCAGTCCCTAGGAACCGCTCCCATGTCCTTGGCACTTGATCCCCGGGTCCCGACGGTTTTCGCGTTACTGGCTGCACCCGGCCTTGCCACTGCCGCCAGTTTTTTGCCACTGGGCGATCTGGCGGGAGGCCAAAGCTACAGCGTGGCCTACGATGTATCCGCAGACGGCAGCACGGTGGTCGGGAGTGGCACCACGCAGGTGGGCGCACAGGCGTTCCGCTGGACGGCCGCGACCGGAATGCAGTCCCTTGGCAGCGTGAAGCCCGGATCCCAGACGATCGCACGCGGTGTGTCAGCGGACGGCACCACCGTGGTCGGGCTGGATGTTGGTTCTGGCACGAGCGAGGCATTTTCCTGGAGCGCGACTGGCGGGATGTCCGGGCTTGGTAGCCTGCCTCCTGGCGCGTTCACAGAGGGTGCCTGGGAAGTATCGGCGGACGGCAACATCGCAGTGGGACTGAGTGGCGGCATGCCCCAGGCAGTGCGCTACGAGGGCGGCACCATTACGGGGCTGGGTTATCTGCCCGGAGGCGAGCAGAGCGGTGCGTTCGGAATCTCGGCCGATGGCCGCGTGATCGTCGGTTTCAGCGACTTTGAACTGGAAATTCCGGGCGATGGCGGGGAGGGTGGCGGGTCGACATTTTTCCGGGGCGAAGAGGCCTTCCGTTGGCAGGATGGCCAGATGTCCGGCCTCGGTGACCTTCCGGGTGGCACCTTCTTCAGCCGCGCGTATTCAGCCTCGGCGGACGGCAGCGTCATCGTGGGTTACAGCCGGGCAGGAGAGCTGATCGATGGTGGTGAGGGCGGTTTCTTCGAGCGGACGTTCGACCAGGCGTTTCGCTGGACAGAGGCCACCGGGATGGTCGGCCTGGGTGTCGGCACGGCCAACCCCGACGGGGGTGGCAGCCGCGCGCTCGATGTGTCTGGTGACGGCCAGGTGATCGTCGGCTCAGCATCGGTGGGAGGGGAATTCACCGGGGGAAGTGCCGCAATCTGGATGGGCGACCAAGGGCCCCTGCAGCTGTTCGGCTTGCTGGTTGCCCAGGGCGCCACCGGTCTCGATGGTTGGACGCTGGTCAGTGCGGAAGCTGTTTCGGCAGATGGTCTCACGATCGTTGGTTGGGGATACACCAACGCGAACCCCGAGTCCCAGGCGTGGGTGGCCCGCCTCGACGCAACGGTAGTACCTCTGCCGCCGACACTGCTCCTGCTCGGATCCGCCGTGGGGCTCCTGGGCTGGCGTCGCCGGCAGGGCTCGCAGTCCGCGTGAGGACGCACTTCGCCCGAGCTGGCCAACGCTGTCGGGAAGGGTAGTCAGCCGCGATTGGCCGTGAATCCTGGAGGCGTTTCTGCCTCGGCAAACCGCGGCGCCATCAGGCCCCGCTCCGACGCGCCGCGGGTGCCCCGCTGGGCGCGGATCGCATTGACCAGCTCGAGCGCGGTGCGTTCATTCGGCGGCAGCTCTGCAGCACTGGTGCCCAGGGGCGTCACCCGGTCGCCCCAGCGCACGACGTGCGAACACACGGTGAGCCCGCCACCAAAGCCCGGCATGAGGATCGTCGCGCCGGGCGTTACCCGGCCGGCCTCCAGCGCCTCGACCAGGGCAACCGGCACCGTGGCCGCCGACATGTTGCCGTAGCGCTCCACCGTCAGGAACACCTTGTCCATGGGCACACCGGCGTATTTCGCCACGGACTCGATGATGCGCAGGTTGGCCTGGTGGGGGACCATCAGGTCGATTGCCTCGGTGGCGATGCCGCACCGGGCGAGGGCCTTCTCCGAGGCCTGGGCCATGCCTTTCACCGCCCGCCGGAAGATCTCCTGCCCGTCGAAGTCCCAGAGCGTGTCGCCGTACTGCACGCCCTGGTTGGCATAGGAGCAGCCCATGCCGCGCACCCGGAGCGTCTGCCGCGCCTCCGCGATGCAACCGAGGTGCTCGCCGAGCACGCCCAGTTCGTCCTCGCTGGACTGGAGCACCACGGCAGCGGCGCCATCCCCGAAGAGGACGGAGACGTTGCGGTTGTCCCAGTCCATGTAGGGAGAGATCAGCTCGACGCCGATCACCAGGGCATTGCGGACGACCCCGGCGCGGACCATGGCGCTGGCGGCCGACAGGCCGTAGAGGAAGCTGGTGCAGGCCGTGTTGATGTCCATGGCGCCGGCGTTGTGCGCGCCGAGCCGGACCTGCACGCCCGAGGCGCTGTTTGGCACCTGCTCGTCGGAGCTGCAGCTGCCGTAGACGATCAGGTCCAGGTCCTGGGCCGCAAGGCCGGCGCAGGCGAGCGCCCTGGCACTCGCGACCGCCGCCATGTCGATGGCCGGCACGTGGGAGATGCGCCGTTCCCGCATGCCCGTCCGCGTCCGGATCCAGTCGTCGCTGGTATCGAGGAAGGTGGCGAGGTCCGCGTTGGACAGTACCGCCGGGGGCAGGCACTTGCCCCAACCCGTGATCGCTGCGTAGGTCACTGGCTACTCCCGGGCGATGGCCGGGTGAACCGGGCCATCACCATGATCATGAGGGTGAAGCTGACGAAATCCGAGAAGATCATCATCCACTGGTAGCCGGGCGGGAAGTCCGAGAACACGATGTCGGCGATCCGCGGGTAGGCCGAGTAGGCCAGGCCCACGGTGGTGCAGATGGCCACGTGGTTCCAGTATTTCGTGGTGTAGCGGTTCAGCAGCAGCATGGCGACGCCGAGCGTCAGGCCGATCACCAGGCCCTGGATCGTGCCGAGGGCCGTCTTCAGGGGTGACGAGGCGGGCCGGCCCTCGCGGCTGAGGTACACGGTCGCCACCGGGCCGTTGGCCCGCATCTCGTGGCGAACGTCCCTGCCGCTGTCCCTGCCGGGCAGGATGTAGGTGCCGCTTTCCGGGAAGTGGTCCAGCAGCGCGGCGCCGGCCGCCCGGTCATCCAGGGTCTTCGACATCGTCCAGTAGGGGATGGGGCTCAGCACGTAGAAGCCCACGCTCCAGATCCACGAGACCGCGGTCACTGCCAGGGCGCCCAGGAACAATCGCAGCACGCATCACCCCCAATGAGCCATTCAGTACTGGCCGTGGCGCCGCTCGCCCTGCAGTCGCTGGCGCACGGCCGCGGCATGGGCCGCCGTGGCGTCCCGGGGCGAGGGCAGGTTGAGCCGGTCGCCCGGCCGTGCCACCCGCAGGCCGGCCCTCGCGAGTTCCGCGCCGTCTTCGGGCGACGCATAGTGATACACCACCATCTGCCGGCGCAGGTCGTCGTTGTACTCCCGGAGCAGGTCCGGCAGGCCCGTGTGGGACGGGTTGCCGTGCAGGTCGCAGTCGTGCACCAGGGGCATGAGGCCGTCGGCGAACTGGGCGATCGTCTCGGGGATGGGCCGGGTATCCCCGGTGAAGAGGAACGTCCCCGGCAGGCAGAGGCCGTAGGCGGTGCCCGGCACGTGGTGCCGGACCGGGAACACGTCGAACCACAAACCCTGGTGCCAGAACCCGTGGCTGACGGGCACCAGCTCGAAGGCGTCCCAGAAGTTGGCGGAGCCCTCGGCCACCACGTTGGGGTAGTCGGCGACGCGGCCCTGGAGCAGGGGCACCAGCATGGCCGGCACGAAGAGCCGGGTACGGGGCAGGCCCGAGTGGCCGAAGTAATTGGCGACGAAGAGCCGCTCGAAGCCGGCCACGTGGTCCATGTGCACGTGGGTGACGAAGACGGCGGGTGGCGGCCGCCCGTAACGCTCCAGGCAGGCGGACAGGGCTTCCTGGCCGCAGTCCACCATCAGCAGGGGGGCATCGTCCTTCTCCAGCACCACGCTGGCGGACCCGAGTTGGGTCGCCGCCGCGTTGCCGACGCCCAGGAAGGCCAGGTTCCAGGCCGTCATCGGGTTCCGGCCCCCGACTCCGCGACCGCGCGGGCATGGCCGAGCCGGATCCCAAGGATCCCGGTCAGGGCATAGAGGATCCCGTAGGCGGCCATGGACACGAGCAGGCCGAACAGGCCGTTGGCGATCCAGGGCGGCGAGAACCAGGCGCTGCCGGCGCCGATGGCGAAGGCCGCGGCCGCGATCGGGTTCCAGGCCGGCAGGCGATCCAGCAGGTCCGGGTTGAACCGCATCCGGTTGCAGAGGTAGTAGTCCACGATCACCGGGCCGATGATCGGCGGCGCGATGGTCGCCAGCACCGTGATGAAGTCCATGAAGCGCTGGTAGATGCCGAGGCCGATCAGCGTGCCCAGCAGGCCGCAGATCACGACCATCACCCGCTTCGGCCGCCGGAAGACGCTGGCCGTCTGGATGGATGGCAGGTACAGGTTCGCGTCGCCCGTGGTCCACAGGGCGAAGCTCATGGCAACGAGGCCGAACAGCGACACCAGGGCACCGATGGACCGCATGTACACCGTGAAGTCGAAGTTGCCCGAGACCACGCCCCCCATGGCCCCGACGAACTGCAGGATCCACTGGGCCACGATCAGCACGATGAAGGGAATGGCGATGGCCACCCAAGCCTGGCGGGCGAAGCGGGTGTACTCGGCCATGACCACGGCACCCACGATCCAGGAGCCGATCACGATGTTCATGGCCTGCACGTTGGTCAGCGGATTCTTCGCCGCGGTTGTCCGGGAGAGGGCCAGGAAGGCGTCCCAGCCGCCGGCCTGGCTCACGTTGTACCAGCCGGCGTAGACCAGCACGGCCACCAGGACCAGCACCGCCGGCAACGCGACTTTCTCGAGTCCCTGCACCCCGTAGTAGGTGGTCCCGGTGTAGAGGAGCCCGGCGAAGATGGCGACGGCGTAGAACCAGGGCGATGCGAAGTCCTGCACCCAGGCAAAGCTGAAGGCGCCCACGGTAATGCCCTGCCAGAAGATCAGGAGCACGGCCAGGAAGAGCACCGGGACTGCCGCGCCCACGTTGCCGTAGACCAGGCGAAACAGCAGCCCGCTGTTGCAGCCCGTGCGGTAGCCCATGTAACCGACGAGGGCGCCCACGATGAAGTTCACGCCGTTGCCGAGCAGGGAACTCCACACCAGGTCGGGCCAGAAGGGCAGGCCGGCGCCCAGGAGGCCGCCGATGAAGAGACCGGTGATCAGGAAGCCCCAGCCGAAGGCCAGCGCCAGCATCGGCCCCGTATCCCGGCGCTGGGCGGCAGCCAGGGCGCTGAAGGGGTTGTCCGGGCTGTCCTGTTCGGCAGCCGTGTCCAGCGTCCACCAGACGCGGAGCTTCTCGAACATGGGCGGACAACCTTATGGTTGGAGTTGTGGCCGGGATTATGCCGAAAGACGGCAGCAGTCGAAGCGGACGAGACGCCGATCACCAAATCCGATGGAGAACATCGGCTTAGGTTGTATTCTGAAAAATCCCTGTCAGAATGCATCGCAGGTGGCCGGGGGGCAACGGACATAATGGAATACCACCTGACGCTGACGGGCCTGCAGGATGCAACGGGCGCCCGGACTGCCGGGGGCCTGGACGTGGTCTACACCAAGCTCGCGGTGGACCTCCAGAACCTGGCGGGCGGGCCTGGCGACCCCGTGCTGGCCGCCGCCCTCGACACCCTCCGGGACGAGATCGCCTGCGACGCCATCGGCGTCCTGCTGCTGGATCCCCCGGGCCGGCGCATCGGCCAGGTGATCGCCGCCCGCAGCGCCTTCGCCCTCTGCAACCCCGAGGTGCTCACGGGCACCTCCCTGGATGAACTGCCCTGGCTCGACAGGCACCTGGACCACCTGCGGGTCCACGGCATGGCCAGCACCGACGCGCCTGCGGCTGCCCAGGCCGCCGATGCCGCCCGCTTCGCCACCCTCGGCTGCGGCGCGCTGCTGCTGATCGGCTTCCACGTCCACGGCCAGCGGGCCGGGTGCCTCGCCCTGTTCTTCGGCCAGCCCCAGCCGGACTGGAGCGTGGAGCACACGCTGCTGCTCAAGCTGCTGGGCTCCAGCCTGGCCTGTGGCCTGGAGCGCCTCCGGACGACGAAGCGCCTCGCCGAGATCAATGAGCGGGAGGAACTGCTGGAGCAGACGGTCAACGACGGCACCTGGGATTTCGACGCCCTCAACAACCGGGTCGAGTACTCGCTCCGCTGGAAACGGATGATGGGCTATGCCGACGACGACCTGGCCCGCAACGCGCCGGACTGGCGGCGCATCGTCCATGTGGACGACTACGCGCGGCTGCAGGCCCGCCTCCGGGACCACATCGCCGGGCGCACGCCGCTCTTCGAGAATACCCATCGCATGCGCCGCAAGGACGGCGAGTGGCGCTGGGTGACCTGCCGGGCCAAGGCGCTGCTGGACGACCAGGGCCGGCTGCGCCGCCTGGTTGGCGTCGAGACGGACATCACCGAGCAGAAGGTCTACGAGGAGGCCCTGTTCCGGGAGAAGGAAAGCGCCCAGATCACCCTGCAGTCCATCGGCGACGGCGTGGTCACCACCGATCACGACGGGACGGTGGAGTACATCAACCCGGTAGCCGAGGAGCTGACGGGCTGGAAGCTGGACGACGCCGGCGGGCGGCACGTGGACGAGATCTTCCGCGGCTTCCACGAGGAGACCTGCGAGCCCCTCGAGAACCCGGTGATGAGCTCGATCAAGCGCAACCGCTCGGTCAAGTCCGTGCGGCCATCGCTGCTGATCCGCCGGGACGGCAACGAGCTCTACATCGAGAGTACCGCCTCGCCGATCCGCAACGACCGGGGCGACGTCACCGGCGGCGTGCTGGTCTTCCACGACGTCAGCGAGTCCCGGGAGCTGAACCGGCGGCTGTCCTACCACGCCAGCCACGACCTGCTCACGGGCCTCGTCAACCGCCGGGAGTTCGAGAGCCGGCTGGAGCGCTCGCTGAAGAGCGCCAAGGCCCGGGAGACGTCCTACGCGCTGCTCTACCTGGACCTGGACCAGTTCAAGATCATCAACGATTCCTGCGGCCACGGCGCCGGCGACACGCTGCTCACCCAGCTGGGCGCCCTGCTGAAGGCCAAGATCCGCTGGCGGGACACGCTGGCCCGCCTCGGCGGCGACGAGTTCGGCCTGCTGCTGGAAGCCTGCAGCCTGGAGGAGGCCATGCGCACGGCCGAGATGCTGCGCGAGGCCATCAAGGAGCACAAGTTCACCTGGGACGACCGGACGTTCCGGCTGGGCGTCAGCATCGGCGTCGTGCCGATCACGGGCGACAACGAGAACGTCGCGACGCTGATCACGGCCGGCGACAGCGCCTGCCAGGCGGCCAAGGAGGCGGGGCGGAACCGCATCCACACCTACAAGCAGAACGACATCGACCTCATGCGCCGCCGCCGGGAGATGCAGTGGGCCGCCCGCATCAACAACGCCCTGGAGGACGACCGCTTCGAGCTGTACCGGATGACGATCCAGCCGCTGCAAATCGAGGAAACCGGGTCCCACTACGAGATCCTGCTCCGCATGCGGGACGAGCAGGGCGCCCTGGTGTCACCCGACCTCTTCATCGCCGCGGCCGAGCGCTACGGCCTGATCTCCAACATCGACCGGTGGGTCGTCGAGCACGCCTTCCGCTGGCTGGTCTCCGAGGCCGACGAGCGGGAGCGGCTGGCGCTGTGCTCCATCAACCTGTCCGGGGCCAGCCTGGCGGACAACGAGTTCCTGCCCTTCGTCATCCGCCAGTTCCAGCGGAGCGGGCTGGATGCCAGCAAGATCTGCTTCGAGATCACCGAGACCGCGGCCATCGCCAGCTTTGCCCAGGCGAGCCGCTTCATCAATGCGCTGAAGGAGCTGGGCTGCAAGTTCGCCCTGGACGACTTCGGCACGGGCCTGTCGTCATTCGGCTACCTGAAACACTTTCCCGTCGACTACCTGAAGATCGACGGCAGCTTCGTCAAGGAGATTCTGCATGATCCCATCGACCGCGAGATGGTCCGTTCCATCAACGAAATCGGCCATCTCACCGGCAAGAAAGTCATTGCCGAGTGGGCGGAAAATCAGGAAATCATCACCATGCTCCGCGGCATGGGCGTGGATTACGCGCAGGGTTACGGGATTGCGGAGCCCAAGCGCGTGGTGATGGCGGCGGTTGCCAACGGCGGCTGACAGCATGGCCGACGGGAAGCAGTTCCCGACTTTCGCGGACTTCTATCCGCACTACCTGCGCGAACACCAGAACCGGACGAACCGGCGGCTGCACTTCGCCGGCACCACCCTCGTAATTCTCATCGCGGTCGCGTCGATAGTCACCGCCAGCTGGCTTGCGCTACTCGCGCTGCCCGTGGCCGGCTACGGCTTCGCCTGGGTGGGGCATTTCTTCTTCGAGCGCAACAAGCCGGCGACCTTCACCCACCCGTTCTACAGCCTGGTGGGGGACTTCCGGATGTATGCGGACATGTGGACGGGGCGGGTGCCGTTCTAGGGCGACGACGGTGCGGGTGTTACCAGATTACCTCGACCAACCCCGCCTGGCGGAGGCGGGCATCCCCGGTCACGAGACCTAGCTGCTCATCGAGCGCCGTGGCAATGATGATCCGGTCAGCTGGATCGCCCGGCAGGGTATCCGTCAGGGTCCCGGCGCGTACGGCGATGCCGGCGGTGACCGGAATCACCCGCACTTCCGCCAGCAGCGTGAGGTTCTCGAGCCAGGCCTCGAGGTTCGAACGAAGCTGGATCCGTCCACGCCGCACGAGGGTTGCGATCTCGAAGAGGCTGATGGCCGATACCCCGAGCGATCCCGGGGCAGGCCGGTTGGATATCGCCCGTCGCACCCGTGCGGGCAGTCTGGCCGGATCGTTAAGCCACCAGACGAGGGCATGGGTGTCGAGCAGGATCAACGGTTGATGTCCCATTCCTGCGGCTCGACGGCGGGGTCGAACGGACGGTCGTACCGCAGGACGCTGCCGCGCAGGAAGGTGCGCGCGGCTTCGGAAGCGCTCTGTGGTGCAACCGCCGGTGGCGAGAGTTCCGCGATGACCTTGCCGCGGGAGGTGATCGCCAGCCGCTCACCCTTGCGGACCCGGCCCAGCCAGGCGGGCAGGTTCTGGCGAAACTCCGTAACCGGTACCCGTGGCATCTTCTTCATCCTGAAAGTGTACAGTTCAAACGTACAGAAAGACAGTGCACGGGTCGACGCGGGAATCCGGGTTTTTGATCGGTAAATGACAGCGGGGCACTAATCGGGCCCGGCTGCCCGGTTTCCCGGCTGGCCCCTTGGCCGCCCACTTGCCGACGCTGGCGGCATGCACCTTGCTGTCCTCCCCGCGGCCGGGCCCGGGCCGCCCCGCTACGCCCGCCACCGTCCCGAGACCACGCTGCTCTACCAGCTGGTGGAGCGCCACTACCCGGATTTCCTGGCCGCACTGGCCGACCGGGACCGGCACCTGCCGGCTCACGTGGAGGCGGAGTTCGAGGCCTACCTGAAGTGCGGGCGGCTGGAGCACGGCTTCCTCCGGGTCCGCTGCAGCACCTGCCACGCGGAACGGCTGGTGGCCTTCAGCTGCAAGCGCCGGGGCTTCTGCCCGAGCTGCGGCGCCTGGCGGATGGTGGAGAGCGCGGCGCTGCTGGTGGACGAGGTGCTGCCCCGGGAGCCGGTCCGCCAGTGGGTGCTGTCGGTGCCCTTCCCGCTGCGCTTCCTCTTCGCCGCGGAACCGGCCGCCATGGGCGCGGTGCTGGCCATCGTCTGGCGGGCGATCGCCGCGCACCTGCTGAAGAAGGCCGGCCTGACCCCGGCCACGGGCCAGGCCGGCGCGGTGACCCTGATCCAGCGCTTCGGCAGCGCCCTGAACCTGAACATCCACTTCCACATGCTGTGCCTGGACGGGGCCTACGCGCTGGCGCAGGGCCGGCCGCGCTTCCGGCGGGTGCCGCCGCCCACCACCGCCGAGCTGGACGCGCTCCTCCAGCAGATCACCGCCCGGATCGGCCGTCACCTGGAGCGCCGGGGCCTCTTGGTCCGGGACGCCGAATCCGCGTACCTGGACCGGGCCACGGGCGACGACGCCGCCCTCGAGCACCTGCAGGGCCACTCGATCACCTACCGGATCGCGCTGGGCCCCCAGGAGGGCCGCAAGGCCTTCACGCTGCAGACGGTGGCGGCCACCGAACCCGGAACCAGGCCCTTCCTCGCGAGCCACGCGGGCTTCTCCCTGCACGCCGGGGTGGCGGTCCGCGGCGATGACCGGAAAACCCTGGAACGGCTGTGCCGCTACATCACCCGGCCGGCCCTCGCCGAGAGCCGCCTGTCGCTGACGGCCCAGGGCGGGGTGC